>NZ_JBIVXV010000006.1:0-376905 GCF_044769385.1 Streptomyces sp. NPDC090445 | reverse complement strand
GCCCATTCCGTCAGATTCACGCTCTGACAACGACACTCACTCATACATGGTTACGCTCACTTACCCGACTTCAAGGGCCAACAGGTGGAGACCCCCCGCCCGGCCGTCACACCGCGACCGGGTCGGGGGCTTGGGCTCGGGCCCGGTCCTGGGCCCGGTCCTGGGCCCGGTCCTGGGCCCGGTCCTGGGCCCGGTCCTGGGCCCGGTCCTGGGCCCGGTCCTGGGCGAGGGCCTGGAGCCGCTCCAGGCGCTCGCGGGTCTCCCCGTCCAGCGGCGCGTACGTGACCAGGCGCGGGCCCGGCGCCGGGCCGAGCCACAGGCTGGTGTGCTCCAGGTGCAGCAGCCCGACGTACCGGTTGCGGATGTACTTCGTCCTGGCGCCCTGGCCGACCACCTCGTGCCGGGCCCACACCTCGCGGAACTCCGGGGAGCGCGCCTCCAGCCGGGCCACCAGCGCCTTCCAGGCGGGCTCGGCCAGATGCTCGGCCATGGACGCACGGAACTTGGCCGCCAAGATCCTCAGCGTCTCCGCGTGGTTGACCACGGACTCCCGCCAGCCGGGGTCGGTGAAGGCCAGCCACAGGCCGTTGCGGTCCTCCGGCGGCATCTCGTCCAGGTCGCACAGCAGCCGCCCGTAGGTGCTGTTGTACGCGAGGATGTCGTACCGGCTGTTCTGCACGCAGGCCGGCAGCGGGGCCAGCTGGTCCAGCATCTCCCGCAGGGCCGGGGTCACGCTCGGGCACGGCGTGTTCGGCGCCGGGTCGGCCGTCCCGGCCAGCGCGAACAGGTGCGCGCGCTCGCTCGGATCCAGCAGCAGGGCCCGCGCCACGGCGTCGAGCACCTGAGCGGACACCTGGATCTCACGGGCCTGCTCCAGCCAGGTGTACCAGGTGACGCCGACGGCGGAGAGCTGGGCGACCTCCTCGCGGCGCAGCCCCGGGGTGCGCCGGCGGCGGCCGCGCGGCAGCCCCACCTGCTCGGGGGTGATGCGCTCGCGGCGGCTGCGCAGGAACTCGGCCAGCTCGTGTCGGCGCACGTCGCTCCGGGGGGCCACAGTGGTCATGGCACCAGGGTGCCGTACGGCCGATCCGGTTGCCAGGTAGTGCGAGTACCAGGACAAGGAGACTCTGGTACCAGGCTGGGCGGGGCGCGATCGTCGGGGGGTGAGTGAGACGACCGTACGAACCTCCGCTGCCGCCGCCCCGGGCGCGGCCTCCGCCGCACGCGTGGCACCCGCCCCGGCCCCTCCCGCGGCCCCCGCATCCCTTCCCGTCCCCCTGCCCGCCCCCGCAGCCCCCGCCCCGGCCTCAGCCCCGGCCGCGGCCGCGCTGGGCCCGCTGGGGCTCTTCACCGTGCTGCTCGGCGCCGCCCTGCCGATGGTCGACTTCTTCATCGTCAACGTGGCACTGCCCGCCATCGACCGCGACCTCGCCGCCGGCCCCGCCGTCCTCGAACTGATCGTCGGCGGCTACGGCGTTGCCTACGCCGTGCTCCTCGTCCTCGGCGGCCGCCTCGGCGACACCGCCGGGCGGCGCCGGCTCTTCCTCGCCGGCATGGCCGCCTTCGGCCTCACCTCGCTCGCCTGCGGCCTCGCCCCCACCGCGTGGACCCTCGTCGCCGCCCGGGTGGCGCAGGGCGCCGCGGCCGCCCTGATGCTGCCGCAGGTGCTCGCCACCATCCAGGCCACCACGCAAGGCCCCCGCCGGGCCCGGGCGATGAGCCTGTACGGGGCCACCGGCGGGCTGTCCATGGTGGCCGGGCAGGTCCTGGGCGGCGTCCTCGTGGCCGCCGACGTGGCCGGCCTCGGCTGGCGCTCCGTGTTCCTGGTGAACGTGCCCGTCGCCCTCGTCGGGCTGCTGCTCGCCGCGCGGACCGTGCCGCAGACCTGCTCGGACCGGCCGGCCTCGGTCGACGTTCCGGGGACGCTGCTGCTGGCCCTGTCGCTGGTCTCGCTGCTGCTGCCGCTGACCGAGGGGCGGGCCACCGGCTGGCCGCTGTGGACCTGGCTGCTGCTGGGCACCTTCCCCGTCGCGGCCGCCGGCTTCGTCGCCGTCGAGCGCCGCGCCGACCGGCTGGGGCGGACCCCGCTGGTGCCGCCGAGCCTGCTGCGGCTGCCGTCGCTGCGGCGGGGACTGCTCTTGCTGGTGCCGTTCTCGATCGGGTTCAGCGGCTTCATGTTCGTGATGGCCGTGGTCCTGCAAGAGGGCCTGCACAAGGGGCCGGTGGCCGCCGGGCTCGCCCTCGCCCCCATGGCCGTCGCCTTCTTCGGGGCCTCGCTGGCCGGGCCGCGGCTGACCGGCCGGTTCGGCAGCCGCGTCGTCACCGCGGGCGCGGTGCTCCAGGCCGTCGGCATCACCGTGCTGCTGCTCACGCTCCGGTACGGCGGGCCGAACCCCGGCGTCGCCGCACTGGCTCCGGGCATCGCCGTCGCCGGCCTCGGTCAGGGCTTCCAACTGCCCGTGCTGATGCGGCTGATGCTCGCGGACGTGCCGGCCGACAAGGCCGGCGTGGGCAGCGGCGTCGTGACCACTGCCCAGCAGTCCGCGCTCGCCCTCGGCGTCGCGACCCTCGGCAGCCTGTTCCTCGCCCTGACCGCCGCCCACGGCATCCGGACGGCGCTCACCGCGGCCCTGCTGGTCCAGCTCGCCCTGATCGCCCTCACGGCCGGGCTGAGCCTGCGCCTGCCGCGCACCGTGCGGTGAGCGGCAGGCGGGCCGGGGCCGGGACTGCCCGGTCAGCCCGCGGCAGCCGGACGTGCGACGCGGAACCCCACGTCGTCGACCCGGAACGTGGGGTGGCTGCGACGGCGGGCCGAGGCCCGGCAGCTCCAGTGCTCGTCGAACCAGCCGCCGCCGCGCAGCACCCGGTAGCCGCCGTACACCTCGGCGTCGTACACGTCCCAGCACCAGTTCCAGACGTTGCCGAGCATGTCGTACAGCCCCCACGGGTTGGGGAGCCTGCCGCCCACCTCGCGGATCCGCCCGTCCGAATTGCCGCGGTACCAGGCGATCTCGTCGAGTGGCCCGTAATGCGGTCCGGTGGTCCCGGCGCGGCAGGCGTGCTCCCACTCGGCCTCCGTGGGCAGCCGGTACCCGTCCGCGGACCGGTCCCGGTCCAAGCCCCCGCCGTCCCCGTCGCCGTCCCCGTCCGTGGCGCCGTCGTGGAACCGGTAGACGGGCGTGAGGCCCTCCTGCGCCGACAGGGCGTTGCAGAACCGGGCGGCGTCCCACCACGACACCCCCTCCACGGGCAGCCGGTCCCCGCGGGCCGTGCTCGGCCGCTCCCCGGTCACCCGGGCGTACAGCGCCTGGGTGACCGGCACCGCCCCGAGCCGGTACGGCGCCACGTCGACCGCCCAACTGCGCTGCGTCCGCCGGTCGGACAGGGTCACCCGTCCGCCCGGCACGGAGACCAGCTCGTGTCCCGCCATCGCATCCATGATCACGGAATGTTATCCGTGCGGTCGGCGGACGGCCGCGGCGAACGCGCCACCGGTCCGGCGGCGGGCTGTCACCGGGCGCCCCTCCTCCCGTACAGTCCGTGATGCCGTGCCGACGCTCCGTCAGGGGGAGTGGCCGGGCAGGCGTACCGGAGGCAGGAGGAGAAGCGTGGCCACCGAAGCCGGACTCGACCGGGACCCGCTCCCGCAGGGCCCCCGACCGGGCCGCCCGGTCCCCGAACTGGACGCCGTCCACGTGCAGCGGTGGCGTGCGGAACGGGGTGAGCTCGTCGACCTGCTCGCCCTGGCACGCGAACGGCTCGGCGGCATCGCCGCGCTGCACCTCGGGCCGGCGGACGCAGGCGCCCCGCCCGCCCCGCCCGCCGTCCTGGTCACCGACCCCGCGGCCGTCCGGCACGTACTCGCCCTGCACCCCGACCGGTACGTCAAACGCTCCCACCGTGCCCGCCTGCTGATCGGCGACGGGGTCCTCGCCGCCACCGGCGAGGCCTGGAAGCGCCAACGCCGGCTGCTGCAGTCCCAGTTCACCGGCACCGGGATGCGCCGCTACGAGCAGCGGATCGAGCGGGCCGCCGACACCGCCGCCGAGCGCTGGGCGCGGTACGCCGCCACCGGGCGGACCCTCGACGTCGGACGGGAGATGCGCCGCTTCGCCCTGGACACCATCTGGCGCTCCCTGACCGGGCATCCCCTCGACGCCCGGACCGAGCACGAGCTGAACACCGTCGAGACCCTGGCGGCCGCCCTGCCCACCCTGCCCGCCGACGAGGCCGACGCCCGCGACGCCGTCGCCGCGGACGTCGCCCGTATCGACGCGGTCGCCCGGTACGCCATCGACGCCGCCCGCACCGCTCCCGCCGGACCCGACGGCCCCGGCCTGCTGCACGTCCTGATCGACGCCTCCGCCGCACGGCCCGAGTACACCGACCGCCTGATCCGCGACGAGCTGGTCACCCTGCTCTTCGCCGGGCACGAGACCACCGCGACCACCCTGACCTGGCTGTACCTGCTGCTCGACCGGTATCCCGGAGCCCGCGCGCAGGCCCTCGCCGCCGGCGCCGCGGGCTCCGCGGAGCGCCGGCAGGCCGTCCAGGCGCTGGTCCACGAGACGCTGCGGCTCTACCCGTCGGCCTGGATCATGCCCCGCCACGCGGCCGAGGACGACGTCCTGGCCGGCCACGCCATCGCCGCCGGCACCGACCTCCTGGTGTGCCCGTACCTCACGCACCGCGACCCGCAGCTGTGGCCCGACCCGGAGCGCTTCGACCCCCGGCGCTTCACCGCCCCCGGGGGCAGGCCGGCCGCCCCCGGCGCCTACCTGCCCTTCGGGATGGGCCCGCGCGCCTGCCTCGGCCTGCAGTTCGCCCTGCGCGAGTCGACGGTCCTGCTGGAGCGGCTGCTGCCCGCGTACACCGTCGCCTTCCGCTCCACCCCCGCCGGCGCCGCGTACGGGATCACCGTCCGCCCCGACGGCCCCACCCCGGCGACCCTGACCGTGGCCCCGCCGCCCTGAGGCGACGCCCGCACCCCGCACCCGCCGGCCGTGCCCGCACCCCGCAGCCGCCCTACCGCATAGCGGTGTCGGGGCCGGACCGGGGTCTTCCGTGAAGCAGTGAATCGGTGCTTCAATCCTTCCCATGCCCTACCGCCGCCCCCCTGCCGTGCAGGCCCGCCTCGACGCCCGCCGCGACCGGGTCCTGGAAGCCGCCGTCCGCCTGCTCTCCCGGGAGGGGTACGGCGGCTGCTCCGTCGCCGCGATCGCAGCCGAGGCGGGCATCTCCACCGGCAGCGTCTACCAGTCCTTCTCCGGCAAGTCCGAGCTCGCCGCCGCGCTGTTCCGCACCCTGGTCGCGCGGGAGCTGGAGGCGGTCGCCGCCGCCGCGGAGCGTCCCGGGACCGCCGCCCGGCGGGTGGCCGCCGCGGTGGAGACCTTCGCCTCCCGTGCGCTCCAGGCGCCCCGGCGGGCCTTCGCCCTTCTCGCGGAACCCGCCGACCCGGCCGTCGACACCGAACGCCTCGTCTTCCGGCGCGCGTTCCGCGACGTGTACGCCGAACGGATCGCCGCGGGCGTGGCCGCCGGCGAACTGCCCCCGCAAAACCCCGAGCTGACTGCCGCCGCACTGGTCGGCGCCATTGCCGAGGCCCTCGTCGGACCCCTCGCCGACGGCGACGCGGCCCCCGGCGACGTCATCCCCGGCCTGATCACCTTCACCCTGCGCGCCCTTGGAGGACACGATGCCGCAGACGCATGAGGTCACCAACCAGGTACCGCCGCACCACGGCTACGACGCCGCCGACGACCCGGCCCTGCTGGCGGCCCTCGACCGCGAGGGAGCGGGCTGGGCCGCGGGCGAGGTGCACGCGGTCGGCGTCCTCGCCGGCTCCGAACGGGCCGCGGACTGGGGGCGCCTGGCCAACGAGAACTCCCCCGTCCTGCACACCCACGACCGCTACGGCCACCGCGTCGACGAGGTCGAGTTCCACCCGTACTGGCACGAGCTGATGCGCACCGCCGTCGAGCACGGCCTGCACGCCGCGCCCTGGGCCGACGACCGGCCGGGCGCGCACGTCGCCCGCGCGGCGAAGTTCCTCGTCTGGAGCCAGGTCGAGGCGGGCCACACCTGCCCGGTCTCCATGACGTACGCGGCCGTCCCCGCCCTGCGTGCGACGCCCGAACTCGCCGAGTGGCTGGAGCCGCTGCTCGCCTCCCGCACCTACGACTTCGGCCTGCGCCGCCCCGACACCAAGCGCGGGCTGATCGCCGGCATGTCGATGACCGAGAAGCAGGGCGGATCGGACGTCCGCGCCAACACCACGACCGCCGTCCCGGCCGGGGACGGCACGTACCGGCTCACCGGGCACAAGTGGTTCACCTCGGCGCCCATGTCGGACGTCTTCCTCACCCTGGCACAGGCCCCCGGCGGACTGTCCTGCTTCCTGCTCCCGCGGGTGCTGCCCGACGGCAGCCGCAACCGCCTGCTGCTCCAGCGGCTCAAGGACAAGCTGGGCAACCGCTCCAACGCCTCCGCCGAGATCGAGTACGACGAGGCCTTCGGCCGGCTGGTGGGGGAGGAGGGGCGCGGGGTCGCCACCATCATCGAGATGGTCAACACGACCCGTCTCGACTGCGTCCTCGGCGGCGCGTCCGGCATGCGCCTCGGCCTGATCCGGGCGGTCCACCACGCCACCCACCGGCGGGCGTTCGGCAAGGCCCTGATCGACCAGCCCCTGATGCGCAACGTCCTCGCCGACCTGGCGCTGGAGTCCGAGGCCGCCACCGCCGTCGCGATGCGGCTGGCCGGGGCCACGGACCGGGTCGCCCGCGGTGACACGGACGAGGCGCTGCTGCGCCGGCTGGGGCTGGCCGTGACCAAGTACTGGGTGTGCAAGCGGGCCCCCGGTCACGCGGCCGAGGCCCTGGAATGCCTGGGCGGCAACGGCTACATCGAGGACTCGGGCATGCCCCGCCTCTACCGTGAGGCCCCGCTGTCGTCGATCTGGGAGGGCTCGGGCAACGTGGCCGCGCTGGACGGGCTGCGGGCCATGGCCCGGCAGCCGGAGACCGTGGAGGCGTTCTTCGCGGAGGTGGGCCGGGCGGCGGGCGCCGACCGGCGCCTCGATGCGGCGGTGGCCGCGCTGCACAAGCAGCTCGCCGACCCGGCCGAGGCCGAGTACCGGGCCCGGCAGCTGACCGAGACCATGGCCCTGGTGTTCCAGGCGTCGCTGCTGCAGCGGCACGCCCCGGCCGCGGTCGCCGACGCGTTCTGCGCCTCCCGGCTCGGCGGCGAGCACGGCGGGGCGTACGGCACCCTCCCGACGGGCGTGGACACCGAGGCCGTACTCGCCCGCGCCCGCACGACGAGCGTCTGACACCGCGGGGCCGGGCCCGGCCCGGGGTGCGGCGTCCGTTGCGGGTGCCAGCCGCTTCGGCGGCTGCCCGCGGTCGCCGCCCGGCGGACGGCTTCGCGGACGGCTTCGCGGACGGCTGGGTGGAGTCCGCTTCGTCCCGTGCAACCGTGCCGCCGCCCCGGACGTCTCCGCCCCCGACGGCAGACGGGCCGCAGCGGCGACAGGGGACGGACATGGCACGCGCGCGCACCCATGCGATGGCGGCCACCGCGGTGGCGGTGGCACTCGGACTCTCGGCCTGCTCCCCGACCGAGGACCCGGACGCACCCGGCACCCCCGGGCCGCCCACGGCCTCCGCCGGTGCGTCCCGGCCCGCGCCGATCGGCTCGCCGGACGGCGCCGCGCCCTCCGGCGCGCCCCGCCCCTCCGGTGCTCCCGCCGGCAGCCGGCCGCCGTCCGGGAACCCCGGCGCCGCGCCCGCCCCCCGCACGGGGGTCCCCTGGAACCTGGACCGGATCGACCAGCGCACCCCGCCGCTCGACGGCACCTTCGCCGCGGGCGCCGACGGCAGCGGCGTACGCGTCTACGTGCTCGACACCGGCATGGAGGTCAGGCACGCGGAGTTCGGCGGCCGCGCCTCCCTCGGCGCCGACTTCGTCGGGGACCCGGACGCGGGCGACTGCCTCGACGGCGGCGGCCTGGGGCACGGCACGTTCGTGGCCGGCATCATCGGCGGCCGCACCCACGGCGTCGCCCCGCGCGCCGACCTCGTCCGCGTGCAGGCCATCGCCTGCGAGGAGGGCGGGGGCAGCTCGGCGCAGGCGAAGGACGCCGGCCCGGCCGCCGAGGCCTCCGTCGTCAAGGCGGTGGACTGGGTGGCCGAGCACGCCCGCCGCCCGGCCGTGGTCAACATGTCCCTCAACCTGGAGAACCGCTCCGCCGCCCTCGACGCCGCCGTGGAGCGCCTGATCGCCTCGGGGATCCCCGTGGTCGTCTCGGCGGGCAACTTCGCCGACGACGCCTGCAGGCACTCCCCGGCCGGGGCGCGCGGCGCACTCGTGGTCGCCGCCTCCACCGCCGACGACCGCCACTGGCGGGACAGCGACGCGTTCGGCTCCGGGCACGGCCCGTGCGTCGACCTGTACGCCCCCGGCGAGAGGATCACCTCCGCGCTGGCGGGCGCGGGCACCGTCACCAGCGACGCCATCGCCACCTCGTGGGCCGCCCCGCACGTGGCCGGCGCGGTCGCCCTGTACCTCTCGGCGCACCCGGACGCCACCCCGGCGCAGGTCCGCACCTGGATCACCGAACGGGCCGCGCGGGACGTCCTGACGGGAGTCCCGGCGCAGACCCCCAACCGGCTGCTCAACGCGGGCGGCCGGTAGGGGCCGGGTCGGGACCCCGGTCGTGCCGGATGTGCCGGAGGGCGCCGTCCGTGCCGCGGGTGAAGACCTCCAGACGGCCGTCCGCATCGACACCGACCCGGGAAGAGGAAGTATCGCCGCAGATCCGGCGGCAGGCGGGAACGGCCCGGCACCCCAACCGCCGGCACGGGGCCGAAGGGGGGACCGCCTAGCCGCGCGGGTTCACCGGCGCCAGGACGCCGAGCCGGTCCTCCACCGCCTGGGCCGCGTCCAGGCACAGGTCCTCGCGGAACGCCCGCCCGACGATCTGCACCCCGCAGGGCAGCCCGTCCGCGTCCGTCCCGGTCGGCACGGCCACCCCGGGCACGCCCGCGAAGCTCGTCGCCGTGCACAGCCGCAGGCCGGATGCGACCCGCTCCCGGCCCGCCCGGTCCCGGGACTCCAGCCCCGGTTCGACCGGCGGCTCGGTGAACGACGGGCCGAGCAGCAGCGGCCACTCGTCGAGGAACTCCGCCCAGGAGCGGCGGATGCCCAGCCAGGTGCCCATCAGCCGGACCAGCCCGGCCGCGTCCACGGGAGGCGTCCGCTCCATGGCCATCCCGATGTAGCGGCTCCCCTCCGGGCCGAGCAGCCCCCGTACCGCGGGCCAGGACGGTGCGAACTCCGTCATCGTGATCCGGTCGTACGCCTCCAGCGTCTCGTCCAGCCGCGGTACGTCCGCCACCTCGCGCACGTCGTACCCCGCGTCGCGCAGCGCCCCCGCCGCCGCCTCCACGGCCGCCCGCACCGACGGGTGGACGCCGCGCCCGCCGGGGTCCGCGACCACCGCGACCTTCACCGGCCCCGGCAGCGGCTCCCCGCGCACGGGCACCGGCACCGCCCGCGGGTCGCGGGGATCGGCCCCGGCCAGGACCTCGTACGCCAGCCGCAGATCGCGTACCCGGCGGGCCAGCGGGCCGTCGGTGACCAGCATCTGCGAGGCCGGGCCGGGGTCTTCCGGGCCGAGGACGCGGTGGTCGGCGGGGAACCGGCCGGCCGTCGGCTTGAGCGCCGCGACCCCGCAGAAGTGGGCCGGGACGCGCAGCGATCCGCCGGAGTCGTTGCCGAGCCCGAGCGCCGCCATGCCGGTCGCGACGGCCACCGCGTCGCCCCCGCTGGTCCCGCCGGGGGTCCGCGCGGGGTCCCACGGGTTGAGGGTGTCCCCGAACAGCTCGCTGCGCGTGTGCATGCCGGCCAGGACCAGCGTCGGCATGTTGGAGTGCCCGACCGGAATCGCCCCGGCCGCGCGCAGCCGCGCCACCGGAGGCGCGTCCGCCGGCGCCACCAGGTCCCGGAACCGCTCGACGCCGAACGTGGTCGGCACCCCCGCCACGGCGGTGGTCTCCTTCACCGTGAACGGCACCCCGGCGAGCGGGCCGAGTGCCTCGCCCGACGCGCGCCGCCGGTCGAGGGCGGCCGCGTCCGCCCGGGCCCGTTCCGCCATGAGCTGGGTGACCGCGTTCACCCGCGGATTGACCTCGGCGATGCGTTCCAGATGGCTGTCGACCAGCTCCGCCGCCGAGACCTCCGCCCGGCGCACCGCCTCCGCCTGTTCCGCCGCCGACAGCCGCCACAGGGGTTCGCGCACGGCGCCCCACCTCCCCGTTCCTCGTTGTGATGCGCTTGCATCGGAACGATATACCGAGAACCGATGCGGGTGCATCGAATAAAGTTCACCCCGGACCCGGCACGCGATGGACGCGCGCAGCGGACGCACCCGACGGACAGGAGACACGCCATGCCCCGGCAGGTGGACCACGAAGGCCGGCGCCGCCTCATCGCCGAGGCCGTCTGCGCGCTCGCCGACGAGAGCGGTCTGGAGGGCGTCACCCTGCGCGACGTCGCCGACCGCGCCCGGGTGTCCATGGGCGCCGTCCAGCGCTGCTTCCGCACCAAGGAGGAGATGCTCCTCTTCGCCCTCGCCCACGTCGGCGACCGCATCGGCGAGCGGGTACGGGCCCGCCTGGTCCGCAGCCCGGCCCGGTCCGCCGGCACCGCCCTGGGCCACGCGGCCACCGAACTCGCCCTGCTGCGCGAGGAACACCGCGCCGAGGCCCGGGTCTGGCTCGCCTTCCTCGCCCAGGCCGCCGTCAGCGAGCCGCTGGCCCGCGCGGTGCGGGCCAACTACGCGGCCCTGCAGGACGTGTTCACCCGCCTCGTCGCGGAAGCCGCCGGAGATGCTGTCGGAGATGCCGCCGGGGATGCCGCCGGGGGCGCCGCCGCCCTCCCGGACCCGGCCCGGGCGGCCCGTACCCTCCTCGCCCTCGCCGACGGGCTCACCGCGCACGTCCTCATCGGCCACCTCACCGCGGACCAGGCGCAGGACGTCCTGCACGCCCACCTGACGGCCCTGTGGGAGGGCGCCAACACGCCCTGAAAAACTGACCTATGTCCGGGAAAAACCGTTCGGCGCGGCGCGGCCGCCGCCGACCCCGGATGGCTCTACTGTCTGCGCATGGCTGAGACGTTCGATCACAACCCGCAGGTATGGACCGCCGGCCGGCTGCGCGAGGTGCTGGCCGCACTGCCCGACGACACCCCGATCCACATCGGCGTCGCGGACGGCCCCGGCGACTTCGACAGCTACGGCGAGTACGTACTCGTGGACGCCGAACCGGTGGAGCTCGCCATCGAGTGCGACGAGGACGGCCCGGCCGGCAGGGGCGAGCCCCGGGTGCAGTTCACGCTCTTCGCCGACGCCACGGCCGGCGTCTACCACGCCGACCTGGACTGACCGGCCGCACCGCCCCGGCCGCACCGTCCCGCCCGCAATCCCGGCCGGACCGTCCAGGCGGTCGCCGGGACGGTCCGGCGCACCCGGCGTAGCCTGGTCTGAACGCCGGAACCGCCCGTGAGCCAGGGAGGCGGCGCATGACCGATCCGCACGGGTTCCTCCGCACACCCCGCAGCCCCGTCCCGGCCCGGCCCGCCGACCGGCGGATCGGCGACTGGCTGGAGGTCCACGCCGGGCAGGCGCTGCTGCCCCTGGTGTCCGCGCAGGCCAACCGCTGCATGGACTGCGGTGTCCCCTTCTGCCACGGCGGCTGCCCGCTCGGCAACCTCATACCCGAGTGGAACGCGTACGCCGCCCACGGCGACTGGCGGGCGGCCTCGGACCGGCTCCACGCGACGAACAACTTCCCCGAGTTCACCGGCCGGCTCTGCCCCGCCCCCTGCGAGGACGCCTGCGTCCTGGCCATCAACTCCGACCCGGTCACCATCAAGAACGTCGAGCAGACCATCGCCGACCAGGCCTGGGAACACGGGTACACCGCCCCCGTCCCGCCCGCCCGGCCGACCGGCAGGACCGTCGCCGTCATCGGCTCGGGCCCGGCCGGACTCGCCGCGGCCCAGCAGCTGACCCGGGCCGGGCACACCGTCGTCGTCCACGAGCGCGACGACCGCATCGGCGGCCTGCTCCGCTACGGCATCCCCGCCTTCAAGATGGCGAAGGCACACCTGGACCGCCGCATAGCGCAGATGCTCGACGAGGGCACCGAATTCCGTACGGAGGCGGATGTCGGAGGCCGAATCGACGCGGCCGACCTGCGCAGACGGCACGACGCGGTCGTCGTCGCCGTCGGTGCGGGCGAGCGCCGCGAGCTCCCCGTGCCGGGCCGCGGCCTGCACGGCATCCACCAGGCCATGGAGTACCTCACCGGCGCCAACCGCGTCCAGGAAGGCGACCTCGCGGCGGCCCCGATCAGCGCCGAGGGCCGGCACGTCGTGATCGTCGGCGGCGGGGACACCGGCTCGGACTGCCTGGGCACCGCCCTGCGGCAGGGCGCCCGCTCCGTGGTGCAGCTCGACATCAACCCGGAGCCCGGCCCCGACCGGTCCGACACCGAGCCCTGGCCCGTGTACCCGAAGGTCTACAGGATCTCCCACGCGCACGAGGAGGCGCGCGACCGCGACGGCGGCGACCCCAGGGTCTTCGCCCACGCCACGCTGCACTTCGACGGCGACGCGGCCGGCCGGGTACGGGCCCTGCGCCTGACCGCGGTGGAACCGGTCACCCGCCGGCCCCTCCCCGGGACGGAGCGGGTCGTCGAGGCCGGACTGGTCCTGCTGGCGCTCGGCTTCTCCGGGCCCGAGCGGTCCGCCGCCCTGGAGGACCAGCTCGGCCTCACCCGGGACGCCCGCGGCGGCTACGCCCGCACCCCCGGCTTCGCGGCCCTCCCCCCGCCGGCCCCCGACGGCGGCGTCCCCGGTCCCGGCTCCGGTCGGGCCCCCGCGGACGGGGTGTTCGTCGCCGGGGACGCCGGGCGCGGGCAGTCCCTGGTGGTGTGGGCCATCGCGGAGGGCCGCTCGGCGGCCGCCGCCGTCGACCGCTACCTCACCGGCTCGACCGCCCTCCCCGACCCCGTACGCGCACACGACCGTCCCCTGACGGCCTGACGGCCCGGGCACCGCCCCGACAACGGGGAGGCGTCACCGGGCGGCCGGCACGGACGGCACAATCGTGGGGTGACTGGTGAAGATCCGTTCCTGTGGTTGGAAGACGTCGAGGGCGAGGCCGCGCTGGGCTGGGTCGCCGAGCGGAACGCGGAGACCGCCGCCGCCCTCACCCCGGACCCCCGCTTCGAGACCCTGCGCGGCGAACTGCGCGAGGTCCTCGACGACGCCGAGCGCATCCCCTACACCGTCCGCCGCGGGGCGTACCTGTACGACTACTGGCGGGACGCCGGCCGGCCGAAGGGCGTGTGGCGGCGCACCACGCTGGAGCAGTACCGCAAGGACGAGCCCGCCTGGGAGGTCCTCCTCGACGTCGACGCCCTCGCCGCGGCCGACGGCGAGGAGTGGGTGTGGGCCGGGGCCGCCGTCCGCCACCCGGACTACCGGCGCGCGCTGGTCATGCTCTCGCGGGACGGCTCCGACGCCGTCGTGGTCCGCGAATTCGACCTGGACGACCGCGCGTTCGTCGCGGGCGGCTTCGAGGTCGCCGAGGCGAAGACCCGGGTCGCCTGGATCGACGAGGACACCCTCTTCATCGGCGCCGACCTCGGCCCCGGCTCCCTGACGGCCTCCGGCTACCCGCGCACCGTCCGCCGCTGGCGCCGCGGCACCGCCCTGGAGGACGCCGAGGTCGTCTACGAGGCCGAGCACACCGACGTCTCCGCCTCCGGCTGGTACGACGCCACGCCCGGCTTCGAGCGGGCCTTCGTCTCCCGCGCCACCGACTTCTTCCACCGCGAGCTCCACCTGCTCGCCGACGGCGACCGGCTGGTCAGGATCGAGGTCCCGGCCGACGCCGGCGCGTACGCGTACCGGCAGTGGCTGGTCGTCACCCCGAAGAGCCCCTGGCTCGGCCACCCGGCCGGCTCGCTCCTCGCGTTCGACTTCGACGCCTTCCTCGCCGGCGACCGCACCGCGCACGCCCTGTTCACCCCCGACGAGCGCACCGCCCTGTCCGGCCACTGCTGGACCCGCCACCACCTGATCCTGGACACCCTGGCCGACGTCGCCACCCGGCTGGAGGTCCTCACCCCCGGCCCCGACGGCTGGAGCCGCCGCCCGCTCGCCGACGTGCCCCCGCTGTCCTCCGCCTGCATCACCGACACCGACCCGGACGCCTCAGACGAGTACTTCCTCGACGTGGACGGCTTCCTCCAGCCGTCCACCCTCACCCGCGGCCACATCGGCGGCGACACCGAGGTCCTCAAGCAGGCCCCCGCCCGCTTCGACACCGCGGGCCTGACCGTCCGGCAGCACTTCGCCACCTCCCGGGACGGCACCGCCGTGCCCTACTTCGTCGTCGGCCCCGCCGACCGCGACCGGCCCGGCCCCGCACTCCTCTACGGCTACGGCGGCTTCCGCGACCAGCAGACCCCCGGCTACAACGCCCTCACCGGCCGCGCCTGGCTCGCCCGCGGCGGCACCTTCGTCGTCGCCAACATCCGCGGCGGCGCCGAATACGGTCCCGCCTGGCACCAGGCCGCCCTCGGCGCCCACCGGGTCCGCGCCTTCGAGGACTTCGCCGCCGTCGCGGCCGACCTCACCGCCCGCGGTATCACCACCCCCGACCGGCTCGGCATCACCGGCTCCAGCAACGGCGGCCTGCTCATGGGCGCCATGCTCGTCCGCCACCCCGAGCTGTTCGGCGCGGTCGTCGCCAAGGTCCCCCTCCTCGACATGCTGCGCTACCACCGGCTGCTCGCCGGCGCCTCCTGGATCGCCGAGTACGGCGACCCCGACACCGAGGCCGACCGGCCCCACCTCCAGGACATGTCCCCGTACCACAACCTCGCCGCCGGGCGGCCGTACCCGCCGGTGCTGCTGATGACCTCCACCCGCGACGACCGGGTGCACCCCGGGCACGCGCGGAAGACCGCCGCCCGGCTGCGGGAGCTCGGCCACCGCGTGCTGTTCCACGAGAACACCGGCGGCGGCCACGGCGGCGCCTCCGACAACGAACAGGCCGCCCACAACCAGGCCCTCGCCTACACCTTCCTGTGGCAGCACCTCGGCGGCGGCACCGGCTCCTGACCCGCCGTCCGGGGCCCCGCCGGGCGCCGGGACGGCGCCCGGCGGGCGGAAAATGCTTTGCCGCCCGCCGCGGCCCTCGCCGACCATGAGCCGTTGTGAGCACCCCCCGCCGCCTCGCCGACCTGCTGCCCGACCTCTCGCCGTGGCGCTCCAGCCGCGACTTCCGCACCCTCTTCTTCCAGGGCGCGGTAACCTTCTTCGGCTCCTTCATGGCGATGGTCGCCCTGCCCCTGCAGATCAAGGAGCTCACGGACTCCCCGCTCGCGGTCGGCGCGATGGGCGCGGTGGAACTCGTACCGCTGGTCGTCTTCGGACTGTACGGAGGGGCGCTCGCCGACGCCCTGGACCGGCGGCGGCTGATCCTGCTGAGCGAGGCGGGTCTCGGCCTTCTGGCCCTGTTCCTGCTGGTCAACGCCCTGCTGCCGGACCCGCTGCTGTGGCCGCTGTACGTGGTCGCGGCCGGCGTCTCGGCGCTGTCCGGGCTGCAGCGGCCGGCCCTGGACTCGCTGCTGGCCCGGATCGTGCCGCACGAGCAGATGACCGCGGCCGCCGCGCTCAACGCACTGCGCTACCAGATCGGCGCGATCGCCGCACCGGCCGTCGCCGGCCTGGTGGTCGCCTACGCCGGGTACGCCTGGGCGTACGCCGTCACCGTGGCCGGGTTCGCCGTCTCCGTCGTCCTGTGCACCCGGCTGTCCCCGGCACCGCCCGCGCCCGGCGCGGAGAAGCCCTCGCTGCGCGGGATCGCCGAGGGCGCCCGGTACGCGTGGAGCCGGCCGGTGCTGCTGGGGACCTACGCCGTGGACCTCGCGGCGATGTTCTTCGCCTTCCCCAACACGCTCTACCCGTTCCTCGCCGACGAGCTCGACGCCGTGTGGGCGCTGGGCCTGATGTACTCCGCGGGCGCGGTGGGCTCGCTCGTGCTCGGCGTCACCAGCGGCTGGACCTCCCGGGTGCGCCGGCACGGCCTGTTCGTGGTGTGCGGGGCCGCGGTCTGGGGCGCGGCCGTCGCGGGCGCCGGCTGGTTCACCGACATCCGGGTCGTGCTGCTGTGCCTGGCGGTCGCGGGCGCCGGCGACATGCTGAGCGGGCTCGGCCGGGCGACGATCTGGAACCAGACCATCCCCGAGGAGCTGCGCGGCCGGCTGGCCGGCATCGAGGTGCTCTCGTACAGCGTGGGACCGCAACTCGGCCAGGTCCGCGCCGGAGCCATGGCCGGCTGGACCGGCACCCGCCCGGCGTTCTGGGGCGGCGGGCTGCTGTGCATGGGCGCGGTGGCCGCGCTCTGCGCCCTCCTGCCCGCCCTGGTGGCGTACGACGCGGACACCGACCGGGATGCCCGCCGCCGCCGCGAGGCCCGGGAGGCGGCGGAGGCCGCGGAGGCCGGCACGGAGGCCGGGGCGCAGGAGAGCGGCACCCCGGCCTGACCCGCCCGACCCGCCTGACCCGCCCGACCCGCCCGGCCCGCGCGGCGTGCGCCCGGCCCGCCCGGACCGGCGCATGCCGGATACAAGGGGGCGCGTACTGCGCTGGATGCGCCATTTCCGAAGAAATTCGTGGACCACGCGTGCACAAACGGGCGCTCTGTGCGATGGGCTGAGGATGGGGAGCCCTTTTCCGGAACTCCCGGGTGCCGGAGCGGGGACCGGCCCCCTCCCGCCCCTCCCTCCCACCGGAAGGTCGCGTACCGACGTGAACGCCGTCCAGACAGTTGCCCACGTGCGGATAAGGGCCGCCGCCGTACCGATGGCCAGCCCCGTCACCGTGAGGTACCCGCCGCGCCCCTACGCGGCGACGAGCAGCTGTGGGGGAGTAGCGCATGAACGAGGGTGAGATCGACCCATCCGGGGACCAGGCGGTCTCCAGCGAACTGGCCGGCGTCCTGCCGGTGGACTTCACGGCCTTCCACTCCCAGCACCACCGCGCCTACCTGCGCTACGCCCACCTCCAGCTGGGCAGCCGCAGGGACGCCGAGGACACCGTCGACGACGTGTTCACCTTCCTGCTGAAGGTGTGGCAGCACGCCCTGCGCCAGGAAAGCCTGCACGGTTTCGCGTGGGCCGTCCTGCGGGAGCACGTCGAGCGCCGGCTGGCCGTCCTGGGCCGGCCGGTGGCCATGGTGGAGACGGCCTGGTTCGCCGCCCTGCGCCGTGCGTCACGGGAGCGGCTGGAACTGCTGGAGTCCAAGCTGGGGCTGTACGCGGCCATCGCCGAGCTGACGGAACGGCACTACGACGTCGTCCTCCTGGCCTTCCTGATGGGCAACGACTACGACACCGTCGCCCGGATGATGGGGATCACCCCCGCCACGGTCCGCTCCCACATCCGCGGCGCCCGCCGGACCCTGTCCCGGAAGCTCGGCCTGGACCGGGCCCCCGGAGAGGAGAAGAGCCAGTGGGCGACATGACCCGCGACCGCGGCGCCACGAGCCGCGAGCTGGCCGCCGCCCTGGCGGACGCGGAGGTGCTGGCGGAGGAGTACGCCGGATACGACGAGTACGCGGCCCTGCGCCGCATCGCGCGCCGTGTCGCAGCCGACCGCGCCCGCGCCGAGGCCCGCGCAGCGGCCCGCGCCGGGGGCGGCGCTCCGGCAGGTCGGCACGGTGCCGCGGCCGCCGGGTCCGATGCCCTCGTCCTGGACGCGGCCTGCCACGTCCGGGCCGCGAGAGCCCTCGACGCCCTGGCCGGGCACCTCGCGGACAGCAGAGCCCTCGCCGGGCGCGCCCTCGCCCCCGAGTCCTGGCCCCACGGCCCCGCGTCCGCGCTGCTGTTCGGCTCCCTGCTGCACCTGGCGGGACGCGCGGAGGGCGCCCGGTTCTGGTTCCAGTACGCGGCCGGCGCCGACTCCCAGGCCGCCGCCCACTGCCTCTACCTGCACCACCTGGCACGGGCCGAGGTGGCCACCGCCCGCCACTGGAAGCAGTACGCCGGCGTCCTGGCCCCGGACCCCGGCCTGCCGGGGCCGCTGCCGCTCCCCGACAACCTCGAAGGGGCGCTCGCCGCCTCGGTCATCTGGACCTCCCCGCCCATCACCACCCAGGACCTCACCGCCCTGCCCGCGCCGGGCAGTCCGGGCGGGTCCCGCCACCGGCCGGCCGCCCGGCTGCGGCGGGCCGTCGCCGGACTCGTGCCCGAGCAGGACCCGGACCTGGGCGAGGTGTTCACCCCCGGCCCGCAGCTCGCGGCCGCCGTGGCCCGGCACGCCCGGCTCGACACCGCCCGGCTGACACAGGCGGCCGGCGCCCGGGCGCCGGCACCCGGGCGGCCCGCGCAGGCGCCGCCCGGCGCCCGCCGGTCCCCGGACGCGCGGCACACTCCGGCCGCGCTGGAGGCCGTACACCAGGCGCTGCGCGTCCTGGAGGTGGTCGGGAGGTTCTCCGGCGGGGTGAGCCTGGCCCAGATCGCCCGGCTGACGCGGCTGCCGCGGCTGGTCCTGGCCCGGGTCATGGAGCGGCTGGTGCGGGCGGACCTGGCCACCCCGGTCGGCCCGGGCGCGTACGGGGCGGGGTCGGCCTTGGCCCTGACCGGGGGCGCGGACGGGCCGGGCCGGCTCCGCGAGACCCTGGCCTGGGTCCGCGACGCGGTGGGCGCGGCCGTCTACGTCGCCCGGTACGCGGACGGCGAGGTCGCCATCACCCAGTACGCGGACTCGCCGAGCGCGCCGCCCGTGGTGGAGTGGGTCGACTTCCGTGCGGCGGCGCATGCCTCGGCCGTCGGCAAGGCGCTGCTGGCCCAGCTCCCGTACGCGGACCGCAGGGACCACCTGGCCCGGCACCGGCTCGACCGGTTCACCCCGTACACCCTGACCAGCGAGCGGGCCCTGTTCCGCGAGCTCGACGCCCGGCTGCCGCACGAGCCGCTGCTGGACCTGCAGGAGTACGCCATGGGCACGGTGTGCGCGGCGGTGCCGATCACGGCCGGCCCGAACGCGGAGTGCCTGGCCCTGTCGATGCCGGCCCCCGACCCGCGGCGCCTGCGGCAGGCGGCCGGGATCCTGCAGAGCGAGGCGGCCGCGGTCCTCCTCGCCCTCATCGTCTCCGGAAGTGCGCCGCCGCAGCCGCGGACCGCACCGGAGACGGCCCCGGGCCGGGGACGGGGCCCGGGGGTGTGCCGTCACGGAGCGGACGGCACCGACAGAGCCGGCCGGTGCCCCTCGGGGGTCTGACGGGCCCGCCGCCGGACACGGCGGGTGCCCGCAGGGGACAGCGGGCACCCGCCGTGGAGCCGATCGAAGGTAAAGCACCCCAACGTCCCACTATGTGATTGATTTTGACCGTTTTGATCCATATCGTCCTCGGCGTTCGACGTTGGCTGTTCCCCCTGCCCCACGCGACCACCGGAGGTCCACATGCCCGGCCGCAAGTCCCAACTGATCCTGGCGGCGGCAGCGCTGCTCTCCCTCGGATTCCCGACGGCGGCCGCCGACGCGGTCGAGGAGGCGACCTGCTTCGGGCGGGTCGCGACGATCGCCGGCTCCGGGACGATCAACGGAACGGAGGGCAACGACGTCATCGTCGGGTCGGCGGAGGTCGACACCATCGACGGCAAGGGCGGCGACGACGTGATCTGCGGCCTCGCCGGGAACGACTCGATCGCCGGCGGCCTCGGCAACGACCAGGTGGACGGCGGCGATGGCAACGACCTCGTACGCGGCGACCTGATCGGCACCAGGGCGAGCGTGGACGGCGGCGGCAACGACATCGTCTTCGGCGGCGCGGGCGACGACCGCGTCGGCGGCGACAGCATCTCCTTCGGCGGCAGCGCCACGGGCGGCGGCAACGACATCGTCTTCGGCGGCCTCGGCAACGACCACCTGGTCGGCGACAGCCGGGGCGGCATCAACGCCTCCGGCGGCGGCAACGACATCGTCGACGGCGGCGCCGGAGACGACAACATCACCGGCGACTCCTCCGCCGAGGCCACGGCGACCGGCGAGGGCAACGACGTCCTCACGGGCGGCGCCGGCACGGACGCCATCATCGGCGACGGCAACTCGGGCCACGCCTCCCGCGGCCGCCAGGAGACCGGCACCCCCTCCGCCTCGCGCCCGAAGCCCGCGGCCACCCCCGCGCCCGCGGCGGCGCCCGCCGACAGCGCGGCGGACGCGGCCACGGGCGGCAACGACCTCATGGACGGCGGCGACGCCGCGACGGACACCTGCGACGGCAAGGGCGGCTCCGACATCTCCCTCGCCTGCGAGACCACGGCCAACGTGCCGTAGTGCAGCCCGATGACGGGCTGATCGAGGGCCCCGCCCGGCCGCCCGGCCGGGCGGGGCCTGCTACGGCCGTACGGTGGCGGCGTGTTCGAGGACGGCCCGGACCTCCGCGGCGATCGCGTCCTCGTTCTGCTCGAACTCGGGCCCGGTCAGCGCCTGCGGGTCGGCCGGGAGGCCGGTGAGCACCGGCGTGTGCAGGTGGCCGCCGGGCAGGTGCGGGGCGAGCTCGCCCCGCAGCCGGTTGGAGCGGTACGCCACCTCGTTGGAGAGGTAGCCGCCCCCGCCGCCCGCGACGGCCCGCGAGCCGGCCGTCGGGCCGTCGGTCCGGTCGACGGGGGCGGTGCCGCCCGCCGGTATCTCGGTGACCGCCGTGTTCAGGCGCACCGGGAACGGTGTCTGCACGGCGGCGGTGACCGCGTCGGCCGGCAGGGTGGTGCGGATGAACTCCGGGCCCGCGCCGAGACCGGGGGCGGTCACCGGGTGCTCGCGGGTGCCGCCGGAGAGGGCGCGCGTGTTGTCGGGGTACGGGTCCGCGGAGCGGGAGCGACCGGCCCAGGCCTCCAGGGTGAAGATCCCGGGATAGCCCTGGCTGACCGTGGTGATGATGTCGGCCGGTGCGGGCCCGCCGGCCAGCCGCGGGGTGAAGGCGCGCTCGACGATGCCGGCGTCGAAGTCCGCGTACCGCACGGGGAGTACGACGGCGCGGACCTCGGCGGTGGTGCCGTCGGCGAGGGTGATGCGGCGCCCGTTGAGCCGCAGGACGGCGGAGCCGGAGGGGTTGGCGCGGCGGATCTCCGTGTCGAGGCCGAAGGGGTCGAAGCCGCTGACGAAGACGCGGCGTACGCCGGGGGAGGGGCGGAAGGCATTGTCCTTCAGGCCGCGCGAGGCGTCCTCGAAGCGGGTCCGCAGGGCGGCGCGGTCGACGGTGAACGAGGGCTGCCAGCGCGCGAGTTCGGTGGTCATGGCGAGGCGGGCCCAGTACAGCGGCCGATCGTCGCCGGCGGGGAGGTCGCCGCCGGGGCGCCGGCCCTGGGCGCGCTGCACGGCGGCGTGCCAGAGCGCGGTGCCCCAGGCGTCGAGGAGCCGGGCGGCTTCGGCGGGGTTGCGGGTGCTGCACAGGGCGGCGGGGAAGCGGCGTGTGAAGTCGCCGAGTCCGCCGCGGTCGACGAGTGCGGCGGTACGGGGGTCCGCGAGGCGGGCCTGCTCCGGGTCGGGCGCCGCAGCGGACGGCGGGCGGCAGGCGGCGGAGCCGTCGTCCGCGTGGGCGTGGGCGGGGGCGGCGACGGCGGTGGACAGGACGGTGGCGAGGAGGGCCGCGGCGGACGCGGCGCGCCGTAAGGACATCATGCGATGTGACATTACAAAGCCCTCACGGCTCCCGACAGTCACCCCTCGGCCCTCTGCAGCCACCCCTCGGCCCCCTCCAGGCACCGCCCACGGGAGAGTGAATCACCCCGCTTTGTGGCGGACTGGTATGGGATGGGCGGCGCACACCCCTCAGTCGATGGGAGATCCTCATGAAGATCCGTACCATGGTCGCCGCAGCGTCCCTGGCCGTCTGCGCGGCGCTCGGCGCCGCCGGATCCGCCGTCGCCGACAGCACGGCCGACGCCGTCGCCATCGGGTCGCCGGGCATCCTGTCGGGCAACGTGGTCCAGGTACCGATCCACATCCCGATCAACATCTGCGGCAACAGCATCAACATCATCGGCCTGCTGAACCCGACGGCCGGCAACGTCTGCGTCAACGCCTGATCCCGGGCAACAGCCCCACGCATGCCGTGAGCGGTGCCACCGGACGCGTCCGGTGGCACCGCTCACGTGCGTCCGCCCTCGCTCCGCAGCAGGCGGGGGCCGAAGGTCCCTGATCCCCCCGCCGGCAGGCCTGGTTGTCCGGCCGGAATCGGGGCTCCCGGTCCCCTGGACCAGGACCATCGGAACGGCCTCGCACCCCTCCCGACACAGCAGGCTGATGCCTGATCGAACCGGAGGTGACCTGCATGTACGCCCCGACCCGGCACCCGGCCGAAGCCGGGCGCGCGGCCGGTCCGCCCGGTCGGCCGTGATCCTCCCGCTCCCTCCCAGTCCCCTCCCCTCCCCTCTCACTCCCCTCCCACACACCGTCGCGCTCATCGGAGAAACGGAGACCCCACCATGGAAACCCGCCCGACCGGGAACAGACCCGCCGCGCCGACCTCCGGGCAGCGAACGCTGATGCTGACCCTGGCCACCCTCGGCTTCGCCCTCAACTTCTGGGCCTGGGCGCTGATCAGCCCGCTCGGCGCGCGGTTCAAGGACTCCCTCGACCTCAGCACGTTCCAGCAGTCACTGCTGGTCGCCGTCCCGGTGATCGTCGGCTCCCTGGGCCGCATACCGGTGGGCGCGCTCACCGACCGGTACGGCGGCCGGGTGATGTTCCCGCTGGTGTCCGCCGCCACGATCGTGCCGGTGCTGTACCTCGGCCTCGTCGGGCACTCGTCGCTGGCGGAGCTGCTCATCGGCGGGTTCTTCCTCGGCATCGGCGGCACGTCCTTCGCCATCGGCGTCCCCTTCGTCAACGGCTGGTTCCCCCCGGAGCGGCGCGGCACGGCCATCGGCATCTTCGGGGCCGGCATGGGCGGCACCGCGATCAGCGCACTGACCACGGTGAACCTGGTCAAGAGCCACGGGGTCGCCGCCCCCTTCGTGCTCACCGCGATCGTGCTCGCCGTGTACGCGGTGGTGGCGCTGGCCCTGCTGCGCGACGCCCCGGGACGGACGGTGCCCACCGATCCGCTGGCCCGCCGCCTCGGCGGTGCGCTCCGACTGCGCGTCACCTGGCAGGCCTCGGCGCTGTACGCCGTCGCCTTCGGCGGCTACGTCGCCTTCTCCGTCTACCTTCCGACCTACCTCAAGACCGCCTACGGACTCCAGCCGGCCGACGCCGCGAACCGGATGGCCGGGTTCGTCCTGCTGGCCGTGCTGATGCGGCCGGTCGGCGGCTGGCTGTCGGACCGGATGAGCCCCGTGCGGGTGCTGAGCTGGGCGCTGGGCGTGGTCGCGGTCGCCGCTCTGCTCCAGGGCTTCACCCCGCCGCTGGCCCCGTTCGGCACGGTGGCGTTCCTGACCATGGCCGCGGCCCTGGGCACGGGCAGCGGAGCGACGTTCGCCCTGGTCGCCCTGGTCGCGCCGGCGAACCGGGTCGGCTCCGTCACCGGTGTGGTGGGGGCGGCGGGCGGCCTCGGTGGTTTCGTCCCGCCGCTGGCGATGGGCGCCCTGTACGGCAGCTACCACTCGTACGCGGCCGGTCTCGTGGCACTCACCGCGGTCGCCGTGGCCGCCGCGGTCTTCACCGCCACTCGGGTCCGCAGCGCCGTCCAGGCCTGACGATCACCGGCCGGGCGGGCGGGCGGAAGGAAGGGCCCCTCGACGTGTCCGGGTGGCGGGTGGCGGGTGGCGGGTGCTGACCGCCATCCGCCATCCGCGACGGCATGGCGGTGCCGGGGCGGTCAGCTGCCGGTCCTGATCACGTCGCGGTACCAGGCGTACGAGTCCTTGGGGGTGCGCTCCAGCGTCTCGTAGTCCACGTGGACGAGGCCGAACCGCTGCCGGTACCCCTCCGCCCACTCGAAGTTGTCGAGGATCGACCAGATGAAGTAGCCGCGGACGTCGACGCCCTGCTCCAGCGCCCGGTGCAGGGCCCGCAGGTGCCCCTCGTGGTACGCGATCCGCCGCGCGTCCGCGACCCGCCCCGTGGCGGGGTCGGGCCCGTCGCCGTACGAGCAGCCGTTCTCGGTGATGTAGAGCGGGGGCAGCCGGTCGCCGTAGCGCTCGCGCAGGCCCACGAGCAGTTCGCGCAGCCCGTCCGGGACCACCGGCCAGCCGAAGTCGGTTTCCTCGTACCCGTCGAGCTGCCGGATCCCGAAGGGGAGGTCCGCGGGGATGCCGATCCCGCCGAAGGCGGTGGCGGCGCCGCCCGGCTCCGGAGCACCGACGAGCATCGGGTTGTAGTAGTTGACGCCGTACCAGTCCAGCGGGGCCGAGATCGTCCGGAGGTCCTCCGCCACCGGCCCCGGCAGCAGTGCGGCCAGCCCTTCGTCCGGATAGGCGCCGGTCAGGATGGGGTCGGCGAAGAGGCGGTTGGTGAGCAGGTCGTACAGTCCGGCGGCCGCACGGTCGGCGTCGGTGTCGCCCGCGGCCCACACGGGGCTGTGCGAGGCGGCCACCCCGATCCGGCGGGCCCCGGCGGCGCGCAGGGCCTGGACGCCGAGGCCGTGCGCCAGCAGCTGGTGGTGGGCCGCGGGCAGGGCGTCGAAGACGAGGTGCCGGCCCGGGGCGTGCTCCCCGAGGCCGTAGCCGAGGAGGGTGACCTCGGCGGGCTCGTTGATGGTGATCCACATGGGTACGCGGTCCGCGAGGCGCTCCGCGACCACCGAGGCGTACGCGGCGAACCGCTCGGCGGTGTCCCGTTCGAGCCAGCCGCCGCGGTCCTCCAGGGCGAGCGGGGTGTCCCAGTGGAAGAGGGTGGGCACGGGCGCGATGCCGCGGGCGCACAGCTCGTCGACGAGCCGGTCGTAGAAGTCGAGCCCGCGCGGGTTGACCGGGCCGTGGCCGTCCGGCAGGACCCGTGACCAGGAGACCGAGAACCGGTAGGCGCCGACGCCGAGTCCGGCCATCAGGGCCACGTCCTCGCGGTAGCGGCGGTAGTGGTCGGTGGCGGTGTCGGCGTGCGAACCGTCCTTGATCCTTCCCGGTTCCCGGGTGAAGGCGTCCCAGGAGGACGGCCCCCGGCCGTCGGCCGAGACGGATCCCTCGATCTGGAAGGCGGAGGCGGAGACCCCCCACAGGAAGTCAGCGGGGAAGGCGGGGAGACCGGGGTGGCCGGGGTGGCCGGGAAGGGGTGCGGGGACGGGCACGGGCGCGGTCATGCGGGCTCACTTCGTTCGCCGGGGTGCAGGTGCAGGTGCAGGTGCAGGTGCAGGTGCTGTGCGCGTGCTGTGCTGTGCTGTGCGCTGCGTCCACCGCACTGTTGGGCCCCGGAGGCCGCCGTGTCAATGGAAAGTGAACAATCCTCAGCTTTTTGCGTCGGCGCGGGTCACCACCAGCGGTGGCCTGGCCCGCTCGGCCGCCCAGTCGTGCGCCCGCACCAGGGCCGGGTCGGCGAGCCCGAGCGACGCCTCGTCCACCGTCGGCCGCTCCTGCACCAGGTCCCCGAAGTCGCAGCGCTCCAGCAGGGCCGGCAGCACGGTCACGGGCCAGGCGTGGTTGCGTACCTCCTGCCAGGACCCGTCGGTGCGCCGCAGCCGTACCGCCAGCTCCTCACCCGGACGGTACGGAGCCACGGGCGCCCTCCCGCTGCCGCCGCCGATCCGCAGCGACGCGTACTCCAGGCCGGTGCAGTCGGGGTCGGTGCTCAGCAGCACCAGCGGAGCCCCCGGCCGCAGCAGCCGGCGGATCTCGG
The DNA here is from genome assembly GCF_044769385.1 of Streptomyces sp. NPDC090445. Lineage (NCBI taxonomy): Bacteria > Bacillati > Actinomycetota > Actinomycetes > Kitasatosporales > Streptomycetaceae > Streptomyces > Streptomyces sp. NPDC090445. The sequence continues at coordinate 351,051 of NZ_JBIVXV010000006.1, read as the reverse complement.
TGAACACCGCCAGCACCGCCTCCTCGGTGGGCAGCGAGGCGAGGACGTGATGGCACATCACCGCGTCCGCGCACTCGTCCGGGAGGCCGGTCACCCGGCCGTCCTCGACCAGGTGGAACTCCGCCACCGCTCCCGCCCCGCTCCGGGCCAGCGCCAGCATCTCGGGGGAGGTGTCCACGCCCACCACCCGCGCCCCCAGCAGCCGCGCCGCCCGGTCCGCGACCCGGCCGGGCCCGCAGCCGTAGTCCACGAGCACCGAGCCCGGCCCGACCCGGCGGGACAGCGCCCGGAACGCGAAGGGGTAGCCGAGCATCCAGTCCGTGGCCGCCTCCACCGCCGCGAAGGCCTCGGCCCCGGCGGCCCCGGACCAGGTGCCGCCCGCGCTGTCCGGAGCGCGGCGGCGGCTCCGTCCGTCTGGTTCCGCTTCCTTGCTCACAGCACCCCACTATCGGCCTGTGGACCCCCGCCCGGAGCGGCGGCACGCCCGACCTCTTTCCACGCCCCCACCAGGCGTGACGGCGCGGGCGCCCGGGGCGGGTTTCCGGCCACGGAGCGAACGCGCGCGCCGGCGCGCGCGGCGGAACCGGCCACCGGGGAGCGTACGAAGGCTCCGTTTATGGCCTGAACTCCCGGCGCGCAGCCGGAAAAGCAGGCCGTAGCGTGCCCGTCGTGCCGGCGGCCGGGCCCGGTCGCCGATTTCTTCCGAGGAGATCGCATGAAGCGAGTGCTTGCTGCTCTGGCCGTCACCGGAATGGCCCTCTCCGGAACGGCCCTGACCGCGACCGCGGCGAGCGCGCAGGGCACCGGCGCCGCCGGATGCTGGAACTGGACGGCCCCCAGCTCCATCGGACAGGCCAACGGAACCGTCTGCGACGGCCACGTCAGCGGATACGTCAAGGACACCAAGGCCGACGGCAAATGTCCCTTCGTCCGCTTCGAGTTCAACAACGGCGGAGTGGAGGACAGCCCCTGGGTCGGCCCCAAGGGCGCCCAGAAGAGCTTCTCCCTGAACAACGGGTCCGGCCCGAAGAAGTGGTACATGATGCACGTGCCCTGCTGACGGCCGTGACGAACGGGGGCCCGCGGCCGCGGGCCCCCGTTGTGCCGGGGCTCCGTCGGCAGTCCGGCTTCCTCCGGGCGTACGCGGACCGGGCCGCCGGCCCCGCGTGGCGGGCGGCGGCCGGAGGCCTGCCCGGCCCCGGCCCCGGCCCCGACTGCGCGCGCGGGTGTTACGGCGCGGCGGCATCGAGGTGCAGCCCGGCCCCGTCGACCCAGGTGCCGATGCGGTGGACACCGCGGCCCTCGTCCTCGGACCTGGCCGTGAGGACGGCGGCCAGTGCCCACCGCGCCCACAGCACTTCCGCCGGGGGCAGGTCCGCGGGCCGTCCCGGCCGGTGCATCGTCATGGAGTCCTCGCTGTTCGTGGCGACGGCGGCTGCTTCGGCACGATCGTAGACAGCGGGTACGACAACTCTCGGGGCGGCGGACGTTCGTATGCTGATCCGCATGATGCGACTGGAGCGTCTCCGGGCCGATCACGCCGACGCCCTGCTGGCCTTCGAGAGGGAGAACCGGGCGTACTTCGCGCGGTTCGTGCCGGACCGCGGGGCCGCGTACTTCACGGACTTCGCCGCCCGGCACCGGGCCCTGCTGGCGGAACAGGACGCGGGGGCGTGCCATTTCCACGTGGTGCTGGCCGGGGCCGGGGCCGGGGGCGGGGCCGGGGCCGCCGGGTCCGGGGGCGGCGAACTGGTCGGGCGGGTCAATCTCGTGGACGCCGTCGCGGGGAGCGCCGAGCTCGGCTACCGGATCGGCGAACGCGCCGCGGGACGGGGCCTCGCGACGGCCGCGGTCGCGGAGGTCTGCCGCCTGGCCGCCGGCCCGTACGGACTGTCCTCGCTCACCGCCGTCGCCGACGTCGACAACCCCGCGTCCCGGGCCGTCCTCACCCGCAACGGCTTCACCGAGACCGGCCGCACCACGGCCGACGCCCGCCCCGCCGTCACCTACACCCGCCGCCTCACGCCCCGCCCGTGACCGCCACATGCGGCGGCGCCGGATCCGCCGCCGGGCACCCCGGGCCCGAAGCGGCCGTCGGTTCCTGAGCGAACGCGACGACGGCTGCCAGGTCCGCGCCCGCGCGGAGCAGCGCCACGGTCCGTGTGGCGATCTGGTCGAGGCGTCGTCGCAGGATGCGCCGGGTCACTTCCAGGCCGTCGGGCCGGTGCAGGGAGTCCATGACCTCGCGCACCGCGGGGATGCCGTGGCCGGTGCTGCGGAGGGCCGCAACGATCCTGGCCGCCCTGATCGCCGGAAGGCCGTACCGGCGTGCTCGCAGCGACGTCACCCGCTCGGGGGTGACAAGCCCTTCCTGCTCCCAGAACCGCAGGGTCGAGGCACGTACGCCGAGCGCCCGGGCGAGCTCCGTGATCGTCATCGCGTCACCCTCCTCCTCGAACCCGGATGCGTTCGCCTCGGCCTCGATCGCCTCCAACGCCTGCTGCGCGCGCAGAGCCTCGTCCCGCTCCCGCGCGAGCCGCACGTGCACCTCGCTGACCGACGAGGCGGCCTCCGCGATCGTCCCCGTCCGCAGCTCCGCGAGCATCCGCCGGGCTGCGACAGGCCCGGCGGCAGCCGCGAGTCCTCGATAGGCGCGAAGGGCCTGTACGTGAATCGGGCTGTAGGAGCGGTAGCCGTTGTCCGACCGGCCGGCCGGGGGGATCACTCCCAGCCGCTCCAGGTCGCGAACCTGTTGCAGTGAGTACCCCGACTCCCTGGCGATGTCGATCGTTCTGAGCACTGCCCGTCGTGAACCGCCCACCGGCCCGTACACCGCCAACCCCACACAAGCGCTTGAAGGTGATGCTTGAACCATGAGTATGGAACAGATCACCGCGACGGTGCGAGGCTTCGACGGCGCGCTCGTGCTGGTCCCCGGACCGGGGGGCGGCTTCCCCGAACTCGCCTGGGGGGACGCGTTCTTCTACTACGCCCCCGACGGCCGGGTGCCGCACCACGTGCAGCCGTACGGGACGATCGTCACCAAGGACCAGCCCGGCGACACCGCTTCCGACCTCGACCCTCCCGGCCGCTGGCGTGTGAACGTCCACGTCGACCGTGCGGCGTTCCGGGAGCTCACCGGGGAGGACCCGCGCAGCCTCGACCGCCCCCGCGATCACACAGCCGCCGACAGCGTGATGCCGCATCCGGTGTACGGCGCGGTCGGCTGGATCTCCGTCGTCAATCCCGGTGAGAGGACGACGGGCACGGTCCTGCGGCTCCTGCGCAGCGCCCACGACGCTGCCCGTGCCCGCTTCGAACGGCGGCACGCATCGGGAGGACCGCCGGGGAACGCTTGATCTCGACCTTGCTTGAGGTTCTACGGTTGTCGAACCGGCGATCACACGGGGTCCGCCGGACGACCGCTCACAAGGGGGCACCAGCCATGACGGCACAGTCGACGCAGACGGCACCGGGGGCACCGCAGAACCTGTCCGACGCCGAACTCGCCGGGCAGCCGGCCGCGTACTGGACCGGGGTGGCCTACGAGGCGCTGATCGCCTTCACCCGCGCCCGGCAGGCCGAACTCGGCTTCACCCAGCCCCAGTTCTGGCTGCTGCGCAACCTCTCGGAGCGCGACCTCTCGCCCGACGGGCACGGCATGACCGTCCCGGAGCTCCGCCGGGCCATGGCCGCCTACCTCCGGTCCGAGGACGATCTGGAGGCCGAGGCGGAGGTCCTGCTGGGGCAGGGGCGGCTGACCCGGGACGGCGAAGGCCGCCTGTGGATCACCGAGGCGGGGGAGGAGGCCCGCACCCGCATCAAGGAGCACGCCCCGTCGATCCGCGCCCGCATCCACGAGGGCGTCGACGACGCCGACTACGTCACCGCCCTGAAGGTCCTCCGGCAGATGCTCCGCAACACCGGCGGCCGCCACGTGGGCTGAGGCCCCCGCCACGTGGGCTGAGGCCCCCGCCGCGTCCGTTCCCCGGACCGCGCCCGGCGGCCGGAATGTCGCCGCCGGGCGTCGTCTATACGATGGCGTACGCATCACGGACGCGGGTGAGGAGAGACGGATGGGCGCGACGCGGACGCCGCGCGGCAGGTGGATCGAGGAGGGCCTGCGCGCCCTCGCCGCCGGCGGACCGGAGGCCGTCCGGATCGAGGTGCTCGCCCAGGCCCTCGGGGTCACCAAGGGCGGCTTCTACGGCTACTTCCGCAACCGGGAAGCGCTGCTGGCCGAGATCCTCGACGCGTGGGAGGAAGAGGTCACCGAGAAGGTGATCGAACGCGTCGAGAGCACCGGCGGGGACGCCCGGGCCAAACTGGACCAGCTGTTCACCATCGCCGTGGCCGCCGACGAGCCCGCGACGAGCGTGGCCGCCGATCTGGCGATCCGCGACTGGGCGCGGCGCGACGAGGAAGTCGCCCGCCGGCTGAAGCGGGCGGACAACCGGCGCATGGAGTACCTGCGCTCCCTTTTCCGCTCCTTCTGCCCCGACGAGGACGAGGTCGAGCTGCGCTGCATGATCGTCTTCTCGCTGCGCATCGGCAGCCACTTCATCGCCGCCGACCACGCCGGCCGCAGCCGCGCGGAGGTCATGCGGCTGGCCCGGCGCCGCCTCCTGGATTGAGGCCGGGGCAGGACGAGCCGGCCGTACGCTCCGGGGCTTCCGCCGGGACCCCGGGACCCCGGAGCCGTACGCTCCGGGGCTTCCGCCGGGACCCCGGGACCCCCGGACCCCGGGACGGCGAACCCGTGCCGTCCCGCCGGAAGGACGATCGAGCCCGGGCGGAGCGCGGGCGGCTCAGTGTGCGGCCGTGAGGCGCCGTTCGAGGGGGGTGCGGTAGCAGGGGGTGACGCGGGTGCCGTCGAGGAACGCGGCCAGCCGGTCGGTTTCCGTGCGGACGGCGGCGCGTGCTGCCGGGCCGGGGTCGGCGAGCAGGTGGTGGACGATGCGGCCGTCCGCGCGCTGGGCCCAGGCCCCGATGATGCGGCCGTTCCACCACACGGTGGGGCCGATGTTGCCGTTGCGGTCGAAGAGGTGCGGGGTGTGGGCCGGATCGAGGTACCAGGCGCGGTGCCGCCAGCCCATGGCCGTCGGGTCGAGGCCCGGCAGGAGGGCGGCCGCCGGCTCGGCGGCCGGCGGGTCCGGCGCCGGCGTCGGCCCCAGGTCTTCGGGGAGGAGGTAGCCGGTGCCCTCGTCGAGGGCGACGGCCCGGGCACCGGTGGCGGCGAGGGCCTTGCGGCTGTCGGTGACGGTCCAGCCGGTCCACCACTTCAGGTCGTCCAGGGTCGCCGGGCCGAACGCCTCGAGGTACCGGCGGGCCACTACGGTGCGGGCCTCCGCAGGGGGCAGCTGCGGCAGCGGCCGGGCCGGCGCCCAGTGGAACTGCGCCGAGGTCCACGACCCGGCCGGCCGGGTCCGCCGGATGCGGCCCTCGGCGGCGAGCACACCGAGGACGGGCGTACTCGCCCGCTGCCGGGACTCGTACGGCTTGCCGGGGGAGACCACGAGCTGCTCGCGCAGCGCGGGCACGTCGGCGGCCAGCTGGGCGGCGGTCGCCCGGCCGCGCGCCGCGAAGGCCGCCAGGACCTCCTGCTCCACCGCCGCGTGGCGACGCTCGTCCCAGCCGAGTTCCTCACGGAGCCGGGCGGCGGCCTCGGTGCGGTGGCGCCCGGCGGCGCCGCCCGCGGTCGCGGACCGTACGGCCGGGGCCAGCGCGGCCGGTACGACGAACATGGTGCGGCGCATGCAGCGTATGCGCTCCAGCGCCGGGCCCCCGCTCGCACACCCGGTCTCGTACAGGGACTGTTCGATGGCGGCGGCGGTGGGGGCGCGCATCCGGGCGGCCGCGGCGAGGAACACGGTCGCCGGGTCGGTGGCGTGCAGGCCGACCAGGGCCTCGGCCACCGCCTCGGCGGTCTCCTCCCGGACGGACGGCGCGAGGCGGTGGCGGAGCACCAGGCGGGCACGGCGCGCGGCGGCGGTGATCCGCGGCAGCCCGGTCATCGGCAGGGGCATGGGGATGCTCATGCGGGGCTCAGCGGACGATCTTGATGCCGAAGCGGGTGCCGAAGCCCAGGGCGAAGCCGATGGCGCTGTGCAGGTGGGCGTACATCTCCATGCCCCGGGCGGACACCAGCGGCCCCAGGTCGAGGACGTCCTCCCAGCCGTACGCCGTCAGCAGTTCGACGGCGTGCTGCTTGGCGTCGGCGTGCTCGCCGGCGACGAACACGGTGTGCGCGCCGCCGCCGACGGCCTTCGGGTCGACGACGGTCGCCTGCTCCTGCGTGACGAAGGACTTCACGACCTTGGTCCGCGGCAGGGCCCGCTGGATCTGCTCGCCGAGGCTGTCGGTGTCGCAGGGCTCCATCCTCGGCATCACGCCCCACGGCGTGGGCCACGGGTGCTCGACCTGCGGGTTGTACACGTACGGGACGGCGTAGTCGATGAGGGTCTTGCCGGCGAGGGCGTCGGAGATCGCCGACAGGGCGGCGACGGCGCTGTGCCCGTCGATGCCGTTGACGACCACCTCGTCGGCGGCGGCCGCGGCGTCCCCGAAGGCCAGCAGTGTGATGCCGGGGTGATCGGCGAGCCAGGCCCCGAAGGGCGGGTTCACCGTCATGTCGGGCTCGGTGCGGGCCAGGGTGGCCTGCGGGTCCCTGGTGCCGACGAAGACCTCGTGGCCGAGCCCGGCGAGTCGCGCGATGTGCGCCCGCGCGCCCCCACCCGTACCGAGAACTGCGATTTTCATGGGAATCCTCCCGATTCGTTCGTGTGGACGGATTCAGCGTAGAGAGGTTTCAGGACAGGGGGTGTCCTCTGACTCGGGCACGATGGAAGCCATGACGAGCGAGATGACCGCCCGCATGCTGCGGCTGCTGTCCCTGCTGCAGACCCGCCGGGAATGGTCGGGCGCCGACCTGGCCGAGCGGCTGGAGGTGACCGTCCGCACCGTGCGCCGTGACATGGACCGGCTGCGCGAGCTGGGCTATCCCGTGGAGAGCGCGCGCGGGCACGCCGGCGGCTACCGGCTGGCCGCCGGCAGCGAGCTGCCGCCCCTCCTCCTGGACGACGACGAGGCCGTCGCCATCGCCGTCGCCCTGCGCACCGCCGCCGGCGGTCTCACCGGCATCGAGGAGACCGCCCTGCAGGCCCTGGCCAAACTCGAACGGGTCCTTCCGCGCCGGCTGCGCGGACAGGCCGCCGCCCTGCAGACCGCCCTGGCCGGCATCGTCTGGGAGGACCGCGGGCCGCGCGCCGACCCGGCCCTGCTGGCGCTCCTCGCCACTGCATGCCGCGACCACGAGATCGTGGCCTTCGACTACACCGCCCGGCACGGGAGGTACGGGCCACCTGCCGCCGCGGAAGGCGGTGCCGTACGGCGCCGTGCCGAGCCCTGCCACCTCGTGGCCTCCGGCGACCTGTGGTACCTCCTGGCCCACGACACCGACCGGGACGACTGGCGCCTCTTCCGCCTCGACCGCATCACCGACGCCGCCCCCACCGGCCGGCGCGTCGCACCCCGCCCCGTCCCCGGCGGAAACCCGGCCGCGTTCGTCGCCGACCGCCTCTCGGCCGTGCCCACCCGTCACCGGGCCGTCGCCACCGTCCGCGCCCCGGCCGACCACGTCCGCGCCCGGATCCGCGGCCTGGGCCCGCGCCTCCGTCCCGTGGACACCACGACCTGCCGCGTCGACGCCTCCGACGACTCCCTGACCCGGATCGCGCAGACCCTGGCCGGCCTCGACGCCGAGTACGACCTCGACGCCGACCCCGACGTGCTCGCACACCTGCGCGCCGCGGCCCAGCGGCTCCTGCGCGCCGCGGACTGAGCCGGCCCGGGCCGCCTTCCTCATGGCGAACCGTTTCACGCCATCGGATGGAAATACGGTCCGCCCCGGGTGGAACAGGCCCCGGGCTGCCGCTGCCGCAGGTCCGGGGCGTGCACAGTGAGGGCCCACCTCCGGTGCGGGGTGCGCCGGGCGCCGCTGCGCGCCGGGCCGGCGCCTCGCCTCGCCCCGCACCGCACCGACCCAGGAAGGGCCGCACCAGATGCCGTTCGCGACGGGCGTGCTCCCCACCGTGCTCCCCGCAGTGCTGTCCGCCGTCCTGATCCTGGCGCCGGCGGGAGTGCCCCCGGCTGCCGGCCCCCCGTCCGCGCCGGCGTTCGTGCCCGTACCCGCGTTCGCGCCCGTACGTGCGCTCGCCGGGCCGTACGACAGCCAGCCCCTGCACGGGACCGCCCTGTTCAGCGTGAAGGCCGCCGACAACGCGGCGGCACAGGAGTTCACCGTCTCCGGCACCCGCGTCTCCCGCGTGGCCGTCTACCTCGGCAGCACGGCCGCCACCGGCAGGGTGACCGCCCAGATCCGCCGCGACAAGGCCGACGCCGCATCCGTCATCGCCTCCCGGACCGTCAGCCTGGACTCCCTGGGCGGGGCCGGCGCCGGCTGGCTGGAGTTCCCGATCGGCGCCGACGTCACCCCCGGCACCACCTACCACCTGCACCTCCAGGCCACCACCACCGAGAACAAGACCATCGCCTGGTACGGCACGACCACCACCGTCCCCGACTCGCTGACCAGCTGGAACTACGACAAGGCGTACTGGGGCGGCTGGCACGCCTCCACCTCCTCCCGGCTGGCCTTCCGGGTGAACCCGCCCGACACCGAGCGCTGCGGCGAGACAGAGCCCTGCTACGTGCCCACCTCGGCGCTCGCCGCCCGCACCGCCGGACTGCTGTCCAACGGCACCGCCACCGAGGCCGTCCTGCCCTCCTTCGCGGTCGGCGCCGCGTACGTCGGCGGCAGCAACGTCCTGACCCTCCCGTCGGGCCGCCGCCGCTACCTGCCCGCCGGGGCCCGAAAGTCCGCCGTGGTGCCGGCGGACGATCCCGGAGCCCAGGCGCAGATCACCGAGAGCCGCGCCTGGCTCGCCGCCGGCCGGATCCCGGGCACCACCGCCGACCGGCGGGCCGCGGCACAGCGCGCACTGCTGTCCATGCGGGCCCTGCTCCAGCCCAACGGGGCCTTCGCCGCGGCCTGGTCGCCCCCGTGGGAGTACTCCTGGCCGCGGGACGGGGCCTTCGCGGCGGTCGCGTTCGCCGCCACCGGCCACGACGAGGAGGCCTACCGGATCCTGCGGTACGACGCCGACACCCAGCGCGCCGACGGGACGTGGGAGGCCCGCACCAAGCTGGACGGCAGCGGCCCGCCGGACAGCCGGGCCTGGCAGCTCGACGGCAACGGCTGGGTCCCCTGGGCCACTTGGCAGTGGTACCGGGCGGCGCCGGCCGCGGACCGGGACGAGCGGCTCCGTGCCCTGTACCCGATGGTGCGCAGGGCCGCCGACCACGCCGCCGCCTCCCTCGGCGCCGACGGCCTGCCGCCCGCCTCGCCCGACTACTGGGAACTGGGCACGGACACCCCCAACATCGGCACCGCCGCCCCGCTGCTGGCCGGCCTCAACGCCGCCGCGGACCTCGCCGACCGGCTCGGGCAGGGCCAGGACGCGGACCGCTGGGCCCTCGCCGCCCGGCGGCTGTCGGACGGCATCGCCGCCTCCTTCGCCCCGCTCGGCTACCCGCGCACCGCCGACGGCAGGCACGGCCGCGACAGCGCCGCCGCCTTCATGGCGCCGCCGGTCAACACGGCCCCCGCCGACGTGCGGGCCGCCCTGGACTCCACCCACGCGGCGCTGCTGCTGCCGAACGGCGGGCTCTCGCCCGGCAACGACCCGGGGTTCAGCTGGGGTTCGTACGCCTGGACCGCCAGCACGAGCTTCTTCGCGCTGGCCTGGGCCCACCTGGGCGAGACCGGGAAGGCGCAGGGCGTACTGGACTGGCTGCTGTCCAAGTGCAACGGCCTGGGCGAACTCCCGGAGACCGTCAACGGATCCGGCCGCCCCTCGTCCGTCGCCCCGCTCGGCTGGACCGGCGCGCTGCTGCTGATGACGGAACTGGCCCTGGAGGGCCGCCCGCTGCCCGCGCCGCCGCTGCGGCCCGCCCCGGACGCCGGGACGCGGTAGCGCGGTGGGGCGGGTGGCGCGGTGGCGCGGGACCGGGATGGGGCGTTCACCCCATGCGCCCGGGACCGGGGGATTCCTACGTTGTTGGTCCGGGTTCCGCCAGGGGGCCCGGACCGACACGAAATGGACCCATCACCATGACCGCCAAGACTTTCCGTATCGCTCCGCTCGCTGCACTGGCCACCGCCGGACTGCTCGTCGCCGGACCCGTCGGCGCGGCAACCGCGGCCCCGCAGCAGCAGACCACCACTGTGACGGCGGAGCAGCACCGGCCCGCCGCCAAGTTCGGCCCCTACGCCAGCAAGCAGGCGTGCCAGAAGGCGGGCAAGAGCGGGCAGGCGCAGGGCAAGTGGAAGCACTACGCGTGCAAGCAGATGAACCACAAGTGGTGGCTGTACACCTCTTGACCGGCCCTGCTCCGCCCTTCGTCCCCGTCGAACTGCCCCTTCCGCCCTCCACCCTCCCCGGCCCTCGGGTCCTCGGGAGCCCCCGGGACCCTCGGGTCCCGGGGGTCACTTCTGGGCGTGCTCGCCGAGGGTGAACAGCAGCCAGATGAAGCCGGCGAAGAGGTGGGTGCCGGCGATGTAGAAGAAGGCGCGCAGCGCGACGCCCTTCCCCTTCCACTGCTCGTAGCCGGCCTCGGCGTCGGCCCGGCCGCCCGCGGCCCGGCCGCCCGCGGCCCGGCCGCCCGCGGCCCGGCCGCCCGCGGCTCCGAGGCCGCCGCCGCGTGCACGTTCCTGCTGCTCCATCACGGCTCCCGCTGCCTGAATCCCATGTGGTCGTTGTCAGAACCCGGCAATTCTAGCCGCCCCGGGGCGGCGCCCCGCAGGTCTTGATCAACATCTGCCTAGTCCTGCTAGGGTGAAACCTAGAGCCCCTAGGAAGCGGACGTTGCGGGGCCGGGGAGCGGGAAAGGGTTGGGTGAACGGGGCATGGCACGTGCCGGGATCACCGTCGTCCGGCTGACGGAAGCAGCCGCGGCCATGGCCGACGAGGTCGGCCTGGAGAACGCCACGGTGTCGGCGCTCGCGCGGCACTTCGGAGTCAAGGACGCCAGCCTGTACTCGCACGTGCGCAACCTGCGGGAGCTGCGCGTACGGATCGCCCTCCTCGCCTCCGAAGAGTTGACCGAGCGCATCGCCGCGGCCGTGGCGGGCCGGGCCGGCCGGGACGCCCTCGTCGCCTTCGCCGACGCCTACCGCGACTACGCGCTCGCCCACCCGGGCCGGTACGCGGCCACGCAGATGCAGCTCACGCCGGAGGAAGTCGGCGGTTCCGCCGGCTTCCGGCGCAGCGTCGAGCTGACGTACGGCATGCTGCGCGCCTACGGGCTGCAGGAGCCGGACCTCACCGACGCAGGCCGCCTGCTGCGCAGCACCTTCCACGGCTACATCCACCTGGAGCTCGCCGGCGGCTTCGGCCACGCCCGCCCCGTAGGGGAGTCCTGGGCGCGCTCGCTCGATGCGCTCCACGTCCTGCTGGAGGCCTGGCCGGCGGGGGACGGGCGGCAGGAGACGCGGAGGGAAGCAGAAGAGGCAGACGAAGCAGAAGAAGCAGAAGCAGAAGCAGAAGAGCAGGGAAACCCATGACGGCCATGACGACGCCCACGCCCACCGCCGCGACGCTCGCCGTACCCGGCGCCACCCTCTACTACGAGACGCGCGGCAGCGGCCCTCTCCTGCTGCTGATCCCCGGAGGCGCGGGAGACGCCGGCATGTACGGGACCCTGGCCGCGGCACTCGCCGACCGGTACACCGTGGTCTCGTACGACCAGCGCTGCATGTCCCGCAGCCGGCTCGACGGGCCGCTCGCCGACCAGGAGGTGCGGGTCTGGAGCGACGACGCCCGCCGCCTGCTCGACCACCTTGCGCCGCACGACGAGGCGTTCGTCATGGGATGCAGCTCCGGCGCGATCACCGCGCTCGACCTGCTGGCCCGCCACCCCGACCGGGTACGCCGGACCGTCGCGCACGAGCTGCCGCTGCTGGAGCTGCTGGCGGACCCGGCCCCGCACCGGGCACTGTTCGCCGAGGTCCGCGAGACGGCCCGGACCCAGGGCCCCGGCCCGGCCATGGCCCGCTTCGGCGAGGGCCTCGCAGAGGGCAGGCCCGGCGACCACGACCACGGCCGTGATCGTGGTCGCGACGGCCACCACGGCGGCGAACTGCCCCCGGACCTGAAGGAGATGGCCGAGCGCATGTACGCCAACACGCCGGCGTTCCTGGAGCACGTGCTGTGCCCGTTCTCCTCGTCCGCCCCGGACGTGTCCGCCCTGCGCCGCGCCACCGGCAAGCTCGTCCTGGCGGTCGGCCGGGACTCGCGCGGTCTGGAGCCGCTCTACGGGCCGGCCGTCCGGCTGGCGGAGCTGCTGGGCGTCGGCGCGCCGGCCGAGTTCCCGGGCGGGCACCTGGCGGCGGTCGAACAGCCCCACGATTTCGCCGAGCACCTCGCCCCGCTGCTGCGCTGACTCCGCCCCCGCGCCCCGGATCGCGGTGGCGCGGGGTCATGCCGTGATCGCGACCGGTGGCCACCGCATCACCGCGGACCTGCCGGCGGCGACGCCGCCGAGATCGACTCCGACTCCGTCGGCCGCATCGCGTCGGTCCGCGTCGCGAAGCACCCCTGAGACGGGGTGCGGCCGGCCCGGGCGTGCGTCCGGCGCGTGCACGCCCGGGTCGGCCTCCGGCGTGTCAGGACAGCTTGCCGTTGTAGTCCGGCAGCTTGAAGGTGCGCTCGGCGTGACCGCCGACGAGGTCGCTCTGCTTGTTGCCGATATTGGCGATGATCTTGTAGCCGCGGGCCTCGATCTCGGCGCGCTTGGCCGTCTTGTACGTGCTGACCTCGTTGAACAGGTCGGGCAGGTCCCGCACGTACAGCCCGGACACCGGGTAGCCGACCGACCGGAGGTTGTTCTCCGTGAGGGAGCCGATGATCCCGGGGCGGGCGGTGACGAAGAAGATGGCGACGCCGCGCTCGTTGGCGTACCGGGTCAGGTCGCGGACCTCGGAGATCGCCGGGGTCGGGCACTCCCAGAACCAGTGGAAGTCCGTCTCCAGCGAGGAGTTGTCGATGTCGAGGACGATCGCCGTCTTCTCGCCGGCCGGCGTCTGCGCGATGCGCTGCTCGACGTAGGGGCGGGCGGTGGCCATGACGGCGGCCACGTCACGCTTCCAGGTGCCGTAGTCGATGCCCAGGATGGCCGCGTTGCCGCCGGGCGCGGACGCCGTCGCCGCGGCCGGCGTGACCGCCGCCGGGGCGGCGGCCGGGGCGGCGGCCGGGGCCGCCTGGGAGGTGCCGGCGGGGGCCAGCAGCAGGACGGCGGTGGCCGCTGCGGTGGCAGTCGCGGTGCCGAGCGTACGGATACGGGTGGGGGTGGGGATACGGGTGCTGCGCATGTGGGGGCGCTCCTCGTGCTGGCGGATTTGGCATGTACGCGGCCAGAATCGGCAAGATCACGCCCCATGTCTACTGGTCGGTAGGAAATTTCTTCCGCCCAACAGGTGAACGCTCGTCTGTTCCGAAACCGGAGGTCACCCGTCTGGTCGCCGTTCCGCCGCCGTCCGAGGGGTGGGAGGTGCCCGTGATGTGTGCGGTGTGCGGCCCGCACGGCCGGACGGCCGCCGCCGCCACCTCCGCTGGCTTGATCAGTCGCCTGATGGCGGACCGGGTCGGCGCGCTCCACCGGGGCGCGGGGATCGGGGCCACGTGCTGCAGCCCGGCGTGTACGCCCACCCGCCGACGAGGGCCGCCACCGCCTTCGCGGACTCCCCGCGGACGCGAGCGCCAGCGCTGCGGCGGTGGTGCGGCGGTGGTGTGCGTGCTGCGGGGCGGGGGCTGCGAGGAGCGGGGAGCGCGCGGGCGGGGACGAGCGGCTGATCGGGGGCCGGGACGCCCCCGGACGCTCCTCCGACCCCAGTCGGGCGAAGCCCTGCCCCCGGCTCCCGCCCGTCCCGCCCGTCCCGCCCGTTCCGTTCGGCTGCGCCCCGCCGAGCCCCGCCCTCCCCCTCCCCGTACCCGGGGACTATGCCCAGCAGGGGCGCGCACGCGGCCCGTCGGGTCCGTCCGGATTCGGTCAGGGCCTGCCGGCCAGGGTCGGCTAGGAGCGGTAGACGCGGAGGTCCGAGACCTCGTACGACATCTCGGTCACCCCCGGTTCGGGGGCGGGGTGGTAGCGGCCGGCGCACACCGACAGGTTCACGATGATGTACGCCCGCCAGCGCCGGCCGACGCCGCTGCGGTCGGCGTACACGCGGGTGCCGTTGACCCACCAGACGACCGACCGGGCGCCGAACCTCACCTTGAGGTCCACCCAGCCTCCCGGCTCCACGGCCGGGTTGCGGTAGTAGTGCGAGCCGCCGCGCAGCACGTGGTTGGACAGTTCCAGCAGGTCGGGGTTGTCGGGGTGGTACTCGAAGACGTCGACCTCCTGGCCGCCGTCGCGCCAGGTCCAGATCGCCGGCCAGGCGCCTATCTCCTCCGGGAGCCGGACGCGCGCCTCCAGGACGTCCTCCGCGCGCAGCAGGAAGCCCTCCTTGCTGCCCTCGGTGGTGAGCAGGCCGGCGTCCCACTTGCCGTCCGGGCGGCGGGTGGCGCGGAAGGTGCCGCTGCGGCTGTAGGCGGGGTCGGGGGTGAGGTAGTCGAGTTTGTTGTCGCCGGGGTTGATGGGGCCGCCGTTGGGATAGGCCCAGGACCTTCCGGCGACCCACTGGGTTGTCGAGCTGAAATCTGCCGTGAACACGGGTGCGGCCGCAGCGGGGCGGCGGAACCGTGCGAGGAGTTGCGAGATCACACGGAAGGCCTGCCCGGGGCGTGGCGACGCCACGCCGGGGACCGGTAGCGGAACGGCTTTTGAGCGGGGGATGTGCACCGGTGCGCCGGGCCTGCTCCGGCGCACCCGGTGCGGTGCGGTGCGTGTGCGGTGTGCGTGGTGCGGGTGGGCGTACGGGTCAGGACCCGGACTGCTCCTGCTCCTGGCGTGCCGCGCGCTCCGCGTTCCGTTCCCTGATGCGGGCCGTCTCCTTGCGGACGTCGGCCTGCGTGGCGCGCTCCTTCTGGAGCCACTCCGGGTTCTCCTGCTTGATCGCGTCGATCTGCTCGGTGGTGAGGGCCTCGGTGACCCCGCCGCGGGCGAGGCCGGCGATGGAGACGCCGAGCCGGGCCGCGACCACCGGACGCGGGTGCGGGCCGGTGCGTCGCAGCTCCTGCAGCCACTGGGGCGGGTCGGCCTGCAGCGCGTTCAGCTCGCTGCGGGAAACGACACCCTCCCGGAACTCCGCGGGGGTGGCTTCGAGGTACACACCCAGCTTCTTTGCCGCGGTGGCGGGCTTCATGGTCTGGGTGGTCTTGTGCGACGTCATGAAGACAAGAATATCGACCGTGTGCGCTCCTCCTGACCACGCCCGGTAACCTGGCCGGGTGACAGGCTCGGAAGCACGACCCCCGCTCTCTCCCTCGTTCCGGCTCGCGTACGTCCCCGGAGTGACCCCCGGCAAGTGGGTACGGATCTGGAACGAGCGCCTGCCCGACGTTCCGCTGACCCTCCTCCAGGTCTCCGCCGGCGAGGCTCCGGGCACCCTGCGTGACCGTGGTGCCGATGCGGGCCTGGTGCGGCTGCCCATGGACCGCACGGCCCTGTCCGCGATCCCCCTGTACACCGAGACCACCGTCGTCATCGTCCCCAAGGACCACCTCGTGGCCGCCGTCGACGAGGTCACCCTCGCCGACCTGGCCGACGAGATCGTCCTCCACCCCCTCGACGACACCCTCGGCTGGGAGGCCCTTCCCGGGCGTCCCGCGTTCGAACGCCCGGCGACGACCGCCGACGCCGTCGAACTGGTCGCGGCCGGCATCGGCGTCCTCGTCGTCCCCCAGTCCCTGGCCCGCCTGCACCACCGCAAGGACCTGACCTACCGGCCGGTCACCGACGCCCCCGCGTCGCGGGTCGCGCTCTCGTGGCCGGAGGACGAGACCACCGACCTGGTCGAGCACTTCATCGGGATCGTCCGCGGCCGCACGGTCAACAGCACCCGCGGCCCCCAGCCGGCCGCGGCGCAGCCGAAGCAGCGGGGCCGCTCCGAGGCGAAGGGCGGCGGCCGCGGTTCCGCGGCGGGCCGGCCGGCGGCCGGGAAGAACCCGCGCGGCGGGTCCGCCGGCGCGGGCGGCGCCAAGGGCGGCAAGGGAACGGGGAAGGCCACCGGCACCGGCAAGGGGGCGGCCAAGGGAGTCAAGGGCGCCAAGGGCGGCAAGCCCCGTCGCCGTCCCTAGCCGGCCCCCCCCTGCCCCGCCGGTGCGCGTGCCGGGGCGGCCGCGGGTCCGCGGCGTGACAATGGTGGTGCGATGCCGTACATAGCCGTGAGCGCGCTGAGCCATTCCGGGCTGATACGGGACCACAACGAGGACAGTCTCGTCGTCGGACCGTGGACACTGTGCGCCACCGTCACCCGCAACCCGCAGACGTTCGTCTTCCCCCTCGGCGAGCCCCTCGTCGTCGCGGTCGCCGACGGGATCGGCGGGCAGCCGGCCGGCGAGGTCGCCAGCGCGCTGGTCGTACGCCAACTCGCGGCGCTCGGGCCCGCCCTGGCCAGCGAGGGCGCCGTCCGGGAGGCGCTGGCCATGTGCGACCAGGCGGTGTACGCGGCCGCGGACAGCGATCCGGGGCTGGCCACCATGGGCACGACGGTCGCCGGGGCCGTCGTCCTCGGCGAGTCGCTGATCTCCTTCAACGTCGGCGACAGCCGCGTCCTCGACGCGACGCAGGAGGAGCTGTTCCAGGTGAGCGTGGACGACAACCCGCCCCTGGCGCCCGGGCAGCGTACGACGTCCGTGCTCACGCAGGCCATCGGCGGCGCCCACCACAGCACCGGCATCACACCGCACGTCGCGACGCGGGCCGTCGCGGCGGGGGACCGCTACCTCGTGTGCTCCGACGGGCTGACCGACGCCGTGCCGGAGGAGGAGCTCGGCGAGCTGCTGCGGGTGCACGACGACGGCAAGGCCGCCTACGAGCTGTGGCGGGCCGCAATCGAGGCGGGCGGCCCCGACAACATCACCCTCGCCCTCCTGCGCATCGGCGAGTAGCCCCGCCTGCGTGTCGGCAACCAGTCCCGCCTGCACATCGGCGAGCAGTCCCGCCTGCACATCGGCGAGCAGCCCCGCCTGCACATCTGCGTCCCGGCTCAGCCCGGTTCCCGGCCTCCGCCCAGCGAGTGCCGGCGCAGCATGCGGGAGATGTCCGCCGCGGTCACGATGCCGACGAGCCGTTCCCCGTCCAGTACCAGGATCGGCAGCCCGGCACTCGGCCGCAGCGCGTCCAGCGCCGCCGTCAGCAGATCGCCCGGAGCGGCCACCGTGCACCGCTCCCGCGGGGTCGCCACGTCGCGGACCCGCAGTTCCTCCCGCTGCGCGGCCGGGACGGCGGCCAGCCGGGCCATGTGCACGATCCCGCTCGGCCGGCCGTCGAAGTCGAGGAGGGGCAGCACCGAGTGCCGTGCGTCCAGGGCCACCTCGTCGATGAACCGCGGCACGGCGAGCCAGTCGGCCCCGGTGACCACCGGCGCCGACATGGCGTCGGCCACCCGCACCCCCTCCAGGGCCGCGCGCAGCTCCGAGGTGCGCCGCTCGGCGCCCGCGACGACCGCCATGAACAGGCCCACCAGGACCAGCCACAGTCCGCCGGGGGAGCCGCGCAGGAAGGAGACCCAGCCGAAGCCGGCCAGCAGCACGCCGAAGACCTGCCCGCTGCGCGAGGCCGCCCGTTCCGCCCGCTCGCGGTCGCCGGTGCGCCACCACAGCAGCGCCTGCAGCACCCGCCCGCCGTCGAGGGGCGCGGCCGGCAGCAGGTTGAACACCCCGAGGAACACGTTCGTCCAGCCCAGCCACACCAGGACGGCCGCGGGCACGGCCCAGCCGGTCAGCGTGTGCAGCCCGAAGCCCGCGCCGAGGGCGACGCCCCCGACGGCGAGGCTGGCGACCGGCCCGCTGACGGCCACCGCGAACGCCACCCCGGCGCTCTGCGGCCGCCCCATCCGGGTCATGCCGCCCAGCGCCCACAGGGTCACGTCCTCCACGGAGATGTTCTTCCTGCGGGCGGTCGCCGCGTGCGCGGTCTCGTGCAGCAGCAGACTGCCCAGGAGGAGCAGGGCGCCGATGGCCGCGGCGACGGTGTAGACGGTGTGGGAGTGCCCCGGCGTCCAGGCGGGCAGGGTCTGGCGGCCGAGCCCGTACGCGAACAGCACCACCAGCAGCGGAACGCTCCAGTGCATCCGCAGGGGTACTCCGACCACCCGCCCGATGGGGACCGAGCCGTTCATCGTCGTCTCCTGCCCCTCGGAGGCCGGACCACACCCCCATTGTCACCCCGGGGTGCGCGGGCGCCGCCTCCCCGGAGGGCCCGGGCCTCCCCGGGGCTCGGCCCTCCCCGGGGGCTCAGGCCTCCGCGGCGACGGCGGCCGGCGCCGCCTCCAGCTCCCACGCGTGGCGCTTGAACTCCGACCGGAAGTCGGCGTGGTCCTCCCACTGCCGGGCGATGCCGCGCAGCACGTCCCAGTGGTGCTCCACCGACTGGTCGATGACCCGGCCCAGGGCCGCGTCGGCCGTGGCCCGCTTCTCCAGGAGCCCCTTGACCGCCGAGGCCTCCAGCACCGCGTTGCGCAGCGCCCGCAGCGCGCGCGAGGTGTCGTCCATCGCGAAGCCGCGCTCGCTGCCGGTCGCCTCGTCGAACAGCGGGGTGAGCCGCGCCTCGATGAAGGCGGTGATCCGCTCGAAGTGCTGCACGTCCATCGGGGCTCCCTCTCCGGCCGCGCACGGCGGCCCGGAACATCGCGTGTGTCACGTTTTCTTCCGCCGACCGGATCCTGCCCGGGCGGCGCGCTTGCAGGATATCGGCCGAAGATCCGCAACAGGACTGCCCCGGCAGCGCAACGGATCTGCGGTATCACCGTCGCTCCGCGTCCTCCCGGTGTTACCTTCCGTGTCGTCGGTGTGCGCGTATCGATCAGTCGGGGGGCGGGGCATGATGAGCGCAACGGCGGAGCTCAGCCATGCGGAGGGGACGGACGCGTTCCTGCGGCACATGATCTGGCGCCATCCGGACCAGCGGCAGCCCGTGGTGGCCCTGCTCGGGCCCCGGCAGTCCGGCAAGTCCAGCGTGCTGCGCTCCCTGTCCCAGGGCTGCGGATCGACGGTGGTCCACGCCCACCTCGACTTCAACGAGACCCCGCTCGACCCGGTGTCCGCGGCGGCCCTGGTCGCGTTCCAGATGATGCGCGGCTGGGACACGTTGCGCCGCAGCCCGGTGTTCCACCGCTTCGCCCTCGGGCTGCTCGCGCTCAACGAGGTACTGGAACCCGACCGGGCCCGCGCCACGGACCAGATCCGCGACCTGATCCGGCAGTACACGCGCAACACCCGCCGCGGCCGCTTCGCCTCCCGTCTGGAGGACGCCGTGGACGCCACGATGGACGTGGTGGTCACCGGTGCGCTCAGCCCGCTCGTCCAGGGCCCCCGCGAGGTGGCCGGCGCCGTACGGGACGGGGCCCGGCCCGTGATCGGGTCGCTGTTGCAGAGCACCGCCCGCTGGGGCCTGCGCGACGCGCTGCGCTGGCACGTCGGCATCCCCGAGGCGGAGGACGCGGGCCATGTCGACGCCCTGGTCCGGCTCAGCTCCGCCTCCCGCTCCGCGGCGGTGGCACCGCTGCTGGCGGCCTTCCTCGCCGACGCCAAGGACCAGGCGGAGCGGCACCCGGCCCTGCGCTCGGCCTGCTCCTGCGAGATCCCGCCGTCCGAGCCCGCCCGCGGCCGGCACGACCACGCCTGGGTGCTGTTCGTGGACGGCGCCCAGACCCCGGCCGGCCGCCGCTTCCTCACCGCCCTCGTCGCCGCCCGGATCCGCAACGAGCAGCACGCGCCGGGACCGTTCGGCGCCGCCGCGGACCCCCTCGTCGTCCTCGCCGCCTGCGACCAGTGGCAGCCGGAGTGGACCACCCGCTGGTGCGAGCCCTGGCGCACCACCCCGCTGCCGGAGAGCCCGCAGCGCCGCATCCCCCTGCTGTCCCGCGCCACCCGTACGGTGTGGACCCGGCAGGACGAGCCGGGCGGCGGCCCGGACCCGCTCTCGGCGGCCCACTACTGGTACCCGGTCTGGCTCGACCCGATGCCCGAGGACCGCGTCGCGGACGTCGCCGACAGCGGGGGCTCCCTGGCCGCGCCCGTCCCCGCCTCCGTCGCCCACGCCCTCACCGGCGGCCACTGGGGGGCCGCCCTCACCCTGCAGGACCAGCGCGCCTCCGCGTCACCCGACGCGGACGCCGCCGAACGGGACAGACCCCTCCCGGCCGCTGTAGACGCGGGCGGAAGACCCCTGTGGTCGCGGGCCCTGGAGAACAGCCTCCCCGAGGGGCTCGCCGCGCCCGGCCGGCAGTGGGCCGGCGTGCCGCCCGTCGTCCTCGCCGCCGCCTACCTCGCGGACATGCGCACCGCCGACGACCCCCGCGTGCCGCCCGAGATAGCGGACCTGCCGCGCAGCCTGGAGCTGCTGCGCCGCAACCTGTGGGTCAGCACCTTCTTCCACCGCCCCTCCCTCATCCGGGAGGTCGGCTGGGGCGAGGCCGACCGGCCCCCCGTCCTGCACCCCTGGCTGGGCCGCTGCGCGCTCACCGCCCTGGCCGCTGCGCCCGCGACCGTGCCGGCCCCCGCCGCCGACCGGCCGGCCCACGCCGTCCCGCCCCGGCCGGGCGGGGACGCCCCGGCCGACCCGTGGCGCGACGTGTTCACCCGGCAGGCCCAGGCCCTGGCCTCGCTGACCTCCGCCCACAACGGCTCGGCCGTCGCCCGCGACGAGCAGCAGCTCTTCTACGCGCTGGCCCTGGGCGACTTCCCCCCGGTCGCCGAAGCGCTCGCCCAGCGGTTCGACCGCGACCACCGCGCCTGGGTGCGGCTCCTCGACTACCTCGCGTCGGCGCCCTGCCGCCTCGTCCACCGGCAGTCCGCGCAGGAGGCGTACGCACTCCTCCTCGCCGGGATCGAACAGACCGGCCGGGACGTCGTCTCGGTGGCCACCGCAAAGCTCCTGGCCCTGCTGTGGCTGTACAACGACCCGCTCACCGAGCGCAGCCGGCGATGGGACGCCCAGATCGAAGAGGGCTTCGAACGCCTGGCGCACAACTCCCGTCTGCTCGACGTCAGCGCCCTCCAGCAGGCCGGCGCCCGCTTCGCCTGATCCTTCCGCGCCACGCGTGGGCGTGGCCGTGCGCACCGCAAGGAGTCCCTCATGCCCGCAGGTGTACGCATTCCCCGGTTCCTCCGGTGGCGCCGCCATCCGGTGGTGTCGGTGATCGTCATCCTCCTGGTCCTGGCCGGCGCCGTCGTGGGCGGCGAACGGCTCTACGGCATCCTCTTCCCGCCCGAGCTGTCGTGCGGGAAGGGGATGACCGCCACCACCGGCAAGCCCCGGGCCTGTGTCGGGGTGAACATCGAGGGCAAGCCGTTCACGAAGAACGACCCGGACCGCATGCGCGCGCTCCAGAAGGAGATAAACGCCGCCAACGACGCGGTGACGGGGGAGTCCACCAGCGTCGTGCTGATGCTTAACCTGTCGCCCGTCCACGACGTGGACACCCTGACCTACGAGTCGCTGTACCACAACATCGAGGGCGCGATCACCGCCGTCTGGCGGGCGAACAACACGGCCGCGTACGGCAGCAGGCCCGGCGTCAAGCTCTACCTCGCCAACATGGGCAGCCGGTACGGGGCCTGGCAGCAGGCGGTGGACAGCGTCGAGCAGCACGCCGGGCCCGAGCGCATCTCGGCGGTCGTCGGCCTCGGCCAGTCCACCGACCAGACCAGGCAGGCCGCCGCGGCCATCTCGTCCCGGCTGCACATCCCGGTCATCGGCTCCACGGTCACCGGCAACTCGATGAACCTGGACCCGGCGGACCCGGCGGGCAAGAAGCTGATCCCCGACATGTTCCGCGTCTCGCCGACCAACACGGACACGGTGATCGCCGCCAACCAGTACGTGTCGGGGCTGAAGCCGGCGGTCACCTCCATGGCCGTGATCGCCGACGGCGTCGAGGGCGACGACTACACGGCCAGCCTGGCGGCCGAGGCCAAGGTCCGCTTCCAGGCCCCGGACCGCACCCTGACCGTGCTGCCGTACACCTCGCCCCGCGACATGCCCAGCGGCGCGGGCCGCTCCGACTACCTGGTGCAGCAGTTCACGCTGATGCACGCCAACCTGTGCCAGGCGGCCCCGTCCGCCGTGTACTTCGCCGGCCGCGGCCGCGACCTGGGCGCCTTCGTCCAGACCTGGGTGCAGGGGGCGCCCTGCGGCATCGGGCAGCTGCACATCCTGGCCGGCGACGACGCCTCGGAGGCCATCCGCGACGACGTGGTCCTCAAGGGCATCGCCTCGGGCCGGGTCACCGTGGCGTTCACGGCGCTGGCCAGCCCGGAGGAGTGGGGGTCCGAATGCCCCGGGACGGACGCCAAGCGCAACTACGACCAGTTCTGGTCGGCGTTCACCGGCCGTCCCGACCCGTGCACGCAGCAGCCCCTGGCCACCACGCAGGGCGCCCGGCCGCCGCTGTCGTTCGATCCCGCGAGCCTGGCCAGCGGGCAGGCGATGCTCACGCACGACGCCGTGGCCGCCGCGGTCAGCGCGGCCCGGCGCGAGGGGGCGGGCGTGAAGAACCCGGGCCTGCTGACCGGCATCCTGCACCAGTTCTACTGCGCGCAGATGCTGCCCGGAGCCAGCGGGTGGCTGTCGTTCGGGAACGACGGGAACCCCGTCGGCAAGCCCATCCCCGTCGTGCGGATCAACGCGGACGGGACGACGAAGACGGCCACCCTGACCTGGCCGAGCTCCGCGCCCAACGTGAGCCTGCCGCAGCGGGGCGGCACGGGAGCCCCGGGCTGCTGACCCGTCCCCCTCCCGGCCGGCCCCCGCCGGCGCACGTGCGCCGACGGGGGCGGTGCGTGCTCCGGCGCCGTGCCGGACTCAGCGGCAGAGCCGGGCCGCCAGCTCCAGCTCGCCCGCCAGCACCGCCGGGTCGCGGGGCCCGATGTGCGGGCGGCGAGGGGGCGTACGCGGAACCGGTTGCCCGGGGTCAGCTCGTCGGCCTCCCGGATCATCAGGTCCTGGAGCGCCGGCGGGATCGCCCGGTCCGCGGTGAACTTCAGGAAGGTGCGCGGGATGCGCCCCCCAGCTCTCCGGCAGGCCGCGCGCGTCGGAGACCGAGATCGAGGCCGCCTCGTCCGGTTCCAGGGTGTTCATCAGGGCCCGGACCTCGGCGTCGGTGTAGTCGAGGCCCAGCGCCTCCTTGCAGGCGGCGAAGAACGCCGGGTCGTTGGAGCGCCAGTTGACCCGGTTGAGGCCCGGCTCGGGCGGGGTGGGCACGCTGGTCATCCGGAACAGCATGCTGGTGGCCGCCTCCGGAGTGGTCATCAGCTCCAGCACCGTCTTCCGCTGCGCGGGGCAGAACGCCGAGGCGCAGACCAGGTGGTCGATCAGCTCGGGGATCCGGTTGGCGACCGCGTTGACGGTCGCCCCGCCCAGGCTCTGGCCCACCAGGACCACCGGGCCGTTGCATCGGGCCCGCCGTACCACCGCCTCCACGTGGTCGGCGTAGTCCTTCAGCGTCATCCTGCCCAGCGGGGAGGCTCCGTGCGCAGCCGCTCCAGGTCCTGCGGCGACTGGTAGGAGAGCGGGAAGTAGGCGCCGGATCCGTGCCCGGGGAGGTCGACCGCCACCGCGCGGTGTCCGCGCAGCCCCAGCTCGGCCACCACCGTGGCCAGTCCGTAGGAGTTGCTGCCGGCGCCGTGGACCAGGACGAAGGTGACCGGGCGGGCGGGCCGGGAGGCGGCCTCGGCGGCGGTCGCCCCCGCGCCCACCGCGGCGACGGCGCCGGCCCCTGCGACGGCGGCCCTCAGGACGGTGCGGCGGGAGCGTCCGTTGCTGCCGCCCGCCGACAGCCCGCCAGTTGTGACACTCGTTTCACTCGTGTCACTCATGCGGCCGGCAGTACGCCCGGGTAACCCGACGGCACGGACGAAATCCGGCCAACCCGCCTGAACCCAGGGGTGATGCGCACCACCCGTCACCTCGGTCGAGATCGGGACAATCGACGGACCGCCGGGCGGAACACCCGGATCCATGGCGATTCGGTCACCCCGGGGCCGCCCCGCGGCCGCTCGCCCGCCGCCTCCGCCCCTGCCCGGCAGGCCGCGCCCCCGCCCGTCCGGGCCCCGCCCGCCGATCCGGCCACCGGCGCGCGGGCTGCGCGGCAGCCGCCGGGCGGGCGGAACTTGCCAACGGCACCTGCACCCCCTCGACGGGCCCTCGGGCCGACCCGTTGAGTCGTCCCCGCGCCCACCGCACCGGCGAACCGGGCGCTTTCCGTACCGATCCGAGGAGCATTCATGCGCATGATCCGATCGGCCTTCGCGCTCGGCGCGGCCGCCCTCACCCTCACGGCCGCGGGCGTCGTCCCCGCCACCGCGGTCGAGCAGGCGCCGGCCCCCAAGGCGGCCAAGTTCTGCGCCTACGTCGTCGACACCGGCGAGGGCGGCTGCTTCGCGACCCGGGCCCAGGCCGCCGAACTCGGCGCGCAGCGGGAATACAAGGACCTCGGCAGGATATGGAGCGACGCCAACTCCGGCGGCAGCGAGTTCACCTTCCGCGGCAGCGTCGGCTGCAACTGGCGCTACCCGGAGTTCAACGAGCTCTCCAAGTGGGGCTGGAACGACACGGTGAGCTCGGCCCAGGGCATCACCTGCCCCCTCACCCTGTGGGAGCACAAGGACTTCCGGGGCGCCCACCAGACCTACCACGGCTACAACGCGTACGTCGGTGACGGCATGAACGACAAGGCGTCGTCCATCAGCTTCGACCTGCGCTGACCCGACGGCGGCGGGCGGTGCCCCGGCACCGCCCGCCCCTCCACCAGCCGGCGGTGCGGGCCTCCCCGTACGGGTGACACGGCCCGTACGTCTCCCCGCCCGGGGCACCCCCGTCACCGACGATCGCAGGCGGCCGGAAACGCTCCGGCCGCCGCCGGAGCCGGACGCCTGGGAGAAACACGTGCACATCCTGCTCGCCGCCAGTGCCTTCAACAGCCTCACCCAGCGGGTCCACGCCGAACTGCGGGACCGCGGGCACAGCGTGGCGGTCGAGCTGGTCCTGCCGGACGGCCGCCTCGCCGAGGCCGTCGACCGGCACCGGCCCGATCTCGTCATCGCGCCCATGCTGAAGACGGCCATCCCCCGCGAGGTCTGGTCCCGGCACGTGTGCCTCGTCGTCCACCCCGGCCCCGTCGGGGACCGCGGCCCCTCCTCGCTCGACCGGGCCGTCGCCGAGGGCGCGGACACCTGGGGCGTCACCGTCCTCCAGGCCGACGCGGAGATGGACGCCGGCCCGGTCTGGGCCACCGCGGACTGCGTGCTCCCGCCCGTCGCCAAGAGCGACGCCTACCGCGGCGAGGTCTCCGACGCCGCCCTCACCGCCGTCCTCCGGGCCGTCGACCGCTTCGCCTCCGGCACCCACGTCCCCGAGCCCCAGACGTCCGGCCGCGCCCTGCCGTACCTGCGCCAGGAGGAGCGCCGGATCGACTGGGCGCACGACTCCACCGACCGCGTCGTACGCACCCTGCGCGCCGCCGACTCGCAGCCCGGCGTCCTCGACGACCTGCTCGGCGGCCAGTGGTACCTGCACGGCGGCCACCCGGAGGACGGGCTGCGCGGCCGCCCCGGCGAACTCCTCGCCACCCGGGCCGGCGCGATCTGCCGGGCCACGGCCGACGGGGCGGTGTGGATCCCCGAACTGCGGGCCCGGCGCACCCCCGGCGAGCCTGCCCCCGTCAAGCTGCCCGCCACCCTCGCCCTCGCCGGCCGGCTGCCCGCCCTGCCCGAGATCCCCGCACCGCCGGACACCGGCACCGGGGCCGGCCCGCGCACCTGGTCGGACATCCGCTACCGCGAGGACGGCGAAGCCGGCTTCCTGTCGTTCTCCTTCCCCGGCGGCGCGATGAGCACCGAGCACTGCCGGCGCCTGCTCGCCGCCTACCGCGAGGCCTGCTCCCGCCCCACCTCCGTCCTCGTCCTCGGCGGCGGCCGCGACTTCTTCTCCAACGGCATCCACCTCGGCGTCATCGAGGCCGCCGCCGACCCGGCCGAGGAGTCCTGGGCCAACATCAACGCCATGGACGACCTCGTCGAGGCCGTGCTGACCACCACCGACCGGCTCGTCGTGGCCGCCGTCGGCGGCAACGCCGCCGCCGGCGGGGCCATGCTCGCCCTCGCCGCCGACGAGGTCTGGCTCCGGTCCGGGGCGGTCCTCAACCCGCACTACCGGCTGATGGGCCTCCACGGCTCGGAGTACTGGACGTACACCCTGCCCCGCCGGACCGGGACCGGCGTCGCCCAGCGCCTCACGAGCGAGGCCCTGCCCGTCGGCAGCGAGGCCGCCCGCCGCCTCGGACTGGCCGACCGGACCATCGACTGCACCCCGCAGGCCTTCGCGGACGAGACCGCGCGCCTCGCGGTCCGGCTGGCCGACTGGCCCGGCACCCGGTCCCGTATCGCCGGCAAGAAGGCCCGCCGCGAGGTCGACGAGACGCTCCGCCCCCTCGCCTCCCACCGCGCGACCGAACTGGCCCGGATGCGGGAGGCCTTCTTCGACCCGCAGGCCCCCTACCACGCCCTGCGCAGGGCCTTCGTCCGCAAGGAGACCCCGGCCGGCACCCCGCCGCACCTGGCACGGCCCGCCCGGGGGCGGCGCACTGCCGCCGACCCCGGGCAGCGCCCCGGATTCACCGCACCGGCCCAGTCCGACAGGGCAGGCGGCCCGGCCGGCTGCTAGCAAGAAGGGTGGGGGCGGCCGCAGACCTTCCCCCGCGGCCGTCCCCGTCTCGGCAGGACCCCCTTCCCGCATCCCCGCCCAAGGAGCGATCCGCATGGCTGCTGGAACGCAGAGCACGGTAGAGGACCCCACGATCCACATCCTCTGGATCAACGCCGGACTGAGCTGCGACGGCGACTCGGTGTCCCTGACGGCCGCGATGCAGCCGAGCATCGAGGAGATCGTCACGGGCACCCTCCCCGGCCTGCCCAAGATCGCCGTCCACTGGCCGCTCATCGACTTCGAATGCGGTCCGGTCGGCGGCGCCGACACGTTCATCGAATGGTTCTTCAAGGGGGAGCGCGGCGAGATCGACCCCTTCGTCCTCGTCGTCGAAGGCTCCGTCCCCAACGAGAAGATCAAGCCCGAGGGCTACTGGTGCGGCTTCGGCGACGACCCGGAGACCGGCCAGCCCATCACCACCAGCGAGTGGATCGACCGGCTGGCGCCGAAGGCCCTCGCGGTGGTGGCGATCGGCACCTGCGCCACGTACGGCGGCATCCACGCCATGGAGGGCAACCCCACGGGCGCCATGGGGGTCCCCGACTACCTGGGCTGGAACTGGACCTCCAAGGCCGGTATCCCGATCGTCTGCGTACCCGGCTGCCCGATCCAGCCGGACAACTTCTCGGAGACCCTGACCTACCTGCTCTACCAGGCGGCCGGCTCCGCCCCGATGATCCCGCTGGACGACAAGCTGCGCCCGACCTGGCTGTTCGAGCACACCGTCCACGAGGGCTGCGACCGGGCCGGCTACTACGAGCAGGGCCAGTTCGCCGAGTCGTACGACTCGCCCCAGTGCCTCGTCAAGGTCGGCTGCTGGGGCCCGGTCGTCAAGTGCAACGTCCCCAAGCGCGGCTGGATGAACGGCATCGGCGGCTGCCCGAACGTCGGCGGCATCTGCATCGCCTGCACCATGCCCGGCTTCCCCGACAAGTTCATGCCGTTCATGGACCAGCCGCCGGGCGCCACGGTCTCGACCAAGGCCAGCGGCGCGTACGGCGCCCTGATCCGCAGGCTGCGTGCGGTCACGCTGCACACGGTGGACGAGGAGCCGAAGTGGCGCCGCACGGGCCGGAAGATCACCACCGGGTACCGCCCGCCCTGGTGACCCGGCCGGGCCGCGCCGGCCCGTCCCCGGGCCGGCGCCCGCGCCCCCGTACGCCCCGCCTCGTCCGCCTCCCGCACCCTCACGATTCCGCTCCCGCACCCGCTTCCAGAAGGGCCACGGCAGAAACGATGACACCGAAGACGAAGGCGGCCGGCGACGGCAGCGGCCTGGTGGAGATGGCCTGGGATCCGATCACCAGGATCGTCGGCAGCCTCGGCATCCACACGAAGATCGACTTCAAGCAGAAGCGCGTGGCCGAGTGCTACAGCACCTCGTCCGTCTTCCGCGGCTACAGCGTCTTCATGCGCGGCAAGGACCCCCGCGACGCGCACTTCATCACCAGCCGCATCTGCGGGATCTGCGGCGACAACCATGCCACCTGCTCCGTCTACACCCAGAACATGGCCTACGGGGTCAAGCCGCCCCACCTCGCCGAGTGGATCATCAACCTCGGCGAATCGGCCGAGTACATGTTCGACCACAACATCTTCCAGGAGAACCTGGTCGGGGTCGACTACTGCGAGAAGATGGTCCGCGAGACCAACCCCGGCGTCCTCGACCTCGCCGAGCGCACCGAGGCCCCGCACGCCGCCGAGCACGGCTACCGCACCATCGCCGACATCATGCGCTCGCTCAACCCCATCGAGGGCGAGTTCTACCGCGAGGCCCTCCAGGTCAGCCGCTACACCCGCGAGATGTTCTGCCTGATGGAGGGCCGCCACGTGCACCCCTCCACGCTCTATCCGGGCGGCGTCGGCACCATCGCCTCCGTCCAGCTCTTCACCGACTACATGAGCCGCCTCATGCGGTACGTCGAGTTCATGAAGCGCGTCGTGCCCCTCCACGACGACCTCTTCGACTTCTTCTACGAGGCCCTGCCCGGCTACGAGGAAGTAGGCCGCCGGCGCGTCATGCTGGGCTGCTGGGGCGCCCTCAACGACCCGGAGCACTGCGACTTCACGTACGCCAACATGACCGACTGGGGACGGAAGATGTTCGTCACCCCGGGCATCATCGTGGACGGCAAGCTGGTCACCAACGACCTCACGAAGATCAACCTCGGCATCCGCATCCTGCTGGGCAGCTCGTACTACGACGACTGGGCCGGCCAGGAGCAGTTCGTCCGCCACGACCCGCTCGGCAACCCGGTCGACCCCCGCCACCCCTGGAACCAGCACACCATCCCCGCCCCGCAGAAGCGGAACTTCGACGACAAGTACAGCTGGGTCATGTCCCCGCGCTGGTTCGACGGCACCGAGCACCTCGCCCTCGACACCGGCGGCGGCCCCCTCGCCCGCCTGTGGTCCACCGCCCTGTCCGGGCTCGTCGACGTCGGCTACGTCAAGGCCACCGGCCACAGCGTGGTCATCAACCTGCCGCGCAGCATGACCAAGCCGGAGACCACCTTCGAGTGGAAGATCCCGCAGTGGAGCAACGCGCTGGAGCGCAACCGCGCCCGCACGTACTTCCAGGCGTACGCGGCCGCCATCGCGCTGCACTGCGCCGAGCAGGGTCTCGCCGAGGTCCGCGCCGGACGCACCCAGACCTGGGAGAAGTTCGAGGTGCCGGACGAGTCCATCGGCTGCGGCTTCACCGAGGCCGTCCGCGGCGTCCTCTCGCACCACATGGTCATCCGCGACGGGAAGATCGCCAACTACCACCCGTACCCGCCGACCCCGTGGAACGCCAGCGTCCGCGACTCCTACGGCACCCCCGGCCCGTACGAGGACGCCGTCCAGAACACCCCGATCTTCGAGGAGAACACCCCGGAGAACTTCAAGGGCATCGACATCATGCGCGCCGTGCGCAGCTTCGACCCCTGCCTGCCCTGCGGCGTCCACATGTACGTCGGCGGCGGGAAGACCGTGAAGTCGATGCACGTGCCCACCGGCCTGAGCGGACTGGGCGGATGAGCGCGGCCGTCATCGACGCCCGGCAGGCCGGCCGCCGCGTCGAGGAGGTCCTCGACCGGCTGGCCGCCTCCGGCGACCGGCAGGCCTGCGCGGCCGCCGAGGAACTCGTCCGCGTGCTCATGGACTTCTACGGCGCCGGGCTCGCCCGGATCGTGGAGCGGCTCGGCACGGGACCGGTCGCCCGCATGCTCGGCGACGACCTGGTGGCCGGCCTCCTCGCCCTGCACGACCTGCACCCCGACGACGTGGACACCCGGATCGCCCGCGCCCTGGAGTCCCTGCCCGACCCCGTCGAGCTGATCGGATTCGACGAGGCCACCGGCACGCTCAGGCTGCGGTCCGCCGCCCCGGCCACCGGCTGCGGCTGCGCCGGCAACGCGGAGGCCGCCAGGCGGAGCGTCGAGGACGCCGTCGCCTGCCTCGCCCCCGAGGTGACCGCCGTCGAACTGGTCCCCGCCGCCCCCGCGCCCGCCCTGCTGCAGATCGGCACCCGGCCGCCGACCCCGGTGCGCGTGCCGTGAGCCCGGCCCGCGCCCAGACCGCTGCCGCGTCCCCGTCCCCCTCCTCGTCTCCGTCGCCGTCCGTGCCCGTACGGGTGCCCGTCTCCGCGTCCGTGCCCGGCCGCGACCGGACTGCCGTGCCCGGCTCCGACCGGACCGCCGTGCCCGGCCTGCGGCGCTTCACCGGGCCGCGCCCGCCGCGCCCCGAGGCCTGCGAACTGTGCGGGGTGCCGGTGGCCGGGCAGGGCCACCGGCACCTGGTGGAGACCGAGAAACGGGCCCTGGTCTGCGCCTGCACGCCCTGCGCCCTGCTCTTCGACCGCACCGGGGCCGGCGCCGGGCGGTACCGCACCGTCCCCGACCGCTACCTCACCGACCCCGCCCACCGGCTCGACGACAGCGCCTGGGAACGGCTGCGGATCCCGGTCGGCGTCGCCTTCTTCTTCCGCAACGCCGCCCTCGACCGGCTCGTCGCGCTCTACCCCAGCCCCGCCGGGGCCACCGAGAGCGAACTCGACCCGCAGACCTGGCAGTCCGTCCTCGGCACCGGCCGGCTCGCCGGGATGCTGGAGCCCGACGTCGAGGCGCTGCTCCTGCGCCGCACCCGGGACCGCACCGACTGCCACCTCGTCCCCATCGACATCTGTTACGAACTGGTGGGCCGCATGCGGCTGCTGTGGCAGGGCTTCGACGGCGGCGCGGAGGCCCGCGCCGCCCTCACCGCCTTCTTCGCCGAGGTCGAGCGGCGCGCCACCGCACTGCCCGCACCCGGGACGGACGGGCAGGAGAGGCTTCCGTGACCGACTTCGCCTTCACCTGCACCGGCGTCCGCGCCGACCCGTACGCGGCCGGCCCCACCCTCGTCTTCCGGCTGCGCATCACCGCCTCCGGCGGCACCCGCGTCCACGCCCTCGCCCTGCGCTGCCAGCTGCGCATCGAACCGGCCCGGCGCGACTACGGGCCCGCCGAGGCCGCCGCCCTCCACGACCTGTTCGGCGACCGCTCCCGCTGGGGCAGCACCCTGCACCCCGTCCAGCTCGCCCAGGTCGCGGTCATGGTCCCCGGCTTCACCGGCGAGACCGAGACCGACGTCGCCGTGCCCTGCAGCTACGACACGGACATCTCCGCCGGCCGCTACCTCGCCGCCCTGGAGGACGGCGAGGCGCCCCTGCTGATGCTGTTCTCCGGTACGGCGTTCACCGGCGCCGGCGGCTTCCACGTCGAGCCCGTGCCCTGGGACCGCGAGGCCTCCTGCCGGCTGCCCGTCACCGTGTGGCAGGAGATGATGGAGCAGCACTTCCCCGGCTGCGGCTGGCTGCGGCTGCCCCGCGCCACCATGGCGGACCTACTCGCCTACCGCTCCCGCCGCGCGCTCGCCTCCTGGGAGGAGACCGTGCGGTCCCTGCTCGACGCGGCGCCCGCCGACGGGCCCGCCGACGGGCCGCCGCCCCGGGACCCCGCCCGGTCCGGCGCCTTCCTGCCGCGCGCCGCCGGGAGGACCGCGCCATGACCACGACCACCGCCGCGGTGCCGGAGTCCCGCTTCGCCCTCGCCCGCCAGGTCGCCGACGCCGTCCTGTTCGAGGGCTACGTGCTCTACCCGTACCGCGCCTCCGCCGCGAAGAACCGGATGCGCTGGCAGTTCGGCGTCCTGGTGCCGCCCGCCTGGGGCCCCCGGCACGGCGAACACTCCGCCCAGCGCACCGAGCTGGTGGCGGAACCCCGCGCAGACGCCTCCGTCGCCGTCGAACTGCGCTTCCTGCACGCCCGGCGCCGCACCGTCGAAGAGGCCCGCGCCGACGGCGCCTTCGCCGCCGTGCCCGGACTGCACCTGCCCGACCGGGTCCTCGTCCCCTGGGACGAGGGATGCGAGGAGCGGGTCGGGATGAGCGTCCGCGTCGCCGACCTGGAGGCCGGCGAGGTGTCGCTGCCGTTCACCCGGCCCGCCCGCGAGGAGACCGAACCCGTCCTCGACGCCGACGGACGGCAGGTCGGCCGCCTGGTCCGGCGCACCGAGCGGATCGACGGCGTCCTGCGCCTGCACGCCCGGCAACTGGACGTCCCGTACCGGGCGCTGAAACTCACGGCGGTCGTCGAGAACACCGCCGACTGGACCCCGCCCGACGAGGGATCCGACCGCGACGCCGCCCTGGCGCGCTCGCTCGTCGCCGCGCACCTCCTGCTCGGCCTGAGCGCCGGCTCCTTCCTGTCGATGACCGACCCGCCCGAATGGGCCCGGGCCTCGGTCGCCGGCTGCGACAACCGGCACACCTGGCCGGTGCTCGCCGGCGAGGGCGGCCGCGCCGACGTGGTCCTGTCCTCCCCGATCATCCTGGAGGACCACCCGCGGATCGCCCCCGAGAGCGCCGGGGCCATGTACGACGCCACCGAGATCGACGAGATCCTCGCCCTGCGCACGGCGGCCCTGACCGACATGGAGAAACGCGAGGCACGCGGCACCGACACCCGTGCGGCCGCCGTGATCGACCTGGCCGACACCCTGCCCCCCGAGGTGTGGGAACGGCTCCACGGCGCCGTCCGGTCCCTGCGCGAGATCACCGAGCCGGGCGCCGCCGCCCCGCCGGCCGGGCCCGCACCGCTCGACGGGGATGCCGTGTTCCGGCCCGACACCCCCTGGTGGGACCCGGCCCACGCGGACCCCGCCGACCCGGCCCGCGACCGGATCACCGTCGACGGGACGGCCGTCGGCACGGGCAGCCGCGTACTGCTCCGGCCGGGGCTGCGGCGCACCGACGCCCAGGACCTGTTCCTCCGGGGCCGCACCGCCCTCGTCGAGGCCGTGCTCCGCGACGTCGACGGCGGAGTCCACCTCGCCGTCACCGTCGACGGCGACCCCGGCGCCGACATCCGCCGCGCACAGGGCCGCTTCCTGTACTTCCAGCCCGACGAAGTCACCCCCCTGGAGGACGCGTGAGCCGCCGGATCCTGGTCGCCGGCATCGGCAACGCCTTCCTCGGCGACGACGGCTTCGGCGTCGAGACCGTCCGACGGCTGTCCGCACCCGGGACCCGCCTCCCCGACGGGGTGGAGACCGCAGACATCGGCATCCGCGGCGTCCACCTCGCCTACCGGCTCCTCGACGGCTACGACACCCTCG
This sequence comes from Streptomyces sp. NPDC090445, assembly GCF_044769385.1. Taxonomy (NCBI): domain Bacteria; kingdom Bacillati; phylum Actinomycetota; class Actinomycetes; order Kitasatosporales; family Streptomycetaceae; genus Streptomyces; species Streptomyces sp. NPDC090445. The sequence continues at coordinate 317,485 of NZ_JBIVXV010000006.1, read as the reverse complement.
TCCTGGTCGACGCCACCGCCCGCGGCGGAGCCCCCGGCACGCTGTACCTGATCGAGGCCGGCGGGGACGGGCCCGTCGCCCCGCAGGCCCCCGTCCTCGACGGCCACCAGATGTCCCCCGACGCCGTGCTCGCCCTGCTCGACACCCTGTGCGCCGGAACCGGGGCCGCCCCGCCCCGGCGCACCTGGGTCGTCGGCTGCGAACCCGCCTGCCTGGACGAGGGGATCGGACTGAGCCCCCCGGTGGCCGCCGCCGTCGACGAGGCCGTGCGCATGGTGCTGGACCTCGTACACCACCGGGACGAGGAGACGCCGCAGACCGAACCGGGTGTCGCCGCCAACTGAGGAGTAGCCCATGAGCTCGAACAAGACCGTGATCGGCGGCTGGGCCGCCGCCGTCATCGCCCTGCTGGTGCTGAAGGCGCTCCTGCCCGACCTCCAGCGCTACCTGCGCATCCGCCGCATGTGACCGCGGGACGACCGCGGAACGGCCGCGGGACCGCTTCAAGGCCCGGTCCCGCGGCCCGTTCGCGGCCGAATGGCGTACGGCCGGCCCGGCGCGTTGGCGCGCCCGGCCGTACCGCACCCCGCCCGCGGGTCTAATGAGGCCCGGCAGGACGGAGTCCCATGCACGAGATGTCGATCGCCATGGCCGTGGTGGGCCAGGTGGAGGAAGCGGCCGAAGCCGCCGGCGCGAGCGCCGTCACCTCGGTCCGCCTCCAGGTCGGTGAGCTGGCCGGCGTGGTGGCCGAGGCCCTCGCCTTCTGCTTCGAACTCGCCTGCGCCGGAACCCTCCTCGAAGGCTCCGCGCTCGACACCGAGCCGGTGCCCGGCCGCGCCCGCTGCCGCTCCTGCACCGCCGACTGGGCGACCGGCATGCCGCCCCGGCTGGCCTGCCCCCGCTGCGACCGGGCCACCGACGTCGAACTCCTGGCCGGGCGCGAGCTGCAGATCCTGACCGTGCGCTGGGAGGACGGACCCGCCCCCACCGTGCCCCGTGTACCGATCGCCGAGGAGCGCTGAACCATGTGCCGTGTGGTCGACCTGAAGCAGGCGGTCCTCGCCAAGAACGACTCCGCCGCGCAGGCCCTGCGCACCGGACTCGCCGCCCGCGGCACCACCGTCGTCAACCTGCTGTCCAGCCCCGGCAGCGGGAAGACGGCCCTCCTGGAACGCGAACTCGGCCTCGCCCGCGAGCGCGGAGCGGCGGTCGCCGCCCTCACCGCCGACCTGGCCACCGAGAACGACGCCGCCCGGCTCGCGCGCTCACGCGTCCCCGTCAAACAGGTCCTCACCGACGGGCTGTGCCACCTGGAGGCCGGGATGCTCGCCCGCCACCTGGACGGCTGGCTGCCCGAGGACACCCGGCTGCTGTTCGTGGAGAACGTCGGCAACCTCGTCTGCCCCGCCTCCTACGACCTCGGGGAGTCCCTGCGCGTCGTGCTGGCCTCCGTCACCGAGGGCGAGGACAAGCCGCTGAAGTACCCGACGGCCTTCGGGCTCGCCCAGCTCGTCGTCGTCACCAAGACGGACATCGCGCGCGCCGTCGACTTCGACGAGGCCGCCTTCCGCGCCAACGTCCAGCAGGTCAACCCCGGCGTCGAGATCCTGCTGACCTCGGCCCGCACCGGGGAGGGCGCCGGCGCCCTGCTCGACCGGGCGCTCGCCGCCGGCGCCGGCGCACCCGTCCACGTCCCGGTCATGGCCGGACAGCAGCCCGCACACCATCACCACCACCACGATCACGATCGCCACGACGGCTCCGCCGGCCACGCGGACCCCGGGGCGCCCGTCGCGGCTCCCGCTCCGACCCGCTGATGGAGGCCGTGCAGCGCCGCCGGATCGTGGTGCGCGGGGTGGTGCAGGGCGTGGGCTTCCGGCCGTACGTGTACACCCGGGCGACCGGGCTCGGCCTGACCGGGCACGTCACCAACACCCCCGAGGGCGTCGTCGCCGAGGTCGAGGGCGCCCCCGCGGCCGTCACGGCCTTCTGTGAGCGCCTCGCCGCCGACGCCCCGCCCCTGGCCGTCGTCCACACCGTCGACCACCACGAGGTCCCGGCCGCCGGCGGCTCCGGATTCACCATCACCGCCTCCCGCGCCGGCGGCCCCGTACGCACCCTCGTCTCCCCGGACACCGCCACCTGCGCCGACTGCCTCGCGGAGCTCGCGGACCCCGCCGACCGGCGCCACCGGCACCCGTTCATCACCTGCACCCACTGCGGGCCCCGCTTCACCATCGTCACCGGGCTGCCGTACGACCGGGACCACACCACCATGGCCCGCTTCCCCCTGTGCCCCGACTGCGCCCGCGAATACGCCGACCCCGCCGACCGGCGCTTCCACGCCCAGCCCGTGGCCTGCCCCGCCTGCGGCCCCCGCCTCCGCCTCCTGACCGGGGCGCCCCCGCGCGAGACCGGCGGGGCCGACCCGATCGCCGCCGCCCGCCGCCTCCTCGCCGCCGGGGCGATCCTCGCGGTCAAGGGGCTCGGCGGCTACCACCTCGCCTGCGACGCCGCGAACCCCGCCGCCGTGGCCGAGCTGCGCCGCCGCAAGGCCCGCGGGGACAAGCCGTTCGCCCTGATGGCCCGCGACCTCTCCGACATCGAGCACCTCGTACGGCTCGACCCGGCCGAACGAGGCCTGCTGGCCGGCCCCGTACGCCCCGTCGTCCTGCTGCGCCGCCGCCCCGGAACGGGCTCCGGCCCCGGCGCGGCCACGGTCGCCGACGCCGTCGCCCCGCGCTGCCCCGACCTCGGCGTGATGCTCCCGTACACGCCCGTCCACCACCTGCTGCTCGGCCTGCCCGGCGACCCGCCCGGCCCCCGCCTGCTCGTCATGACCAGTGGCAACCGGTCCGGCGAGCCCATCGTCACCGACGACACGGAGGCCCTGGAGCGCCTCGGCGGCCTCGCCGACGCCTGGCTCACCCACGACCGCCCCATCCACGTCCCCTGCGACGACTCCGTGGTGCGCGTCTGCGACGGCGAGCTCCTCACCCTTCGGCGGGCCCGCGGGTACGCGCCCCTTCCGCTGGAACTGCCGCTGCCCGTACCGCCGGTGCTCGCCGCGGGGGGAGACCTGAAGAACACCTTCTGCCTCGGCGAGGGCCGCAAGGCCTGGCTGTCCGCGCACATCGGCGACATGGACGACCTGGCCACCCAGCAGGCCTTCGAACGCGCCGAACGGCAACTGGAGTCCCTCACCGGCGTCCGGCCCGCCCGGCTCGCCGCCGACCGCCACCCGGGCTACCGCTCCGGCGCCTGGGCCCGGCGCGCCGCCGGCTCCCGCCCCCTGACCGCCGTCCAGCACCACCACGCGCACATCGCCTCCGCGATGGCCGAACACGGCCTCGACGGCACCGGCCGCGTCATCGGCGTCGCCTTCGACGGCACCGGGTACGGGGACGACGGCACCGTATGGGGCGGCGAGATCCTCCTCGCCGACTACACGGGCCACCACCGCTTCGCCCACCTCGCCCCGGTCCCGCTGCCCGGCGGCGACGCGGCCGTCCGGCGGCCCTACCGGATGGCCCTGTCCCACCTGCGGGCCGCGGGGCTGCCCCGGTCGCCGGACCTGCCCTGCACCGCCGCCTGCCCGCCCGAGGAACTCCGCGTCCTGGAACGCCAGCTGGAACGCGGCCTGCACTGCACCCCCACGTCGAGCATGGGCCGGCTCTTCGACGCCGTCTCCTCCCTGGCCGGCATCTGCCACCACGCCGGGTACGAGGCCCAGGCCGCGATCGAGCTGGAGTCCGCCGCCCTGGCCGCGCCCCCCGCCGGCCCCGGGCCCGGCCCCGGCCCCGGTTCCGGCTACGCCTTCGCCCTGCGCCCCCCGCAGCCGCCCGCCCGGGACGCCGGACCCGGGACCGCCCCCGTCGTCGCCGACCCGGCCCCCGTCCTCGCCGCCGTGGTCGCCGACCTGCGCGCCGGCACCCCGGCACCCGTCATCGCGGCCCGCTTCCACACCGCGGTCGCCGCCCTCGTCGCCGGCCTCGCCGCGCTCGCCCGCGAGCGGCACGGCCTCGACACCGTCGCCCTCACCGGCGGCGTCTTCGCCAACACCGTGCTCTCGTCGGCCTGCACCCGCCTGCTGCGCGAGCGCGGCTTCACCGTCCTGCGCCACCACCGCATCCCGCCGAACGACGGCGGACTGGCCCTCGGCCAGCTCATGGTGGCGGCCTGCGCCCCGCACCACCCACACCAAGGAGAGGTTCATGTGCCTGGCGGTACCCGGCAGAGTGCTTGACATCGGGGAGAAGGACGGCACCCGGATGGCGACCGTCGACTTCGGCGGAGTGGTCAAGGAGGTGTGCCTGGAGTACCTGCCCGACCTGCAGGTCGGCGAGTACGCCATCGTCCACGTCGGGTTCGCCCTGCAGCGCCTCGACGAGGAATCGGCCCGGCAGACCCTCGACCTCTTCGCGGAACTCGGCATGCTCCAGGAGGAGTTCGGCGACCCCTGGGAGCGGGCGGCGGCGGAAGCGGGCGCCGGACAGGACCGGCCCTTCGACCCGGCGCCGGCCGGGGACACAGCGCGGGAGGCGCGGCAGCCGTGAAGTACATCGACGAATTCCGGGACCCCGCGCTGGCCCGCCGGCTGCTCGACGACATCCACGCCACCGTGACCCGCCCGTGGGCGCTCATGGAGGTCTGCGGCGGCCAGACGCACAGCATCATCCGGCACGGCATCGACCAGCTCCTGCCCGAACAGGTCGAGTTGATCCACGGACCCGGCTGCCCCGTGTGCGTGACCCCGCTGGAGGTCATCGACAAGGCCCTGGAGATCGCCTCCCGCCCCGGGGTGGTCTTCTGCTCGTTCGGTGACATGCTGCGGGTTCCCGGCAGCGGCCGCGACCTCTTCCGGGTGCGCGGCGAGGGCGGTGACGTACGCGTCGTCTACTCCCCGCTCGACGCGCTGCGGATCGCCCGGCAGAACCCGGACCGCGAGGTGGTGTTCTTCGGCATCGGCTTCGAGACCACCGCACCGCCCAACGCCATGACGGTGTACCAGGCGCGCAAGCTCGGCATCCGCAACTTCAGCCTGCTGGTCTCCCACGTCCGGGTGCCCCCGGCCATCGAGGCGATCATGAACTCGCCCGACTGCCGGGTGCAGGCCTTCCTCGCCGCCGGCCACGTGTGCAGCGTGATGGGCACGGCGGAGTACCCGGAGCTCGCCGCCCGCCACCGGGTCCCGATCGTCGTCACCGGCTTCGAACCGCTCGACATCCTCGAAGGCGTACGCCGGGCCGTACACCGGCTCGAACGCGGCGAGCACACCGTCGACAACGCGTACGCGCGGGCCGTCCGCCCCGAGGGCAACCCGGCCGCCCTCGCCATGCTGGAGGACGTCTTCGAGGTCACCGACCGGTCCTGGCGCGGCATCGGCGTCATCCCGGACAGCGGCTGGCGGCTGTCCGAGCAGTACCGGGAGTACGACGCCGAGCACCGCTTCTCCGTCACCGGCATCGCCACGGAGGAACCCGCCGAGTGCCGCAGCGGCGAGGTCCTCCAAGGGCTGATCAAGCCGCACCAGTGCGAGGCGTTCGGCACCACCTGCACCCCGCGCACCCCGCTCGGCGCCACGATGGTCTCCAGCGAGGGCGCCTGCGCCGCCTACTACCTCTACCGGCGCCTCGACATCACCCCGGCGCGCCGGACCGCACCGCTGGAGGCGACCCCCGTTGTCTGACACCGTCCTCGACTTCGCTGGCTGGACCTGCCCGGCCCCCCTGCGCGACCACCCCCGGGTGGTCATGGGGCACGGCGGGGGCGGCGCGCTCTCCGCCGAGCTCGTCCGGCACGTCTTCGCCCCCGCCTACGGCGGCGGACTGCTGGCCGGCCTCGGCGACAGCGCCGCCCTCACCCTGGGCGGTGCCCGGCTGGCCTTCTCCACCGACTCGTACGTGGTCCGGCCGCTGTTCTTCCCCGGCGGCAGCATCGGCGACCTCGCGGTCAACGGCACGGTCAACGACCTGGCCATGAGCGGGGCCCGCGCCGCCTACCTGTCCTGCGCCTTCATCCTGGAGGAGGGCGTCGAGCTGTCCGTCGTCGCCCGGGTGGCCGAGGCGCTCGGCGCGGCCGCGCGCGCCGCGGGCGTGGAGGTGGCGACCGGCGACACCAAGGTCGTCGAAGCCGGGCACGGCGACGGCATCTACGTCAACACGGCGGGCATCGGACTGATCCCGGAGGGGGTGGACCTGCGCCCGCAGCGGGTCGTGCCGGGCGACGTGGTCATCGTCAGCGGGGAGATCGGCCTCCACGGGGTGGCCATCATGAGCGTCCGCGAGAACCTGGGCTTCGACGTGGAGACCGTCAGCGACTGTGCGCCGCTGGGCGGGCTCGTGCAGGCCATGCTCGCGGTCACCCCCGACCTGCACGTGCTGCGCGACCCCACGCGCGGGGGCCTGGCCGCGGCGCTGAACGAGATCGCCGCCGCCTCGGGCACCGGCGTCGTGCTGGACGAGGGCCGGGTACCGGTCCCGGACGCCGTGGCCAACGCCTGCGCCATCCTCGGCCTCGACCCGCTGTACGTCGCGAACGAGGGCAAGCTGGTCGCGTTCGTGCCGCGCGAGCACGCCGACGCCGTCCTCGACGCGATGCGCGCCCACCCCCTGGGCCGGCACGCGGCGGTGGCCGGCGAGGCCGTCGAGGCGCACCCCGGCATGGTCGTCGCCCGGACCGGCCTCGGCGGCACCCGCGTGGTGGACCTGCCGATCGGGGAGCAACTGCCCCGGATCTGCTGACCCCGGACCCCCGGAACCCCCGGACCCCCGGCGCCCCCGACGGGGGCGCGGGACCGGGGTTCAGGGGAGCTCGGGGATGAACGGCAGGTAGTCCGCGGGGCCCTCCAGCGGCACGACGACGTAGCTCGCCTCGGGGAGCTCGTTCCACACCCCCGGCAGGTCGCCCAGCGGCTCGGAGACCACCAGCCGGGTCGCGTCCGAGACCTCCCGCAGGAAGGGCAGTTCCGGGTACAGCTGGCGCACGGTCTCGGCGCGGCTGCTGTAGAACAGCGACCGGGACCTGCCCTGGCTGGAGTAGCGGAAGGCCCACACCCGCTCGCCGTCGCTGACGGCGACCGTCATCTGCAGCGGGTCCGCGACGCCGTGCTCCTTGCCCAGCCGTTCCACGAGCCCCGCCATCCGGCCGACCGCACCGGGCACGTCCTGGTCGAGGCCGTACGTGACGGCCAGGTAGAACATCACCTCGGAATCCGTGGAGCCCTCGATGCACGGGAACAGGGCCGGGTCCACGGCCATGCACAGGTCGCGCTGGAGGCGCGCGAAGTCGGTGATGGCCCCGTTGTGCATCCACATCCAGCGGCCGTGCCGGAACGGATGGCAGTTGGTCTGCTGGATGGCCGAGCCGGTGGAGGCGCGGACGTGGGCGAAGAACAGCTGCGAGCGGATGTGGGAGGCCAGCTCGCGCAGGTTGCGGTTGCTCCAGGCCGGACCGATGTCGCGGAAGACCGCCGGCGTGCCGTCCCCGTCCGTGCTGTACCAGCCGATGCCGAAGCCGTCGCCGTTGGTGGTCTCGACCCCCATCTTCGCGTGGAGACTCTGGTTGATCAGCGAGTGCTCCGGCTGATAGAGGACCGCGTCGAGGAGCATCGGCGACCCGGAGTAGGCGAGCCAGCGACACATGAGCATCATCCCTCTCCTGCACCCCGTCCGAGCCTAACGCGGCGCGGCGCTCCCCGCCCTGCCCGAGCGCCGTCCCGGGCCGGGTGTTGGGCCGGGCGGGTGGCATCGTCCGCGTCGCGGGCGGCAGGGGCGGCGGCCCGTACGGGGGCGCCCGGAATCGGTGTCTGCGGCTCAGGGAAGGGGAGGAGGGGAGGCAGTGCGCGGCGCGGTCGAGTTCCTCCTGCGGTGGGCGGTGCTCACGGGGCCCAGGCCGGGCCGCCGCCAAGACGCTGCTGATCGGGCTGCTCTTCGCGGCCGGCGGGACGGTGACCGCCGTCGCCGTCGGCAAGGCCACCGCGGACGGGCGGAACGCCGGGGGACGGCATGGATGACGCGCTGCACACCACCGCGCTGCTCCGTGCGGGCCTCGGCGTGCTCTCCGCGGCGGGCGCCTGCCTGCCGGCGGCGGCCGCCCTGTGGTGGCCGGGAGCCGCGATCGCCCTGCGCCGGCCGTCGGCCGCCGCCGGGGGAGCCGCGATCGCCCTGCGCCGGCCGTCGGCCGCCGCCGGGGGAGCCGCGATCGCCCTGCACCGACCGTCGGCCGCCGCCGCGGTCCGGGACTGCGCCGGCTGCACTCGGGGCTGGTCGGTGACTATCCGGCCTGGCTGGCCGTGGGGGTGGCCGCGCTGCTCGTCGCCGTCGCCCCCCAGGCGTGACGGGCCCCGGCGAGGCCCCTGCCGAGGCCGCCGGCGCCGCCCGGCCTGGCGGTGTCAGTACCGCTCCTCCATGCGGATCGCGGACTCCAGGTCCTCCTCCGCGTCGCCCTTCCGGCCCTGCTGCTCCAGCAGGGCCGCGGCGATCGCGTCGAGCTTGCGCTGGATGGCGTGCTCGGCGCGCCGCTCGGAGTTCTTGAGCAGGGCCAGCAGCAGCAGGGACACCGCGCCCATGGAGTCGCCCACGAGGTGCTGCCACTCGATGGGCAGGTGCAGGACGTGGACGGCTGCGAAGGCCGCGACGAGGGCCATGCAGAACACCGAGAAGGCGGCGGAGCTCGTGAAGTTGGAGGCGAGCTCGGCCAGTTTCTCGAAGCGTGCCGCCCGGTTCTCGCGGGCGCGTTTCGCCGGATGCCGCAATGTCATGCGGGGCGCCTGCCCCGCAGCGGCCGCCGCACACCCCCGGAAGCGCGCCGGATCGGGCGGATGCGGGGCGGGGTGCGGCCGGTCATCATCGGCACCATGCCCGTGCTCGTCGGAACCTCCGGATGGCAGTACCGGGACTGGTCGGGGGTCCTCTATCCCGCAGGCCGGCCGCAGCGGCTCTGGCTGGAGGAGTACGCCGCGCACTTCGCCACGGTGGAGAGCAACGCCGCCTTCTACCGGCTGCCCGCCCCGCACACCTTCGCGGACTGGCGCGAGCGCACCCCGGACGGCTTCGTCTTCGCCGTGAAGGCCAGCCGCTTCCTGACCCACATCAAGCGCCTGCGCGATCCGGAGGAACCGGTCCGGCGGCTGATGGCGCACGCCGAGGCCCTCGGTGACCGGCTGGGCCCGGTCCTGCTCCAGCTGCCGCCCACCCTGCGTGCCGACCCGCAGGCCCTGGACGCCTGCCTCGCCTGCTTTCCGCCCGGAACCAGGGTGGCCGTGGAACCCCGCCACGGCTCCTGGTGGAATCCGGACGTCCGGGACGTTCTCGCCGCACGGGGCGCGGCGCTGTGCTGGGCCGACCACGGCTCGCGGCCGGTGACCCCGCTGTGGCGCACCGCCGACTGGGGCTACCTGCGCTTCCACGAGGGCGCGGCGCAGCCCTGGCCCCGCTACGGGGCGACCGCCCTGCGCTCGTGGGCCGGCCGGATCGCGGACGCCTGGCCGCGGGAGGCGGACGTGTTCGCCTACTTCAACAACGATCCGGGCGGGGCGGCGGTCCGTGACGCGGACGCCTTCCGGCGGCTGTTCCCCTCCTGACCTCACCGGACTCGGAACACCCGGGTCCGCCGCGGCCGCCGGCCCGTTCCCGGGGCGGGCGGAATTCGGCCAGGGGCCGCTGCCCGGGCCGGTTGGCCGTATCGCAGCCTTCCCAGCCCACGCCCCCCGTGATGGCATGTGCATGCCCAAATTCGAAGCCGTCACCGGATGAATGGGGAATCGAATGGCGCTCCGCAGGCTCACCGTCGTCGCCGCGGCGGTCGCGGCGTTATCCGCACCGGCCGTGCCCGCCCACGCGGAAAGCGAGACCACACCGCCCGGGAGAATCACCGTGGACGTCGTGGGCGTCAACGGATCGGGCTGCCCGCAGGGCACCGCGAGCGTGGCCGCGGCCTCCGACAACACCTCGTTCACCGTCACGTACAGCGACTACCTCGCCCAGACGGGCGGCGGCGCCGGCGGGACGGAGTTCCGCAAGAACTGCCAGCTCGCCCTCCAGATCCACGTGCCGCAGGGCTTCACGTACGCCATCGCCCGCGCCGACTACCGCGGCTTCGCCCACCTCCAGCGCGGGGCCTACGGCCAGGAGCGCGCCAACTACTACTTCCAGGGCATGGCGCAGACGGCCCGCACCGTGCACCAGTTCAACGGCCCGTACAGCGACAGCTGGCAGGCGAGCGACCGGACCGAGTACGCCGACCTGGTCTGGGCCCCCTGCGGCGAGGAGCGCAACCTCAACGTCAACACCGAGCTGCGCGTCTACCCCGGCGCCTCGAACCCGCAGGCCCTGAGCTTCATGAGCATGGACTCCACGGACGGCAGCGTCAGCACGGTCTACCACTTCGCCTGGAAGCAATGCACCGGGCTCTGACAGGGCGCGCACAGGATCACCGAACACACGGTCAGGAGTGACAACGATGTCCCATTCCCTGTCCCGCACCCTTCTCACCGGTGCCGCCGCGGCCGCGCTGATCGCGACGGCGGCCGCGGCGCCGGCCGGAGCCGCAGGCCACACCCCCCAGATCACCGCACCCCCCGACAAGATCGTGATCGAGCTCGCCACGGTGAACGGGTCGGGCTGCCGCGAGGGCACTGCCCAAGTCGCCATGGCCCCCGACAACACCGCCTTCACGGTCACCTACAGTGACTACCTCGCGCAGGTCGGCCCCGGTGCGCCGCCGACCGCGTTCCGCCGGAACTGCCAGCTCAACCTCCGGGTCCACGTTCCTTCGGGATTCACCTATGCGATCGTCCAGGCGGACTACCGCGGATTCGCATTTCTCCAGCCCGGGGCATGGGGGCAGGAACGGGCGAACTACTACTTCCAGGGAATGCCCCAGACGACCTCGCGCACCCACCAGTTCAACGGGCCGCTGAACGACAACTGGCAGGCGACCGACCGGACCGAGTACGCGGACCTCGTCTGGGCGCCCTGCGGGGAGAAACGCAATTTCAACATCAACACCGAACTGCGGGTGAATGCGGGAACGTCGAACCCGCAGGCCGCCACCAGCTTCATGACGATGGACTCCACGGACGCCAGCGTGAGCACGCTCTACCACCTCGCCTGGCAGACCTGCCCCGCCCCGCGCACGTAACCCGCAGCCCGCGGCCGCCAGCCCCCGGCCGGCCGCCGGAAGCCGTACCCGGTCCGCGTCGCGCGGGCCGGGTACGGCACCCCCGGACCACGGCGCCGGCGGTCAGGTCATCGGGTGCAGCCGGGACACGGTGCGCCCCGACACCGGGAACGACGACATCGCCGGCACCGCCGCCGTGGCGGCCTGCCCGGGGACCGAGGCCAGGGCACTGCCCTTCAGCCACGCCGACCAGTCGACGTTCCAGTCGCCGAAGCCGTTGGCGAACGGGGCCATCGGCTCCCCGCCGCTGTTCACCACCTCGACGATGTCCCCCACCCGTACCGTCTTGAAGAACCAGGCCGCGTTCGCGGTGCTCATCCCCGTACAGCCGTGGCTGACGTTCTCCTCGCCGTGGGCGTCCACCGACCAGGGCGCCGCGTGCACGTACTCACCGCTCCACGTCACCCGCGTCGCCCAGAAGACGGGCAGGTCGTAGAACTCCTTCGTGCCCCGCTGGATGCCGACCGTGTCCCCCCGCATGCGGACCCGCTCCTCCTTCCCCAGGACGACCTTGATGCCGCTGCGGGTCAGGAACCCCGCCTTCCCCGTGGTGACCGGGATCGTCCGCAGGACCCGGCCGTTGCGCCGTACGGTCATCCTGTGCGCGGCGGAATCGGTGACCGCCTCGATCCGGTCCCCGACGGTGAACTCCACGGGCTCCGAAGGACCCCCGTACCCGTGGCCGCCGACCTTCACCCCGTCGAGCCCGCTGTGCACCCGCACCACCGCGTGCGCCGGCCAGTACGTACGCGGCCGGTAGTGGAGGGTCGAGGCGTCCACCCAGTGCCAGGAGCCCTCGACCGCCGGCTCCGAGGTCACCTCCAGCGCGCGCTCGACCCGGATCCGGGACTCCCGGTCGGCGGCCGGAACCGGGTGGCTCAGCGCGGCCGTCACGATCTGCCCCGCCCCGTACGTCCCCGGAACCGGCCCCAGCTCCGCCGTGATCCGCTCCCCGTCCGCGGGCGGCGCGGTCCCGAACGCCATGGTGACCCCGACCGGCGTCCCCGCCGCGTCCTGGGCCCCCACGTGGACCGTGTAGCGCTCGCCCGCCCGCAGGGACTCGGTGTTGGCCCACTGACGGCCCCTCGGGTCGAGGGCGCCGCCCACGTGGCGCCCGTGCCCGTCCCGGACGGTGACGTCGATCAGCCGTCCCGGGCCGGCCAGCCCGATCTGCAGCGGGCCGTGCGCGTCCGTGGGCAGGGCGACCGTCCGCGCCGCCCCCTCGGCGCCGTCCCGCCCGGCGGTGTCCCGGAGCACCGCCCCGGCGCCGTAGGCGGTGGCCCGGACCCGTTCCTCCCGCCAGCCGGTGCACGGCCCGTCGCCGGCCGCTCCGGCGCCGCACCGCGCGGCCCCGCCGCCCTCCTGCAGGGCCCGCCCGACCAGCAGCGTCACCGATGCGTCCGCGCTGCCGAAGCCCTGCCCCTTGCCGTCCGCCCGGGGCACGCTGCCGGGCACCATGGCGACGAGGACGGCACCGCCGGTCACCGCGGCCACCACGCTCCACGACGCGTTCCGCCAGAGGTGCCGCCCCCACCGCGCCTGTTGCGCGTCCGGCGGATGTGGTTTACGTGTTGCCTGTGGTGTGTGTGGTGCGCGGTGCGTCGATGACATCGTGACGCGGCCCTCCCAGATCGCCCATGACCGGATGGCAGCATGAAATCGAGTGCGGACCGAAATAATGATCATGCACTCGGTGCGTACGGCCGAACGGGTACGCAAGAGAACTCGAACGGCGCAGCATCCGGCAGTCGGCGGGCACGTGGCGCGCGCCCGGCCGACGCCCCTCACGGCGCCGCGGTCACGTCCTGGTACACCCCGAGGTACCGGAAGGCACCCGACCGGACCTGGTGGAGATGCGCGGTGCGCAGCCCGGACAGCCGGTGCGTGGTCGCGTCGAAGGCCAGCGGCTTGGCCAGCCCCTCGTACGCGGTGCGGAAGATCCGGCGGGACAGCCCCGCCCGGTCCCGCCCCTCGCCCTCCAGAGCCGCCAGCGCGGCGGCCACCAGCCCCACCGCGTCGTACGCCTCGGCGGCCCACCGAGCCGGCGGACCCCCGTACGCGGCCCGGTGCGCGGAGACGAACCCGGCCGCGGCGGGCACCTCCGCCGGGTCGGCGAAGTAGGCGCCGAACAGCCAGCCCTCCGCGGCCGGGCCGGCCGCCTCCAGGAACGCCGGCTCCATCACCTCCCCGGTGGCCAGCCGCGGCCCCGGGAACCCGGCGTCGGCCAGGGCCCGGGCGAACCGCCCCGCACGCTCCGGCGACGAGCCCACGAACACCGCGGCCTGGGCGTCGGCCTTCACCAGGGAGCTCACCGCCGCGGCGAAGCCGGAGCTCCCCTGCGGGATCCGGTGGACGCCGGCCGATCCCTGCGAGGGCGGGGTCTGCCGCAGCACCCGGGTCAGCTGCCACTCCCCGCTGCCGCTCCCGCCGCCGGCCGCGCCGTCCTCCACCACACCGGTCCGGGTGACCGGCCGGACCCGGGACAGGTAGTGCAGCACCGGCAGGCCGATGCCGTCGGCGTCGGCGCGCGTGTCGCACAGCGTCCGCCACGGGTTCGTGCCGGCCTGGCCGCTGTGGAGCGACACCAGCAGCAGGGCGAGGTCCGCGGCGAGACAGGCGTCGGCCACCGGGGGCACCGCCGCCTCCGCGGTGGGGCCGACCAGCGCGACCACGGACGCGTCGGCGATCAGCTGCCCGGCGGCCTGTGCTGCCCGCCCGGGGTCACCGCCGTCGTCGGCGGCCCGGACGGCCAGCCGGAACGGGACGCCGACGCGCGCGTTGTGCGCCTCCACCGCCAGCCGCACCCCCCGCTCGTACGCCTGCCCCACCGCCTTGCCGGGACCGGTCAGGTCGGCCTGCAGGCCGACGGTGAAGGTGCGCGCGCTGCCGCCGGAGGCCGCAGGCGGTGCGCCGCGCCCGCCCGGGTCGCGGGAGGCCAGCCAGGCGAGCGGCGGTCCGGCCGCGACGAGGGCCCCGCCGGCGGCGAGCAGCCGCCGGCGGGTGAGGAACCCCCGGTTCGGCCCGGCGCCGCCGTCCGCCGCTCCCGCCGCGCCGTCCGCGCCCGGGCCGTCGACCCGGGTGGGCTCCGGGACCGGCAGCTCCAGGGCCCGCGTGGAGCGCTCGGCGATGAGCCGCGGCAGCGGCGCGGGCAGCCAGTCCGCCCCCTCGCCCGCATCGGAGCCGCCCGCGGCCGGGCCGTCCGCGTCCGGGCCGCCCGCGTCCGAGCCGTCGGAGCCCGGGCGGTCGGGGCCGTCGGCCCGGCCGCTGCCGAGCCGCATCCGCAGTTCCGCCGGCGAGGGCCGCCCGGCCGGGTCCTTGGCCAGGCAGGCGGCGAGCGGCTCCAGCAGCTCCGCCGGCACCCCGGCCAGGTCGGGCGGGTCGTGCACCGTACGGAAGACCACCGCAGCCGGGTGCCCGCCGCCGAACGGGCCGTGCCCGGCCGCCGCGTACACCAGGACGCAGCCGAGGGAGAACACGTCACCGGCCGGACCCGGCGCCGCCCCGTCCCGGCCGGCCTGTTCCGGGGGAAGGTAGCCGGCGGTGCCGACGACGGAGCCGGCCGCCGTCAGGGTGGTGGCCCCGACGGCCCGCGCGATCCCGAAGTCGATCAGCCGCGGCCCGTCCGGGGCGAGGAGGATGTTCCCCGGTTTGACGTCGCGGTGGACCAGCCCCGCCGCGTGCACCTGCTCCAGCGCCTCCGCCAGCCGCACCCCCAGCGTCCGCACGCTGCCGGCGGGCAGCGGCCCGTACCCGGCGACCGCCTCCGACAGCGACGGGCCGGGCACGAACGGGGTGGCCAGCCACGGCTCGCGCGCCTCCGGGTCGGCGGCCACCACCGGCACCACCCACCGCCCCGACAGCCGTGCGGCAGCCTCCGCCTCGCGGCGGAACCGGGCCCGGAACGCCGGGTCCGCGGCATGGTCGGCGCGGATCACCTTCACGGCCAGCAGCGCCCCCGCCGGGGACCGGCCCAGGTACACGGTTCCCATCCCGCCCGAGCCGAGCCGTCCCAGCAGCCGGTGTCCGCCGACCGCGGACGGATCGGCGGGGGTGAGGGGGCGCACCGGCCGCTACCCCGCGGAGGGCTGCGGGACGGCGCCGAGGTAGCGCAGCCGGCCCCGCTCGATCCGGTGGAGGAAGTACGGGTTGCCCTTCACCTGCCGGAGGTCGTCGAAGGCGTACTCCTTGACCACGCCGCGGTAGGTCCCCCGAGCGAGCGCGCCGAGCAGTTCGGCGCGGGCGGGCCGCCCGCCGCCCGCCTGAACGGCCGTCACCAGCCGGTCCAGGACCAGCCCCGCCGTGTCGTACGCCTCGGCCGCCCAGGCTGCGATCGGGGGCCCGTCCCGCCGCTCGCGCACGATGTGCTCCAGGACCGGCGGCGCGTCCGGCCCGGTGTACGGGGCGAGGACCTGCCAGCCCTCGGCGGCCGGCCCGGCCGCGGACAGGAACTCCTCGTCCACGACCGTGTAGTCGGCGACCCGCGGCCCCTTGAACCCGGCGGTGTCCAGCCACCGGGCGGCCTGCGCGGTACGGGCCGGGGAGCCGGTGCAGAAGATCCCGTCGACTCCCTGCGCGAGCAGGTCGGCCAGCACCGCCGGCAGCCCGTTCCCGGACTCCCGGGGCAGGACGCGCGCGTACGGGACCGCCTGCGGGGCGACGACGGCGAGGGTTCGGCTCACCTGGAGCACCGCCTGCCAGCCCTCCGCGTCACCGGCGCGGTCGCACAGCAGCCCCAACCGCCGCGCGCCCTGGGCCTGCACCAGCCGGAGGGCGACGGCATGCCCCTGGCCGAGGGAGAGGGAGCAGGTCTGGAAGAAGCTGCGCCGGTCGGCGACACCGAAGGTGCTCCCCAGCGCGGACACGGTCAGCAGCGGGAGAGCGGCCTCCCCGTACACCTCCAGGCAGGGCATCACGGAGGCGTTGCCGGTGGGGCCGACCACGGCGAGCACATCGGGGTCGGCGACGAGTCCGGCGGCCGCGCGGGCGGAGCGGGCCGGGTCCCCCGCGTCGTCGACGGGCCGGACGGAAGCCGTGAACGGCTTGCCGGAACGGGAGTTGAACGCGGCGACGGCCAACTCCACCCCTCGCAGCTGGGCCTTGCCGATGGACTGCTGCGGGCCGGAGAGGTCCGCGTGCACCCCGACCACCCACTCCCGCCCGTCCGGTGCCGCCGGGGTCCCGCCGCCCCGGCGCGACGCGAGGACGGCCGCCACGCCGCCGCCCGCCGCGACCACCGCCCCGGCGGACGCGAGGCGGAGCAGCCGCCGCCGCGACACTGCCCGGCCCCCGGGCCCGTTCCCGGCGCCGACCGTGGGCTCGGCGGACGGGTCGGCGACGGTCTCCTCGATCCCGGGCAGGGCGAGCAGCCCGGCGGCCCGCTCGGCGATCGCGGCGACGACCGGGTCGGGCAGCCAGCCGGTGCCCGCGCCCGGATCGTCCTCGATCAGCGCCTCGTCCAGCTCGCGGGCGGTGGGGCGGATGGCGGGGTGTTTGGCGAGGGCGGTGCGCAGCAGCGCGGTGAGCTCCGGGTCGGCGAGGACCTCCGGTCCGAACTGCGGCTCGTCGTGCACGGTCCGGTACAGCACGGCGTCCACGGTGCCCGTGCCGAACGGCAGCCGGCCGGAGGCCGCGTACGCCAGCAGGCAGCCGAGGGAGAACACGTCGCCCGCCGGCTCCGCGGCCCGGCCGCGCGCCTGCTCGGGGGAGAGGAACCCAGGAGTGCCGAGGACGACGTCGGTCGAGGTCAGCACCGTGTGATCGCCGCCGCGCGCGATGCCGAAGTCGATGAGCCGCGGCCCGTCCATGCCGAGCAGCACGTTCGCGGGCTTGACGTCCCGGTGCACCAGGCCCTGCCCGTGCATCACGTCGAGTGCCCGGGCCAGGGCCTTGCCGAGGATCCGTACGGCGCGCAGCGGCAGCGGGCCGTGGGCGGTGACGGCCTCGGCGAGCGAGGGCCCGGGCACGAAGGAGGTGGCCAGCCAGGGCTCGGCCGCGTCCGGGTCGGCGGCGGCGACGCGCACCGCCCAGGGGCTGTCCACGCGGGCGGCGATGGCGGCCTCGCGGCGGAACCGGGCCCGGAAGTCGGCCTCGTCGGCGTACTCGGCGCGGATCACCTTGACCGCGGCGAGCGCCCCGTCGGCGGTGCGGCCGAGGTAGACGACGCCCATGCCGCCCGAGCCGAGCCGCCCCAGGAGGCGGTGGCCGGCGATCCGTGACGGGTCCGAGGGGTGGAGCCGCTCGATCATCGGGGCCCCTTCCCGAGGGCCTGCCCGGCCCGGTACATCATCCGGCCGGTGCCCTGCACGACGAGCGCGACGAGGGCATCCTCGGCGAACCCGGCGGGGCCCCTGCCGGCGACGGCCACCGTGACGGGCCCGAACTGCCCCTGCGACCAGCGGTACTGCCCGGGCCCGCCGCTGCCCTCGCCGACCCACGTGCCGGACTCGCTGAAGGCGTCCTCGGACCAGCCGTTCAGCTGCTCGCCCCGGTAGAGGGAGGCACCCCACAGGCCCTTCAGCTCCTCGCCGGCGCGCAGCACCTGGTTCGGGCAGCGCAGGACCTCCTCCATGGCGTGGGCGGTCTCCCAGCCGGACTCCTCGCGGGTGCGGTGGACGGTCACCGTGGCGTGGATCCTGACCCGGCCGCGGCCGTCCGCGGCCGGGACGTGGAACTGGCGGGTGCTGGTGGCCAGGACGTCGGGCGGCAGGCCCTCGGTCCGCCACACGCAGTCCCGGCCGAGGACCGGCCAGCTGCCGGGATCGCTCTCGAAGGGGGCGCTGCGCTGCACGTCCGGCCCGAAGACGTCCTGGTCGATGACGATGCGGTCCAGGAGGGCCCGCGCCTCGGCCCGGTTCCGGGGCTGCCGCTGCTCGTCAAGCTCGGGGACGAGCGGGGCCGGGCTGCCGCCCGCGCCGGTGGTGCCGGTACCGGCCGTGCCCGACGGGGAGGGTGCGGCCGGTGCGGAAGGGCGGGCGGAGCCGTCCGCGCCGCCGCGCGGCGTACCGCCCGAGGTGCATCCGGTCAGGACGAGCAGGCCCGCGGCCAGGGAGCAGCCGGCGCGCAGCACCCCTCGGCGTCCGTGCCCGTATCCGTGCCCGTATCCGTGCCCGTGTCCCCCCGACCGTCCCACGGGGCAGAGCGTACCCGGCGCGGGCGGTCTTCAAGTGCCCTACCGGAAAGGAAGGTTGGCCGAATCCGGGCCCTCCGCCCGGGAGCTCAGGGCAGTGCCCGGACCCGGACCACGCGGACCGCGTTCTGGCCGCCGCCCGTGGCCAGGACGCGTACCTCGCCCCGGTCGCTGATCTCGGCCCGTACGATGCCGGTCGCGTCCTCGTAGACCGGGTGTCCGCCCGGTCCCGCCAGGCCGGTGGGAGCCACCACGACGGTGTCCTCGCCCGTGCCCGGGCCCTCGGAAAACACCAGCTCATAGCGCTGGGAACTCATCCGCGCCCTCCTTCGCCGAGCGAACGGAGCGTCCTCACCCTCCATGATGCGCGCAGCCCCCGCCGGGTGCATCGCACCTCGGCCGGAAAGCCGATCACGCGCGGCGGGGACGGCGGGGACGGCCGGGGGCGCCGGGGTGTCGGGGGCGGTGGAGCGGTGGAGCGGCGGGGCGGTGTCATTCGAACCGGGTCGTGTCGCCCGCGCCCACGCGGACGATCTCGGCCGCCCCGCCGGAGAAGTCGACGACCGTGGTCGGCTCGGTGCCGCAGTCGCCCGAGTCGACCACGATGTCCACCACGTGGTCGAGCCGCTCCTTGATCTCCCACCCCTGGGTCAGGGGTTCGCCCTCGTCGGGCAGGAGCAGCGTGCTCGACACCAGCGGTTCGCCGAGCTCGGCGAGGAGGGCCTGGGTGACGGTGTGGTCGGGGATGCGGACGCCGACCGTCTTCTTGCGGGGGTGCAGCAGCTGGCGCGGCACCTCCCGCGTCGCCGGCAGGATGAAGGTGTAACTGCCGGGCGTGGCCGCCTTGATGGCGCGGAACACGTCGTTGCCGATGTTCACGAGCTGGCCCAGCTGCGCGAAGTTCTGGCACACCAGTGTGAAGTGGTGCCGGTCGTCGAGGTTGCGGATGGACCGGATCCGGGAGAGGCCGTCGCGGTTGCCCATCTGGCAGCCCAGCGCGTAGCAGGAATCGGTCGGATACGCGACGAGCGCGCCGGAGCGGAGGCTGTCGGCGACGCCGCTGATGGTGCGGTGCTGCGGGTTGTCCGGGTGTACGTCGAAGTACTTCGCCATCCGCCGAGCGTACGCGATCAGGCCGCGGCCGCGGACGCGGACGCCGAGGAGTCCCCGGCCGCCGCTGCGGGGGACAGGGCGCGCCGGGCGTGGCGGCGGAACGCCGCCGTCGCCGGGTGGGCCGGCACCGTCGGGGCGAGGAAGTGGACGGTCACCGGGCCGATCCCGGTGAGCGGCAGGAAGCGGACGCCGGGGTACGGGTGGCTGTGCCGGGTGGCCTCCGCGGTGACGCCGACGGCCTCGCCCGTCGCGATGGCGGTGAGCCATTCGTCGACGTTGGCGACCTCCAGGGTGGCCTCGGGCCGGCGGCCTTCCGGCCACAGCGCGGTGCCGGTCGTGGCGGCCGTCGCGCAGTGGACGACGGTACGGTCGACGAGGTCGGCCAGGGCGACCGTGCCGCGGGCGGCCAGCGGATCGTCCTCGCACAGGGCCGCGACGCGCGGCTCGCTGTACAGCGCGAGGGCGGACAGCCCGTCGGCCCCGTCCCCCTCGGGCAGGGCGCGGACGAACGCGGCGTCGATGTCGCCCCGGCGCAGGGCCGCCACCGGGTCGGGCAGCCGGTGCACCCGGACCGGTGCGTCCGGGTGGTCGCGGCGCCAGTCGCGCAGCAGGGCCACGGTGTGCGCGCCGAGGGCGGCCCAGGCGAAGCCGATGCGCAGCGGCCGGGGCTCCGGGCCTGCGGCGGCCTCGGCGAGGGCGTCGTCGAGCTGCGTGAGGATCCGGTGGGCGTGCTCCCACAGCCGCCGGCCCGCCGGGGTGAGGGAGAGGCTGCGGGTGGTGCGCTCGACCAGGCGGGTGCCGAGGCGCTGCTCCAGCTGGTCGAGGGTGCGGGAGACGGCCGGCTGGCTGATGTGCAGGACGGCGGCGGCGCCCGTGATGGTGCCCTCGTCGCCGATCGCCGCCAGGGTCCGCAGATGCCTCAGTTCCACATTCACAACCGGCAAGCATAAATACTGCACAGAAGGTATTTCCCCGGTCACGGTCGGTTCGCCTAGCGTCGGGGGCATGCGAATCCTTCTCATCGGTGCGGGCGGCAAGCTCGGCACCGCAGTGCACCAGTCCCTGACCGCTCGCGGCCACGAGGTGGTGACCGCCGGACGCTCCAGCGGCGACCTCCGCTTCGACGTCACCGACCCGGCGCAGATCACCGCCCTGTACGACGCCGCCGGCGCGGGCGGGCAGCTCGACGCGGTGGCGAGCGCCGCCGGCTCGGTCCCGTTCAAGCCGGTGGCCGACATGACCCCGGAGGACTGGACGGCGGCCTTCCGCGGCAAGGTGCAGAGCCAGCTGGAGCTGGTCCGCCAGGGCATCGGCCGGATCGCGCCGCGCGGCTCCTTCACCCTGATCACCGGCGTGCTGGCGCGCAGCCCCATCGTGACGGGCTCGGCCGCCTCCATGGCCAACGGCGCCGTCGAGGCGTTCGTCCGCGCGGCAGCGGTGGAGATCGCCCCGCAGCGCGTCAACGCCGTCAGCCCCACCGTGGTCACCGAGGCCCTCGACGTGTACGCCGGCCACTTCCCCGGCTTCGCGCCGGTCGACCTGGCGGAGGTGGCCCAGGCGTACGTCCGCTGCATCGAGGGCGTCGAGACGGGCCGCATCCTGGAGCTGGGCCACTAGGCGTGCTGTCCTGGGCGTGCTGTCCGGACAGGCCGGTGCGTGGGGCCGAGGCGCTCATCCCATCGTCTTATTCGCCTCTCCGGGTGCGGTGGACGCCGCCGTACCGGTCGATTCTCATCCCGTCCCAGCGGGGCAGTTTGCCCCGGGACTCCCGTGATCACACAGTGCGGTCCGGGCGGTGCAACCGAA
Organism: Streptomyces sp. NPDC090445; assembly: GCF_044769385.1. Lineage (NCBI taxonomy): Bacteria > Bacillati > Actinomycetota > Actinomycetes > Kitasatosporales > Streptomycetaceae > Streptomyces > Streptomyces sp. NPDC090445. Next base: position 296,259 of record NZ_JBIVXV010000006.1, on the reverse strand, counting down.
CCCGCGCCGTTCCACCGCGATGATCAACAGGTGAGGAAAAGCGAAAGCTCTACGCCTTTTTGCCCGTGCTGGCGGTGGCGGCCGCGGCGTTCCCGGCTGCGCCCAGTCATGCCGCGTCCACGCTCGTCGTCTCCGCCACCGGAGCCACGGCGCACTGTCCCAGTGCCACCTTCACGACGGTCGGGGCCGCCGTCGCGGCGGCGGCGCCCGGTGACACCATCCATGTCTGCCCCGGCATTTACAACGAGATCGTCGAGGCCGACAAGGCGAATCTGACACTGGAGGGCGAAACCACCCTCCCGGCGGACTGCGACCAGTTCGCGGCGCCCGACCCCACGGTCGATTCCGTCGTCGAGGCCACGAGTCTCACCGGCGAGGGGATCGTGAACCTCCGCGAGGACGGGATCCGGTTCCAGGGCTTCACGGTCCAGAACAACCAGGGCTCCACCCTCGGCGGCTACGGCATCTACACGGTCGTCGGCCACTCCGGCTACCCGGTCACCAACAACGTGATCCAGGGCAACCCGGCGGGGATGTACTACAACACGAACGGCGTGACGCAGTCCCAGGTCACGCGCAACTGCATTCGCCTGAACACTGCATTCGCCTGAACAGCATGGGATTCCAGTCCCAGCCGGCGGCCGGCAACGGCATCTACTCCGACCAGGGCCTCGACAACGCGCTGATCGACAACAACGCCTTCTTCCAGAACAGGAACGGCGCGATCACCCTCGACGAGTTCCAGAACATCGCGCCGGTGCCCGTGGCGGCCGGGACGGCGAACACTGGACGGCCAACCAGGCCGCGACGAGCAACCCGGCCGCCCTGTGTCCCGCGAAACCCTCCCTGACGATCGAGAAGACGCACGAGGGCGACTTCACCGGGGGGACCCAGGGCGATCACGGTCGGCAACGCCGGGCCCGGCGCCACGGACGGCAGCGCGGTCATCGTCCGTGACGTCCTCCCCCGGGGGATGACCGCCGCGAGCATGTCGGGCACCGGATGGACCTGCACCGTGGCCACGCTCACCTGCACGCGCAGTGACGTGCTGGCAGCCGGGGCCGGCTACCCGGTCATCACGCTCACCGCCAACGTGCCGTGCTCGCGCAAGACGGAGCAGGGGATCGACACGGTGACGGTCGTCGGGGGCGGCGACAGGGCGACGCACACCGCCACGGACCCGACCGTCATCAAGCGCGGCAAGCACTGCGGGGAGCCCAAGCCCCACAAGCCCGGCAAGCAGGACAAGCCCCACAAGCCGCGTAAGCCCGGCGAGCACTGGACGGTCGCCGCCGACTGAGGCCCGGGCCCGCGGCCGCACCCCGCGCCCGGCCTCCGGCACCGCCGGGGGAGCGGGGGACGGCCGCCGCCGCGCTAGTCGCCGACCTCCCTGCTGCGCAGGTCGTCCAGCGTCTCACGGCGGATCAGCAGCCGGGCCGTGCCGCCGCCGACGGCGACCAGCGGCGGCCGCCCGACCAGGTTGTAGCCCGAGGCCATGGACAGGTGGTACGCCCCCGCCACCGGTACGGCGAGGAGGTCACCGGGGCGGACGTCGCCGGGCAGTTCCACCCCCGCGGCGAGGATGTCGCCCGCCTCGCAGTGCCGGCCGACCACGGTCGCCGTGCACGGGCCGGCGCCCGAGTGGCGGCCGATCAGCCGGGGCGCGTAGCGCACCCCGTACAGGGCGGGCCGGGGGTTGTCGCTCATGCCGCCGTCCACCGCCACGAACACCTGGCCGGCGGTGCGCTTCACCGCGAGGACCCGGTACACCGCCACCCCCGCCGGCCCGGCCACCGCCCGGCCCGGTTCGATCGCGAGCCGCGGGACGGGCAGTCCGGCCGCCGCACAGCTCGCGGTGAGCTCGGCGCGCAGCCGCCGGGCGAGGGCCGTGAGGTCGAGCGCGGGCTCTCCGGGGCGGTAGGCGATGCCGTGGCCGCCGCCCATGTCGAGCTCGGGCAGGACGACGCCGTGCGCGTCGCGGATCCGGGCCATCAGGCCCACCATCCGGCGCAGCGCGGACACGTACGGCTTGACGTCGGTGATCTGCGAGCCGATGTGGCAGTGCAGGCCGGTCAGTTCGAGCTGCGGCTGGCCGAGGATCCGGGGGACGGCGTGCTGCGCGGAGCCGTCGGTGAGGGACAGCCCGAACTTCTGCCCGTCCGTCCCCGTGCGGATCTTCTCGTGGGCGCCGGCCGAAATGCCGGGCACGATACGGAGCATCACCTTCTGGTGCCCGCCCGGGCCCACGGCGGCGGCCAGCCGCGCGATCTCCGACGGGCTGTCGATGACGATCCGCCCCACCCCGAGGCGCAGCGCCGTCGCGATGTCGCGCGGCGATTTGGCGTTGCCGTGCAGGACGATGCGGTCCGCGGGGAACCCGGCGGTGACGGCGAGTTCGAGTTCCCCCGCCGAGCACACGTCGAGGCCGAGGCCCTCCTCGGCGACCCAGTGCACCATGGCCCGCGACAGGAACGCCTTGGCCGCGTACAGCACATCGGCGTCCGGGAACGCGTCGCGGTACGTGCGGCAGCGGGCCCGCACCTCGCCCTCGTCCAGCACGTAGACGGGGGTGTCGAACCGGTCGGCGACCTCCGCCAGCGACACCCCGCCGACGGCGAGGCCGCCGTGCGGGAGGCGCGTCGTGGACGCGGGCCACACGGACAGTTCGGCGGCCCCGGCGGCCAGGTCGGACAGTACGGCTGTGGTCATGGTTCCGCCTCCGCTCAGACGGTCCGGACGGGAAGCGGGCCCGGGCGCCGGCCCGGATCGGGGGCCCGGTCCCGGGCCCCGGCCGGGACCCCGGCCTCATCGGCCGCGTCGGGCGCCTGGGCCGGGACCGGGGTGACCGGAGGGGCCGAGAGGGCCGGGTCGACGGTGACCAGCCCCGCGCCGAGCGGCTCGCACATCACGCGCAGCACCGCGTCCGACAGCCGGATGTACGGGTGGCCCGTGCCGAGGACGGCGGTCAGCCGGGCGGCGGTGGTGAACCCGACGGCCGTGCGCGTGCCCAGCGGAGTGCGGAACAGTCGGATCACCGCCCCCGTGCAGCTTCCCGGCCGGACGGGCACGTACAGCAGCCCGGCCGGGATCCGTTCCTCGGGCTCGGGATCGTCTTCGTACCGGAACAGACACATGGGGCCCTCCCCGGGGCGCGGTGGTGGAACGGTCGGAAGGCGCCCCGGACGCCGTGACGCGGCGGCGGGGCGCGGCATCGAAGCTATGCCCGTCCGTGCGTCCTCCGCGTCTCCTCCTGACGGGACCTTGACGCCGACGGGCCGTGTTCATACACGCCTCTGACGCCCGTCAAACCGTTCGGTAAGAAACGCGTCAGTCTTTGTCCTTTCCCCGCCAGGACGCCGCAGGACGGCATACCAGCCCTTCCCCGCCTCGTTGCGTGGGGTGTGAAATTAATTGACGAGTAAAGGAAGCAAGGAAGTGAGGAGGGGACATCCCATGTCTGAACCGGCTGCGCTCCAGAACCGTGCCTGGGGCGGGGAGGTACGGGCCGCGGTCGGCTTCGCGGTGCTGCTGCCGGCGGTGCTGCTGACGGCCGACGTGGTGGCCGGCGACAGCGGCTGGCGGCGCGCGGCGGTGTGGATCTGGCTGGGCCTGCTGCTGCTCGTGGTCCTGTGGCCGACCCGGGTCAGCGCCGCGCCCGGCCTGCTGACCACCCGGGGGCTGGTCCGGAGCCGGCGGGTCCGTACCGACCGGCTCGCGACGGTCGCCTGGCACGACGGCGTCGCCCGGCGGCTCGTCCTCACGGACACCGACGGCGGCAGCGTCGAGCTCGACCCGCACGTCTTCGCCGACAACCCGCCCCTGTGGTACCGGGTCGGCGAGGACATCGGCACCAGCGTGTCCAGCGGCACCCTGGGCGAAGGCCTGGTCCCGCTGCGCCAGTTCTGCAGCCTGATCGACCGCGAGACGGCCCGCGCGGTCTTCAAGGCCTCGGCACTGACCTGAGACCCGAATCCTCCGCGGCGGCCGCGGCGCCGGCTGCCGCGGAAACCGGGCGATCAGGCGCGGGCGAGGGAAGCCGCCCCGAAGGAGACGTCGAAGCGGTCGCACCAGATGCTCACACTGGTGTAATCGGCCAGGTTGACGTCCGCGGGGATCGCGTAGTTCTGGTCGCCCTTGTTGCCCTTCAGCTCGCCCAGGCTGACGTACTTGCCGTCGTCGAAGACCCGCCAGCCGGCCACGCCCTCCTTCACCGGGGCATCGGTCAGCCACACGCGCAGGTCCGGACCGTTGCTCGTGTCGAGGTTCTCCAGCCGCAGGCTCAGGGACCCGTCGGCGAGGCGCAGGACCTTCACCGTGCCCGTGGTGGCGTGCTCGTGGCTGATCAGCGTGCCCTGCGCGAGGACCTGCGGCCCGGCCCCGGCGGACGCGCCGGGGGACGCCGGAGCCGCCGACGGCGTCGGCAGCGCCTCGCTGACGGTGTCGTCCTTCCAGAGCTTCCACGGCTCGAACCAGTACAGCCCGACACCCACCAGCAGGGCGCCGGCGACCAGCACCGCACCCCACACCCGCCCGCGCCGCGTTCCCTTGCCCACTGCCGCTCCCTTGCCGTCACGCGACCGATCCGCCGCCGTGGACCCATGGTCACATGCGGCACCCGGCCGGCCGAGGGTCCTGTGGATGACGAAATCCTCACGGTGCGCCGCAACCGGATCCGGACGGTGATCACGGTCACAGCGACTGGACCTCAACCGCCCTTGAGGGAACAGGCTGTTGACCACCGGAGGGCAGCCGGAACGGCCGCCCGGAGCCCGCAGCGCCAAGGAGCCGTGCCATGTCCGACCACCGCACCGTCCTCGTCACCGGAGCAACGGGCCGCCAGGGCGGCGCCACCGTACGCGCCCTCATCGCCCGCGGCCGGCAGGTCCGCGCCCTGGTCCGCGACCCGGACCGGCCCGAGGCGCGGGCCCTCCGGGCCCACGGCGCGACCCTCGTCACCGGCGACCTCGACGACACCGCCTCCCTCGAAGCGGCCGTGCGCGGCGCGTACGGCGTCTTCAGCGTCCAGCCGATGCCCGCGCCCGGGCCCGCCGGCTTCGCGTCCGAGGTACGCCGGGGCAAGGCGCTCGCGGAAGCAGCTGCCCGGGCCGGCGTCGCCCACTTCGTGTACACCTCCGTCGACGGCGCCGGCCGCCCCGGCGACGTGCCGCACTTCCGGAGCAAGGGCCTGATCGAGCAGCACATCGCGGAGCTCGGCCTGCCGGCCACCGTGCTCCGCCCGGCCTTCTTCCTCACCAACTTCACGGGCATGGGCCCCCGGTGGGCCGGCGGCGAACTCGTCCTGCCGCTGGCGCTCTCCCCGGACACCGCTCTCCAGATGATCCACCCCGACGACATCGGCGCGTTCGCCGCGGACGCCTTCGACGCCCCCGCCGAGTACCTCGGCCGCACCCTGGAGATCGCCGGGGACCGGCTGACCGGCCCGCAGATGGCCGAGGCCTTCGCCCGCGCAGCCGGCCGCCCCGTACGGTTCCGCGCCCAGCCCGTCGCGGAGGTACGGGCGTACAGCGAGGAGATGGCCGTCATGTTCGAGTGGTTCGACACCACCGGCTTCCTCGCCGACGTGCCCGCCCTGCGCGCCGCCCGCCCGCACCTGACGACCCTGGACGACTGGGCGCGCAAGGAGTGGACCGTACCGGCGGAGCCGGACCACCGCCCCTGAGCGCCCACCTGCCCGGCGCCGACGGCGCGCTCAGTGCCGGGCGCGGGTGGCCGCGTCCAGCCGGTCCGCGGAGCGGGCCAGGCCGCCGGCCGCCGCCGTGCACCGGTCGGCCAGGTCCTGGACGCGCCACCGGAAGGCCTCGGCCTGGGGCCCCTTCCAGTCGAGCGCGGCGGCCCCGGCCCGCAGCCGCCGCGCGTGGTCGAGCAGGGCGGCGGAGTGGGCGCGCAGCCCGTCCGCGGCCGGCAGGCGCGGCTGCGGTTCCGACCGCGGTGCGGGAATCCCGGTCACAGGGTCCTCCAGGGGGCGAAGGCGTTGGTGACGCCGTCCAGGGCGGGGGCCAGTTCGGGGTGGTGCCGCAGCAGCACCGTGACCATGGTGTTCCGGTCCACCCACTCCAGGCCCTCGGCCGTGTACACCTCGGGCCGGTAGTCGGTGGTGAAGAAGCGGTCGCTCTTGAGTCGGCGGCTGGCCATCAGGATGAAGATCCGGAAGAGGGAGTCGCTGAACCCGAACCCGGCCGGCCGCGGCTCGGCGAGGTTGCCGACGAGGGTGTCGACCCGGTCGAGCCGGCCCTCGTAGAGGTCCCTGATCAGCGGTGTGTCGTCCGGGTGGCCGCCCGTCAGCTCCTCGAAGGAGGCGACGGGCCGCTTGCGCAGCATCTGCCGGTAGGCGTTGTAGCGGGGGATGCCGCGCTCGCGGTCGCGCAGGATGTCGACGGTGCCGAGGTCGATGTGCTCACCCGTCAGCCGGGCCAGGTTGCGCAGCGCGTCGGGGTGGTTGTGCAGGACGAGGGCGCCGGGGTGGGCGGTCCCGAAGGACAGGAACAGGTCGCTCATGCCGAACGTGTCGATCGCCGTCCGGGTGGTGGCGCCCTGCATCTCGTCGAAGCCGATCGTGGCGCGGACGGCGCCCTTGCGGTGGTCGCGGACCACCAGCTCGTCCGGGATCAGCGGGTGCAGCCGGTACGCGGAGACGAACTCCTCCGTCATCGAATACGGCGCCGCGTGGTGGTCCGTGGGCGAGCCGAGGATGCCGCTGAGCATCTCGCCGCTGCCGACCCGCCCGTACGTGCGGCGGACCCAGCGCGGCAGCACCCCGTACCAGTTGGCGTCCATCGCCCGCTTCAGGACCGGCGTGTCGAGGACGCCGGGCGTCCACTCCACCGTGTGGATCTTCGCCATGAGGGCGGTGTTGACCAGCCGGGCGGTGTGGAAGAGCCGCTCGTCGTCCCACGTCGGATAGTGCGAGCGGAGGTAGTCGCAGACGGAGTTGTGCTCCTTCGCGAAGAGCGTGTGCAGCAGCGACAGGCCCGTCCAGTAGTCGCTGTTCATGCCGGTCCGGTCCAGGCACTCCTTGCCCGGGCGGGGGTCGGTGGGCAGCCGGCCGTCCTCGACGATCAGCTTGCCGTGCTCGCCCGTCCGCAGCGAACGGCAGCGGGCCTCGTCCGAGCCGTAGATCTGCGAACCGTCCCACCAGTGGGTGACCGTGTTCTCGTACGTGGGCGGGGCGTCGGCGGCCGTGTGGGCGACCGGGTCGGGGCGGGTGCGGTTGATCCGCATCGGGCAGCCGCCGCCCTGCTCGGCCCAGTCGTCGCCCTCCGCGAGCGGGACGGTGAAGGGCTCGGCCTCCTCGTTGTCGCCGTGGTTGGCCCAGCCGTGGTTCTCGAACTGGATCCAGGCGGCGGCCAGCAGGTTCAGCGTGGGCGCCGGCACGAAGCCCCTGCGGGCCAGCAGCTGCCTGCTGATCTCACGCGGGGACGGCGACATCAGCCCCTCGTCGCCCTCCGGGAAGACCAGGTGGAGCGGGGCGTTGCGGTCCAGCCGGGTGCCGACCCGGCCCATGTCCTCGTCGTACGGGTCGTAGCCCGAGCCGTCGTACGAGCGGAACGGCGCGGGTTCGGCGGTGGGGCGGCGCCGGCGCTCGCCCCCGGCGCCGTGGGTGTCGTACAGGTTCCGGCGGCGCAGGTCGTCGCGGAGCACCCGCAGGTTCAGCAGGGCGAGCGGCTGCGGGAGTTCGTGCCATGCACGGGTCCGGTTGAGCCGGGCGAAGGCGGCCGACCCGAGGCGTTCGAGGAGGCCCGGCGGGCCGTAGCCGGGGGCCTGCGAGGAGCGGGCGGCTCCGGCCTGCCCGGGCACCCCCGCGGAGCGGGTGCCGGTGCCGGTGCTGCGCGGGTCCGGTGCGGTCGTCCCCCGGGCCGGGCCGGACTGATCGGTGGAGGCGGTGTCGGTCATGTGGTGGTGGTCCTCAGCGGTCGGCGGCGGTCGACGGTCGGTGGCCAGGGGGCAGAGGTCAGGGGTCAGGGGTCAGCGGTCGTAGAGGCGGAAGAGGCGGGTCGCCGTCACCCGGCCCCGGTAGGGCGCGAGTTCGGCGTCCACGTGCGCCCGCGCCCCGGGCACGTCGTACTCCAGGTTGTGCGCGTACCGCTCGGCGGCATGGCACAGCGGGAAGGCGTGCGTGTCGTCGGTCCACGTGAACTCGGTGAACTGCTCCGGCAGCCGGTACGGGGACACCGAGGAGCGGCCCTCCAGGCTCGGCACCACGTCGTGCTCGTTCACCAGCGAGCACACCCGGGTCCCCGGGTCGGCGGGCCGCTTGCCGTCGATGGGAGAGCCGATCGCCACCACGTGCGTGACCCGGTACACCGCGCAGAAGTCCCGGTCGGCGGCCAGGTTCATCGCGGTGATCCCGCCCAGGCTGTGGCCCACCAGTGCGATCTCGCAGCCCGAGGGGACGGCCGCGCGCAGCGCCTTGCACACGGCCCGCGAGTACGGGGTGGCGGGCCGCGCCACCGCGTGGACCGCGCCCAGCAGGTCCTGCGGGCTCTCCCCGCTCAGCCCCGACATGCCGGCGAGCTGGACGACGTACCGCTGCACGCCGTCGGGCCCGGCGACCTGCTGGACCAGCAGGGTGCCGTCGGTGCCCACCGCGTCGATGTTCCGCACGTACCCGGCGATGGTGCCGCCGGTGTCGAGCCGCTCGGCGAACCCGGCCGGGGGGACGAAGGGCTCGGCCCGGCCGGGACCGCGGTCGAGGAACGCCCAGACCCGGGCGCCGATGCCGAGGACCGGTTCGGCGCCGGTCAGGGTGCGGCCGGTGGCGACCTCCCAGCCGGCCGCGTCGTTCAGCGGGTTCTCGTCGGTGAGGGCGCTCCAGGCGAGGATGTCCGCGAAGGCCGGGGCGAGCAGGGCGAAGGTCCGCTCGGCGCCCTTGCGGCCCAGGATGGCCCGGAACACCCGGATCGCCTCGCGCTGCCGGTCCTCCGCGACGGCCCTGAGGACACGGGCCGTGTCGGGGTCGCCGAGCAGCTCGGGGTGGTGGACGGCGGCGGCCCGGATCCGGGCCTTCAGCCCCGTCACGGCCAGGGTCACCGCGAGGCTCTCCCGGCTGGTGAACACCCCGACGAGGCGGCCGAGTCCGGCGAGGCCGCGGCCGCGCGGGGCCCAGCCCAGGCCCTTGGGGTCGGTGATCGTCCGCAGCAGGGTGCGCCAGGCGGGGCCGCCGCGGACGGTCCGCGGCAGCCGCGTGCCGAGGGCGAGTTCGGACGCGTAGCGGGCCGCTTCCCCCACGTCCTCGGCGGCCTCGGCGAGCAGGCGGCAGATCTGGTGCAGGGAGTCGACGTCCGGTTCGTGCCCGGTGACGGCGGTCGTGGCATCGGTCATGCGGGTGCCCTCCGGGGCATGGGGGGGGAAGGGGGTGCGGCGCGCCGTACCGGACGGTGCGCGCCGTCCGGGCCGGTGCACGCCGTCCGGGCTCGGTGTACGCCGTTCGGGCTTGGTGCGCGCCGCGCGGGCTCGGTCTACGCCGGTTCGGGCCCGGTGCACACCGCACGGCCCGGTGCGCGCCGTCCGGCCTCGGCGGCGGTGCGGGTTCAGCGCGCGGTGAGGGTGAGCCGGATGCCCGCCGCGCCGAGCAGGCCCGGCAGTGCCAGGGAGGGGTCCAGCGCGGGGCGGCCGCCGGTGACCCGGTGGCCCCGCAGCACCGCCGCGATCAGCGCCGCCGACGTCAGCAGCCCCAGGTGCTCGCCCGGGCAGCGCCCGCCGCCGTGGCTGAACGGCGCCAGCACCGGGTCGTCCGCCGCCCCGGGGCGCAGCCACCGCGCGGGGACGAACCGGTCGGCCGCCGCGACGTGTTCGGGGTCCCGCTGGTGGAACAGCGCCGGCACGAGGACCGCCGTCCCCGCCGGATAGCGCTGCCCGCGCCACTCGGTCTCGGCCCGGGTGACCCGTACCAGGTCCGGCACGAGCGGGTACAGCCGCAGCGTCTCCCGTACGCAGGCCCGCAGCCGGGGCAGCTCCGGGTCCCCGCCGTCGATCCCGGCCCGGACGGCGTCCTGTTCGGCCGGGTGCGCGGAGAGCAGCAGCAGGGTCCGGGCGACGGTCGGGCCGACGGTGTCGAGGGCGAGCAGCCAGTGGTGGGCCTGTCCCACCGGGTCCAGCACGGCGGCGTCCGGGCCGGCGGCGGTCGGGTGCCGGCGGGCGAGTGCGGCGAGGGTGTGCGGTTCGGCCCGGGCGGCGTACTCCTCGACGCGGGCGGCGGCCTTCGCGTACAGCGCCTCGGCGGCCGCGGCCCGGCCTTTGCGCATCCGCATCCAGTTGGCCTCCTCGCGGATGGCCAGCAGCCACCGGGCGAGCTCCTCGTCACCGGCCGCCGCGTCGCCGAGGACCATGCGGCGCCCGAGCCGGGCCACCGTGCGGCGCAGCCGCGCGAAGTCCAGCTCCCCGCCGCAGGCCAGGGCGGCCGCCTCCTCCTCGACCAGGGCCTGGAACTCCCGGCACGAGGGGTGCACCGGCCGGTCCGCCGCGAGCACTTCGTCGTTGATGCGGCGCCGGTCCTCGCGGGTGTCGCCGTGGGAGCAGATCACCCCGGTGGGCTCCAGCAGCGACAGCCCGCGGTACTTGTCGGGGGCGTCCATGGCCAGGGTGCGCACCGGCAGCTCGTAGAACTGCCGGACGTCGGCCTGGTCGAGCAGGACCAGCAGCGTCCCGGACAGTCCGCGCACCTCGACGGGCGCCCCGCCGTGCCGGGCGCGCATGGCCCGCAGCGTGGCCGCCGACCAGCCCTGCTGGCCGAGGGCCGCGTACGCCGAGACCACCTTGGGCCGGACGTGGAAGGCCCCGCGGAGGAAGGCGGGCAGGGTGTGCGTCGCCGCGAACCGGACGGTCTCGGCCCGCCCGGCCCGGGCCGGACGCGGCACGGCGCGCGCCGGGGTGGAGGCGGAACGGGCGGAGGGCGCGGGGATCGCGGCCCCGGCCGCGCCGGCGGCAGCCGTGGTGGTGGCGGCCGCGGTGGCGCCGGCTGCAGGGGAGTCCTCGGTCATGCCTCCACGACCTTGCCGGGGTTGAGCAGGTTCTTCGGGTCGAAGAGGCGCTTGAGGCCGCGCTGCAGCTCCAGGCTGACCGGGTCCAGCTCGCGGGTGAGCCACTCCCGCTTGAGGGTGCCGATGCCGTGCTCGCCGGTGCTGGTGCCGCCGAGGGCCAGACCGGCCGCCATGATGTCGTCGTACGCGGTCTGGGCGCGGCGGAACTCGTCGGCGTCCGACTCGTCGAACACGACGGTGGGGTGCAGGTTGCCGTCGCCGGCGTGCCCGAGCGTGAAGATCCGCAGCCGGTGCCGGGCCGCGATCTCCTCGATGGTGGCCATGAACTTCGCCAGTTCGGAGCGGGGCACGGCCACGTCCTCGATGAACGCGGTCGGCCGGCCGCCCAGCGTGGCGGCGAACGCCCCCAGCGCCGGGGTGACCAGCCGCCGGGCCTCGATGATCCGCCGGGACTCCTCGGCGGTGGACGAGGTGACCACGTTCTGCGCCCCGGTCCCCTTGCACAGCAGCGTCATCGCGGCCAGGTCGCGGACCGGGTCGGCGCTGTCGCTCTCGATGATCAGCGTGGCGGCGGCGCCGGCCTCCAGCAGCGGGTGCCCGTGGTCCGCGACCGCCTGCGAGGTGGCCCCGTCGAGGAGTTCGAGCGCCGACGGGACGTGGCCCGCGGCGGTGATCGCGGCGACCGCCTCCCCGGCCTGCACCAGGCTCGGGAACTGGGCGAGCAGGGAGAGCGCCGGCGGCCGGACCGGCCGCAGCGCCAGGGTGGCGCCGACGATGACGGCGAGGGTGCCCTCGGAGCCGACGAGGAGGCGGGTCAGGTCGTAGCCGGCGACCCCCTTGACCGTGTCCCCGCCGGTCCGCATCCGCCGCCCGTCGGGCAGGACCAGGTCCAGGCCGAGCACGTAGTCCGCGGTGACCCCGTACTTCACGCAGCAGATGCCGCCGGCGCCGGTCGCGATGTTCCCGCCGATGGTGCAGTGCTCCCAGGAGGCGGGGTCGGGCGGATAGCTGAGCCCGTGCTCGGCGACGGCGTCGTTCAGCCGCTTGGTGACCACGCCCGGCTCGCAGCGCACCAGCCGGTTGGCCGGGTCGATCTCCAGAACGCGGTCCATCCGGCCCGTGTTCAGCACGATGCAGCCGTCCACGGCGTTCGCGGCGCCCGCGAGGCCCGTGCGGGCACCCTGCGGGACGACGGGGACGCCGAGCTCGTACGCGGTGCGCAGGATGTGCTGGACCTGCTCGGCGGTCCGCGGGAAGGCCACCGTGGCGGGCACGCCCGCCTCGGAGAAGGGGGCCGCGTCGCGGGCGTGCGCCGACAGGGTCTCGGGATCGGTGTGCAGGACGTCCGCATGGTCGGGAAGGAGGGTGCGCAGACGGGAGAGGAGGGGGGTCTCGGGTGACATACGGGCCTTCCGTTGGTCGGGGCGGGTGGCCGCTGACGGGATCAGAGGGAGGGGAACTCGGTGGTGACGGGCACGTCGATGAGGACCGGCCCGTCCTGCTGGGCCGCCGAGTCCCGTACGAGCTTGGTGAGTTCGCCCGCGCCCTGGGCCCGGTGGGCACGCACCCCGTAGCCGGCGGCGACGGCCGTGATGTCGATGCCGGGGATGTCGAGGCCGGGCGCGCCCTGGGCGTTTTCGAGCTGCGCGAACCACTGGAGGATCGCGTAGCGGGCGTTGCTGAGGACGACGAAGGTGACGGGCACCCGGTACGCGGCGGCGGTCCACAGGGCCTGGACGGCGTAGTGGATCGAGCCGTCGCCGATGACGCACACGACGGGCCGGCCCGGGGCGCCGAGCTGCGCCCCGACGGCCGCCGCGGCACCGAAGCCGAGGCCGCCGCCGGCGGAGAACAGGTACGAGCCGGGGGAGGAGATCCGGGTCACCGCGTGGAACTGCGGGACGTTGGACGGCGATTCGTTGACCCAGAGGGTGTTCTCCGGGGCGCCCTGGGCGACCGCCCGCAGCGCGGCGAGCGGGGTCAGCGCCCCGTCCCCGGCCTCGGGGGCGTCCACCGGCCCCCGGTGTGCGGGGGCCGCGGCCCCGGCGGCCGGGAGCCGGTCCGCGAGCGCCCGTGCGGCCGCCGCCAGGTCCGCGACGATCGCGTCGCCGACCGGCGCCTTGGCGGCCTCCTCGGCGTCCCGGGTCAGCAGGACCAGCCCGGTGCCCTCCGGCAGGTGGCGGCCGGGGACGTACGGGTAGTAGCGGAACACCGGCGCGCCGATGACGACGACCAGGTCGTGCCCCTCCAGCTGCCGGCCCAGCGGACCGATCGCCCCGGTCAGCTCCCCGCGGAACTGGGGGTGGCTGCGGGGGAAGGAGACCCGCGCGGAGATCGGCGCCGCCCAGACGGGCAGCCCGGTGCGCTCGGCGAGCGCGAGCACGGCGTCCCAGGCGCCGGAGGCGTCGATGTCGTCGCCGACGACGAGGGCGGCGGAGCGGGCGCGGGAGATCCGGTCCGCGAGGGCGGCCACCGCGGCCGGGTCCGGGGCGGCGGCGTGCGTGATCCGGCGGGCGGCGGCCGTACGGGCGACCCGGTCCTCCTCCTCGGTCAGCTCCGCGTCGAAGTCGTCCATGGGCAGGGAGAGGAACACCGGCCCGTGGGGCGGGGTTTCGGCGAGCTGCACCGCGCGGGCGAGGGCCGGGGCGACGTCGGCGGGACGCGGGGGCTCGTACGCCCACTTGACGGCCGGCTGCGGGAGGAGGGTCGGCTGCGGGTTGGTGAGCAGGGCCTCCGCGGTGAGCATGGCGCGGTGCTGCTGGCCGGCCGTGACGACCAGGGGGGTGCGGTTGGCGCGGGCGTTGAGGATGGCGCCCATGGCGTTGCCGGTGCCGGGCCCGGTGTGCAGGTTGGCCAGGGCGGTGGTGCCGGAGGCGAGCGCGAAGCCGTCGGCCATCCCGACGACGACGGCCTCCTGGAGGCCGAGCACGTACCGGAAGTCGTCCGGGAACTGCTTGAGCATCGGCAGTTCCGTCGAGCCGGGGTTGCCGAAGACCGTGGTGATGCCACGGGCCCGTAGGACGTCCAGGACTGATTCGCGAACCGTGCGCATGGGGATCCTTCCGCGCAGCCGGGGGAGCACTGTCGGTGATCAATCCAGCACACCGCGTGGATCTTTACAAAAGGCATCCACGGCCGCACCGGGCCTGCTACGCCACGTCGCCGATCGCAGCCCTGACCGGCCTGCGCCGCCCGGGCCGGTTGACGCTCCGTCTACGGGATCGGCCGGATGTCCCTCCTGTAGGTGGCGGGCCCGTTCACTCCCACGGCGGAGCGCACCGGGATTGCCGGGCGCCGGGGCCGGCGCGGACGGCATGCCCCGCGCGCTCCGCCGCGCCCGGCGGCGCCCGGCGGGCACGGGATGCGCGGCGCGGCCCGGAGGATCCCGGCGGTGCCCGGCGGATCCCGGCGGCGGTCACGGGCGGTACCGCAGCGGATGGTCCGCCGGCACCTCCACCACGGCGATGCGCACCCCGTCCGGGTCGGCGAGCCACATCTCGATCAGCCCCCACGGCTCCCGCAGCGGCGGCCGCAGCACCTCGGCCCCCCGCTCCTGCAGCTCCTCGTACGCGGCCTGCGCATCGGCGACCTGGAGCCACAGCCGCATCCCGGGCGCGGGCGGGGTGTCGGAGCGGCCGGACAGCTCCAGGAAGCCGCCGCCGAGGAAGTAGACCGTGCCGCGCTCCGGGCCGGTGCCGAACTCCCGGTAGACGGCCAGCCCCAGGACGTCGCCGTAGAAGACGCGCGAACGCCCGGGATCCGTGGGACGCAGCAGGATCCTGCTGCCCAGTACATGCACCATGCCGCGAATCTACGCCCGGCGGCCGGCTCCGGCCCGGATCACCGCGGCTGCCGGCAGCCCGGTGTGTAGGGCGCGTTGGGCAGGTGCGACCGCCACAGGTCGCGGTCGCGCGGACCGGCCGTGGCCGCGCACAGGCGGGGCAGCAGGCGCGCCGGGTCGGTCTCCCAGACGCGCACGGTGTTGTCCCAGCCGCCCGTGACGAGGGTGTGCCCGTCCGGGGCGAAGGCCACGGTGCCCACCGGCAGGGTGTGCCCGGTCAGCGGGCCGCCCACGGGGGCGCGGCCCGCCACGTCCCACAGCCGGACCGTGTTGTCGGCCCCGCCGCTGACCAGGCTGCGGCCGTCCGGGCTGAACGCGACCGCCCTCACGTCGCTCTGATGGCCTCTCAGTTCGCCGGCCAGGGTGATGCCGCGGGCCGGGTCGGCGGTGTGCCACAACCGCAGGACCCCGTCGGCGGTACCGGTGGCCATCAGCCGGCCGTCGGGGCTGAAGGCGAGGCTCATCACGAAGCCGCGCTCGCTGATCTGGGTCCCGGCGAGCGGCTGCGGCCGGTCGGGCTTCGTCAGGTCCCACAGCAGGACGCTGCGCTCGATGGCGTCGTTCCCGCTTCCGGCGGTGGCGCCGGCCAGGAAGCGGCCGTCGGGGGTGAAGGCGAGGATGCGGACGTTCACCGACTGCCCGAACCAGGTCAGGGGGCCGCCGCGGGCCGTGGGCCTGGCCGGGTCCGAGAGGTCCCACAGGGTGGTGACGGCGTCCTCCTGCCGGTTGTCCGTGGTGGCGAGCATCCGGCCGTCCGGGCTGAAGACCAGCGCGCTGAAGCTGCCCGGCAGCGGTGTGCCCAGCCGTTTCGGGTGCGCGGGGTCGGCCGTGTCCCACAGGTGCAGGGTCCCGTCCGCGCCGGACGCGGCCAGCAGGCGCCCGGTCGGGCTGTACGCCGCCCAGTCGAGGCGCTCCGCGTCCAGCGGGCCGCCCACCGGGCGCGGCACGACGGCGTCCGTCGGTCCGGCGGGCGGCGGGAGCTCGTACAACCGGATGCGGCCCTCGAAGCCGAGGGCGGCCAGGACACGGCCGTCCGCGCTGAGCCAGGCCGCGCCGAGGCCGGACAGCACCGTCGGCGGCAGGGCCCAGGGCCGGACCGTGCCGTCGGCGCCGCCGCTGAGCAGGGTCCGCCCGTCGGGGGCGAAGGCGAGGCTGCTGACCCCGCCGGTCTGCCCGGTCAGCGGGGCGGAGCGGAACGTGCGCCGGGCGAGGTACGGGTCGGCGATCACCCACAGGGCGACGGCGCCGTCGGCCCCGCCCGCGGCCAGCGTGCGCCCGTCGGGGCTGAAGTCCAGCGTGGTCAGGGCGTTGGTGCTGCCGAACAGCGGGTTCCCGATGAGGGACGCGCGCCCCGGGTCCGTGGTGTCCCAGAGGCGGACGGCGGTGTCGGAGCCGCCGACGGCCAGCATGCGCCCGTCGGGGCCGAAGTCCAGGGCGTTGACGGTGCCGAGGCTTCCGGTCAGCGGGCTGCCGAGCGGGGTGGGCGGCCCGGAGCCGGCGACCTTCCACAGTTGGACGGACTCCTGCCCGGAGCCGCCCGGGGCGGCGGCCCGCGTCGTGGCGAGGGTGCGGCCGTCCGGGCTGAACGCGAGGGCCGGCACCACCCCGAGGCCGGGCGTCGGCGCGCCCCGGGGACGCGGGGCGGCGGGATCGCCGACGTCCCACAGGCGGACGGTGAGGTCGCCGCGGCTGCCTGCGGTGGCCAGGGTCCGGCCGTCGGGGCCGAAGACGACGTTCGCGGTGCTCGTGTGGGCCGGCACGGGCTGCCCGAGCGGGCGCGGCCGGGCCGGATCGTGCAGGTCGTACAGGCGGAGCGTGCCGTCGACCCCGCCGACGGCCAGCACCTGCCCGTCGGGCCGGAAGGACAGGGCCAGCGGAGAGCCGCCCGGCTGTTCGCCGACCGGCACGGGGACACCCGGCGGTACGGGTGCGGGCGGGGGCGCGCCGGACGCGGCCGGCGCGCCGGCGGGGGGCGGCAGGCGCCACAGCCGCAGGCCGCCCTGGGGCGAGGCTCCGGCCAGCAGCGTTCCGTCGGGGCTGACGGCGAGGGCGGTCACCGGCCCGTCGTGGGAGACCGCGCCCGGGGACACCGGCGCGTTCTGGTCCGAGATCAGGCGGCTGCGCAGTTCGGCCGTCGGCCCGAGCCGGTAGGCGGCCAGGTCGAGCTGCGCGGCGAACGCGCTGTCGGCGGCGCGGACCTGGTCCGCGGTGGCGGCGATCTGGCGGCGCACCGCCGTGTCGCGCTCCCTGCCCGCCGTCGCCGCCTGCCAGGCCGCGACGACGGCGCCGCCGGTCGCCAGTACGGCCAGCGCCGTGAGCGCGGCGATCACGGCCTGCCGCAGCCGGGCCTCGCGGGAGGCCTGCCGCCGGGACGCGGTCAGGAACGCGCCCGCCTTCGCCGGCGCGGCGGTGCCGCGTACGGCCTCCTCCGCCTCGGCGAGCCGGCTGCCCCCGTACAGGAGGCTCGCGTCATGGCTGCCGTCGGCCCACTGGGCGGCGTCCTGGGCGAGGCGCCGGCGCAGCCGGTGGCCGGCCCGGTCCCGGTCGACCCACCCCCGCAGCGCGGGCCAGGCGCTGATCAGCGCCTCGTGGGTGATGACCACGTCGGTCCCGTGCTCGGTGAGCAGCCGGGCGTCCGCGAACGCGCGCAGGACGGTCTCCACCGCCTCGCGCTCGATGCCGTGGGTGCCCCGTGCGGCGTCGAGCAGGCTCGCACGGTCCGTGGGGGCGCGGGTGTCCGCCGTACGGTCGCCCACGTTCACCAGCTGGACGAAAACCCAGGGCGCGGCCTTCCGGGCCGCCTCGTCGAGGCCGGCGTAGACGCGGTCGGCGGTGGTGGCGACGGCCGCGCGGATGCAGCCGGTCTGCCGGTAGCCCCGGACGGTGAGGGTGCCGCCGCGGCAGACCTGCCAGGTGGCCTGGAGGGCGTGGGCGAGCAGCGGGAGCCGGCCCGCCTCGGAGAGTTCCGTGGACTCCGCGTCCGGGGCGTCCGGGATGCGCGCGGCGGCTCCCCGCGGGCCGGGTCCGGCGGGTGCCGTTCCGGCGGGGGTGCCCAGGTCGCCCAGGTCCTGCAGCAGCAGGTCGACGAGCTCGGGCTCGACGTGCAGCCCCACCAGGTGGGCCGGCAGCAGTACCGCGGCCCGCAGCTCCCGCTCGCCCATCGGCCCCAGCAGCATCTGGCCGTGGCGCGCGGCCTCGCGCAGCTCGGGGTGGGCGGCGCCGGCCGCGACGAAGTCCGCCCGGAGGCTGAGGACCACGAGGGCGGCCGCGGGAGTCCGGGCGGTGCCCGCCGCCAGGTGGGCGAGGACCGCGAGGAACGCCCGGCGTGCCGCCGCGTCCGGACAGAGCGTGAAGAGCTCCTCCAGCTGGTCGACGACGAGCACGATCCGCGGCGCGGCCTCGCCCGGCCGGCGGGCCGGGCCGCCCGGCGCCTCCCGCACGAGGGCCTCGACGGCGGCCGGACCCGCCGCGAGCGCCTCCCGGATCCGCCCGGCCGCCCCGTCGCCGAGCCGCTCCGCCAGGGCCTCGGCGAGGCCGTCGGCGAGGGCCGCCATGGGCCGGGCCGTGGGGGTGAACGCGGCCTGGGGCCAGCGGGCCGAACCGGGCAGCGCGCCCTGCGAGACCAGCGGCAGCACTCCCGCCCGCAGCAGCGAGGACTTCCCCGCCCCGGACGGGGCCACGACCATCAGCTGTCCGCCCGTGTCCAGCCGCCGGGCCAATAACTGGAGCACCTCCGAGACGGCCTGGTCGCGCCCCTTGAACCACAGGTGCTCCTCCGGGACGAAGGAGCGCAGTCCGGGGTACGGGCACAGGGGCCCGGCGTCGGTGCCGTCCGACCCGGGGCGGCCGGGCAGCACCGCCTGGTGGACGTACGAGCCGTCCCTGACCTGCATGATGAGGTCGCGGCCCGCGACCATCGCGGTGCCGCTGTCGTGCACCTCGGTGTGCAGGACGGGGCGGTCCCCCTCCGGCCGGGGCGGCGGCGGGGGCGGCTGCTCCCGGGCGGGCGGCGGCCGGTCGTCCGCTCCGGTCATCGGACGTTGACGGTCATGTCCCGCGCGGCCACGTAGACGGTGCCGTGGTCGTGGACGTGATTGGTCACGGTGGCACCGCCGTCCGGTTCGCCGGAGTCGCCGGCGTCTTCCGCCGCGGCCGCGGCGGGGTCGAGCTCCTCGATCAACTGCCGTATCGGGTCGACCAGTTCGGGGTGGCGCTGCAGCAGCTCGCGGAACCGGTGGCGCCAGTCGGAGGCCAGGGCCTCCTCGGCCGCCGTGTCGCCGGAGTGCCGTGCTTCGGCCAGCCGGGAGCGCAGGACGACGAGTTCGGCGTCCAGCTCGCGCTCCGTCCGTGCGCCGTCCTCCGGCCGGCCTGCCGGATCCTGCGGTGCGGGCCGGGCTCGTCGCCACAGGGCGATGACCCCCGCCCGGGCCTGCTGCCAGGCGTCGGTGGTTACTGCCCCCAGCAGCGATGCTGCCGCGGCGGTGACGATGTCCTCCATGGGTGCCCCCTCCGGTTACGAGGGTAGGAGGCGCAGGGCGCGCCGGGAAGCGGTTTGCGCGGGTTGCCCGCGCCCCGTCCGCTCCGGCGGCTCCGGTCCTCCGGTCACACCTCCAGGGCGGCCGCGTCCAGCGCGGCGGTGAGCCGCTGCAGGCGGGCCTGGAGGTCCCGCATCTCGTCGAGGTCGCACCCGGTGGCGGTGGCGATGCGGCGCGGGACCTCCACCGCGCGGGCGCGCAGCTGCGTACCGGCCTCGGTGAGGACGGCGGAGACGGAGCGCTCGTCCTCGGTGCTGCGCTCGCGGCGGATCAGTCCGGCGGACTCCAGCCGCTTGAGGAGGGGGGAGAGGGTCCCCGAGTCCAGGCGCAGGCGGTTGCCGAGCTCCTTGACGGGGGTGGTGCCGTGCTCCCAGAGCACGAGCATCACCAGGTACTGGGGGTAGGTCAGGCCGAGGTCCTTGAGGATCACCCGGTAGACGCCGCCGAAAGCCCGGCTCGCCGCGTTCAGGGCGAAGCAGATCTGGCCGTCCAGGCGGAGGAAGTCCTCGTCGCGGAGGGTTTCGGTGTGCTGCGCGCTCATGCCGGCCAGTGTACCGGGGAGTGGCTTGCGAGTCATTCAGTTGTGCACAACTGAATTGTGTGCTCTAGTAGTGGACGTCAGCCGGACGCCGACCGCCCGGCACACAGGAACCACCACCGCGAAACACCACCGCGAGAGGAACCCCGATGGACGCGCTGTACACCGCTGTCGCCACCGCCAACGGCCGCGAGGGCCGCACGGTCAGCTCCGACGGCCAGATCGACCTCGCGCTCGCCATGCCCCCGGCGCTCGGCGGCAACGGCCAGGGCACCAACCCCGAGCAGCTCTTCGCCGCCGGCTACGCGGCCTGCTTCGCCAGCGCCCTCGGCCTGGTCGGCCGCCAGGCGAAGGTCGACACCGGCGAGGTGTCCGTCACCGCCGAGACCTCCATCGGCAAGGACGGCACCGGCTTCGGCCTGGCCGTCACCCTCCGCGTCGAGCTCCCCGAGTCCCTCGCCGGCGAGACGGGCGCACTGCTGGTCAAGCAGGCGCACGAGGTCTGCCCCTACTCCAAGGCGACCCGCGGCAACATCCCGGTCGAGCTCGTCATCGAGTAACGCCCGGGACCGGGCGGCGGCCGTCACTGCTGCCGTTGCTGCTGCTGCTGCCGCCACCGCCGCCGTCACCCGGCATCACCGCCGTGACCCGATCGGGGGCAGTGCCGCCGTCCGGTTTTCGCCACCCCGCCCCTCGGGTAGACCGTGCCCACCATGGGCGGCTCCGGCCCGGACCGGCCGGCCGGCGCGCACGCCACCTGGGGGAGGGAACGCTGATGAGGGTGGAGGCCGCGGCGGCCGTCGGCGCGTACGTACAGCGGGAACGGGACAGGCTGGTCTCGCGCGAACCGCTCGTGCGCCGGGACCGGCCGGGGGCGGTGAAGGTGATGCGCACCGCCTCGCGCCGGCTGCGCAGCGTCTGGCACGCACTGGAGCAGTCGGGCACACCGGCACCGCCCGCTGCTGCACCGGCACCGCCCGCCGCGGCACCGGCGGTAGGCACACCCGCAGGCACGGCGCGCGACACACGGCCCGGCACACGGCCTGACGCGGAGCCCGGCACACGGCCCCACGCGCAGCCCGGCGGGCTGCCGGAGGAGTTCACCTGGCTCAACGAACACCTCGGCCGCGTCCGGCACTTCGACGAGACGGCCCACCGGGTCGCGGCCCACGCCCCCATGGCCGGCCGCCCGGCCCGCTGGACGCTGCTCCGCCTGGAGGAGTCGCGCGGCCCGGCCCGCCGCGAGCTGCTCGCCGTCCTCGACGGACCCCGCTACCGGGCCCTCGTCACCGAGCTCGACACCAGGGCCGACGCCCCGGTCCCGCAGGGCCCGGCCGGCGGATTCGGCACCTGGTTCTGCGCGGCCTGGCCGGTACTGGTCGAGGACTTCGCCGCCGCCGCGGCCATCACGGACCCCGAGATCCGGGCGGACGAGCTGCACGAGGTGCGCAAGGCCGCCAAACCCGTACTGGACACCGGCCGCAGCGTGGCCCGCGCGTACCCGGGGCTGCTCCGGAGCCCGCTGCGCGTCCTCGGCGCGCTCCACGACGCGCTCGGCGAGCACCAGGACAGCACCGTCTGCCGCCGCACGGTCACACCGTGGCTGGACGAGGCACCGGACGCCGAAGTCCGCGACGCACTGCGGGAGCTGACGGAACACGAGTACGCCGCTGCCGCCGCCGTCGAGGCCCGCCTGGCCGTCCTGCACCGCGAACTCGCCGGCCTGAACCCCGGCCGCTGACCCGCGGCCACCGGTCCCGGACCGCCCGGCAGGCGGGGGAGCCGGGCCGGGGGAGGGCCCCGCCGGGCGGGAACACGGCTGGGGGCCGCCTGTGCGGGCACCGTCCGGGGACGACACAATGACCGGTGTTGTTCTCTTTGGACCAGTACGGAGGAGCCGGCACATGCCGAACGAACGAGCAGGGCAGCAGGCGGGCCCGGACGACCTGATCGACGTCGCCCGGCTCGTCACCGCGTACTACGCCCTGCACCCCGACCCGGCGGACCCCGCCCAGCGCGTCGCCTTCGGCACGTCCGGACACCGCGGCTCCTCCCTCGCCA
Organism: Streptomyces sp. NPDC090445; assembly: GCF_044769385.1. Lineage (NCBI taxonomy): Bacteria > Bacillati > Actinomycetota > Actinomycetes > Kitasatosporales > Streptomycetaceae > Streptomyces > Streptomyces sp. NPDC090445. Next base: position 274,287 of record NZ_JBIVXV010000006.1, on the reverse strand, counting down.
CCGCGTTCAACGAGGACCACATCGCCGCGACCAGCCAGGCGATCTGCGAATACCGGGCCCAGCAGGGCATCGACGGGCCGCTGTTCCTCGGCGCGGACACCCACGCCCTGTCCGAACCCGCCCGGGTGACCGCCCTGGAGGTCTTCGCCGCCAACGAGGTCACCGTCCTCGTCGACAGCGCCGACGGCTACACGCCCACCCCGGCCGTCTCGCACGCCATCCTCGCCCACAACCGGGGCCGCACCTCGGGCCTGGCCGACGGCGTCGTCGTCACCCCCTCGCACAACCCGCCCGCGGACGGCGGGTTCAAGTACAACCCGCCGTCCGGCGGCCCGGCCGGATCCGACGCCACCGGCTGGATCCAGGACCGCGCCAACGAGATCATCACCGGCGGCCTCAAGGAGGTCCGCCGGCTGCCGTACGCCCGCGCCCGGGCCGCGGCCACCACCGGCACGTACGACTACCTCGGCGCGTACGTCCGCGACCTGCCCTCCGTCCTCGACCTCGACGCCGTACGCGCGGCGGGCGTGCGCATCGGCGCCGACCCGCTCGGCGGCGCCTCCGTCGCGTACTGGCAGCGCATCGCCGACGAGCACCGCCTCGACCTCACCGTCGTCAACCCGCACACCGACCCCACCTGGCGGTTCATGACGCTGGACTGGGACGGCAAGATCCGCATGGACTGCTCCTCCCCGTACGCGATGGCCTCCCTCATCGAAGGCCGCGACCGGTTCCAGATCGCCACCGGCAACGACGCCGACGCCGACCGGCACGGCATCGTCACCCCCGACGGCGGCCTGATGAACCCCAACCACTACCTGGCCACCGCCATCGACTACCTCTACCGCCACCGCGAGCAGTGGCCGCAGCGGGCCGCGGTCGGCAAGACCCTGGTCTCCTCCGGGATGATCGACCGGGTTGCCGCCGACCTCGGCCGCGAACTGGTCGAAGTACCCGTCGGTTTCAAGTGGTTCGTCGACGGCCTGTCCGCCGGCACCCTCGGCTTCGGCGGCGAGGAATCCGCCGGCGCCTCCTTCCTGCGCCGCGACGGATCCGTGTGGACCACCGACAAGGACGGCATCATCCTCGCCCTGCTCGCCTCCGAGATGCTGGCCGTCACCGGGCAGACCCCCAGCCAGCGGTACGCCCGCCTCACCGAGCGCTTCGGCGAACCCGCGTACGCCCGCATCGACGCCCCCGCCGACCGGGAGCAGAAGGCGGTCCTCGGCCGGCTGTCGCCCGAGCAGGTCACGGCCGACACCCTGGCCGGGGAGCCGGTCACCGCCGTCCTGACGCACGCGCCCGGGAACGGGGCCGCGATCGGCGGCATCAAGGTCGCGACCGAGCACGCCTGGTTCGCGGCCCGCCCCTCCGGCACCGAGGACGTGTACAAGATCTACGCCGAGTCCTTCCTCGGCCCCGACCACCTGGGCCGCGTCCAGCAGGAGGCCCGGTCGGTCGTGTCGGCCGCACTGGACGCCTGACCCCGGGGCCCTCCGCGCCCGCCCGTTGGGACGTCCTCCTTCCGGACGTCCGAAAACCGACCGTCGCCGCCCCGCCCACGCCCAGGGTGGCGGCCCGGATCCGTAGCGGGCGCGGAGGGAGCAGCCATGCGGGGTGGCAGGGTCGCGGTGGTCGGCGGGAGCATCGCGGGCTGTGCGTTCGCCTCGGCGGCCGTCCGCGCCGGCGCGGACGAGGTGTCCGTGCTCGAACGCACCCGGGGCCGCCTCGCGGACCGCGGCGTCGGGCTGTGCATCCACGACGACCGGGCCGCCGAACTCGCCGCCACCGGCGCACTGCCCGCCGGGATCCCCGCGCACCCGCTGGCCCGCCGCCGGTGGCTGGTCCGGGACGACGCGGCCGGCCCGGCCGGGCGGGTGTTCCGGGAGCAGCCGTTCCCGTTCCACTCCTACCACTGGGGCCTGCTGTGGCGCGGGCTCCGCGAGACCACCCCGCGGTCGGTGGTCTACCGGCAGGGCGCGGCCGTGACCGGCGTCGCCGACGCCTCCGGAGCCGTCGGCGGGCAGGCCGGGGTACGGCTGGCGGACGGCACCGTCGAACCGTACGACCTGGTGATCGGCGCCGACGGCTACCGGTCCGTGGTGCGCGAGGCCGTCTGCCCCGACCACCTGCCGCAGTACGCCGGGTACGTCTGCTGGCGCGGCAACCTCGACGCCGCGCGACTCCCCGCCGCCGGAGCCGGCACCTGGCCCCCGAGACGGTCGCCACCGTCTGCTTCCCCGGCGGCAGCTGCGTGATCTACCGCATCCCCGGCCCGGACGGGCTCCGCGTCCTCGCCACCGACCGCATCACCGCCGGACGGCTGCTGCTCGCGGGAGACGCGGCGAGCGTGGTCCGCCCCCACAACACCAGCGGCGCCGCCAAGGCCCTCCAGGACGCCACCGCGTTCGAGGCGGCCTGGCGGGGCGCCGGGTCCTGGGCGGAGCTGCTGTCGGCGTACCGGGCGTCCCGTGGGGCGGCGGGCCGGGAGCTGGTGGCGCCGGCGCGCCGGCCGGGCCGGGCCCAAGCGGGGGGAACCCCCGCCTGGGCGGAGATGGACGGCCGGGCCGCCGGGGCCTGGTGGCAGGCCCAGCTCGCCGGTGCCGCGGACATCGGCGGCCGCCCGATGGCCCCCTGACCGCCGCCGCCCCACCACCTGCCGCTGCCGCTGCGCGGAGCCGTTCCCCCACCCTGCCCCTTCCCGAAACTGTGGGCTCCGCCCCCAGACCCTCCCCCAGCTACCGCTGGGGGCACCCCCAGTGCCTCAAACGCCGGCGAGGCCGGAAATTCCAGCCCGCGCGGCGTTTGAGCGCACCGGGTCCGGGCGGAGCCCGGTTTCGGGAAGGGGCGGGGTGGGGGAGAAGATCCCCGCGCGGGATACCGGCGGCTGGACTGTCCGCGGCAGCGACCTCGGCATACGCTGGAGGCGGCGGCCGCCTGCGGTGAGCGGCCCGGGCGGTCGCCCCGGCGGCTGCGGGCACGTACCCCTCCTTGTTCCCCGCGCCCGCGGCGCCGGACGCGGGCGTACGTGCGTCGGCTGCGGCAGCCGAGGTGGCACAGTGGGGGGCATGTGCGGACGCTATGCCTCATCCCGTGCCCCCGAGGATCTCGCCGGCCTGTTCGAGGCCGCCTGGGACCCCCGGGAGACGCTCGCGCCGAGCTGGAACGTCGCCCCCACCGACCCGGTCTGGGCGGTCCTGGAGCGCCCCGACCGCGCCACCGCCACCGGTACGCCCGAGCGCCGGCTCCGTACGCTCCGCTGGGGCCTGGTCCCCTCCTGGGCGAAGGACGCGTCGGGCGGTGCCCGGATGATCAACGCACGGATGGAGACGGTCCACGAGAAGCCGGCCTACCGCCGCGCCTTCACCCGCCGCCGCTGCCTGCTGCCCGCCGACGGCTTCTACGAGTGGCAGCCGGTGTCCGCGACCGCCACGGCGAAGGCGTACAAGCAGCCGTACTTCATCGCCCCCGAGAACGCCTCGGTGCTGGCCATGGCCGGACTGTACGAGTTCTGGCGCGACCCGGCCGTCGCCGACGAGGACGACCCGGACGCCTGGCTCGCCACCGCCACGATCATCACCACGGAGGCGGTCGACGCGGCCGGCCGGATCCACCCCCGCATGCCGCTCGCCCTGGACCCGGGCGACTACGAGGCCTGGCTGGATCCCGCCCACCAGGACGTGGATGCGCTGCGTGCCCTGCTCCACACCCCGGCGGACGGCCGGCTGGAGGTCCGCCCGGTCTCGACCGCCGTCAACAGCGTCCGCAACAACGGCCCCCGGCTCGTCGAAACCGCCCCCGAACCCTGACCGCGACCCGGACCCTGAAGCTCATGGTTTCCGTACCACCAGGGCCCGGGGCGCCCGGGGCGGGGGCGCGGGCAGCCGGAGCGGGCGCCGGCCCGGGGTCAGCGAGCCCAGCACCCGCGGCCCGCCGGCTCCGGTGCACCCGGGGGCGTTGCCGGGCAGCCCGTGCAGTGTGAGCCAGCCGAGGACGGCGAACGCGTAGGCTTCCTTCGCCGCCGCGGGCAGGCCGAGCTCCTCCGAGCCGTGCACGGCGGTGCTCCCCGCGAGCTCCTCGCGGAGCATCCCCATCAGCACCGGGTTGCGGACCCCGCCGCCGGACGCGAAGACCTCGGTGGCCCGCAGCGGGCGCAGCGCCCCCGCCACGGTACGGGCGGTCAGCCGTGTCAGCGTGGCCACGAGGTCCTGCGGCGAGGGCGCCGGCCCCGCGCACCCGGCCAGGACGGCCCGCAGGTAGCCCGCGTGGAACAGCTCCTTCCCGGTGGTCCGGGGCGGCGGCAGCCGGTAGTACGGTTCCGCGAGCAGCCGCTCCAGCAGCGGTTCGTGGACCCGCCCCGCGGCGGCGAGCGCACCGCCGTCGTCGTAGGCGAGCCGCCCGCCGGTCAGGTCCCGGACCGCGGCGTCGACGAGCGCGTTGCCCGGCCCGGTGTCGAATGCCACCGGCTCGCCGCCGGACGGCAGCACCGTGAGGTTGGCGATGCCCCCGATGTTCAGGGCGGCGGGCACCCCGGGCCGCCCCCGCAGCAGCATCAGGTCGACCAGGCTCACCAGCGGCGCCCCCTGCCCGCCCGCGGCCACGTCCCGCGTCCGGAACCCGGAGACGACGGGGCAGCCGCCGGCCTCGGCGATCCAGGCGGGCTCACCCAGTTGGAGGGTGCCGTGCACCCGGCCGGCCTCGGCCCAGTGGAACACCGTCTGCCCGTGCGAGGCGATCAGCTCGGCCCGCCCGGCGCACAGTTCGCGGTCGGCGCGGGCCGCCGCGGCGGCGAAGGCCTGCCCGATGCGCGTGTCCAGGCGGCACACCTCGGCCAGGGTGGTGCGGGCGGGCGGCAGGGCGGCGGCGAGGGCGCCGCGGACCTCGTCCGGGTACGGGTCGCTGACCATGCCCAGCGGTGTCAGGTGCAGGGTGGTGCCGTCGTCTCCGATTCCGTCTCCGATTCCGTCTCCGTCTCCGTCTCCGGCTCCGTTTACGTCTCCGCCTCCGCCCCTGTCTCCGTCGGCGGCGGACAGTTCCAGGTCGGCGGCCGCGGCGTCGATGGCGTCGTACGAGGTCCCCGACATCAGCCCGATCACCCTCATCGCAGGGCCTCCTTGTGGTCCGAGCCGCCCAGGGTCAGCAGTGCGGCGGCGCTCACCGCGCACGTCCCGGCGGCGTAGTAGGCGGGTACGTCCGGGCTGCCGGTCCGGGCGGTCAGCGCGGTGATGACGAGGCCCGCACAGCCGGAGAACACGGCGTTCGACAGGGCGTAGGCCACGCCCAGGCCCGTGCAGCGGATCCGGCGCGGGAACATCTCGGCGAGCATGGCCGGCCCCGGCCCGGCGAGCAGGCCGACCAGTGCCCCGGCGAGCAGCACCGCCCCTGCTGTGGCCCCCGGCCCGGCCGCGGGCGACTGGAGCAGGCGGAGCAGGGGGAGGGCGAGCAGGACCACCGACAGGGCGCCGAAGACCATCACCGGGCGCCGGCCGATCCGGTCGCTGAGGGCCCCGGCGGGCAGGATGGCCGCCGCGAAGCCGAGGTTGGCGAGGGCGGTGGCGAGGAGGGCGTCCCGTACGGAGGTGCCGAGGACGGCCTGCAGGTGGGCCGGCAGGACGACGAGGAAGGTGTAGCCGGCCGCCGACCAGCCCATGACCCGGCCGATGCCCAGCACGACGGCGTGCACCACGCCGGCCCGGTCCGGCATCCCGCCGGGCCCGGGCCCGGGGTCCGGGTCGGGGGGCGGCGGCGGTTCCTCCACCCCGGTGCGCAGCCACAGCGCCACCGCGCCGAGCGGCAGGGCCAGCAGGAACGGGATCCGCCACCCCCACCCGTACAGGGCCTCGGCGGGCAGGACGGTCGCCAGGGCGGCGGCCGTGCCGGCCCCGGCCAGCAGGCCGAGCGCGACGGTGAACGACTGGAACGCGCCGTGCAGGCCGCGGCGGCCCGCGGGCGCGTGCTCCGTCATCAGGGAGACCGCACCGCCGAACTCGCCGCCCGCCGACAGCCCTTGCAGCACCCGCAGGACCGTCAGCAGGACGGGGGCGGCCACACCGATCGCGTCCCGGGTCGGCAGCAGCCCGATCGCCGTGGTGGCGAGGGTCATGACGGTGACGGACGCGACGAGGGCGGGCCGGCGGCCGGCGCGGTCGCCGAGCCGCCCGAACAGCAGCGCGCCGACGGGCCGGAAGAAGAAGGCGAGCGCGAACGAGGCGTACGTCGCGACGAGCGCCCCGGCCCCGCCGGCCGGGCCGCCGGTGGCGAAGAAGTTGTCCGCGATGACCGTGACCAGGCAGCCGTAGACGCCGAACTCGTACCACTCGACGAGGTTGCCGACGCTCCCGGCGAGCAGCGCCCGCCGGGAGCGGGCGGTACGGGCGGCGGCGCTCGCCGGATGCAGTTCGAGAGGGCTCACGCGTGCTGCGTGCCCCCTCGGCGCCCGCCCGACGCCTGCGGAGGCCGCGGTTCAGCAGTTCGGCGGCAGACCGGCGGGTGAGCAGCGGTGAGGTGAGGCGTCGCGTCATGCGGCGCGTCGGTCGGCACGTCAGCCGGCGGCGTGCCAGACCGTGGTGACGTTGCAGAACTCGCGGATCCCGTGCCCGGACAGCTCCCGGCCGTAGCCCGACCGCTTGACGCCGCCGAACGGCAGGGCGGGGTGCGAGGCCGTCATGCCGTTGACGTAGATGCCGCCCGCCTGGAGGTCGCGGACGAACCGCGCGATGTCCTCGTCGCTGCGGGTCCACACGTTCGAGCTGAGCCCGAACGGCGTGTGGTTGGCCCGGGCCACCGCCTCGTCGAGGTCCGCCACCCGGTAGAGCGTCGCGACGGGCCCGAAGGTCTCCTCCAGGTCGATGCGCATGTCCGGGGTGATGCCGGCGAGCACGGTGGGCTCGTAGTACCAGCCCCGCTCCAGTTCCGGCGGCCGGCGCGCGCCGCACAGGATCTCCGCCCCGCCGCGCACCGCGTCGTCGACGAGCTCCTCCAGGTCGGAGCGGCCCTTCTCGGTGGCGAGCGGGCCGACGTCGGTGGTCTCCAGCATCGGGTCGCCGACGGTGAGCGCCGCCATGCCCGCGGTGAAGCGCTCCGCGAACTCGTCGTACACGTCGGCGTGCACGATGAACCGCTTGGCGGCGATGCACGACTGCCCGTTGTTCTGCACCCGCGCGGTGATAGCCGTCCGGACGGCCCGCGCGATGTCCGCCGACGGCATCACCACGTACGGGTCGCTGCCGCCCAGCTCCAGCACCGTCTTCTTGACCTCGTCGCCCGCCGCCGAGGCGACCGCGCGCCCGGCCGGCTCGCTGCCCGTCAGCGTGGCCGCGGCGACCCGGCGGTCCCGCAGCACCCCCTCGACGGCGTCGGATCCGATCAGCAGGGTCTGGAAGCAGCCGTGCGGGTAGCCGGCCCGCTCGAAGAGGTCGCCGAGGTAGATGGCCGTCTGGGGGACGTTCGAGGCGTGCTTGAGCAGGCCGACGTTCCCCGCCATCAGGGCGGGCGCGGCGAACCGCACGACCTGCCAGAGGGGGAAGTTCCACGGCATGACGGCGAGGACCACCCCGAGCGGCCGGTAGTGGGCGCGTACGGTCGTGGCACCGCTGTCGCGGACGTCGGAAGCCGCGGGCACCTCGTCGGCGAGCAGCCCCTCGGCGCGCTCGGCGTACCAGCGCATGGCCTTCACGCACTTCGCGGCCTCGGCGCGGGCCGCCGCCAGCGGCTTGCCCATCTCGGTGGTCATGGTCCGCGCGATGTCCTCGTTGTCGCCCTCCAGCAGGTCGGCGGCGCGCAGCAGCAGCGCCGCCCGCTCGGCGAAGCCCGTCGTGCGGTACGAGTCGAAGGCGCGCGCGGCATCGGCGAGGCACCGCTCGATGCCGTCGGGCCCCAGCGTGTCGAAGGTGCGGACCGTCTCGCCCGTCGCGGGGTTCACCGTGGCAATCGGCATCCTGGCTCCTCGTCCGTGTCGCCCTCGGCCCCGGCGCTCCTTGTCGGCCGGCGACCGCCTCCCCGACCCTGCCCCCTGGGGCACACCCGCGCAACGCGGCGCGCGTACGGTGCGGGAGCGGGGCCGCGTACGGGCGAGCGCACGGCCGGCGGCGCCCCGCATCACGGCCGGGCGGACCCGCCACACACCCGGGCGGAGCCGCGTCACGCCCGGGCGGACACGCCCCGCGCCGCGGCGGACACGCCCCGCACCCCCCGCACCTCCTCCTCCTGGAGGCGCCGGATGCGGAGCGGGCCCTGCAGCTCCGGCCCGGCCGCCGGGGTGAGCCGCTGCCTGCGGCGCCGCAGCAGGACCGCGTCCAGGGACAGGACGGGAGCACCGGTGAGCACCAGCGGGGTCCACGCCATCAGGTAGGCCAGGTCGTTGCCGTGGTAGTACGGGGTCGCCGCCCAGCTGACGGTCAGCCACAGGCTCAGCGAGATCAGGCTGCCGCCGAGCGCCGCGACCCGGGTCAGCAGGCCGGCTAGCACCGCCAGCCCGACGACCAGCTCGCCGATGGCCATCGCGAAGCCGAAGGCGACCGGGTCGCCCAGCGCCAGGTCGACCAGGCCGGGCAGGGCCGAGGCATCCCGTACGGACTGCATCTGCTGCCCGATCGAGCCGTCGCCGCCGGCCGACAGGAAGGCCGGGTCGGTCAGCTTGTCCAGGCCGGCGTAGACGAAGGTCAGGCCGAGGAAGAGCCGCAGCGGCAGGAGGGCGTGGCGGGCCGCGTGCCGGCGCACGACCGAAGTGAACGTGGGCGCCGAGGCGTTCGCCGACCTGTTCGCCGAGCTGTTCGCCGAGGCGTTCGTCGAGGTGTTCATACGCTGCACACGGCGCGGGGCCCGCCGCGGTTCGATCACATCCGATCCGAGGAAGCGTTGAACCGGCCACGGCGGATTGGCGTGTTCCTGTTGAGGCCGGGGAGACATACGATGCCCCGGTCCGTTTCCGGGACGAAAAAGGAGACACGGTATGGGCAACACCACAGGCCGTCGCACGGTCCTCGCGGCGGGCGCCGCCTCCCTGGCGGGCGCGGCCCTGAGCGGCTGCGGCGCCGACGGCGGCTCCGATGCCTCCGGCACGCAGGACGTCCCGGCCCCGGCCGGCTCCGAAGCGGGCGCCCCGCAGCCGGCCGGCTCGGCCGCGGCCCCGGCTCCCGCGGGCGGCGGGAAGGCCCTCGCGCGCACCGCGGACATACCGGTCGGCGGCGGCAAGGTGTTCAAGGACCAGAAGGTCGTGGTGACCCAGCCGACCGCGGGCCAGTTCAAGGCCTTCTCGGCGACCTGCACGCACGCGGGCTGCTCGGTCGCCTCGGTGAAGGACGGGAAGATCGTCTGCCCCTGCCACCAGAGCCTGTTCAAGGTGTCCGACGGCACGGTGGCCGGCGGCCCCGCGACCAGCCCGCTCGCGCCCGCCCGCATCACCGTGGCCGGAGACAGCATTACCCTCGCCTGACGGAGGCGGGTGCTGCGGCCGCGCCCGGGCGCGACGGCCGCGGGGTGGCGGCGAGCGGGACCGTACCGCCGCCACCCCCTCCCGCCCCCGCGGCGCCCGTCAGGGGGCGGGGGTGCCGAGTACGGAGACCGCGGCGACCACCCGGTCCCAGAACCGGTCCGCGTCCAGGGCCGTCGCCACCCGCGCGTTCACCGGCCGGCCCGTACGGCGGTGCAGGTCGACGACGGTCGCACCGCGCGTGTACCGGCCGGCCAGCTCCACCACCACGTTGGCGTCCACGCAGGGCACGATCCCGGGGTCGATCACCCGGGCCACGGCCACCGGATCGTGCAGCGGCGGGTCCGGGAACCCGTACAGCTCGCGGTAGGTGGACGCGAAGAAGGTGAGCAGGCCGGCGCAGATCCGGCCCAGCTCGGTGCCCAGCGCCTCGAAGCGGGCCACCACCTCGGGGGTGGCGAGCGCCCGGTGGGTGACGTTGAGGCCGCACACGGTGAGCGGGACGCCGCTGCGGAAGACGATGTCGGCGGCCTCCGGGTCGGTCTGGATGTTGAACTCGGCGGCCGGGGTCCGGTTGCCGCGCTCCGTCGAGCCGCCCATGAGGACGATCTCGCGGATCCGGGCGGCGTCCTGCGGGTAACGGGTCAGCAGCAGCGCGATGTTGGTCAGCGGGGCGGTCGGGACGAGGGTCACCGGCTCCGGATGGCCGGTCAGGATCCGGTGCATGAGGTCCACGGCGTGCTCCGGCACCACGTCCACCGCCGGCTCCGGGAACTCGGGGCCGTCCATGCCGGACGCACCGTGCACGTCGTCGGCCACCGCCAGCGGCTGGACGAGCGGCCGGTCGCAGCCCGCCGCGATGGGCACCCCGGTGATGCCGGCGACCGTGCAGACCCGCCGCGCGTTCAGGGTGGTTTTGGCGAGGGTCTGGTTGCCCGCGACGGTGGTGATGGCGAGCAGCTCCACGGCCGGGTCGCCCGCCGCCAGCATGATCGCGAGGGCGTCGTCGTGCCCGGGGTCGCAGTCGATGATGATCGGTACGGGGCGTGCGGCAGGCGCGGGCGGCGCGGACTGCGTCGACGGCGCGGACGGTTCGGGCATCGAGTCTCCTCGGATCGCTGATCCCGGCGTGATCAGTGTGCCCCCGCGGTGCGGGCGGGGCCAGCAGGCCCGGGCGGGGCCGGCAGGCCCGGGCGGTGCCGGGGCCTGCCGGCGCGTCAAACCGGCCGGGCCGCCGGGCACTTCGGAGCGCGGCCGGCGTGCCGTTTCAGGCCGGGACCAGGGTCCAGCTGTGCGGCGGTGCCGTGTCGTGGCCGTCGTCCCGGCTGCGCAGGCCCGTGCCGATCCGGTCCAGGAGCTGCCGCAGCCACCGGGAGTCCTCCGGCGAGGCGAGGCACAGGCGCAGCGCGCGGGCCTGGAAGGCGGTGATCCCGAGGGCGGTGAGCCGGCCCGTGTCCGGCTCCAGGGCGGCCAGGTAGAGCAGGCGCAGGTCGTCGCGGTACTGCTCGTAGCCGCTGATGCCCTCGTAGTCGTCGATGAAGTCGCCGCAGCCGTACAGGATCAGCCGGTCCCGGTACAGCTCCAGCGGGCGGGGGTGGTGCGAGGAGTGGCCGTGCACGAGGTCCGCGCCGCCGTCGACGAGCGCGCGGGCGAAGGCGGTGTCGTCGCGGGGGACCGGGTAGCCCCAGTTGGAGCCCCAGTGGACCGAGGCCACCGCGAGGTCCCCGGGCCGCTTCTCCTGCCGTATCCGCTCGGTGAGTTCGCGCGCCGCCGCCGCGCCGGGCCCGGCGACGTACGCCACCCCGGACCGGCTCCCGGTGGCGGCCCAGTCGGACGGGATGCCGCTGGAGGGCATCCCGAACGAGAACACCAGCAGGCGGCGGCCGCCGCCGAGCGGGACGGCGGCCGGCGCGGCCGCCTCGGCGGCGTCGCTGCCCGCCCCGGCCGTCCGCAGCCCGGCGCGGGACAACGTACGGAGCGTCTCGTGCAGGCCGCGTCGGCCGAAGTCCAGGACGTGGTTGTTGGCCAGGACGCACACGTCGGGGCGGGCGGCCGCCAGGCAGGGCAGGTTCCCCGGGTGCATCCGGTAGTGGACCGCCTTGCCCGGGGCGAAGTCGTCGCTCCGGGTGACGGAGGTCTCCAGGTTGATCACGCGGGCGGCCGGCCCGGCCGCGTCGAGGACCCCGAGGGCGTCCCCCCACGGCCAGACGAAGCCGACCGGCAGGGGCGGGAGCGGCCCGTTCACGGCCTCCGCCAGTCCCACGTAGTCGCGGGCGTCCCGGACGTACCCCTCCCGCAGCTCCGGATCACCGGGACAGGGCAGGACCTGGTCGACGCCGCGACCGAGCATGACGTCGCCGCACAGGAACACCGTGACCGCATCGGCACCCACATCACCAGGCTAGGACGTATCCCCGCGCCCGACGCCCCCGCCCGACGCCCCTGTGCGGGAACGCCCGGCGGCGCCGTCGCGGGCCCGGGCCGGGTCAGCCGTGCTCCAGCAGGACCTTCAGCAGCTCCTCCGGCGCGTCGCGCATCACGTTGTGGCCGCTGTCCACGGCGTGCGTCCGCCAGTCCGGCAGCCCGCTCAGCCGCTCGTACAGGCCCGTGAAGGGCGACGGAGTCGGCCACTGCGTGGCGTAGACGTACGACTTCGCGGCGAAGCGGCCCAGGTCGCCCTCCAGCCGTATCGCCTGGAGCAGCGAGGCCAGCGGATGCGGGGTGGCGCGCGGGTCGAAGAAGGGCAGCGGGGCGCTGGTGTAGCCGTTCTCCCCGGTGCCGTCGAGGTACCAGGCGCGTTCGTTGTCCGAGACCAGCGACCAGGTGGACTGGCCGTCCTCGGGCACCATCGCGTCCACGTACACCAGGCCCTTCACCCGGTCCGGAACCCGGTCCGCGGCGCCGGTGACGACCATGCCCCCGTAGCTGTGCCCGACCAGGACGGCGTCGGTCACGTCCTCGTCGGCCAGGAGGTTCACCACGTCGTCGATGTGGGTGTCCAGGTTGACCGAGGCGGTGAGGAGGTGTTTCCGGCTGCCGAGGCCGGTCAGGGTCAGCGGGTAGGCCTCGTGCCCGGCGCGGCGCAGCTCGCGGGCGAGGGGTTCGAAGGTCCAGGCGCCGTGCCAGGCGCCGGGGACGAGTACGTACGTCGTCATTGCGGACTCCGTAGGTCAGAAGGGAAGAGGGAAAGAGGGGAAGAGGGAACAAGGGCAGGGCGGGGGTTCCCGTCAGCCGTTGCCGGGGGTGTGGGCCGCCGTGGTCAGGACGATCTTGCCGGTGGTGCGGCCGGACTGGGAGAGCGCGTGCGCCTCGGCCGCCTGTGCGAGCGGCAGCACCTCCGCGACGTGCGGCCGGAGTTCGCCCCGCTCGACGAGGTCCGCGAGGGCCTGCATCCCCGCCCGGTCTGCCTCCACCGCCATGAACACGGCGCGGAGGCCGAGCCGGCGCGCCCCGTCGGCGAGGGCCGCCTCGGCGGGGGAGGCGAGGGAGACCACGAGGCCGCCGGGGCGCAGGGTGCACAGCGAGCGCGGGCCGTACGCGCCGCCGACCGTGTCCAGGACGACGTCGACGTCCGAGACCGCCTCGGCGAAGTCCGTGGTGCGGTAGTCGACGGCCTCGTCGGCGCCGAGGGAGCGGACGAAGCCGTGCTTGGCCGCGCTCGCGGTGCCGATCACGTACGCCCCGCGCGCCTTGGCGATCTGCACGGCGAGGTGTCCGACCCCGCCGGCCGCCGCATGGACGAGGACCCGCTGTCCCGGCCGCACGTCGGCGGTGTCCACCAGGGCCTGCCACGCGGTCAGTCCCGCCAGCGGGAGGGCGGCGGCGGCCACGTGGTCGAGGGCGGCCGGCTTGTGGGCGAGGTGCCGGGCGGGGGAGGTGGCGTACTCGGCGTACGTGCCCGCGGGAGCGGGGTGCCGGGGCATGCCGAACACCTCGTCGCCGGGCCGGAAGAGCGTGACGCCGATGCCGACGGCCTCGACGGTGCCCGACAGGTCCCAGCCGAGCGGGACGGGCGGCAGGCCGGTGCCGGCGAGGCCGCCGGCCGCACGCGGGGATGAGCGTACGCACCTTCTCGCGCCGGTTCCGCGACGAGGTCGGGATGACACCGGGCCAGTGGCTCACCCGGCAGCGCATCGAACACGCCCGGCGCCTGCTGGAGGCCACCGACCTGCCGGTGGACCGGATCGCCGAGGAGGCGGGGCTGGGCACCGGCGCGTCCCTGCGCAGGCACATGGCCCTGGCGATCGGCGTGGCGCCGCTGGCGTACCGGCAGACCTTCCGCGCCAAGGCGTCCGGTGGCGCCGGGAGTTGAAGCCGCCCCGCCCGGGGTGTGCCATGGCCCTGCTCCCGCGGGCGGCAGGCACGTCCCCGCTCCCGCGGGCGGTCGGTCAGGACGGGCCCGTGGGCGGCGGGGCGGGCCTGCCGGCAGCCGGGGCAAGTGCCTGCCGGGGCACGGCCGTGCCCCGGCGGCGCCGCGGGGGCACCCTGGAGGTATGGGCCGGGCCAACGAAGAGGTGGAGGCACTGCTCCGGGAGTACGCCGACCTGATCGCGATCAGCGGGGCCGACGCCTTCAAGGCGCGCGCGTACGAGAAGGCCGCCCGCGCCATCGGCGGCCACCCGGCCGACATCACCGGGCTCGACACCAAGGGCCTCATGGAGATCCCGAACGTCGGCAGGTCCATCGCCGAGAAGGTCGAGGCCTACCTGCGCACCGGGCACATCCCCGAGGTCGACGCCTCCCGGGCCGCCATCCCGCCCGGCGTGCGCGAACTGACCCGCATCCCCGGGCTCGGCCCCCGCAAGGCGCTGGCGCTGCACCGGGAGCTCGGGATCTCGTCCGTCGCGGAGCTGGAGGCCGCCTTGCACGAGGAGCGGCTGCGCGACCTGAAGGGCTTCGGCGAGCGGACCGAGCAGAGCATCCTCCACGGCATCTCCCTGCTCCGGCAGGCCGGCGACCGCATCCTGCTGGACGCGGCGACGGAGATCGCCGAGGAGATCGTCGCCGAGCTGACCCGCATCCCCGGCTGCGTACGGTGCACGTACGCCGGCTCGCTGCGCCGGATGCGGGAGACGGTCGGCGACCTCGACATCCTGGTCGCGGCGGACCGGTCCGAGCCGTTCATGACCGCCCTCGCGGACCTCCCCGTCACCGCCGAGGTCATCGCGCACGGCGCGAAGAAGACCTCCGTCCGGACGGCCGCCGGCCTCCAGATCGACCTCCGCGTCCTGCCGCCGGCCTCGTGGGGCGCGGGGCTGCAGTACTTCACCGGCTCCAAGGCGCACAACATCCGCACCCGCGAGCTCGCCGTGCGCCAGGGGCTCAAGCTCTCCGAGTACGGGCTCTTCGACGCCGAGAGCGGCGAGAACCTCGCCTCCGAGACGGAGGAGGAGATCTACGCCCGGCTCGGCCTGCCCTGGATCCCGCCGACGCTCCGCGAGGACCGCGGGGAGATCGCGGCAGGGCTGGCGGGGGACCTCCCCGAGCTGGTGACCGAGGCCGACATCAAGGGCGACCTGCACACCCACACCGACCTCACCGACGGGCTCGCCTCCCTCGACGACATGATCGCCGCCGGAGCCGCGCGCGGATACGCGTACTACGCCGTCACCGACCACGCCCCGGACCTCGCCATGCAGCGGATGACGAAGGAGAAGATCCTCGAACAGCGCGCACAGGTCCGCGCCCTGGACCGCACCGTGCGCAGGATGCGGCTGCTGCACGGCACGGAGCTCAACATCGGCCCGGACGGCGGCCTGGACTGGCCCGACGAGTTCCTCGCCGGCTTCGACCTGTGCGTGGCCTCCGTCCACTCCCACTTCGGGCAGAGCCGGCAGGCCATGACCCGGCGCCTGATCCGGGCCTGCGAGAACCCGTACGTCGCCGTCATCGGGCACCCCACCACCCGCCGGATCGGCAAGCGGCCCGGCGTGGACGCCGACTTCGACGCGGTCTTCGAGGCCTGCGCCCGCACCGGGACCGCCCTGGAGGTCAACGCCCATCCGGAACGGCTCGACCTGGGCGACGAGGACATCCTGCGGGCGAAGGGCCACGGCGTGAAGTTCGCCGTGGACTCGGACGCGCACGCCACCGTGCACCTGCCCTACCTGCGGTACGGGGTGGGCACGGCCCAACGCGGCTGGCTCACGAAGGAGGACGTGGTCAACGCCTGGCCGTGGACGCGTCTGCAGCGCTTCCTGCGCGCGAAGCGCGGCTGACGGCCGCCCCGGCCGGTGACCGTGCGCCGCCGCCGGGCGCGGTGGTCCATGCCGTACGCGGGGCCCGGTCCGCGGCGGGCAGCAGCACCACCGCCAGCACCGCGCACACGGCCGCCAGCGCGAAGGCCGGCGGATGGCCCCGGTCGGCGATGAGCGCGCCGGCCAGCGGCGGGACGAGGACGATCGCGGCGTGCTGCCCCATCCCGTGCACGCCCAGGGCGCGGCCCGCCCAGTCGGGGCCGGCGTACTCGGCGACCGCGGTGTTGTGCAGCCCGTTGGTGCTGACGGTCAGCGCCGAGGCCAGCAGCAGGGCGGCGGTACCGGCGGGGGAGTCCCAGGCCGCCCCGGCGGCGAGCAGGACCAGGTCCACGGCGGTGGCCGCGGCCAGCCACCGCATGGGCCGGATCCGGCTGCCCGCGGCGTCCGACCACCAGCCGGCCAGCAGGCGGACGGCGGCACCGGCCAGGTTGACGGCGGCCAGGACCGCCCCGGCAGCCGCCGCGGACCAGCCGCGCGCCTCGGTCAGGAACAGCAGCGCGAAGCCCGTCACCACGAACTGCGGCACGCACAGCACGGCAGCGACGCCGTGCAGCCGCCACAGATGGCCGCTGCCGTCCCGGTACGGGGCGGGGGTACGGGCGCCCTTCGGCCGGTCGGGGCGCGGCGGGTCGACCGCGAACAGGGCGGTCGCCGCGCCGGTCACCCCGCACAGCACGGCACACAGGCCGAAGGCCGCGGCCGGGCCGCCGTGCTGGGCCAGCGGGGGCAGGGCGGCGGCCGCCAGGGCGGTGCCCAGCGGCTGAGACGCCTGCCGCACCCCCATCGCGACGCCCCGGCGGTCCGGCGGGAACCAGCCGATGACCAGCCGCCCGGAAGCCGAGTTCACGGAGGACCCGAAGGCCCCGGCCAGGACCAGCAGGACACCCAGCGTCCGGATGCCGTCGGTGAAGGCCGCGCCCGCCATCGCGGCGGCGGCGGCCGGCAGCCCGGCCCCCAGCGCCAGCCGCTCCCCGTACCGGTCGGCGACCACACCCCACCCGATCAGCCCGAGCAGGATCCCGACGATGGGGCAGGCGACGAGCACCCCCGCCCCGGCCAGCGACACCCCGAGGTCCTCGCGGAACGCGGGGATCAGGTAGGCGAGGCCGTAGAGCGCCGTCGTACTGGCGGTCTGGCCGCCGGTGCCGAGGGCGAGCATCAGCCAACTGCGTGACATGCGCTGCGTGTTCACACCGGAACTCTAATGACCGTGCCGGGATGTGAGACAAAGCGTTTCGCATGTTGAGAACGGGCGGGAGTCGTGCGCGGCGGACCCGACCCGGTACGGACGGGGCGGGCGAGGGGAGACGGCACGGCGCGGCGAGGGGAGACGGCACGGCGAGGGGCGTACGACGGGCCGACCCCGTTTGACCCGCCCCCGGCCGGGCAGGCGCTGGCGACCACCGGCCGACCAGGAGGCCGTACCCATGAGCCACGCCCCGATGCCCTACCCGGGAGCCGCTGCCGGTGCCGGTGCCGGTGTGCCCGCGGGCGCCGACCCCGACGTCGACACCGGCACCGACACCGAAACGGTCCCGGACACCGGCCCCGGTGCCGCGCTGCCGCAGGACCACACCCAGGCCATCCTGGAGGCGACCAAACGCGTCGCCGCCCTGCTCAAGGCCACGGGCAGGCCCTTCGCCCTGGCCGGCAGCGTGGCCGCGTTCGCCCACGGCGCCCCGGCCCGCTTCCAGCACGACACCGACTTCTGCCTGCGCCGCGAGGACGCCCCGGAGGTCATGGCCGCCCTGGAGGAGGGCGGCGTCCGGCTCCGCGAACCCTCCGAGGACTGGCTGGTCAAGGGGCGCTCCGACGGCGAGGAGATCGACCTGATCTTCGAGCTGGCCCGCCGCCCGGTCGGCAGCGACCTGCTCGCCCGCGCCGAGGTCCGCTCCGTGGACTCGGTGTACATGCCGGTCCTCGCCCCCACCGACCTCATGGACAGCCTGCTCGCCGCCCTCACCGAGCACTACTGCGACTTCGGCGCCCTGCTGCCCACCGCCCGCGTCCTGCGCGAGCGGATCGACTGGGACCGGCTCGACCGCGCCCACCGGTCCGACCCCCTCCCCGACGCGTTCCTGTACCTCCTCGAACGGCTCGACGTCATCGGCCCGCGCGAGCACGACCGTCGTCGGCCGGACCCGGCCGGGAAGGAAACGCAGCCATGACCGCCCCCCACCCGGACGCCGTCACCTACCGGGTCGAGCACCTGCGCGAGCGGCTCGCCCGCGACGACGTCGCCGAACTCGGCGTACGGATCGACCTGAACGGCGGGATCCCCGTCCTGTCGGGCACCGTCACCACCCCCGACTGCCGGGCCGCGGTGCTGCGCGCCGCCGCCGAGGAACTGGCCGGGCTGCCGTGGCGGCACGACGTACGCGTCGTCAGTACGCAGCCGCCGTCGCAGGAGCAGGAGGAAGACCTGCCATGACCCGCGTCGCCGCCGTCGGGGACATCCACCTCGCTCCGGGGAGCGAGGGCCTGCTGAGGCCCGCCTTCGACACCCTCGGCGGCGCCGCCGACGTGCTGCTCCTCGCCGGCGACCTCACCCGGCACGGCACCCCCGAGGAGGCAGCGGTGGTGGCCGGGGAGGTGCGGGGGCTGCCCGTGCCCGTGGTGGCCGTGCTCGGGAACCACGACTACCAGAGCGACCGCCAGGACGAGGTCGCGGACGTCCTCCGCGAAGCCGGCGCAACGGTCCTGGAGGGCACGTTCGTACGCATCGACGTCGACGGCGACGGCGGCCGGGACGGCGGCGGTGACGGCGCCCCGGTCGCCGTCGGCATCGCCGGCACCAAGGGCTTCTGCGGCGGCTTCGCCGGGCGCTGCGCCGGGGACTTCGGCGAACCCGAGATGAAGGCCCTCGTCCGGGCCTCCCGGGAGTCCGCGGAGGGCCTGCGACGGGCCCTCGACGGCCTGGCGGACACGGGGTGCGCCGTGCGGATCGCCCTCACCCACTTCGCCCCCGTACCGGACACGCTGGCCGGGGAGCCGCTGGAGATCTTCCCCTTCCTCGGCAGCTACCTGCTGGCCGAGGCGATCGACGCGGCGGGCGCGGACCTCGCCGTGCACGGACATGCCCACCACGGCACGGAGCACGGGATGACGGCGGGCGGAATCCGGGTCCGCAACGTCGCCATGCCCGTCATCGGCCGTGCCTTCGCCGTCTACCACCTCGCCCCGTAGGGGGCGCGGGGAACTGTGCGAACGGCCCCCACCGGCCCGCGGTTTCACGACCGGACTTCCGGCGGAGCACTTAGGGTGGGGCCGTGGCAGAGGCGAACGGGGCATTGATAGGCGGCCGGTACCAACTCCTCGACCTCATCGGCCAGGGCGGCATGGGCCGGGTGTGGCGGGGGAGGGACGAGACGCTCGGGCGGGAGGTGGCGGTCAAGCAGGTCCTGCTTCCGCAGGGCATCGGCGACGAGCAGCGGACGGTCCTGCTGCAGCGGGTGCTGCGCGAGGCGCGGGCCGCCGCACGGCTCAACCACCCGGGGATCATCACGGTCCACGACGTGGTCGAGCACGAGGGGACGCCCGCCATCGTCATGGAGTACGTGACCGGCACGTCCCTCGCCGCCGCCGTGGCGCGGGAGGGCGGGCTGCCGGTGCGGCGGGTCGCGGAGATCGGCGCCCTGATGCTGAAGGCGCTCGCGCGGGCGCACGCCGCCGGCACCGTCCACCGCGATCTCAAGCCGGACAACGTCCTGTTGATGGACGACCGGGTCATCATCACGGACTTCGGCATCGCCCACGTCTCCGACGCCACGATGACGCTCACCCACACCGGCACCATCATCGGGACCCCCGCCTACATCGCCCCCGAGCAGTTGGAGGGCGAGCCCCCGACGCCCGCCACCGACCTGTGGTCCCTGGGCGCCACCCTGTACAGCGCGGTGGAGGGCCGACCGCCGTTCTCCGCCGACACCTTCTCCGCGCTGTGCGTCGCGATCGTCACGCAGGAGCCGCCCGCGCCGGAGCGGGCGGGCGCGCTGGGGCCCGTACTGGCGGGCCTGCTGACGAAGGATCCGGACCGGCGGAGCACGGCGGAGCAGGCGCTGGCCGCCCTGGAGGCGGTGGCCCGGGACGAGGGGACCGCGGCACAGGCCGCTCCGCCGCGGCCGGCGGCGACCACGGTGGAGGACGCGCCGCCCTCCGGCCGGGGCGCGGGCGTGCACCCCCGCCGGGAGCCCGACGCCGTCCCGCACGCGCCGGCCGAGGCCGCCGCACCCGGGAACGGGCCCGCGCCCGGGAACGGGACCGCGCCCGGGAACGGGCCGTACCCGGTGGGGTCCCGGCTGCTCCGCGGCGGGGCCTGTTTCGCGCTGGTCTGGGCGAACACGTACGTCTGGTACGCCCTCCTCGGATGGCACGGCCGCTGGGCGGTGGGCCCCATCCTCGTCACGGCCGCGGTGCTGGCCGCCGTGAACGGGACCCTGGCACCCCGGCGCGGGCCCCTCGGGGCGTGGCTGATGTTCGCCGGGGCCGACCTCGCGGTGTCCTTCGTGGCGGCCACCGCCATCTGGCCCGCCCTGCACTGGGGCTGGGCCCCGGTGCTGCTGAACGTGATCGTCGTGGCCACCGCCGCCTGGGCGCTGTGGCGCCGGTTCCCGGGCCGCCGGTCCGCCCACCACCCGCCGGAACCGGCCCCGACCCACGGCTGACCCGCCCCGCCCCCTCCTCGGCCCGCCGGTTTCGGCAGGCGGGAGGCCGAGTCCGGCTGCGGGGCTCGGGGCGCGCGACGGCCACGTCATCCGCGTCCGCGTCCTCGTCAGCGCCCTCGTCGAAGCGAGAGCAGAGGTGCGTGCCTGAGGGGGTGCCTCTCCGGTGCGGCTATGCGCGGTGGTGCAGGGGGTCCGGGGCCGGGACGGCGACCAGGCGGGACACGGCGTCGACCACGGCCGCGCGGTGGGCGGTTCGGCGGCCCTCGGCCGCCGCGGAGCCGTCGGCGGTCGTGAACCAGGCCTGGGCCAGGGCCAGGGCCAGGGTGAGGACGTCGGCCGGGTCGTGGGACGGGTCGACGTGGCCCCCCTGTTGTGCCGCGGCGAGCGCGGCGAGCTTGCGCGCGTACGCTTCGGCCTCCGGGGCGCTGGCCTCCGGCCGCTCCAGCCGCCTCCACGTCACCAGCCGCATGAGCCGCGGGTCAGCGGTGAGGTGGTCGAAGATCGCTCCGGCGTAGCCGGGGAGGTTCTCGGCGTCGAAGGGGACGGATTCCGCGCCCTGCTCCAGGGCCTGCCGGATGACCTGGTCGAAGAGCTGCTCTTTGTTGCCGTAGTAGACGTAGATCATCCGCTTGTTCGCGCCGGCCGTGTCGGCGATCCGGTCGACCCGGGCGCCGGCGATACCGTACTCGGCGAACTCGTCGAAGGCCGCCGCGAGGATGCGGGCCTTCGTTGCGCTGGAGTCACGTGCCATGCGGCCCAGGCTAGCAAGTAACTATCTGGTTATTGACAAGCGGAGGCAGGGTCGTGCACGGTGTATGTAACTGGTTAGTTATTTCATCGGGAACGGAGAACACCATGGAAACGCGCGCACTCGGTACCCAGGGCCTGCAGGTCGGCGCCGAAGGCCTCGGCTGCATGGGCATGAGCGCCTTCTACGGGGCCACGGACGAGGCCGAATCGCTGGCCACCATCCACCGGGCCCTGGAACTCGGGATCACCATGCTCGACACCGCCGAGGGCTACGGCCCCTTCCGCAACGAGCAGCTGATCGCGAAGGCCCTGTCGGGCCGCAGCCGGGACCGGGTCGTCATCGCGACCAAGACCGGCATCGAGTTCGACGACGACGGCAACCGGTTCGGCCACAACGGGCACCGCGCCTACATCCACCACGCCGCCGACCGCTCGCTGCGCCACCTCGGCACGGACCACATCGACCTGTACTACCTGCACCGCGTCGACCCGGACGTCCCCATCGAGGAGAGCATCGGCGCCATGGCGGAGCTGGTCACCGCCGGCAAGGTCCGCTACCTCGGTGTCAGCGAGGCCTCGGCGGCCACGATCCGCCGCGCGCACGCCGTCCACCCCCTCACCGCCGTCCAGACCGAGTACTCCCTCTTCGAGCGCGGCCTGGAGGCCAACGGCGTCCGGGACACCCTCGACGAGCTGGGCATCGGCCTCGTCGCCTACTCCCCGCTCGGCCGCGGGTTCCTCTCGGGCGCGATCAAGAGCCCGGACGACTTCGCCGAGGACGACTTCCGCCGGACCGACCCGCGCTTCCAGGGCGAGAACTTCGCCCGCAACCTCGCCGTCGTCGACGCCGTGCGGCGCCTGGCCGACGCCAAGTCGGTCACGCCCTCGCAGCTCGCCCTGGCGTGGGTGCTGCGGCAGGGCGCGGTGCCGATCCCCGGCACGAAGCGGCGCAGCTACCTGGAGGAGAACGTCGCGGCCACGGACATCGTGATCACGGACGAGGACATCGCCGCGATCGAGGCCGTCGCTCCCCGCGGCGTCGCCTCCGGCGACCGCTACGCCCCGGAGTTCATGCGCACCATCGACATCTGAGCACCGCCCGCCGGCCGCGCCGCGCGCCCCTCACCCGTCCGCGAGGAGGGCGAGGGACGCGCGCCGGGGAGCGCCGTGAGGGCCCTGGTCGCGGCGGCGTTGGTGCGGCCGGGGACCAGGGTGTGGCGGCGCCGCCGGTGGAGCTCCCGGACGGCGGCGGCGGCCACCGCCTCCGGGTCCCGACCGGCGCGGCCGGGGTGTCCGCATGGAGGTCGGGCCGGGTCGCCGTCGGCCCGGGGCACACGGCCGGCACGTGGATCCCGCGCGGCCGTTGCTCGAACCACAGTGCCTGCGAGAACGCGTGCACGAAGGCCTTGGTGGCGCCGTACACGGCCTGGCCCGGCCGCGGGCTGAACGCGGGCGTCGAGGCGACGTTGACGAGGGCCGCCCCGGGGCGGGCGACGGCGAGGAAGGCGTGCGCGAGGCCGACGAGCGCCTCGCAGTTGAGGTGCAGCACGGGCAGCGTCTCGTCGAGGGCGTCCCGGCGAACGGGCCGGGGCGGGACCGGCCCGCATTGTTGACGAGCAGGTCGTAGGGGGTGGCGGCGGCCGCGGGGACCGCGGCCGCCACGCTGCGTACGCCCTCCGGGTCGGCCAGGTCGGCCAGGAGGTGGTCGTGCCCCTCGCCCGGTTCCGCGGTGAGGGCCTCCAGGCGGTCCGCGCCGCGCGCGACTGCGGTGACGGCGTAGCCCTCGGCGGCCAGGGCGAGGGCGAAGGCCCGCCCGACGCCTTCCGTCGCGCCGGCGACCGGCGCGCGCCTCACCGCTCCGCCTTCGGGGCCGTGGCGGGGGAGTAGAGGAAGGGGAAGCGCTCCATCACGCTCTGCCGCTCGGTGTTGTGGAAGGCTGCGATCCGCCAGACCCCGTCGGTGTCGCGGACCAGCGTGTACGTCTGCACCTTGGTCAGCTCCTTGAGTGCCGGCTTGCTGCCCTTGTGGTCGTCACCGCGGCCGGTGAGCACGACGACGTCCTTGCCGAGGAAGCGCATGTCGAGACCCGGCCCCCGCCGACACCTGGCGGCCGGACCGCCCCGGGTCGCGTACCGGGTGATGCCGGCCGGCGAGATCCCGGCCGGCGTGGACGGCAGGCCGTCGGAGGCGGTGGCGGGGAGGGACCCGGCCGCTGGTCGGCCCGCCTGCACACGGATCCCCGGCATGGATCCCGGGCGTGGGTCCCGGGCGTGGTCCCGGCACGGCGTTGGTGCACGCGATCGCACCCACGCGATCGCACCCGCGGATCCCGCGCATAAATGCCGTGCCCCGCGCCCGCAATGTTCTCTACACTCGCAACGCGCGCCACCACCGCAACGCGGAACGGCCGGCAACGCGGCGCGCACACCAACGAGTTGGCGTCCGGCCCCGTGCGGCCACCGCCGCCCGGCAGACAGCGAGCAGAGAAGGGGAACAGGTCATGTGCCGTCAGCGCACCGTCGTCGCCTTCGTTCCCCGTTCCCGGTACGACGTGATCCCGGTGTCCCGGATCGTGCGGTGCCCGCTGCGCGGCCGGCACCGCACCGTCTGACCGTGACGCACGCGCGGATCCGCCGGGTCCACTGAACCCGGCGGAGCCCGCCGAGCCCACCGGATCCGCCCCGACGGGCCGATCCGTGGCTCCCGAGCCCACTCGTTTCCGAGTCCCCTGACGTTCCCGGGCCTCCGGTTTCCCGAGCCCGCGAACCTCTGGGACTCCGGACTCCGGGCCCTCGGACTCCGGGCCCTCGGGCTTCGGGATCTCGGGCTTCGGGCCCTCGGGCTCCGGCCGTACCGAGCTCCCGCGTGCTCGTGCGCCGCTCCGCTCAGCCCCGGGCAACCCCCGTTCCCCTGCATGTCCTTGCCGCTGCCGGCCTCGCCGCGGTGCGCACGGCCATGCCCGGAGACGGCCCGACCTCCGGAGTCCGGAGCGCGCCGCGCTGCGGGAGAGGTGTCGCCCGCGGCCCCTCTGTGCGTCCGGCAATCGCGCAGCCCACTCACTCACTCTTCGCACCCGAAAGGCCCGGGCCATGCGCACCAGCCGGCACACCACTACCCCCACCACCACCTCTGCCCCCGCCCTCACCACCACCCGCAACCTCGGCATCCTCGCCCACGTCGACGCCGGCAAGACGACGGTGACCGAGCGCATCCTGTTCGCCGCCGGCGCCGTCCACAAGCGCGGCGAGGTCCACGACGGCACCACCGTCACCGACTACGACGCACAGGAGCGCGACCGCGGCATCACCATCTTCGCCGCCGCCGTCAGCTGCGCCTGGGACGGCCACCGGATCAACCTGATCGACACCCCCGGCCACGTCGACTTCGCCGACGAGGTCGAGCGGTCCCTGCGCGTCCTGGACGGTGCGGTCGCCGTCTTCGACGCCGTCGCCGGCGTGGAACCGCAGAGCGAGTCGGTGTGGCGGCAGGCGGACCGGTACGGCGTCCCGCGAATCGCGTTCGTCAACAAGCTGGACCGGGCGGGCGCCGACCTGGACACGGCCGTCGCCTCCCTGCGCGACCGGCTCGGCACCGTACCGCTCGTCGCCCAGCTGCCGATCGGCCGCGAGGACGGCTTCACCGGCCTCGTCGACCTGGTCCGCATGCGCGCCCTGACCTGGCCCGCGGACTGCGACACGTACGAGACCACCGACGTCCGCGACCCGGACGCGGTGGGCGGCGCCGGCCTGCGCGCGGAAGCGGAACGGCGCCGCCGCCTGCTGGAGGAGACGGCCGCCGAGCTGCATCCCGCCGCGCTGGACGAGTTCTGCACCACCGGCGCGCTGTCCGACGACACCCTCGCGCTCGCCCTGCGCGAGGTGACCCTCGACGGTTCGGGCACGGTCGTCCTGTGCGGTTCCGCCTACCGCAACCGGGGCGTCGAGCCGCTCCTGGACGCCGTCGTGGCCTACCTCCCCTCGCCCGCCGACCTGCCCCCCGTACGGGGCCTCGGGCCGGACGGCGGCGAGCAGGAACGCCTGCCCGACCCCGCCGGACCGGTGGCCGCACTCGCCTTCAAGGTGGCGGTGACCGCGACCGGCCGCCTCACCTACCTGCGCGTCTACTCCGGAACCCTGCGGAAGGGGGACACCGTGCTCGACACCGGCACCGGCCGGACCGAACGCGTCGCCCGCATCCTGCGCGTGCAGGCCGACCGGCACTTCGAGCTGGACGAGGCCCGGGCCGGCGAGATCGTCGCCGCGGTCGGCCTGAAGACGGCCCGGGCCGGCACCACGCTGTGCGCACCGCAGGCGCCGCTGCTGCTGGAACCGCCCACCGTGGCGGACCCGGTGGTGTCGGTGGCGGTCGAGGCACGCCGCAGCGCCGACACCGGGCGGCTGGCGACCGCGCTGGCCCGGCTGGCCGAGGAGGACCCCTCGCTCGTGGTGCGCAGCGACCCCGAGACCGGGCAGACCGTGCTGTCGGGCATGGGCGAACTCCACCTGGAGGTCGCGGTGGAGAAGATCCGCCGCGACCACGGGCTGGAACTCGCCGTGGGCCGGCCGCAGGTCTCGTACCGGGAGACGGTGGTGCGCGGGGTGTCCGGCCTGGTCCACCGGCACGTCAAACAGGACGGCGGGGCCGGCCAGTTCGCCCACATCGTCATCGACGTCGAGCCGCTGGAGGCGGCGGAGGGGGCGGAGGGGGCGGAGGGGGCGGAGGGGGCCGAGCAGCACGAGCAGGCGTTCGTGTTCCGCTCGACGGTCGTCGGCGGACGCGTCCCGCAGGAGTTCGTACGCGCCGTGGAGGCGGGCTGCCGGGACGCGCTCGCCGACGGGCCGCTGGGCGGCCACCCGGTGACCGGGCTGCGTGTCACGCTCACCGACGGGGCGACGCACTCCAAGGACTCCTCGGAGCTGGCGTTCCGCACGGCGGGCAGGGCCGCGCTGCGTGCTGCCCTGCGGGCGAGCGCCATGGCGTTGCTGGAGCCGGTCGTCGAGGTCGTGGTCACCGTCCCCGACGACGCGGTCGGGGCCGTGCTCGGCGACCTCGCGGCCCGCCGCGGCCGGGTCACCGGCTCCGCAGCCCGGTCCGGTACCACGGCGGTCACCGCGGTGGTGCCGCTGGCCGAACTGTTCGGGT
Source organism: Streptomyces sp. NPDC090445 (assembly GCF_044769385.1). Taxonomy (NCBI): domain Bacteria; kingdom Bacillati; phylum Actinomycetota; class Actinomycetes; order Kitasatosporales; family Streptomycetaceae; genus Streptomyces; species Streptomyces sp. NPDC090445. The sequence continues at coordinate 248,044 of NZ_JBIVXV010000006.1, read as the reverse complement.
ACGCGTCCCGGCTGCGCGGCCGCACCCAGGGCCGCGGTACGTTCACGACCCGCCCGGCGGGCCTGTCCCCGGTCCCGGAGTCGGTGGCCGCGGCAGTCCTGGCCCCCTGACCCCGGCCCCGACCGCAACCGGGTCCTGCACACCTCCGGGTCCTTTGCGCGCCGGTTCCCGGGGCGCCTGCCGCTTCCGGGCCCGGAGCCGTCCGGGAATCCCGGGCCGGGGAGCCACGCCCGGCCCGGGGCGGGCCGGTCGGGCTCGGCCGTGTACCGGGTCCCGCCGGAGCGGCGACCTCCCGGGCCGGGACCTCCCGGGCCGGGTGTCGGACCCGGGCCCCGGCCGGGTGTCGGACCCAGGTCCCGGCCGGGTGCCGGACCCAGGTCCCGGTCCGGGCCACGGACCTCAGGCCCCGGCTGCCGCCGGTCCGTCCAGGGGTGCCTGGAGCTCGGTCACCCAGTCGTCACGGTTCTCCGGGCACTCCAGGTTGACCTCCCGCGGGTAGCCGCCGGACCGGTGTCCGTAGCCGTCGATCCAGCGGGCCAGGGTCTGGGCCGTCGGCAGGACCGTGTCCATGGAGCCGCGGTGCACGATCGTCGCGGCCTGCTCGATCGGCGGCAGGTCGAGCACGCGCAGGACCCCGTGCCCCTCCCCGCCCCGGAGCGGGGCCGACACCTGGACGGCGGCGTGGACGACGATCGCCCCGCCGCCCTCCGGGGCGTCCTCGTAGGAGGCGACGCCCGGGCCGGACGGGCTGATGCCCGCCTCCTCCAGGCGGCGGAACAGTTCCCCGTACAGCGGGCCGATGACCGGGGAGATGTCCTCCGGGGCGAAGCTCGCCGCGGTTGCGGTCAGCTCGGCCACCCGTACGGCCGGGATGCTCTTGACGACCACGTCGTCGGTGGGCATGTGTCCCTCGCTCTCGATCGACCGGAGCCTCGCCTCGACCTGGACCAGCCGGGCCGCCGCGGCCGCGACGGCCGCCTCCAGCTCGGCCTGCCGGAGCCGCAGCATGCCGCGCAGGTCCTCGACGCCGATGCGCTCGTCCACGATGTCCTGCACCTGCTGCAGGGTGAAACCGAGGTCCTTCAGCGCGATGACCCGGTTGAGGCGGGCCAGCTGCGCGGCGGTGTAGTGGCGGTAGCCGGTGGCGGGGTCGACACGGGCCGGACGCAGCAGTCCGATGGCGTCGTAGTGGCGCAGCATCCGGACCGAGACGCGGCCGTGCCGGGCGAAGTCTCCGATGGTGAACATGATGTCTCCGAGTGGACCGCCTGACACGGTGTGAGGGTCAAGCCCATGATCGCTCCCGGCCGGACGGCTGCTTCGCCCGGCCCCGCACGCCGGCGGGGACACGGGGCGGGCGGCCGTTCCCGGGATGGGGAACGGCCGCCCGCAGGTGAGGCGGGGGACGGTGGTCAGTCGTCCACGTCGGCGCAGACGGCCCTCCCTTCGACGGACACGGAGTTCGCGTTGGCGTTCTGACCCACGATGCGCCACCGATCATGGACGGGACCGGGGTAGGGCGTGCTCTGGGTGATCGTGACGCCCGAGACCGCGCGGTAACCGCCTCCGGTCACCTGCTTTCCTGCCGGGCATTCCACATCGAAGACGAAGCTGTCGCCTGCCAGGACGTTCATGGTTTCGATCACAACCTCGTAGTCCGTGAATCCGGTGGTGCCGGGGGCAGGGGGGTTCTGCGTCTGCGTCTGCTGCGCGCTCTGGGTGCAGTGCAGGTTCCCGGCGGCCGTGTTGCCGTTTCCGTTCTGCTGCTGGATCGGCAGGCACACCAGGCTGACACCGGAGAGGAGGTCCGTGACGGGCGACAGGAGTGAGTCGTTGTCCGCGCGGGCACTGCCGGCGCCGAGGGCAATGACGGCGGCCGCCGCGGTGAGGGTCGCGGTCAATCGGCGGATCTTCTTCACGGGAAAACTCCTCGCGTAATCATCAGATTGGTCCGGCGATGATTTGTGTGTTCGAATTCGGAATTCTGCATTCGGAATTCGGTGTGGCGGGGCTGTGAACGTATCCGAACCGGAAACGGGAAATAAAGGTGACATGCCGGTCTCTCGGACGCGTTACCGCGGTCGGGAGGTGCCGTCGGCGCGGGGGTACGTGATGCTGGTGGCATGGGCCGTGTCGGCGCCTCCCTCACCGCAGTGCGGACCGCACCCGGCTTCGCGGTCGCCGCCCGCCGCGCCGCGCGGGTCACCCTGGCCGCCGGCGCCGCGTTCTACCTGTTCCTCTACGGCTTCGGGGACACCGTCGCCGCCACCTATGCCCTGTTCGGCGCCGTGTCCCTGGCGGGCCTCTCCCGGATCCCCGGCACCGGCCGGCAGCGCGCCGCGGTCGTCGTGCGCCTGCTGCCCGCCTCCTGGCTGCTGATCACCGCCGGCACGTTCCTGGCCGTACGGACCTGGAGCGCGGTCGCCGGCATGCTGGTCATCGGCTTCGCCCTGGCCTTCATCGCCGTCGGCGGGCCGCGCCCGGCCGGGGCGGCGCCCGGCCTGCAGCTGCTGTACATCCTGCCGTCCTTCCCGCCGTACGCCCCCGACACGCTCGGCCAGCGGCTCGTCGGCGCCACGGTCGGGATCCTGCTGCTGGTGGCCGCCGAGGCGTTCCTCTTCCCGGAGCCGCCGACCGTCCCGTACCGGGAGCTCGCCGCCCGCGCCCTGGACACCGCGGAACACTGCGCGGGCCGGCTCGCCGTGCTCCCCTACCGGCTGACCGACCAGGACCTGGGCGCCGCGCAGGAGGCCACGGCCCGGCTGCGGCCGATGACCGTGCCGGAAGCGGACCGTCCGGCCGGGCCGAGCGTCCGTGACCGTGCCCTCGCGCACACCGGCCTGGCCACCCGTACGCTGCTGAGCCGGCTCGCACGGCTCCCCGCCGGACCGGCCGCCGCCGGGGACCGGACGGGCGCGGAGGTCCTGGGCGCGGTACGGCGCACGGCGGCGCAGGCCGCAGCCCGGCTGCGCGGCGTACCCCCCGTGGCGGACGCGGTGGACGCCCGCGACGGCCTCCTCCGGGCCCGCGCGGCGCTGGTCGCGGCGCGCGACGAGCCGTCAGGGGCGCCCGCACGGCTGCGGCGGCACGCCGCCGTCCTGGAGGTGGCGGACGCCGCGCTCGCCGTGGCCACCGCCGCCGACCTCGCCCTGCGGGGGCGGGCCGCCGCGGCGGGAGTCCCGACGACGCGGTTCTGGTACGCGCGGATGCGGGCCCCGCGGCTGTGGTGGATCCGGCTGTGGGGGTACACCGGGAGCCGGTCGGTGTTCTTCCAGAACGCGGTGCGGATCAGCCTCGCGCTGGCCGCGGCCCGTGCCGTCGCCGGACTGGACACGCTCCCGCACGGCTTCTGGGCCACGCTCGCGACCCTGACGCTGACCCGGACGACCGTACGCGAGACCGGTACGACGATCCGCGCGGCCCTGACCGGCACCCTGATCGGCGCCCTCGTGACCGGCTGCCTGCTGGCCCTGGTCGACACCCACACCACCGTGTACGCGGCCGCCCTGCTGCCGGTCATGCTGCTGACCTTCACGCTCGGGCCGGTCAAGGGGGTGGGGTGGGCGCAGGCGCTGTTCACCCTGACGGTGGCCCTGGTGTTCGCGCAGCTGGCGCCCGCGAGCTGGCAGCTGGCGGAGCTCCGGCTGCTCGACGTGCTGATCGGCAGCACGATCGGTGCGGTGTTCGGGCTGCTGGCGTGGCCCCGCGGAGCCCATGAGGAGCTCCAGCGGTCCGGGGCGGTGCTCCTGCGGGGTGCGGCGGAGGTCGTGGTCGCCACGACCGCGTCGATCGCGGCGGGCGGAGCGCGGGAGGCGATGCCCGCCGTGCCGGGGCGCCGCTCGCTCCGGCACGCGCTGTACCTGGCGGAGTCGGCGTACGCCCAGTTCCAGAGCGAGCCGGCGACCCCGCCCGAACGGCACGCTGGGGCCGCCGGGGCCGCTGGGCCCGCCAGCGTGGCTGCGCCGGGCGCTGCGCATGGGGCGGCCGGGCCCGGAGGGGACGCGCAGAAGCCGCCGGGGCCGCCGGGGCCGCCGGGGCCGCCGGGGCCGCCGGGGCCGCCGGGGCCGCCGGGGCTGGCTGAGCTGCTGGAGCCCGACTGGCAGGCCACGCTGATGGCCGGACACCACACCCAGTGGGGGGCGGACCGCCTTCTGGAGCCGCCCGAACCGCTGCGGCCCGGGCCCGTCGTCCTGCCGATGCTGGGGCGCGAGGCGGCAGCATCGGTGACGCGCCTGGGGGACCGGGTGGCGGGGCGGATGCTCCTCGTGTCGGGGTCCCTCGACCGGGGCAGCGACACGCCGTCGGCACCGGTGCCGCTGCGTGATCCGGCGTTCGACGACTTCGAGGCGGAACCGGACGACGCCCCCTGGCTGTACTACGCGACGGTGTTCTGGCTGGACTCGCTGATGACCGACCTGGAGCGGATCACCGGCACGGCCCGGTCCTGACCCCGCCGCACGCGGCCCGCCCGTGGGGTGCGCGGGCCGTGCCGAGGGCGGTGTTCCGCCGCGTGGTGCAGTGCGTGGGCATCGCTGCGTGGGTCCGGTACAGGACACACGGGCGAAGCGGCCCTTCGGGCACGCTCGGGTCCTCGAAGTCGTCGGCCGGGTCGCGGGTCATGCCGATCCGGCGCATCACCGCCCGGGAACGAAGGTTGCCGACGGTCGTCGACGCCACCACTTCCGGCAGTCCGAGGGCCTCGAAGCCGAACGCCAGGCAGGCCCGGGCGGCCTCGGTGGCGTAGCCGTGCCCCCACGCCGAACGTGTCAGGCGCCAGCCGATGTCCACCCCCGTGAACGGCATGTCGCCGTCCACCTCGTCCAAGCCGGCACGGCCGATGAACGCGCCGGTCTCCCGTGCTTCGAGCGCCCACCACCCAAAGCCTCGCGCGTCGTGCTCGGCCTGCATGAGTGCCACGGCGGCGTCGCTCTGCTCCCGTGTCAGCAGTTCTCCCAGGTGTTCCCGGACCTCGGGATCGGCGTTCATGGCCGCCCACGGTTCCAGGTCGGATTCCCGCCACCGGCGGAGCAGAAGACGATCGGTTCGCAGTTCTGGCATGCCGCTCAGCCAACCCGAACCGGATCAGGGTGTCGACCGGATAGGTCGAGCCCTGCGGTGCCGGTCCCTGCCGCCGCAGGCGGCAGCGGCGCGGAAGCCGTTCGGCCGCCTCCGCCCGGCAGGGGATCAGCGCTGGTCCGCGGACCGCACCGCGTGGCGTTCCGCCACCGCCGCCGCCGTGTCCGCGATCAGGGCGCGGAGCTCCGGCGGGCCCAGTACCTCGATGTCGGTGCCCAGGGCGAGGTACGCGGCGACGGCGTGTTCCGGCGACTCGACGGGCAGCACGGCCCGGGTCCAGCCCTCCCGTTCCGGATCGGGGCCGCCCCCGGCGGCCGCGGCCGCGGCGTCGTCGGCGTTCAGGCGGGTCACGCCGCGCGGGGAGAGCCGTACCTCGGCCTGCCCGCGGTACAGCCGGGCCCGGAAGTCCTCCTGGGCCCGCTCCCAGTGCGCGGCCAGGTCGAAGCCGGCAGGCGGCGCGCACTCCTCGTCGGTGACGGTGAGGCCGAGGATCTGGTCCACCCGGTACGTACGCGGGGGCTGCTCCGGATCCGCCGCGGCCGGAAGCGCGGCCGGCGCGGCCACCACGTACCAGCGGCCCGCCTTCAGCACCAGCCCGTACGGCCGCAACCGGCGTTCCACGTCGGTCGGTTCCTTCCAGCGGCGGTAGCGGACCTCCACCACCCGCCCCCGCCACACGGCGTCCGCGACGCGCGGCAGGAACGGCACCTCGGTGTTCCGCGCGTACCAGCCGGGCGCGTCGAGGTGGAAGCGGGACCGCATCCGGTCGGCCTGGGCCCGCAGTTCGGGCGGGAGCGCCGCCCGCAGTTTGAGCTGGGCCGCCGACAGCGCCCGCCCGAGGCCGAGTTCGGCGGCCGGACCGGGGATCCCGGTCAGGAACAGCGCCTCCGCCTCCGCGCTGCTGAGCCCGGTCAGCCGGGTCCGGTAGCCGTCGAGCAGCCGGTAGCCGCCGCGGTGCCCGGCATCTCCGTACAGCGGTATGCCCGCCGCGGCCAGCGCGTCCACGTCCCGGTACACCGTCCGCACGGACACCTCCAGCTCCCGCGCCAGTTCGGCGGCGGTCATCCGCTTCCGGGTCTGGAGCAGCAGCAGGATCGTCACGAGACGGCTCGACTTCACTGACACACGATGTCAGTGGACCGCTCCTACCGTCCAGCCATGGCTTTCGCAGAGAAGCACCTCACCGTCCGGCCCCCGATCGACGTCGCGGGCCGCCGGATCAAGCGCTACCACGTCACCGCCGACCCGGCGGGCATCGAACCGGAGGTGGAGGACGCCGCCCTCCGGTTCCTCCCGCAGCTGCTGCGCACGCTGCCCGAGCCCGACGGGACGCCTCCGGGCGGCTTCCTCGTCCTCCACAGGGGAGGGGACGACGGGGCCTACCTGAACGTCTACAGCTGGGTCTGGGACAACGTCCTGCACTTCGCGGGCGGCGCGGCCGGGCAGCCGGTCCTCGGCTGCCCCGACCGCGATCCGGCCCACTTCGTACGACTCGACCGCTCGCTGATCGGCTGCGTGTGGGAGCTGCCGCCGATCACGCACGAACGCGATGCCTGGGTCCGGCACATGCTCGCCGCCCCCGCCCCGGACCTGGACGGCTACCTCGCCGACGCCCTCCTGGACCCCACCACGGGTCCGGCCCGGCCCGGTACGCGGCCCGCGCGCGGGTGATCGGCGGCCCCCGCGGGCGGCGCACAGCGGTAGGCAGGCGCCCGGCGGCGGGGGAGTAGCAGGCGCCGGAGCACGGGCCGGCCCCGGCAGGCGGGACCACGCCGGGGCCGCAGGCCCATGCGGGTGGGACCGCGGCCGGGCCAGTGTGGGGGCATCACCACTCCCCCCGCACGTACAGGAGCACGACATGCCCGGGACCTTCCCGTCGGCGATCCCGGCCCTCGCCGACGACACCGATCTGCGGCGCCGCAACCGGGAAACCGTCAAGGCGTACATGAAAGCCCAGGGCCACGACCAGCTGCGCCGCCCCGCACTCTTCACCGAGGACGGCAGCGAAGGCCTGTGGACCACCGACACCGGCGAACCCCTCATCGCCCACGGGCGGCAGCGGCTCGCACGGCAGGCCGCCTGGATCGTCAGCCGCTTCCCCGACTGGCACTGGGACAACGTCCGCATCTTCGAGACGCAGGACCCCGACCACTTCTGGGTGGAGTGCGACGGCCGCGGCACGATCCTCTACCCCGGATACCCGGACGGCTACTACGAGGACCACTTCATCTTCTCCTTCCTGCTCGACCACGGGAAGATCCGCCAGGGCCGCGCCTTCACCAACCCGTACCGGCAACTGCGCGCCCTGGGCGTGGCGGTGCCCCTGATACGGCGGACGGGGGTGCCCCGATGACCCCCGCCCCCGCCCCGGCAGGCGCCGCCGGATGGGCCAGCGCCCGCACCGCACCCCAGCAGCCCGACTGGCCCGACCCCGCGCAGACCCGCCGGGTCCGCGCGGCGCTGGCCGCCCGCCACCCCCTGGTCAGCCCCGACGACCTCGGCGCCCTGCACACCCTGCTCGCCGAGGTCGCCGCCGGGCGCGCCCTGGTGGTGCAGGCCGGCGACTGCGCCGAGAACCCGGCCGAGTGCACCCCCGCGCACCTGGCCCGCAAGGCCGCCGTGCTGGAACTCCTGGCCGGCGCCCTGCACATGGGCGCGCAGAAGCCGGTGCTGCGGGTCGGCCGCATCGCGGGACAGTTCGCCAAGCCCCGCTCCAGCCCCGTCGAGCACATCGGGGACCGTGAACTCCCCTCCTACCGCGGCCACTTGGTCAACGCACCGGATCCCGATCCGGAAAGCCGCCGCCCCGACCCCCTGCGCATCCTGACCGGCTACCTCGCCGCCCGGGACGCCATGGAGTACCTGGGCTGGCTCGGGCGGCGCACCGGCCCCGCGTTCGGGCCGCCGCTGTGGACCAGCCACGAGGCGCTGCTCCTCGACTACGAGGTGCCCCTGCTGCGCCGCGACGACCCCGGGCGGCTGTACCTGTCCTCCACCCACTGGCCGTGGATCGGGAACCGGACCAACCACGCCGACGGCCACCACGTCGCCCTGCTCGCCTCCGTCACCAACCCCGTGGCCTGCAAGGTCGGCCCCGACACCACCCCCGAGCGGCTGCTCGGCCTGTGCCGGCGGCTGGACCCGCGGCGCCGCCCCGGCCGTCTCACCCTCATCGCCCGCATGGGCGCCGACCGGGTCGCCGGGCTGCTGCCGCCGCTGGTGAAGGCCGTCCGCGCGGCCGGGCATCCCGTCACCTGGTTGACGGACCCGATGCACGGCAACACACTGACCGCGCCCGACGGGAACAAGACCCGGATCGTGGAGAGCGTACGGCTGGAGGTCGTCCGCTTCCGCGAGGCCGTCGAGTCCGCGGGCGGGACCGCCGGCGGGCTGCACCTGGAAACCACCCCCGACGAGGTCACCGAGTGCGCCACGACCCGGTCCGACCTCGGTCGCGTCGGCGAGGCGTACACGAGCCTGTGCGACCCGCGCCTGACCCCGGAGCAGGCCCTGTCGGTCGTCTCGGCCTGGCACGGCTGACCGTCTGGCACGGCTGACCGTCTGGCACGGCTGACCGTCTGGCACGGCTGGCCATCTGGCACGGGTGGCCGGCCGGCCGGCTGACCTGATCGACCGACCGCCGCAGACCACCCCCATCACCCCCCATCACCCCCACCGGCCCTCCACCCCCACCGGCCACCGGAGCACCCCCATGACCGGCATCCCCGCCATCACGCCCTACCGCCTCCCCACCCCGCCCGAACTGCCCGCCAACACCGCCCGCTGGACACCGGACCGCCGCCGCGCCGTCCTCCTGGTCCACGACATGCAGCGGTACTTCCTCGCCCCCCTGCCCCCCGCCGTGCGCCACGCCCTGGTCGGCAACGCCGCCCGGCTGCGCGACCGGCTCGCCGCCGGCGCGGTGCCCGTCGCGTACACGGCCCAGCCCGGCGGCATGAGCGGGCCGGAACGCGGCCTGCTCGCCGACTTCTGGGGCCCCGGCATGCGTACGGCCCCCGAGGACCGCGCCATCGTCGCCGAACTGGCTCCCGACCGCGACGACTGGATGCTCACCAAGCGCCGCTACAGCGCCTTCTTCCGCTCCGGGCTGCTCGCGCGCATGCGGGGGCAGGGCCGCGACCAGCTGGTGCTGTGCGGGGTCTACGCCCACATCGGGGTACTGGCCACGGCCGTCGAGGCGTTCACCCACGACATCCGCGTCTTTCTCGTCGCGGACGCCGTCGCCGACTTCTCCCGCGCTCACCACGACTGCGCGCTGCGGTACGCCGCCGAACGCTGCGCCATGGTCGTCACCACCGAGGAGATCGCATCATGAACGACCTGCTGAGCCGCGTCCTGGCGGCGGCGGACCGGAACACCCCGTTCGCGCTGCTGCACCGCGCCGGCGCCGCGGACGGCACACCCGGTGCGGCCGCCGTGGACATCCTGACGGGCCCCGTGTCCACACCCCCGTCACTCGCCCGGATCCCGCTCCCCGAACCGCCGGCCGGCGCCGGAGGCAGCGCCGACGCGGGCCCCGAGGCGTTGGTCGTCATCCCGTACCGGCAGCTCACCGAGCGCGGCCTGGCCTGCGTCGACGACGGCGCCCCGCTCGTGGCGATGACCGTCACCGGCCGGCTCACCCTGCCCGCCGCCGAGGTACGGGACCGCCTGCCGCACGAGGCGCCCGCCCCGGCCGGCGGCCGCTTCGACCTCGACGACGCCGCCTACGCACGCACCGTACGCCGCATCGTCCGGGACGAGATCGGCACCGGCCAGGGCGCCAACTTCGTGCTCAAGCGCACCTTCACCGCCCACGCCCCCGCCCCGTACCACCCGCGCACCGCGCTCGCCTGGTTCCGCCGCCTGCTGGAACGCGAACACGGCGCCTACTGGACGTTCCTGATCCACACCGGCACCCACACCTTCCTCGGCGCCTCCCCGGAGCGCCACCTCAGCCTGTACGACGGCACCGCGGTCATGAACCCCATCAGCGGCACCTACCGCTACCCGCCCGACGGCCCCACTCTCCCCGGCGTCCTCGACTTCCTCGCCGACCCGAAGGAGGCCGACGAACTGTCGATGGTCGTGGACGAGGAGCTGAAGATGATGGCCCGCATCTGCCCCGCCGGCGGCGGCCGGATCACCGGCCCCCGCCTCAAGGAGATGGCCCGCCTCGCCCACACCGAGTACTTCATCGAGGGCCGCGCCGAAGGCGACGTCCGCGACATCCTCCGCGAGACCATGTTCGCGCCGACCGTCACGGGCGGACCGCTCGCCAGCGCCTGCCGCGTCATCGCCCGGTACGAGCCGCGCGGCCGCGGCTACTACAGCGGCGTCGCCGCCCTCATCGGCCGCGATGCCCGCGGCGGGCGCACCCTCGACTCCGCCATCCTCATCCGCACCGCCGACATCGACGCCACCGGCCGGATGGACGTCTCCGTCGGCGCCACCCTGGTACGCCACTGCGACCCGGACTCCGAGGCCGCCGAGACCCGCGCCAAGGCGGCCGGACTCCTCGACGCCCTGGGCGCCCGCACCACCGCCTCGTTCGCCGCCCACCCGCGCGTCCGCACCGCCCTGGCCCGCCGCAACGCCCACCTGGGCGCGTTCTGGCTGCACCCGGCGGAGCCGGCACAACCGCCGGAATCGCCAGAACGGCCGGCCCTAACGGACTCCGGGCGCGGCCGCACCGCCCTCTCCCGCCCGGGCTCCCGTACCCGCGTCGGCGCGCGCCCCGGGGCGGACCCCGTCCTGGCCGGCCGGACCGCCGTCGTCATCGACGCCGAGGACGCCTTCACCGCCATGATCGGCCACGAACTCGGCTCCCTCGGCCTGCTGGTGACCGTACGCGGCCACGACGAGGCCCACCGGCTCGACCGCCTCGACCGCCACGACCTGGTCGTCCTGGGACCGGGTCCCGGCGACCCCGCCGAGCGCGGCGACCCCCGGATGCGGAACCTGGCGGCCGCGGTCCGCACGCTGCTCCGCGCGCGCCGCCCCTTCGTCGCCGTCTGCCTGAGCCACCAGGTGCTCAGCCTCCGCCTCGGCCTGCACCTCGTCCGCCGGACCAGCCCCAACCAGGGCGTCCAGCGGGAGATCGACCTCTTCGGACAGCGCGAACACGTCGGCTTCTACAACACGTTCGCGGCGCACAGCGCACACGACCGGATCGAACCGGAAGGCGTCGGCGCCGTGGACGTCTGCCGCGACCCGGCCACCGGCGAGGTACACGCCCTGTACGGCCCCCACTTCGCCTCCCTCCAGTTCCACGCGGAGTCCGTGCTCACCCGCAACGGCCCCCGGATCCTCGCCCGCGCCGCCCACCAGGCCCTCGGCCTGCGCCCGGCCCCGCCGCGCCGCAGCGGCGGTCGGCCGGCGTCCTGACCGGGACCGAGAAGGGACCGAGAAGGGACCGAAGCGGGCCCGGCGGCCCGTGCGGCCGGGACAACGGGCCGCCGACGGTGGCAGGGTGAGAAACCGAGACCCCCTCCAGAAACCCGCCGCCGGCCTCAACGGCCTCCTCGGCCACGTCGGCGCCGACCTCTCCCCGCACGAGGTGCGTGCCGCCGCCCACCTCCTCCACGGCCCCGAACCCTGCCGTGTGCTGCACGGACCGGGCTGGGCCCTGGCCGCGGGCCGGCTCTCCGGCGACGGCGGTGTCACCGCCGCCTTCCACGGCGACATCGACAACCGGCTGGTCCTGTTCACCCGCCTGGAAGCGGGCGGGCACCCGGTCGCCGACCGGGACACGGCCGCGGTCGTACGCTCCGCCTACCGGGCGGACGGCCACGCGTTCGCCGCCCGCATCGACGGGGCGTACGCCGCCGCCGTCGTCGACGAACAGGCCGGCCCCCTGCTGGTCCTGGCCACCGATCCGGCCGGGGCGACCCCGCTCTACTACCACTGGGACGCCTCCCGCGGACGGCTCCGCTTCGCCACCCAGATCCCGGCGCTGCTCATGCTGATCGGCAACCGGCCCGCCCTGTGGGAGCCCGGCCTCGACGCCTACCTCACGGCGGGCGTCCCGCTGGCCGGCCGGACCCTGTTCGACGGGATCCGGGCCCTGCCGCCCGGCACCACCGCCCTGTGCTCCCGCAGCGGGCTGCGGCTGATCCCGCGGACGTCCCCGGCAGCCCCGGCGGACGACCCCGCCGGGCACGGCCGGCGCCCGCCGGACCTCCTCGGCGAGGTCCGGCGGTACGCCGGCGGCACCGCCCACGGACCCGCCTGCGTCCTCGGCTCCGCGAGCCCCGGCGCCGGACTCGTGGCCGAACTGGCCACCCTGGCCCGGCCGGAGCTGCCCGCGGTGCCCCCGCCGGACCGGAGCGGCCGCCCCGCGGGGCTCGACCCGGCCCGGCTGCCCGAGGTGCTCCCGCACCTGGCCTGGGTGCTGGGGCAGCCCGACCCGGACCCGGCGGCGCTCATCACGTACGCCCAGGTCGACGGGGCGCGCCGCGAGGGCTTCCGCACGGTGCTGGACGCCGGGGCCGTCGACGGGATCATCGCCGCCCGGGCGCGGGTCGACGCGGCCGTCGCCGGCGGCGCCGAGTGGCTGACCGGCTATGCCGGCGCGCTCGCGCCCGTCCCGGCCGCCACCCGCTTCCGCCTGTACAGCTCCGACTACCGCGCCTACCTCGCGGACCGCGCCGCCTCGGCCGACCCGGGCGGCGAGGGCCGTACGGGCCCGGCCGGATCCTGCGGCGCCCCCGGCTCCCTGGCGCAGTTGCTCTGCGCGCCCCCGGGCGGCGGCTGCCGCCGCGCGGCCCTGACCGCCCTGGAGCTGGGCGACCTGCTGCCCGCCCGGGTACTGCGCCGCGTCGCGCACATCGGCGGGGCGCACGGGGTCCGGGCCCGGCTCCTCCTGCCCCCGCACACCGTGTGGTCCGCCGCCCCCGCCCTCACGGGCGGCCGACTGCCCGCCCCCGGCGCCGGCGGGCCGCTCAGCGGGCTGCTGACCGGGGCGGGACCGCTGGCCGGGTTCGTCCGCGACGTGCTCGCGCCGGAGCGGCTCCGGGCCTCCGGGCTGCTGGATCCGGTCGCCGTGAACCGGCTGCTGGTCGCTCAGGCCGCCCGGCCGGACGACCGCAGGGCCGCCACGGTGTGGTCGCTGATGATGTTCGAGCTGTGGCGTGAGGAGTACGGGCTCACCCCGGGCTCCCGCTCGGCCGGCCGGCCGCGGCGGGCCCGGACCCCGGCGGGCCTGCCCGCCATCCAGCGTCGGCCGCCGATCCTGTCATGAGGCGGGCCGGGGGCCGGGGGCTGGGGCCGGGGGAGGGGGCATACGAAGCGTCCCGCCGCAGAGGACTGCGGCGGGACGCGCTGGACAGGGGGCGAGGGGATAAAGGGCTGGGGGAAAGGGTGCCGCCGACGGGCATGCGCTCAGCACGGCCCGTTCGGACACTTCTTCTGGGGCTTCCCCGGCCCGCTCGGTTTCGCCGTGCGGCAGGCGCGCAGCGCGATCAGGGCGAGGGCCGTGGCCGCGATCGCGGCGAGGGCGAAGTCGGTCGGGTCGAACCGGTGGTCGGAAGGATGTGTGGTCATGATGGTGCCTCTGAGGCGGGAGCCTCGGTCGGGGGTGTGAGCGCCGCCGAGGTGTTCGGGCGGCGGACGGGAAGATCCGTCACGCTCGACTGTGACCCGCCCGCTGTCCCGGGTTCATGAGTCGCTGGTCCCCTCGTACCGTCACCGCTGCCCCGGGCGTACCGTCACCCCTGCGCCCGGCCGTCGTGGTCCAACCCCTCTGCCGCCTGCCCCTCTGCCGTCGGCCCGCCCCGCATCGGCAGCACCGCGTGGACCAGCGTGCCGTGACCGCCGTCCGGGAGCGGGCCCACCGTCAGGCTGCCGCCCAGCTCGGCGGCGCGCTCGGTCATCGAGCGCAGCCCCAGCCCGCCGCCCGTGCGGCCGCGCGACCCGCCGCCGAGGGCGTGCAGGCCGGTGCCGTCGTCGGCGATCTCGACCGTGACGTTGCCCCCGGCCACCCGCACGGCGAGCCGGGCCCGGTCGGCCCGCGCGTGGCGGACGACGTTGTGCAGGGCCTCGGCGGCGATCCGGTACAGGGCGACCTCGACGGCGGCCGGGAACGGCGGCAGCGGGTCCGGGTCCAGAGTGACGGCGACCGCCAGCCGCGGTCCGGCCAGGTTGCACGACAGCTCCTTCAGTGCGGCGCCGAGGCCGCACCGGTCCAGGCAGTCCGGTGTGAGCCCGTCGACGATCCGGCGGAGCTCGTCGATGGCCGCGGCCACCCCGTGGGACACCTTGCCGAGCTGCCGGGAGACGTCCTGCTCCGCCGGCAGGGCCGCCAGGACGGTGTCGAGCTGGAGCCGCAGCCCCGACAGGGCGGGGGCCAGCCCGTCGTGCAGGTCGCGGCGGATCTGGCGGCGGGCCTCCTCCCGGGCCAGCACGATCCGCTCCCGGCTCGCCTGGAGGTCCTCGTACAGCCGCAGGAAGGCCACCGACGGCGCGGCCTGGTCGGCCAGGAGGCGGAGCATGCCCGCGTCGAGCGGGGCGAGGGCGTGGTCGTCGGTGCGCCGGCCGATCTCCAGCCAGCCGATGACGGCGTCCTCGTGGGTCAGTGGGAACCGCTGCCACCAGTCCTGCGGGTCCTCGCCCCGCAGTGCTGCGACGCGCGGCCCTTCGCTGGTCATGACACTGACCCGGACCGCGGGCAGGGCGAGGGCCTCCGCCACCGTGTCGCACAGCAGCCGCGGGGCGACGTCCGGGCTGACCGCGCTGCTGAGCCGCTCGGCGAGCTCCCGTACGGCCCGGTAGGCGCGGGCCCGCTCGCCGTACGCGTTGTGGTCGGCGGCCTGGAGCACCCGCCGCATCGCGTACGGGGTGCCGAACATGGCCGCCAGGCCGCCCAGGGTGAGCAGCATGCTCAGTACGGCGGGCGTGCCGGCCAGCCAGCCCGACAGCGGCAGGACGACCAGGAGGTACGCGACGACCGCGCCGGTGACCCAGACGAGCACCAGCGGCGCCCGGCGGGACGATCCCCCGGACTGCCAGGCGTGGTCGGTGACGAACACGTAGGCGATCGCCGGCGGCAGCAGGACCACCGGGACGTAGAAGAGCAGCCTGATCGTCTCGGGGCCGAGGTCCTCGTAGAAGAACGCGGCCACGTTGGTGGACACGTACACGCCGGTGTACACCGCCAGCAGCGGCCACAGCAGCGACCGGTCCAGTATGTCGCCGGTGCGGCGGCAGCGCGGCCAGCGGGCCGCCATGACGGCTGCCCCCACCAGGGGAAGGAGCGGGTGCACGTACGGGACGGGCCCCACGAAGGTCCACAGCCACTGCGTGAAGTCCGCCCAGCCGCCCCCGGCCAGCGGGGAGGCGAGCCCGTAGGGGGAGCGGACGGCGTAGGCGCACCAGGTCTCGGCGAGCGCCCAGAGCGCGCACACCGCGAAGAGGACCCGGCCCGGGAGGCCCGGCAGCCGGCCGGAGGGCAGCCACAACGGCAGGGATAGGGCGGTGGTGTCCCAGACGGCCTCGCCGAGGATGCTGCCCATGATGAGCACGGCCGCGGCCGTGCCCGACACGCCGAGGGCCGCGCCCGTGGCGAGCGCGGCCTCGGACACCAGGACGGCCGTCGGTGTGAGCAGGAGCAGCCAGCCCAGCCGGCGGGCGGGGGAGCGGGCCATGACGAGCGCGCCGAACAGGACGGTGCCCAGGCACAGCAGCTCCTTGGCGGCGAAGTCCGAGAACCCGGACCGCTGGAGCCGGGGGACCCCGGAGTCGACGAAGCGGAGGACGACCCACAGCACGGTCGCGGCGAGCGCCACGAGGCACACGGTGGTGACCGGGCCGGGCCCGGTCCTGCGCACAGGCCGGGAGGTCTGCGCTGCCGCGTCGCCCATGACGCCTCCTGGAGCGGGTTCGGTCAGGGTGCGACGGCCGGTGTCCCGGGGAGAAGGGACGCAGGTCCCGTCCCGGTCCCGGATCCGTCCGGCCGCCCCCGGCCGCGGGCCGTCAGGTGTCCGAGGGGCCCTGCTCGGCGGCGCCCGGCGTGGCCGAGCCCAGCCCGGCGTCCCGGGCGCGGGCCACGGCCTCGGCCCGGGTGGCGACGTCGAGCTTCTCGAAGATGTGGGTGATGTGGTTGCGCACGGTCTTCTCCGCGACGAACAGCTCGCGGGCGATCCGGCGGTTGTCGTGGCCGCGGGCCACCAGGTCGAGCACCTCGACCTCGCGGGAGGTCAGGGAGGGGAAGAGCCGCTCGGCGTCGCGCTGGGCGCCGGTGGTGACGAGCGCGGCGATCCGGGCGGCGACGTCCGGCCCGAAGACGGCGCCGCCGGCGGCCACCGTGCGGACCGCGTGCAGGACCTCCTCCCGGCCGGCGCCCTTGACCAGGTAGCCGCGGGCGCCGGCGTGCAGGGCGCCCAGGAGCGTGCCGTCGTCGTCCGCCATGGTCAGGACCAGCACCGACAGGCCCGGGTTCTGCTCGGCGAGCCGCCGGGTGGCCTCGATGCCGGACCCGTCGGGCAGGGACAGGTCCATGACCACGACCTGCGGCTGCCCCGTCTCCACCGCGCCGGCCAGGTCCGCGAGGGTCTCGGCCTCGCCGACGACGAGCATGTCGTCGGCGCTCTCCAGCGCCAGCCTCAGCCCCTCGCGAAACAGCGGGTGATCCTCGACGATCACCACACGTACCTGCGTCTTCTCGGACTGCATGCCCCTACTATGCGCGAGGGAGGCGTGACAATCCGTAATTGACCCGGCTCTCGGCGCGCTGCGCGACCCGGGCGCCGCCGGGCTGCTACGCCTCCGCGTCCGCGGCGGGCTGCTCCGGGGTCGTGGCGTGCAGGGCGGCGGTCAGGTAGCGGTGCACCGTGTCCAGTTCGGCCGGGGTGAAGCCGTCCGCCGCGGCGACCAGCCGGGAGATCAGCGGGCCGAAGAACGACCACCCCAGGTCGACGGCGTTCTCCTCCACCGACAGCAGGACGCGCCGCCGGTCCTCCTCGTCGCGCCGGCGCCGCACCAGCCCCAGCCGCTCCAGCCGGTCGAGCAGCGCCGTCACGCCTGCCGAGTTCAGCCGCAGCGCCTCGCCGAGCCGCCCCGGCGTGGCCTTCGTGCCCGCCCGTTCGGCGTCGAGCAGGAAGATCAGGGCCCGCAGGTCGGTGGGGTGGAGGCCGTTGCGGGCCGCGAACTCCGCCCCGCGCAGGTCGAACGCGACGGTCACGGCGCGCAGCAGGTGCACGAGGCGCATCTCGGGGGCCAGGTCGTTCCTCGCTCGGTCATTCCCTGCTCGGTCATTCCTCACTCGGCTAGTATCTCGCTCAGCGAGAGATTTACCAATCGGGCCACCCGGAGGTTGAGCCGTCATGTCCTCGTCAGTCGAGTTCTTCGCCGCCTACGACGCCCTGCTCGCCCGCTGGCCCGCCGGCACCGAAGAGCTGGACGTCCCCACCCCGTACGGCACCACCCGCGTCCACGCCCACGGGCCCGCCCAAGCCCCGCCGCTGCTCCTGCTGCACGGCGGCGGCGCCACCGGCGCCGTCTGGTTCCGGACTGCCCGGGCACTC
Source organism: Streptomyces sp. NPDC090445 (assembly GCF_044769385.1). Taxonomy (NCBI): domain Bacteria; kingdom Bacillati; phylum Actinomycetota; class Actinomycetes; order Kitasatosporales; family Streptomycetaceae; genus Streptomyces; species Streptomyces sp. NPDC090445. The sequence continues at coordinate 230,447 of NZ_JBIVXV010000006.1, read as the reverse complement.
GGCGCCGGCCACCGCGTCCTGGCCGTCGACATACCCCGCGACGCCGGACGCAGCATCACCGACGGGCGCCCGCTGCGCACCGCCGCCGACCTGATGGACTGGCTGGACGCCCTCCTCGACGGCCTGGGCGTCGACCGCGCCCACCTGCTCGGCCATTCGTACGGGGCCTGGATCGCCCTGACCTACGCGCTGCACAGCCCGGGCCGGGTCGACCGGCTGGTCCTGCTCGACCCGACGCAGTGCTTCGCCGGATTCCGCCCGGCGTTCCTGCTGCGGTCGCTGCCCGTGCTGCTCCGGCCGACCGCGGCCCGCGCACTCGCCTACCTGGACCGGGAGACCGCCGGCACCGACACCGACCCGGAGTGGAAGCGGCTCTACGCCCTGGGGGCCGAGGCCTTCGCGGGCCGGCGCCCGGTGGTCGGCCGCCGGCCGGACGCCGCCCGGCTGCGGGCGCCGCTCCTGGTGCTGCTCGCCGGCCGCAGCAGCACCCACCGCGCCGCGGACGTCGCCGCCCGCGCCCGCAGGGCCGTACCGCACGCCCGGATCGAGACCCTCCCCGGCCTCACCCACTTCGCGATGCCCACCGCGCTGCCCGCCGACGCGGAGCACCGGATCGCGGAATTCCTCGCTCCCGCGGTCGCCCCCGAAGGAGCCCCCGACGGGGCCGCGCGGACGGCCTGAACCTCACGGCAAAGCGGCCCCGGCCCGGAGCGCCGGCGCCACAGGGGCGCCCGGACCCGGGCCGGGGCGTCCGCGGGTCAGCTCCGGCCGAGGAGCTTGTTCATCTGGGCGATCTCGGCGGACTGGGAGGTGATGATCGCCTCGGCCATGGTCTTGGCCGCCGCGAAGGAGCCCGTCGTCTGCTCCGTCTTGGCCATCGCCACGGCACCCTCGTGGTGCTTGATCATCAGTTCCATGAACGCGGTGTCGAACGCCTTGCCCGACGCGTTCTTCAGCCGGTCCATCTCCTGAGCGTTCATCATCCCGGTCATCCCGGCCGTGCCGTGCGCGGAGTGGTCCATGGCGCCCTCGGCGGGCACCTGCTCGCCCCACGAGGTCAGCCACCCGGACAGGGTCTTGATCTCGGGGTCCTGCGCCTTCTTGATCTCCGCGGCGAGCTTCTTCACCTCGGCGTTCTCGGCGCGGGTGGAGGCCAGGTCGGCCATCTCGACCGCCTGGCGGTGGTGGGGGATCATCCCCTTGGCGAACGCGGTGTCCGCGGCGTTGTGCTGCCCCTGCGCGGCGGGCGCCGAGGCCGGAGCGGACGGGGCGGCCGACGCGGTGGCGCCTTCGTGCGCGCCGTGGCCGGCGGAGCTGTTGCCGCTGCCGGTGCCGCCGTTGCCGCCGCAGGCCGCGAGGGCGAGGACGGCCGCCGCGGAGACGGCGACGGCGGTGGCGGTGCGGCGGACGAGGGAACGCTTGCTGCTCATGGTGGTGCTGCTCCTTGATGCGGCGCAGCCCGGTACGGCGTACGGGTACGTACGGGTACGAGGCGTGCGCGGGGAAACGGATGAAGAGGTGCCGGTGGCACGGCATCGCCACCACACCCCCCGCCGGCCGGTGTCGGACGGGGCGGGCAGGGGCGGGGCCGCGCGGGCCGCTCTAGATCCGCAGGAGCTGCAACTCGGCCAGGTCCGGCGGGGCCCGGTCGGTTGCCGCCGACGCAGGCACCGCGCCGGGGTGCACCGGCTCGGGACCCGCGCCCGCGAGCGCGGCGGTCAGGGCCGGAGGCGCGTATGCGGAGCCGATGCCGGCGGCCGCACAGGTCGCGTCGGCATGGCCCAGGTGGCCCGATCCGCCGTCGGTGTGCGAGCAGACCCTGTCCCGGTCAACGGCCGGAGCCGAGGCCGACACCGGGGCCGCGGCCGCATGGACGGCGGCCGTCGCGTGCCCGGCGTGCGCCGCCTGCGCGGCAGCGGCCGGACGGGCGGCGGCGGGGCTGGGCGACAGGGCGTGCATCCCGAGCACGCCGGCCAGCAGCACCAGTACCAGCAGCGCGAAGCCGCGCCCGGCGGGGCGGCGGCTCGTCGGCTGCGCGGCAAAGGTCACGGGCCCATCGTACGGAGGCCGGTTCCGCGCGGACGCGGCGGGAGGGCCGTCCGGCGGAACGGAACCACCCGCCCGCACCACCCGACGACCCTCCACCCCGTCACCGGACCCCCGGCCTGCGGGAACTGCCACTACCGGCCGGAGGCCGGGTCCTTCGCCAGTACGGACGGCGAGGTCGCGCGCTGCTGGGGGACGGCCGCGCCGAGCCCGGACGGCTTCGGGTCCCGCTGGATCGCGACCGTGTGCGTGGGCGCGGGGATCGAGATCCCCTCCTCCCGGAACCGCCGGTGCAGCCGTTTGACGAACTCGTGCTTGATCCGGTACTGGTCGCTGAACTCGCCGACGCCGAGGATCACGGTGAAGTTGATCCGGGAGTCCGCGAAGGTGTGGAAGCGGACGAGGCCCTCGTGTTCGGGGACCGCGCCGTTGATCTCCGCCATCACCCCGTCGACCACCTCCAGCGTCACCTGTTCCACGTGCTCCAGGTCGCTCTCGTACCCCACGCCCACCTGCACCAGGATGGTCAGCTGCTGCTCGGGCTGCGTGAAGTTGATCATGTTCGTCTTCGCGAGCCGCGCGTTCGGGATGATCACGAGGTTCTTCGACAGGTTGCGGACCACGGTGTTGCGCCAGTTGATGTCGACGACGTACCCCTCCTCCCCGCTGGTGAGGCGGATGTACTCGCCGGGCTGCACCGTCTTCGAGGCGAGGATGTGCACGCCCGCGAAGAGGTTCGCGAGGGTGTCCTGCAGCGCCAGGGCGACCGCGAGGCCGCCCACGCCGAGGGCGGTCAGCAGCGGCGCGATGGACACGCCCATCGTCTGGAGGGCGACGAGGAAGCCCATCGCGAGCACCACGATCCGGGTGATGTTCACGAAGATCGAGGCCGACCCGGCCACGCCGGTCCGCGACTGGGCCACGGACTGGACGAGGCCCGCGATGACCCGGGCCGTGCTGAGCGTGGCGATGAGGACCAGCAGCGCGGTCAGGGTCTGGTTGAGCAGTCCGGAGACCCTGCTGGTGAGGGGCAGCATCGAGCCGGCCACCGCGGCGCCGGCGAGGAGGGCCGCGCCCGGGGCGACAGGGCGCAGCGCGTCGACGATGATGTCGTCGCCCCCCCACCGCGTCCGCTCGGCGTGCTTGGCCAGCCGTTTCAGGACGGCGCGCAGGAGGAGGGCGGCCAGGGCGCCCGCGGCGAGCGAGATACCGGCCGCGAGCCAGTCGTGCAGGACGAGGTCCCGGTTCAACGGACGCCCTCCGTGGCCTGCCGGGCCGGGGGAGCGGGGACGGGTGCTGCCGGCCGTCGTATGGGGTGTGTCGTCACCATGCCACCTGTCAGTTTGTCGTGCGTGGGGGCCTGTTCGGGCGTACGCGGGTACGCAACCGGAACGGATGGCCATCCTGCCGCATGGAGGTGGCGGTGCCGCGACCGGGCCGGTCGGTCGCCGGGTTCCGCGTCCGGCGCCCAACCGGCCGCCGTCGTACGGTTCATGGCGGTGCGTAAGCGGACGGTGCCGCGGGCTACCGCGGGGCCTGGGCGCCGGCCGGATGGGCGCGCCGCCACTCCGTCCGGGCACCGAGCGCACACAGGACGGCGACCAGCGCGGTGACGGCCACGATCAGCCACTCCAGAGCCCCGCTCCCGGCATCCGGATCGACGCCGAAGAGCAGCTCGATCCAGTCCCGCCGGACCAGCGTGACCAGGAAGAGCAGGGCGGAAAGGCCGCCGAGCACGATCTCCGCCCAGAACCGCGGACGGACCGGCCGTTCCCGGCCGCCCCTGTCGTGACGCGCCCCGCCGTGCGGTGCACGGTGGAAGGCGTGGAAGGCCATGGCGGAGCCTCCCCTCTCTCCGGGGCCGGCAGCCGGCACCTGGGAGCGCGGCACTCCGGGGCACGCGCGGGTACTGCCTGCTGCCGTATCCCAGTCTCCGCGCCCCTCCGGCGCGGGGCAACCGGCAGGCCCTTCCCCTTGGTTGCGGTGTTCAACCGGTCGCGGCGGCCGCCCGCCGAAGCAGCGGACGGCCGCCCGGTGCGCTAGGCCGCGCCCGGGACCAGGCCGTCCGCGACGAGGCCGGCCAGCACCGCCTCGCCCAGGGCGTGCACGGCGGACTGCGGCCGGACCATGACGGTGAACTCCTTGATCCGGCCGTCCTCGGCGAAGTGCAGCAGGTCGATGCCGTGGACCTCGCGGCCGTTCACGGTCGTCCGGAACAGCAGCACCGCGGACGGGGCCTCGCCGCCGTCCGCGGTGGTCTCGGAGCTGCCGTCGAAGCGGCCGACGTAGCGGAAGTCCTCGAAGGTCCGCAGCAGGACCCCGAGGAGCCCCAGCACCATCGGCCGGCCCTCGAAGGGTGTGAACTTCACGGGGCTGAACAGGCGGACGTCCTCGGTGAACAGCTCCTCCACGGCGGCGAGGTCGCGGCTGTCGACGGCGGCGCGGAAGCGATCGGCTGCGTTCATGGCTCCTCCGGGTCCTCAGTGCATACTCATCAATGTGAGTAGTCAGATTCTTGAGTATCATGGCGGGCGTGCCGCTGCCCAGAGGGCGGCGCCGAGGAGACGGGAGACGGTCCCATGGCCTTGCGCCACGCCGTGCTGGCGGCCCTGCTCGACGCGGAGCTGAGCGGCTACCAGCTGGCCAAGTCCTTCAGCGTGGGCGTCGCGAACTTCTGGCACGCCCTGCCCCAGCAGCTCTACGCCGAGCTGGCCCGGCTGGAGAAGGAAGGCCTGGTCGCCGGCCGGGAAGTGGTCCAGGACACCCGCCCCAACAAGCGCCTGTTCACGGTCACCGGCGCGGGGCTCGCCGAGCTGGAGCGGTTCACGGAGGCCGCCGCCAAACCCTCCTTCATGCGCGACGACCTCGTGGTCAAGGTCCACGCCGCCGACCACGTCGACCACGGCGCGCTCCTCGCGCAGCTCGCCGAACGCGCCGAGGTCGCCCGCGCCAAGACCGCCCTCTTCGGCCAGCTGCTGGAGAAGATGCGCGGCGGCCGCACCGAGGAGGAGTTCCTCCGCCACGGCGAGCGCGTCGGCCCGTACCTGACCTGCCTGGCCGGCATCGCCTACGAGCAGGCCAACGAGCAGTGGTGCGAGCGCACCATCACCGTCCTCGGGGAGAGGGAGGCCGCCGATGCCCGCCGACAGCGCTGACCCGGACTCCGGCCGCCCCGGCGAGCGGCCGCCCGAGCCGTTGGAGCCGTCCCGGCTGTCCAAGCCGTCCGAGCCGTCCGAGCGGTTCGAGCGGTTCGCGCGGTACGTCGCCCTCGGCGACAGTCAGACCGAAGGCCTCGGCGACGGCGACGACACCACCGGCCTGCGCGGCTGGGCCGACCGCCTCGCCGAGCAGCTGGCCCGCCACCACCCCGGCCTGCTGTACGCCAACCTCGCGGTCCGCGGCCGCCTCGCCGGCCAGGTGCGGGCCGAGCAGCTGGCCCCCGCCCTCGCGCTGCGCCCCGACCTCGCCACCGTGGTCGCAGGGATGAACGACCTGCTGCGGCCCCGGTTCGACGCCGACGAGGTGGCCGGCCACCTGGAGGCGGTCTTCGCCGCGCTCACCGCCCAGGGCGCCCGGGTCGCCACCGTCACCTTCCCCGACGCCTCCCGGATCACGCCGCTCGCCCGCCCGCTGGCGCCCCGCGTCACCGCCCTCAACCACCGGATCCGCGAGGCCGCCCGCCGCCACGGCGTCGCCGTCGCCGAGACCGCCCACCACCCCGTCGTGACCGACCCCCGCCTGTGGAGCCCGGACCGGTTGCACGCCAGTCCGCTCGGCCACGCGCGGATCGCCGCCGCCGTGGCCGAGGCCCTCGCCCTCCCCGGCAGCGGCGACTCCTGGACCCGCCCCCTGCCGCCCGTACCGCCCCCGACCCGCCGCCGGACCGCCGAGGCCGAGCTCCGCTGGGCCGCCGGCTTCCTCGGGCCCTGGCTGCTGCGCCGGGTGCGCGGCCGATCCTCCGGCACCGACCGCACCGCCAAACGCCCCCGGCTCCTGCCGGTGTGACCGGGATCACGTGTGCCGGAGCGATGATTCCGCCGCACCGCGGGTGTCTCTTCCTGTGTCACCCAGGAGATCGACAGCAACAGGAGCGAGTCCCATGCGCATCGTGGTCAGCGAGTTCATCAGCCTCGACGGTGTCGTGCAGGCCCCCGGCGGCCCCGACGAGGACCGTGACGGCGGCTTCGCCCACGGCGGCTGGACCCACCCGTTCTTCGACCCGGAGATCGTCGGCGGCGCCTTCGCCGACACCGTCACCCAGGCCGACGCGCTGCTCTACGGCCGCCGCACCTGGCAGACCATGGCCGCGGCCTGGCCCGGGCGGGCGGGCGACCCGTTCGCCGACCGGATGAACTCCCTCCCCAAGTACGTGGTTTCCGACACCCTCAAGGACGCGGACCTGACCTGGGAGAACACCACCCGCATCGCCGCCGGCGAGGCCCTCGGCCGCATCCGCGCACTCCGCGCGAGCGAGGGCGGCGACCTGGTGGTCATGGGCAGCCCCACCCTCGTCCGCACCCTGATCGCCGAGGGCCTCGTCGACGAACTCCGGCTCGTGGTCATGCCGGTGCTGCTCGGCGGCGGCAAGTCGGTCTTCCCGGCCGACGGCGGCCTGCGCACCCTCGAACTGATCTCCTCCGTCACCGGCCCGGCGGGCGCCCAGGTCGTCACCTACCGCGCCGCCGCCCGTTCCTGACCCTGACCACCCGGCCCCCTGCCCCGCTGGTTCATCCGGCGGGGCTGAATACTGCGAAGACGGAGGGGCCGGGGGGCTCAGGTGCGTGCGATGCCGGCGACGAGCAGGCCGAGCGCCGAGAGCAGGGCCACGCCGTACAGGCCTTCGAGCACGCGCCGGGTCACGACGCGCTCGCCCGGGCCGCCTGCTCCAGCGCGCGCATCAGCTGCCGGATGATCCTGGCCAAGCCCCTGGCGTGGTTCCAGTTCGCGTGGGGGCCGGACCCCAGCGGGCCGACCGCCGCGAAGTACTCCCATTCGGCGAGAGCCTCGAACGCCCCGACCGGGCGCTGCTCCGAAGGCATCTCGCAGAGGGCGTCATGGAGCCTCTGCCCGCAGGTGACCAGGCCGTCGACGAGCACCGCAACGCCCTCCGGACCGGGCCGCTCCCCGTACGGGGCGAGCGCCCGGGAGACCAGGGCGGTCGCGTCCGCGTGATTCTGAGGCATTGCCATGCCGGTGCTCCCTGCCGTCGTGAGGAGGTGGAGACACCAGCGTGACGGCCGGGCGAGGGGCGAACACTCACAGAATTGTGAGTGCTAGATGCCGATCCAGCGGGCCATCCCCCCGAGGCTGTCCGGGGCTCGCCGCGACATGTGCACCAGTCCGCGGATGGTGGTCCGGGTACCGGGCAGATGCCGTGTCTGTTCCGGCGCCAACTTCCTGGCCTCCGCCAAGTACCGCAGTGACGTCTTGGCGGAGCCGGCCTCCATCTCGACAAGCGCCCGATCCGCCAAATAGCGAGCCCGGCGCGACATCAGCATCGACTCCGGCAGCTTCAGCGCGCGGGCCTGGCCGAGAGCATCATCGAAGCAGCGCATCGCGATCGATGCACCAAGCTCGTGCAGCCGGACGTTGACCCGCCCGAACGAGAGCCAGTGCACCTCCCTGGCTTCGCCGCCAACCCGGTCCGCCAGGTCGCGGGCGGCGGCCAGATGCGTTGCCAAAGCGGTGGCGTCCTCGTTCTTCGCGGCGACCGTGGCCGCCCCGAGGTGGAGCTGCCCGGCCACGGCGAGGGCCTCGCGGCTTGTCTCCTCGGCCAGCAGGCCGTGCCCCGACGAGATCAGCGGCAGGCTTGTCGCACAGCGCCAGAGGATCGCCCGCTTGTATCGCTGCACCGCCTCGATACACGGGTCGGAGGCCCTCTCCGCAGCCCATCCCATCCGGTCCAGGGCGACGCGGGCGAGGTCAGGGTGGTCAAGCTTCAGCGCCACATCGTGGGCGGTCCGGTACGCCGAAGCGAGGGCCCGCCACAGCGACGCTGACGGGGCCGTCCACACAGCGTGGGTCAGTTCCACGATCAGGCCGGGCAGCGCATTGGCCGCCGCACGCAGGTGCGCGGCACGCACCTGTCGGCACAGCCCATCCGCCTCGGCGATCAGCTTGGGCGCCGGCCGGACAGCGGTCAGGTCCGGGTTCGGCCCGAGGCCGAACCGGTCGAGCGCCTCCCGGATCGGGGCGACGAGGGCGAGCAGCCGCTCGGAGGGCAGCAGTGCCATGGCCGGCGGTCCTGTCAGCTTGGACGTGTCCACCCCAAGCGCTCGCGCCACTGCCGCCACGAAACCGGGAGTTGCGGAGCGCGCACCGCACTCGACCTGGTTCAGCAGGCTGAGGCTGTACGGAATTCGGTCGGCCAGCTCTCGCTGTGAGAGACGTCGTAAGCGACGCTGCTCTCTGATCCGAGAACCGGTGTGGTCGTCGTCGGGTAGAGGCATACTGGTCTCCGTCCAAGACTCGTCATCAAGGACGGTACCCGTGCCCGCGGCGCTGGGTGCGCGGTCGCCACCGGCTCCTTGGGAGTTGGGGGCGATTGCATAGGCTCGGGAGCCATGACGACGAGGACCTTGTACCTGCTCTGCTCAGCCGCCCCGCCCGTTTTCGAGATCGCCAGGGTGGTGGAAGAGGCGCAGCGTCGCGGCTGGGATGTCTGCCTGGGCCTGACCCCGACGGCCGCCGACTGGCTGGAGGACGGTCTCCCGGGGTTGGCCGCACTGACCGGGCATCCGGTGCGCACGCGGTACAAGCGGCCCGGAGGGCCGGACGTGTGGCCATCCGCGGACGCGGTGCTGTTCGCCCCGGCGACCATGAACACCGTCAACCGGTGGGCGCTGGGGATCACCGATACGTGGGCCGTCGGGTTCGTGGCGGAGGGCATCGGCAAGGGCATCCCGATGGCCGTCATGCCGTGCGTGAACGCCGCGTATGCGCAGCACCCCCAGTTCCCGCTGTCGCTGGAAACGCTCCGGTCGGCCGGTGTCCGGGTGCTGTACGGCGAGGGAGGGTTCGTGCCGAACCAGCCGGGCGAGAAGAAGCCGTACCCGTGGGGGCCGGCCCTGGACGCCTTGGACAGCATGGCGCCGGTGCACGGGGCCTGAACGCACGAAAGCGCCCCCTCGCACTTCACTCCCCGCCGAAGGCGGGGAGGCAGTTCGATGAGTGGTTGTCTGCGTGATCCCGTTGGGGGTCGTGCAGGCCGTTCGCGTCCGGGGCCGGAGAAAAAAGGACATGTGGCCGGTTCCGGTGTGGTGTTAGGTTCTCCGTGTGCCGAAGTTGAATCAGATCATCGCCGTTGAAAAGGGCGTCAAGTCCAAGTCCCTGCAGGAACTGACGCAGGCCCACCACGATGTCCAGAAGCCCGCGCTGCTCGCCGGCATCGCGCGTACGTACCAGCCCAAGGACGAGGAGGGGGAGCAGCTGCCGCCCGAGTCCACGCGGGTGCAGGTCAAGGCCGAGGACGTGCTGCGCGCGACGGCGGCGACCCTGACGCGGCTCTTCGACGTCACCGCGACCAAGGACTGGGCGAACCGCACGGCCGTCGCGGACGTCGTCGTCGACGGAACGGTTCTGCTGCCCCAGGTCCCGGTCCCGTACCTGCTCTTCCTGGAGAAGCAGCTCACCGACCTGCACACCTTCGTCCGGAAGCTCCCGGTGCTGGACGCCTCGGAGTCCTGGACCCTCGACCCCTCGACGGACTCCTGGAAGACCGACGCGGTCCGCACGATCCGCACCAAGAAGGTGCCGCGCAACCACGTCAAGGCGGAGGCCACCGACAAGCACCCGGCGCAGGTCGAGGTGTACTACGAGGACATCGCGGTCGGGTACTGGACGACCGTGAAGTTCTCCGGCGCCCTCCCGGCCCGGCGGGTCAACGAGCTCCTGGAGCGGGTGGAGAAGCTCCAGCAGGCCGTCAAGTTCGCCCGCGAGGAGGCCAACGGCGTCGAGGTCACCGACCAGCGGGTCGGCGATGCGGTGTTCGGCTACCTGTTCGGGTAGCCTCAGGACTCCCTCCTTTTGAGCGGGGAGGGTGCGCGTGAAGCGCAAGCTGAAACTGAAGTTGAAGCTGATCCAGGGGTAACGGTTGGGGGTTCGAATCCCTCCCCCGGCACACGAGCCGGGGTGGCCCAAGTGGTAGAGGCGGCCCCGTAAATCTCAGATTCTCGCTCCAGTCTCAGTATTCGCCGCCGAACACCGGATCGACCGAGCGCGGACGATCATCGATGGATGGGGGTTCAAGTCCCCTCTGTGCCTCTCTCGTGGCGCGGTAGTTCAAAGGTAGAACACATCGATCTCAGAATGATCCGCGACTCTTAAACGCCGCCGGTGTGCGCAATTGGGTGGCACACAGGAGCCCGGGAGCTGGACATACTCCCGGGCTCCGTCACACGTGCCGAGGCGGCCGCCCCACCGAACGGCCCCGCCCCGCTGCCGAATCGGCTCAGCCCGCCCGGTGGTGGTGGACGCCGCGCTGGCCGGGAACCGTCTTCAGCCCGCCAGGATCCGGGGCCGGCCGCTCGGGGTCGGGGTTGCCCCGGACCGGCGCCGCGGGCGCCATCGCGAGGAGGGCGATGCAGCCGAGGACCGCGACGAGGATGAGCACCGTGACAAGGGTCATGTTCTTGCCTTCCGCCGGGTACTGAGTGCCTGTCATCAGCTGATGTAACCGGAATGACGAGCGGTAAACACGAAGCGTAGTGACACTTCCGGGTTATGTACTGCTCAGTCCGTCAATTCGTCAGATCCCGCACGTAGTCACCGCCCGCGAGCGGACCCCGCAGTACCGCGGGCGGCACCTCCAGCAGCTCCACGAGCGCCGCCGCATGCGGGACCAGCCGGCGGCACGTCGCGGTCAGCTCGCGCCCCAGGCCCGCTGCGACCGCGGGGGAGAGCAGGCCGGCGGCCGCGTACCAGTCGGCGTGCGGCAGTACGGCCTCCAGCCCCAGCAGGCGGTACAGCCCGGCCCGCACCTCGCCCTCCGCGCCGCCCTCCGCGCCGACCGGCTCGCCACCCGGCTCCGGCTGCCACTGCGCGGCCAGCATCCGCAGCGTCACCCGCGCCCGGTGGGCCTCCGCGAACGCCTGCGCCGTGTCCAGGTGCTCGTGCCATGCCGCCGACGGCTCCTCCCCGGCCCCGGCCGCGCCGCGCAGGGCGGCCGCCAGCCGCTCGTACAGCGCCCGCTCCCGGGCCCCCAGCAGCAGCGGCCAGTCCGGCTCGGTCCCCTCGTCGGGTGCGTGCCGCGGCGGCGCGGGCGGCGGCTCGTACGCGTCCCCGGTCACCATGTGCCATGCGGCGTCGAGCAGCATCAGCTGGTTGTCCCCGCCCGCCGAACGGAACGCGGACGTGAGCGCCTGGTACTCGATCAGCCGGTTCTCCGAGAAGAACCCGGCAGCCCCGCAGGCCGCCCGGCAGCGGTCCACCGCCCCGTCGGCCAGCCCGTCCACCGCCACCTTCACCTGCGCGAGCTCCCCCATGACCGCCGGCGGCAGCCCCCGCCCCCGGCCGCCGCCCGGCGGTATCCGCCAGCTCACCTCCGTGACCTGCCGGGCCATCGCCGTCGCGGCCAGGGCCCGCGCGGCCGCGCCGAACAGCAGCCGCTGCTGGTTGGGCCGCTCCAGGGCGTACGCGACCGCGCCCCAGCGGTCCACCGTGCGCCGGCGCCCGGCGTGCGGCAGCGCGACGGCGACAGCCGCCCGGGCCACCGCCGCCAGCCCCGCCGTCACCGCCCCCCACGCGAAGCGGCTCCAGCCGGTGCTGCGGGCCGTCCGCAGCCGCGGATCGCCCAGCGGGTCGTGGAACTCCCCGGCCGCGGACACGGACGCCCCGTCGGCGAGCCAGCGGTGGTAGGGCACGCGCACCCCCTCGAACCGCACCGCCGCGTAGTCCAGCGGCAGCAGCGAGGTCCGCGGCCTCGGGCTGATCGCGATGCCGGCCGCCGGACCGCCGTCACCGCCGCGCAGCGGCACCAGGAACAGGTGCGTGCCGTGGTCGGTGCCCGACACGTGCAGCCGCGCACTGACCACGGCCAGCCGGGGCAGCCCCGGCATGCCCACGTTCGGCGGGTACTTGGCCGCCGCCGCATCGGGGGAGGTGAGCACGAACTCGCGCGCCGCCGGGTCGTACACGGCCTCGGTACGGATGGCGGTACTGCTGCTGCCCAGCCCCACCTCGGTGTTCATGGCCGCCCCGACCGACCGCCCGGAGGCCAGCTCCGCCACGTCCTCGGCCGAGGCCCCGAAGTCGAGCGCGGGCCCGATCGCCATGCACTGGTGCAGGAACAGGACGTGGAAGAGCGCCGGATCGGCCATGGCCGTCAACTCCAGCAGGGAACGCAGCCGTTCCTGCTCCACCGGCCCGCCGGCGAGCAGCGGCACCGGCGAGCCGATCCGGTCGTGGAGGTGGCGCAGCCGCTCGTACGTCCCGACCCACGGCTGCGCCGATCGCGGGGTGCAGTCGTCGAAGACCGGGTCCTCGAACAGCTTCGGGAGGTCGGGGTCGATCACCGTGCGGTCTCCTGCTTCTCCTCGGTGTGGTTATGGACCCGGTACCGGTCTGCGGGGGCGGCGCCGGCCGGGGCGTACGCGTTCCGGTCGTGCTCCCAGGCGTCGATCGCCGCGGCGATCTCCGCGGCGTGGCTCTCCATCATCGTGAAGTGGTCCCCGGGCACCTCGCGGACCGTGTGCGGCAGCCGCCAGGCGACGGGTCGGCCGATCGGCTCCCGGGCACGGAGCAGCAGGGCGGGCGCGGGCCCGTCGAGCGCCTCGGGCCGCCAGCCCCGCAGGATCCGCAGGTAGCCGCCCGTGGCGGTGAGCCGGGTCGTGCCGATCTCCCCGTTCCCGTCCGCGGCGCGGTGACGGCGCTCGGCCTCGGCGAGGAGCAGCGTCAGGTCGTCGGACGGTGCGGCCCTCTCATGCCAGGGGGTGTCGATCAGCACGATCCCGGCCGCCGGGCTGCCCTGCCGGGCGAGTTGCGCGGCGATCGCCCATGCGATCCACCCGCCGGACGAGTGCCCGCACAGCAGCACGGGCCCGTCGTCCGCACACTGCGCGAGCGCCCCGAGATGGACGTCCACCAGCGCGCCGAGGTCGGCGGGCAGCGCCTCGCCCGGCCCGAACCCGGGGTGCGGCAACGCCAGTACGCTGCGCCGTCCCGCGAACTCGGCGGCCAGTCGGGTGTATTCGTGCGGTCCGCCCGTCGGCACCAGCGACGGCAGGCACACCAGCGCGGGTACGGGGCCACTGCCGTCACCGCCGACGACGAGCCGCACGGGCCGCTGCACCAGCCCGGGCGCCTCCGCCGAGGTGAACGAAGGCCGCAGCAGGGAAGCGGTCGCCAGCAGCTCCACGGCCACCGCACCGCGGCCCTCCGCCGAAGCCTGCCGGAACAGCCCCGACAGCCCGTCGGGCAGCGGCCCGGCGAGAACCGCATGCTCCGCGGGAGGTGCCGCGATGGGCGAGCGAAGCGAGGTGGGGGTCCCCCCGGCCGGAGGCTGGGGGAGGTCGTCTGCGGCCCGGTGGGGGCTGATCGCGCCGTTCCCCGCGGCCCTTCGGGACGCTGCCGAACCGCCGTCCGTGTCCGGGGAGCGCCGGCTCGTACGCGCCCCTGGCGTGGCGTTCTCCGGCCGGGGGGCGGGGGCCGGCTGCTCCCACAGGTGGGCGGCGAGGGCGCGGGCGGTCGGGTGGTCGAAGACCACGGTCGAGGGCAGCGCCAGGTCCAGGGCCCGGGAGAGCCTTCCCCGGAGCTCCACCGCGGCCAGCGAGCCGGCGCCGAGCTCCAGGAAGGGCAGGTCCGGGTCCACGGAGTCCGCATCGCCGTAGCCGAGCACCGCCGCCGCGGACTCCCGTACCAGGAGCAGCAGTTCGTCCGCGTCGAGCGGTCTCGCCGCCGCGGCGTGCCCCGCTGCCGCCTCGCCCGGCGGCGCGGCCTCGATCCCCTCGCCGGCCCCGGCCGGACGTGCCGCGGGCCGGACGGAGAGCCAGTACCGCCGCCGTTGGAAGGGAGAGGTCGGCAGCACCTCGGCCGGGACCGGCCGGGACCCCGCGGACACGGCCGCCCAGTCGACCCCGACGCCCTGCACCCAGGCCTCGGCCGCCGACAGCAGCAGGCGCCGCACGCCGCCCTCGCCGCGCCGCAGGCTGCCCGTGGCCAGGGCGGGCACGCCCACCCGCTCCGCCGTCTCCTGCACCGCATACGTGAGGACGGGGTGCGGGCTGACCTCGACGAAGGTCCGGAAGCCCGCCTCCAGCAGCGTGGCCACGGCAGGCGCGAAGGCCACCGGGTTGCGCAGGTTGCGGTACCAGTACCCCGCCGTGAGCTCCTGCCCGGTGAGCCAGGCCCCGTCGACGGTGGACAGGAACGGTGTCGACACCGCACCCGGCAGGGTCCCGGCCAGGTCCTCGGCCAGTACGGCCTCCAGGGGCTCCACGGCCGCGCAGTGCGAGGCGTAGTCCACGGCCACCCTGCGCGCCCGCACCCCCTCCGCGGCCAGCTCCGCCAGCAGCGCGTCGACCGCCCCGGGGTCCCCGGCGACCACCGACGCGCACGGGGCGTTCTCCGCGGCGACGGACAGCGGCGGCCCGCTCCGCCCGGCCAGCCGGGCCGCCAGCTCCGGCGCGGGCAGGGACACGGCGGCCATCGCCCCGGCGGGCAGCCCGCGCACCGCGCGGGCGCGCAGGGCGACGATCCGGGCGGCCTGCGGCAGCGTCAGCGCGCCCGACACGTACGCAGCGGCGATCTCGCCCTGCGAGTGGCCGAGCACCGCATCCGGTTCGACCCCGTACGAGCGCCACCGCGCCGTCAGCGACACCATCATCGTGAACAGGGCCGTCTGCGCGACATCGACCCGGGTCAACGGCGGGGCACCGGCGTCGCCGCGCAGCACCGCCAGGACCGACCAGTCCACGTACGGGGCGAGGGCCTCGTCGCAGGCCGCCGCGGCCTCGGCGAAGACGGGGGACTCCCGTAGCAGTTCCGCACCCATGGCCTCCCACTGGGAGCCCTGGCCCGGGAAGACGAACACCGTCCGGCCGGTCTCCCCGGCCGGCAGCACCCCGGTGACGAGGTCGGGGTTCTCCCGGCCGGCCGCCAGGTCCGCCAGCCCGGTGCGCAGCCGTGCCGCCCGGTCCGCCCCGTGCACCCCGTCCGCCACGACGACGGCACGCCGCCGGAAAGCCGGGTCGTTCGGGGCGCGGTGCACGGCCAGGGCGCGGCCCAGCCGCGCCGGATCGGCCCCACGAGCCGTCTGTCCCAGCCGGGTGGCCAGTTCGCGCAGCGCGGGCCGGCCCTTCGCGGCCAGGACCCACGGCACCGCTGCTTCGGCCGCCACCGGATCCGGAGCAGGGTCCGCCGTCGGGTCGGTCGCCGCGGGGTCCTCGACCGCCGGATCCTGCAGGATCACGTGCGCGTTGGTCCCGCTGATCCCGAACGCCGAGACGCCCGCCGCACGCCGGCCGCCGTCCGCGGGCCGGGGCCACGGCCGGGGCGCGGCGAGCAGTCGTACGTCGCCCGCGGCCCAGTTCACGTGCGGGGTCGGCTCCTCGGCGTGGAGGGACCGCGGCATCTCCCCGTGCCGCAGCGCCAGGACGGCCTTGATGACGCCGGCGACCCCCGCCGCGGCCTGCGTGTGGCCGATGTTCGACTTGAGCGAGCCCAGCCACAGCGGCCGTTCCGCGTCCCGGCCCTGGCCGTAGGAGGACAGCAGGGCCTCCGCCTCGATGCGGTCGCCCAGCGGCGTACCCGTGCCGTGCGCCTCCATCAGGTCCACATCGGCCGGCGCGAGGCCCGCGTCGGCCAGGGCCAGCCGGACGACCTCCCGCTGGGCCGGGCCGCTCGGCGCGGTCAGCCCGTTGCTGGCCCCGTCCTGGTTGACCGCCGAGCCCGACAGCACGGCCAGGACGGGCCGCCCCGCCCGGCGGGCGTCCGACAACCGCTCCAGGACGAGGATCCCGGAGCCCTCCGACCAGCCGGCCCCGTCCGCCGAGGCGGAGAACGCGCGGCAGCGGCCGTCCGGCGAGAGGGCGCCCTGCCGGCTGAACTCCACGAACGACGCCGGGGTCGACATCACCGACGCCCCGCCGGCCAGCGCCAGCGAGCACTCGCCCCGCAGCAGCGCCTGCCGGGCCAGGTGCAGCGCCACCAGGGAGGAGGAGCAGGCCGTGTCGACGGTGAGCGCCGGCCCGGTCAGCCCGAGGGTATAGGCGATCCGGCCGGCCGCCACGCTGGAGGCGTTGCCCGTCACCAGCAGCCCGTCGTGCAGGGTGGGGTCCTCCTGGAGGCGGGGTGCGTAGTCGGAGGACATCAGCCCGACGAACACCCCGGCGGGGGAGTCACGCAGCGCGGACGGCGGGATGCCGGCCCGTTCCAGCGCCTCCCAGGCGGTCTCCATCAGCAGCCGCTGCTGCGGGTCCATGGCCAGGGCCTCGCGGGGCGACAGGCCGAAGAACTCCGCGTCGAAGTCGGCGGCGCCCTCCAGGAAGCTGCCGTGGCGCACGTACGAGGTCCCGGGCCGGCTGCGGTCGGGGTCGTGGAGGTGGTCGAGGTCCCAGCCGCGGTCCGCCGGGAAGGGGCCCACGGTCTCGTCGCCCGCGGCCAGCAGCCGCCACAGGTCCTCGGGCGAGGCGATGCCGCCGGGGAAGCGGCAGCCGATGCCGACCACGGCCACCGCTTCCGCGTCCGCATCCCCTGCCGGGCCCGGGCCCTTGCCCTCGCCTGGGCCGGGGGCCGCCGCGGGTGTCCCGGAGGAGCCTCCCGTGGCCCCGGTCGCGAGGCCGACCAGGTGCCGGGCGAGGTGCCCGGGCGTGGGATGGTCGAACACGGCCGTCGTCGACAGCGCCAGCCCCGTACACTCCCCGAGCCCGGCCGCCAGGCGCACCGCGCCCAGCGAGTCGAGCCCGGCCGAGCGGAAGCTCACCGCCGTGTCCGCCTGCGCCAGGCGGGCACCGCCCACTGCCGCCGCCTGCTCCCGTACCAGGGCCAGCGCCGTGTCCAGGGCGGCCCGTTCGGGAAGGCCGGCGATCCGCTGCGCCCAGGCCGGCACGGCCTCCCGCACCGGCTGCGCCAGCAGCGCCGCCAGCCGGCCGCGGGCCACCTTCCGTGTGGGGGTGACGGGAACGGCGTCCACGACCACCAGTTCCAGCGGCCACTTGTACGCGGCGACGCCCCGGGCCGCGAGATGCGCCCGTACGTCCTCCAAGGTGAGCCGGGCCCCCGGCCTCAACTCGGCCAGCAGCACCGGGTATTCGCCGAGCCGGTCGTCGGCCCGTCCGGTGACCGCCGCGTTCGCCAGCTGCGGCAGGTCGGCGAGCAGCGCCTCCACCTCGGACGCGCTGAACTTCAGCCCGCCGACGTTGATCCGTTCCGCCTGCCGGCCCCGGTAGCCGATCGTCCCGTCCTCGTACCGGCACGCCAGGTCGCCGGTGCGCAGCCAGCCGTCAGCGGTCAGGGCCGCGGCGGTGGCCTCCGGGTCGGCGAGGTAGCCGCGGAACAGCGACGGCCCCCGGAACTGGAGCTCCCCCGTCTCCCCGGCCGGGCACGGCGCGCCGTCCTCGCCGACGACCCGGACCCGGCCCTCGCCGACGGGCCGGCCGATGCTGCGGGCGGCGACCGCGGGCGGGTCGTCGGGGGAGGTGCTCAGACCGGCCCCGACCTCCGACATGCCCCACTGGACGACGGTCACGGCGCCCAGGACCCGGCGCGCGCCGGCCACCAGGGCCGCCGGCACGGCCGCCCCGCCCGTCCGGACCTCCCGCAGCGCAGCCACCGGTCCGGGCGTCTCCACCAGGTCGCGCAGCTGGGCGGGTACGGCGAACAGCACGCTCGCCCCGGTCGCGGCCGCCAGCTCCCGGAAGGCGTCGGCGTCCCAGCGGGGCAGCAGCGCCTGCCTGCCGGTCGCGATGAGGGAGAGGTGCACGGAGAACAGGCCGAACAGGTGGGTGAAGGGGCTGGCGCTGACGAGGGTGTCCGCGGTGGAGGACCGGGCCTCGAACGCGGTGACCGTGGCGTTGCCGAGCAGGCCGCCGTGCGTGTGGATGCAGATCTTGGGGCGGGCGGAGGTGGTGCCGGAGGACGGCATCAGCACCAGCGGCATGTCGGGGGTGACCTCGACGGGGTGCGGAGCGAGGCCGCGCCGCTCCCGTAAGAGCGCCTCGTACGGGCCGGGCCCGGGCCCGTTGCCGTCGCGCGGGGCGTCGGGACCCACCGGGATCAGGAACTCCAGTTCGGGCAGCTCCGCCCGGGCGGGCGGCTCCGCGGCGCCCGGGTACAGCAGGGCCCGGGCCGCGGTGCGCTGCAGGAGGGCGGTCACCTCGCGGGTGCCGAGCGTGCTGTGCAGGGGGAGGAGCACCGCGCCGACGGCGGCGATGCCCACGTGAGCCACCAGGAACTCCCAGGAGTTGGGCAGCTGGACCGCCACCACGTCGCCGGGCCGGATCCCGAGGTCCTGCAGGGCCCGGCCGAAGGCGTCGGAGTCCGTGCGCCAGTCCTGCCAGGACCGGGTGCCGGCGGCGTCCGGGGCGGCGACGGCCGTGGCGTCGCCGCCGGCCGTGACCGCAGCCGCGAACAGCTCCGGCAGGGTGGGCCGGGGGGTCGTCCAGCCGCCGGTGCCTTCCGGCTCGGGGGTGGTCGGGTAGTCATGGGGGTGGATGGCCATTTATGCGTGCTCCGAACGGGTGAAGGCGGGCAGGGCGGAGGCAGCGGAGGCAGCGGCGGTGCTGCGGCGGCGGGCGCGCAGCAGGGAGCCGTCGAGCGGCAGGGGCATGGTGTCCACGAGGTCGAACCCGGCCTCGGCGAGCAGGCCGCGGTAGTGGTCGAGGGTCCGCTCGCGGCCGCCGACGTTGCACAGCATGTGCAGGTTCCAGGCCACGGCCAGGGATTCGCCGCCGTCCGTGGGCAGGAGCCGTTCGATGACGAGGAGTTCGCCCTCCGCGGGCATCGCGTCCGCGCACCTGCGCAGGATGTCCAGGCACCGCGCGTCGTCCCAGTCGTGCAGCACCCGCGACAGGACGTACACGTCCCCGCCGCCGGGCACGGACCGGGTGAAGTCGCCGGTGAGGAACGTGCACCGGTCCGCGGTCCCCGCCTGCTCCAGCCGCTCCCGAGCCGCCGCGACCACGTGCTCGCGCTCCAGCAGCACGCCGCGCAGCCGGGGCGCGGCGCCCAGGATCTGCGCCATCAGCTCGCCGTTGCCGCCGGCCACGTCCACGACCACGTCGACCCCGGGCCGGTCGACGACCGCCGGGACCGGCCCGAACATGGGGGAGCTCGCCTGCATCGACCGGTCGAAGACCGTGTCCCAGGGCGGGTTCTGCGCGAAGTACGGGAAGTGGTGGGCGCCGAAGTGGTGCAGGAACGCGTCCCGGCCCGTCCGCACCGCGTACAGCAGCCGGCCGAACGACTCGTAGAACGGGCCGCCGTAGATCAGCGCCAGCGGCCGCATCGAGTGCGGGGCGTCCTCGCGCAGCAGCTCGCCGAGCCCCGTCAGCGCGTACGTGTCGCCGTCCGGCCCGTACGGGCCGACCAGCAGTCCGAGCGTCGACAGGTAGCGCAGCAGGCGCCCGAGCCCGTCGGCGTCCGCGCCGACCCGCTCCGCCAGGCCGGCCGCCGCGGCGGGGCCCCCGGCACCGGGGGAGAGCGCGTCGAAGACGCCCAGCTCGGCGCCGACCGCGATGGCCTGCGTCTGCCAGGCCCCCGTCATCAGCTCCAGCAGCACGCGGGCCGGCTCGTCCTGCACCGGCAGGCGGTGCGCGGCGAGGGCCGGCGCCCGGTGGCCCGGCATGAGCAACTCCAGGCGCCCGTACGGGGTTCCGCCGGGGGCGGCGGAGCGGAAGTACAGGACCGTGACGTCCTCGTGCGGGTTGTAGCCGCCGCCGTCGGGCCGCATGCCCGCCCGCTCGACCAGCAGGTGCCGCAGCCCGGCGAAGACGACCTCGTCGGTGGAGGTCACCCGGAAGGCGATGTGCGCCTCGTTGCGCTCCGCCCGCTCCCGCCGCACCAGGTGGTGGAGGCACACGGCGGACTCGTCCGGCACGGCGTCCGGTGCGGCGTCCTGCGCGGCGTCCGGTACGGGCAGGCAGAACACCTCGATCTCGCCCAGCTCCCCTTCCGGGGTGGCGGCGGCCGCGCGGACGATCGACACCTCCAGCGCCTCCGGCGCGATCCCGTAGCGGGCGCGGAGCCGGTCCCGTACGACGGTGCTGGGCATCGGCGCGCCCGCCTTCAGCCCCAGCCCCGCCAAGGCGCCGGCCACGTCCGCGCGGGGCCGCGGGAACACCAGCACGGCCGCGTGCGCGGGCACGCACCACGCACCGAGGGACTCCCGCTCCCCGTCGCTCAGCGCCGGCGCCAGCGTGCGCAGCATCCGGGTGACGGTCCCGGAGGAGCGTACGAGCGCGGCGGCCTCACCGATCGCCGTGAGGTCCTCGGCATCCAGGACCGCGGCCCCGGCCTGCTGTTCCGTCATGCTCTGCCCCTCGGACGGGCGCCCCCCCGAAACGGCGCCGGATCAGCGAAACCTATGCTCCGGCAGCCGCCAGGACGCCCGATAACGCGAGGTGTTGTCAGGTCCGATCCCCTAACCTCGGTGCGGACAGCCGTCCTTGACGGTTCCGCTTTCCCGGAGGAGAAGATGACGGTGACGGCCCAGGCCGAGACTTCGGGCGGCGTGCTGCCCGACGCGCCGCAGCTCTGGGAGGTCGTACGCGACCTCGTCGGCTCGTGGCTCGGCGCGGGCAGCCTCACGGGCATCGTCCTCACCACCCTCATCACCGCCTGGATGTGGTACGTGAGCGGCCGGGAGGCCTACCGGGCGGCCCGCACCGCCGGCCGGGGGATCGCGGCCGCCGGACGGTACAGCGTCCGGCACGTGGAGAGCCTCCCGGTCGACCGGAGGGTGTTCGCCGCGCTGACGACCGTGACCGTGCTCACCGTCCAGGCCCTGTGGCTCGCCGCCTGCCACTTCTTCGCCTCCGTCCTCGTCGCGAACCTGCGCGACATGTTCGGCGGTGCTCCCGTCGGCGACGCCCGCGAGGTCCTCCGGTGGGGCGGGGCCAACGGCACCTACACCGTCGTCTGCGCCCTGCTCGTGGTCGCCGCGTACGCCCTCGCCGTGCGCAACGGCAACGAGTACACGGGGCTGCTCGGCTTCCTGCCCGCCCTGCTTCCGGGCCTCTGCGCGGTCCTGCTGCTCCTCTTCGCCGTGCTCGCGACCCTCGTCGCCTTCCTCGCCGGCCTGTTCGGCGGCAGCGGCGACTGGGCCGGGCCGGCCTTCTTCTGGGCCGCGGGCATCGGCCTGCTCCTCCACACCGCCCTCGGCTTCGCCGCCCTGGGCGCCGCTGCCGTGGCCGTGGACGGCTGGCGGTCCGACGCCCCGCCCGGCCCCGGGCATGGCTCCGGCCGCTCCGCGGCCGCCGCGCACTGACCGGCAACCGCCGGCGCCGCAACCGGCGTCCGTCGTCACGGGGGTGGTGTCCATGACAGGGGCGGGCGGGGTGCCGGGCGCCGCGGCGTCCAGATCCCGGGCGTCCGGGTCCCGTGCGGGGACGCGGGTGGCGGCCGCCGCAGGGCCGCTGCTCGCCGCGGGCTCCGTATACGGCTGGGCCCACTGGTGCTTCACCGGCGCCTCCGCGCCGTCCGCCGGCACCGCCCTGGCCGGCGGAGGCACCCTGATCGCCCTGCTCTGCGCGGTGTACTGGACGGCCGTCGCAGGCACCCGCGGGTTCTTCGGGGCCGTCGCACTGGCCCTGGGGCTGCTGGCGACCGTGGCCGCCGCCGACCGGGTCGCGGTGCGCAGCGAGGTCGCCCTCTGCGTCGTCCGCGCCGTCGACAGCACCGTCCGGCAGTCCTACGGAGAGGGCGGCCCCGGGCCGAAGACCGTCCACCGCCACACCCTGGACTGCCCCGGCGGATACCCGTCCGAGCTCAAGGACGACCGGCGCGCCGCCCCCGTCGGCGGTGAGGTCCGCGTCGCCTACGATCCGCGGCGGCGCGTGGCACCGGAGGCCGAGGGCCGCACCTCGCCGTGGGGATCCGCCCTGAGCGCCGCGCTGCTCCTCGCCGCCGCCACGGTGATCGCCGCGAGCCGGCGGCCCCGGGAGGACCGGGACGCCTGAGCGTCCGGCCCCGGCGGACGCGGTTTGCCCCGCGGGCGTCGGGGCAGGCGCGGGCTGTGGGGTTCCGCCGCTTTGGAGTGCCGTCATGAACTCGCATCCCGCCCCGCAGGACCCGGACCCGGACGTCCCGGACGTCCCGCCCCGGCCGCCGGGCTCCCCGCCCTCGTCCGACCCGCCCAAGTCCCCCGACCTGCCGCCGCCTTCCGACGCGCCGCCGGAAGAGCCCGGTCCGCCCGCGGGCCCGTCGGAGCCCGCCCCGGAACCACGCCCGCAGGAGCCGCCCGACTGACCCCTCACCCGTATCCCCGGCCCGACCCCGTCGGGCAGGATGCGGGCATGCGAACGAGGGGAGCCAGATGACCAGCCGGAACCTCCCGACCGATCCGACCGATCCGACCGATCCGACCGATTCGACCGAGCAGAACGACCTGAACGACCCGAGCGCCGTCACCGACCGGACGCCGGTCCGGCCCGACTATCCCGTCCGGACCGGGCGGCTCGCCCTGCGCCCCGTACGGGCCGGGGACCTCGACGCGATCCACGCCCACCGCTCCCTCCCCGAGGTCGCGCGGTACCTCCCGCACGAGCCGCACACGCGCGAGGACACGCAGCGGACCCTGGAACGGATGCCGGCCGGCGAGGCGCTCGCGGAGCCCGGCGACTGGCTCGACCTCGCCGTCGAGACCGGGACCGGGCGGGTCGTCGGCGAGGTCCTGCTCAAGCGGGACGGACGGGCCCCGCTGACCGGCGAGGTCGGCTTCGCCTTCCATCCCGACGTGCACGGCACCGGGATCCCCACGGAGGCCGTCACGGCCGCCCTCGGCCTGGCCTTCGACACCTTCGGATGGCACCGCGTCTTCGGCGTGTGCGCGGTGCAGAACACGGCCTCGGCGGCCCTGATGCGCCGCGTCGGCATGCGCCACGAGGCCGTCGCCCGTGACGACGTCCACCGGAAGGGCGCCTGGCAGAGCACCTCGCAGTTCGCGGTCCTCGCCGCCGAATGGCGCCGGGGCAGGCCGCGTTCGGCCGACGAGAAGGCCGTCGACGCACTCACCGCGGCGTTCTACGCGGCGTTCACCCGCGTCGGGGGAGGACCCGTGGCCCTGGACACCGCCCGCGCGGTGCTCGCACCCGATGCGGTGATCGAGCGGGTGGCCGAGGACGGCACCGTCGACCGCATGGACGTGGACGCCTTCCTCGCACCCCGCGAGGCACTGCTCAACGGGCCGGGACTGACCGACTTCACCGAGGCCGAGGTCGCCGCCGTGACCCTGGTGGCGGACGGCCGCGCGACCCGCTCGGGGGAGTACTTCAAGTGGGGCGTGCGGGACGGCGTCCCCTTCTCCGCCTGGGGCCGCAAGACCTTCCGCTTCGGCACCGCGTCCGGCACCTGGCTCATCGAGTCCTTCACGTGGACCGACGAACCCGAGACCGACCCCGCCGACTGACCCGCCGGGTCACCAGAGTCCCCGCACGCCCGTGCGGGGACCCGGGTGACAGCCGGTCGGATCGGGCCGTTACTGCTTGTTCTTGGCGAGGTCTTCCTGGAAGGCCTTCGCGCACGTCGGACCGTTGTCCGTGGCGACGAACTGGACCACCAGCAGTGCCCCGGCCTTGCCCGCGTGGCTCGCCTTGACGGTCCAGCCGCTCTTGTCCAGCGACTTGATGACCGATCCCTGCTGGTCGAAGGTCCGGGACTCCTTCCACCCACCCTTGGCCAGGGCGGCGACCGTGTCGTCGTAGGACTTCTTCGAGTCGGTGGCCTTCTTGGCGTCCGCGACCCACGACACCATGCAGGACTTGAGGTTCGCCGGGACGTCGTCCCCCGGCTTCTCCGCGTAGCCGGCCCCCGTGGCCGCGGTGTCGATCTCCTTCTTCACCGCCGCGGCATCCAGGGACCCGCCCGAGTCCCTGCCCGCCCCCGGGGCGGAAGCCGCGGCAGAGGAACCGGACTTGGGCGCGTCGGCACCCTTGCCCTGGTCCGTACCGCCCTCACTGCCACAGCCCGCGACCAACAGCACCACACCGGCAGCCGCGGCCGCCCACTTCGCCTTGCGCACTACTCTCCCAAGATCCGCACGTCGAACACACGCGGGCCCGACGCCCCCGTGATCAAGGACGGAGTCTGCCACGTCTCACCGACAACAAGCGGAGGACACGCGACCGCGTCGGACAACTCACCGTCGGTAGCGGTCACTTCACCGCACCGGTACGGCCGTCTCACTCCACCACGAGATCGGCGCGGGACCGCCCCGGCGCGATCAGGCGGGCGTTCGCCTCGTCGGAGCGGGCGACCCAGTCGCGCGCGTACGCCTCCGCCTTGCCGTGGCGCACGTGCCGGTCCACCAGCCGCCGCACCCGCAGCCCGTCGTCCGGGGCCAGGAACCACACCTCGTCCAGGAGCGGACGCACCGCCGCCCACGGACCCGCCTCGTACAGCAGGTAGTTCCCCTCGGTGATCACCAGCGGCACGCCCGGCCCGACCGGGATGCTCCCGGCCACCGGCTCCTCCAGCGCACGGTCGAAAGCCGGCGCGTACACCGCCTCCGGGCCGCCGTCCCGCAGCCGGCGCAGCAGGGCCGCGTACCCCGCCGCGTCGAAGGTGTCCGGAGCCCCCTTGCGGTCGGCCCGGCCCAGACGCACCAACTCGGCCTGCGCCAAGTGGAACCCGTCCATCGGAACCACCGCGGCGAGGCCCGGCCCGAGGACCCGGGCGAGGCGTGCGGCCAGCGTGGACTTGCCCGCGCCGGGCGCGCCCGCGATCCCCAGGATCCTGCGCCCGCCCGCCTCGGCCAGCCGCCGGGCCCGCCCTTCCACCTCTGTCATGTCCATCCGCCCATCCTCCCCGAACCGCGCACGGCCCCGGCCCCGGCCCCGCACCGCCCCGGGCGGTGTCCGCGGCCGGCGGAGGCGAAGGGAGCGGTTCAGGCCGGGGCGACGCCCCGCCACTCCCGCCGGTAGCCCTCCCGCAGCGGCCCGCCGACCAGGCCGAGCACCGCCGTCGCCGCCTCCGCCAGACCCGCCGGATCCCCCGACGCGCACAGCCGGCGATGGCCTTCGAGCAGCGCACCGCCGAGCTCCGGATCGGCCGCCAGCAGCCGGCGCGGCAGCCACTTCCCGCCGCCGGCCCAGGCACGGCGGTGGTCCAGGAGCAGCTCGGCGGAGCCGGCGAGGACGACCCCGGCCACCGCCAGCCGCTCGTACGGGTCCTGCGCGTCCCCGAGGTCGTCCAGCGCGTCGGTCAGCCCGTACCGCTTCGCCTCGACCACCTCCGGTCCCAACGGGGCGGGCCCTGCGGCGAGTTCGGCCTCGGCCAGCGCCCGCGCCCACCCGGCCGTGCCGTCGGTGTCGACCAGCACCAGCCCCGTGGCGTACATGCTCTGCAGCACCGCACGCCGCGAGGCGGCATCCGAGGCGAAGAGCTCCGCCAGGCCCGCGCGGGTGTGGAGGAACAGCTCCACGAGCCGGCCCTCGAACCGCAGCGTCTCCCGGCGGGTGCGGCCGCCGTCGCCGAGGAGCACCGCCACGTCCAGGTCGCTGCTCGCGGTCGCCCGCCCCGCCGCCGTGGAACCGGCCAGCACGACGCACAGCGCGCCGGGGATCCGCTCGCGCACGAGGCGCCGTACCAGGTCGATCGGGTCGTCGGTCATGCCGGGAGTATGCCAGCGGCCGTGATCACGAGCGGCCCGGGCCCGGGCTCAGCCCGCGACCGGGTACATCGCCCCCCGCCGGCCCTCCGGGGAGGTCAGCCACTCCAGCTTCTCGGCCGTCTCCGTGGCCGGCAGCGGGGTGTGCAGGACGATCGCCAGGTCCGGGCGGGCCGGTACCCGCAGCTGCGTGGACTCGAAGAACAGCGGCCCCACCACGGGGTGTTCGATCTCCTTGCGCAGCTGGCCGCCCGGCCGGACATCCCGGCGCTCCCACAACGCCGCGAACTCCGGGCTGAGTTCCCTCGCCTCCTCCACCACCGCCAGGAAGCCCTCGTCGTCCGGGCATTCGGAGCACGCCGCCCGGAACTGGGCGACCACACTGCACGCGATCTCCTCCCAGTGCTTCGAACGCGCCCGGTAGATCGGGTCGGTGAAGAAGGCGACCAGGCAGTTCTGCACGATCTCGGGCCGCATGCCGAGCACCAGCGCGGCCGCGTCGTTGTACATCACCGTGTTCCAGTACGCGTCCATGATGTGCGCCGGGAACGGCATCCAGGCTTCGATGAGCCGCTTCAGACCGTGGCACATGTCCCGGTCCGCCGCCTCGACCACAAGGGCGGGCGGGTTCAGCCCCGCCAGCACGTACAGGTGCCTCCGCTCGGCGCTCGACAGCCGCAGCACCCGCCCCACCGAATCCAGGACCTGCGGAGACACCGTGATGTCACGGCCCTGCTCCAGCCACTGGTACCAGGACGCCCCCACCCCGGCCAGCACCGCGACCTCTTCCCTGCGCAGCCCCGGCGTCCGGCGGCGGGCCCCGCCGTCCGGCAGCCCGGCCTGCGCGGGGGTGATCCGGGCCCGCCGGCTCATCAGGAATTCCCGCAGCTCGGTACGGCGGTGCCTGTCGATCGGTGTGGCCACGAACTCCCCCTGTCGGCTGCCTGGTGGTGCCGGCAACAGGATAAGTTCCCACTCTCCACGGGCATTCCCGGGCCGCGAGGGTGGTGCCCATGGCAATCGACACACCCCCCACCGCGACCACCGCCCCTGGCGCACCCGCGGACCACGGCGCCGGCGCCCCGCAGCTCACCGGCCGGGCCAAGCTGGTCCTCTTCGTGCTCTGCGCAGCCCAGTTCATGGTGGCGCTCGACTTCTCCGTGCTGAACGTGGCCCTCCCCGCCCTCGGCCGGGACCTGGGCCTGAGCCAGGCGGCGCTCCAGTGGGCGGTCACCGCCTTCGCCCTGCCCTCCGGCGGCTTCCTCCTCCTCTTCGGCCGCATCGGCGACCTGTACGGCCGCAAGCGGCTCTTCCTCGCCGGTCTCGCCCTCTTCGGTGCCGCCTCGCTGCTCGCCACCCTCGCCTGGGACCCGGCGTCCTTCCTCGCCGGGCGCGCCCTGCAGGGCCTCGGCGCGGCGGCCGTCGTGCCGACCGGCATGTCCCTGCTGACCACGACGTTCCCCGAGGGCCCGCTGCGCGACAAGGCACTCGGCATCTCCGGCACCCTCCTCTCCCTCGGCTTCACCGTCGGCATGCTCCTCGGCGGCGTCATGACCGACACCCTGGGCTGGCGCTCCACCATGGCCCTGCTCGCGGTCACCGCGCTGACCATCCTCGTCCTCGCCCCCGCCCTGCTGCCGGAGTCGCGCACCCCCGAGCGGCCGCGCCTGGACGTCCCCGGCGCCGTCACCGTCACCGGCGGCCTCCTCGCCCTGATCTACGCCCTCTCCACGGCGGCCCAGCGAGGCTTCGGCGGCGCCGACGTCCCGGCCACCCTCGCCGCCGGCCTCGTCCTCCTCACCGCGTTCGCCGTCGTGGAGTCGAGGGCCGCGGCCCCGCTGGTCTCGCTGCCGATGCTCCGGCGGGGCACGGTCGCCTGGGGCAACGCCGGCGGCCTGATCACCTTCTCGATGATGTCCACCGTCATCTTCGTCCTGACCCTCTACCTCCAGGAGACGCTGGGCCTGTCCTCGTTCCGGACCGGACTCGTCTTCGGCGTCCAGGGCATCGCCTCGGCGCTGGCGGGCTCGTACGCGCCCAAGGTCATCGGCCGCTTCGGACCCCGCCGCACCCTGATCGGCTCCCTGGTCGGCCAGGGCCTGTTCACCGCGGCACTCCTCGCCGTCGGCAGCAGCTCCGGAGCCCTGCTCGCGACCGCCGCCGTCTCCATCGCCAGCATGTTCCACCTCGGCGCGATCATCGCCTACGGGCTCACCGTCACCAGCGGCGTCCCGGACGAGGAACAGGGCCTGGCCACCGGCCTCGTCACCACCACCCAGCAGGTCGGGCTCACCATCGGCATCCCGCTCCTCGGCGTCCTCGCCACCACCGGTACCTCCCTCTTCGACGGGGTGCGCACCGTGCTGGCGCTCGACGCGGTGATCGTCCTCGCCGCGGCCGCCCTGACCGCCCTCGGCCTGCGCCGCCGCGACGCCTGAACGGAGCCCCGGGCCGCCCTCGCCCCGGCCCTCGCCCCCGTCCGGCCGCCTGTCCCGGCGGCCGGACGGGGCCTCCGGTCAGACGGCCTCCGGCTCGGCCGTCGGCGCCGGGACCAGTCGGCGCCGCAGGAACGCCACCGTCCGCTCGCGGACGGCCAGGGCGGGATGCCCGGGGGCCTCCCGCACCTCGCGGGTCAGCACCGAGTGGGCGCTCTTGCCGAAGCCGCCCGGGTTGCCGGGCCGGGAGTCGAGCTCGATGTACTCGAAGGCGTCGCCGAGCCGGCGCCGCAGGGTCTCGAAGCGCTGCCCGGGGACCAGCGGGTCCCCGGTGAACCGCATGCCCAGGACGCACAGCCCGTCGTCCCGCATGCGCCGGGTGACGTCACCCAGCTCCTCCTCCGACAGGCCCGGGTCCGCGCGGTGCGCCGCGGTGACCGGGAGCGGCAGCGAGGGCTGGCCCATCACGGCGGCGAGCACCGTGTCGTCCACGGCCACCGCCAGGGCGAACCCGCCCGTGAAGCACAGCCCGATGACCCCGACGCCCGGCCCCGGCGTCCGCGCGTCGAGGCTGCGGGCCAGCGCCCGCAGCCATTCGGTCACGGGCCGCCGGGCGTTGGTGGCGAAGGCGAGGAACTCCCGGGAGACACAGGCGCGTGCGACGGCCGCGAACGACCCGGCGGACACGGACGGCGCGCCCGGGCTGCCGAACAGCGACGGCATGACGACCGTGAACCCGCTGTCGACCAGGTGCTGCGCCAGGCCGAGCACCTCCGGGGTGATCCCGGGCAGTTCCGGCATCAGGACGACGCCGGGCCCCTCGCCCCGCTCGAAGCAGTCGTGGGTGATGCCGCGCCAGGAGAACTGCTCCCGGCGCCATCCGTTCAGCGTGGATACGGGCGCGGCGGCTGCGCTCATCGTGACCTCTCAGGGGAAGGCGTGCGGTGGGGGATGCGTGCCTCCGGCAGTATCCACGCTCCGGCCGTCGCCGTCGCCGTCGCCACTGCAAGCACCGCCACCGGCCCGGGACCCACGGGGAGTTGTGGCACTGTCTCCGCCGGGGGATTCCGGTGCGGGCCACCGCCGGCCGGATCCCGGCCCAGCCCCGGCGGCACGCTCACCGAGTGCACCCCGGCGACGGCCGCCAGGTCCCGCTGCGCCGCGGACAGCCCAGCCGCGCGCGAAACCGGGGCTCCGCCACGGACCCCGCGCCTCAAACGCCGGCGAGGCCGGAATATCCAGCCCGCGTTTGAGCGCACCGGGCGCGAAGCGCCCGTGGGAGTCCCCCGGACGAAGTCCGGGGGAGGGTCCGGGCAGAGGCCGGTTTCGGGAAGGGGCGGGGTGGGGAACCGCTCCGCGGCAGGCGGCAGGCGGCAGGCGGCAGGCGGCAGGCGGCAGGCGGCAGGCGGCAGGCGGCAGGCGGTCGGCGCGGCGGTACGGGGGCGATTCGACGGTGACGGTCACACGAGGGGATGTCTGTTCGGCCTGTCGGGGCGGAGGCCGACCGGGATGACGGCGCGGCGGGCCCGACCGGCGTGAATCCGCCCGTACGGGCGCCCGGCGCACGCGCCCCCGGTTTTGCCGGAGCCCCGGCCCTGGCTGGGGGAACGCGGCCCGCATCCCGAGGCATGCCGTGGGACGGACCGGGTAGGGGCCGGATGGAGCAGGGCTTCGGGGGCCGAATTCCGCAGGAGGTGTGCCATGGCGTCGACAGCGGCCGGAAGCCGGGAGCGAGCGCACGGCGATGGCTCCGGCGACCAGTTTGCGGTCGAGGTCCGGCCGATGGACGGCGCCGTAGTCCTCCTGCTGTCCGGAGAACTCGACCACGACACGGCGGAGCCGCTGCGTGCGGCGCTGGACGCCGCGCTCGCGGCCGGCGGCCCGGTACGGCTGATCGTCGACTGCGGGGGACTGGCCTTCTGCGACTCCACCGGCCTGAACATGCTGCTGCGGGCCAGGCTCGCGGCCGAGGCGGCCGGAGGCAGTGTGGAGCTGGCCTCGCTCGGCCGGCAGGTGGCGCGGATGCTGCGCCTCACCGGCGCGGACGGGGTCTTCGCCATCCACCCGGACCTCTCCGCGGCCCTGCCGTCGGGTGACGACGGCCGCGGCAGCAGCCCCCGTGGCTCTGGTGGCCCCGGCGGGCTCCAGTAGCCCCGGCGGCCGCGCAGAGCCCGCATACCCCGCACTCCCCGCAGGGCCCGCACTCCCCGCAGGGCCCGTACGGCCCGAACCGTGAGCCCGCGGGATGCCCGTCCCGCCGGTCAGGACACGTGCACGACCACCAGGCAGGTGTCGTCGTCCGTGTCCCCGCTGACCGACGCCAGCAGCCGGTCCGCGAGCTCCTCCACGCCGCCCGCGCCCAGCCGCTCCGACGCCTCCCGCAGGGCGGCCAGGCTCTCGTCCAGTCCCGTGTGCCGGCGCTCCACGAGCCCGTCCGTGTACAGCATCAGCGTGTCACCGGCCCGCAGACCGCTGGTGGTCTCCTCGTACGCGGCCCCCGGGAGCGCCCCCAGCAGTACGTTCGGCGGGCCCTCCAGGAAGCGGGCCCGTCCGCCGCGCAGCAGCAGCGGCGGCGGGTGCCCGGCGCCCGCCCAGCACAGCGACCGGTCCGAGGGATCGAACAGGGCGCACACGGCGGTCGCGGTCGGGTGGTCCGGCGTCCCCGAGGCGACCTCGTTGAGCCAGCCCATCAGCGCTCCCGGGGTGCCGCCGGTGAACGCCAGCCCGTGCAGCGCCCCGCGCAGCGTGACCATCGCCGTGGCCGCGCCGATGCCGTGCCCGGCGATGTCCCCGACGGTGACGAGCACCCGCCCGCCGGGCAGCTGGAACACGTCGTACCAGTCGCCGCCGACCCGGTACTCCACGGCGGCGGGCCGGTAGCGGGCCGCGACCTCCAGGCCGGCCGCGGCCTGCAGGGCCGAGGTCTCGGGGACGATGGTCTGCTGGAGCCGGAGCACCACCTGGTTGCGGACGAGGGCGTCGGCCTGGGCTGCGGAGAGCCGGTCGAAGGTGGCGCTGAGCGCGAGCTCGGTGTGGTGCTGGGCGGAGACGTCCTGGTAGACCCCGGTGACGCCGACCAGGGCCGCGCTCGCGAGGACGGGTTCGGCGGAGATCCGGACGTGCCGCACGCCGCCGTCCGGACGGTACACCCGTACCAGCGCCTGGCCGCCGGTGTGCCGGTCGGCGAGCGAGGCCAGGAGCTCGTCCAGGCTGCCCGTGTCGTCCTGGTGCAGCCGGGCGCCGAGGTCCCGCAGCGGCACGGGCGGCTCGTCCGGACCGAGTCCGAAGATCGGGTACGCCGACGGGCTCCACCGGGATCCGCCCGCCGCGTCGTCCTCGAAGGCGGCCAGCCGCTCCAGCCGCTCCAGGGCACGCGCGATCGGCGGGCCGAGCCGGACCCCCGCACGCCACAGCACGACCGCGCGCCCGCCGCCCAGTGGCAGTACCCGGACCTCGGCCATGGCCGGCCCGGCCGGCGCCGACAGGTCGGAGACGCCTTCCGGGGGCGCGGGCAGGGCGGCTGCGTACTGGGGGGAGCCGGCCGCGCCGGCCTGGGCGACCAGGCCCACCAGCTCCTCGTGGAGGCCGGGATACAGCTGGGCGACGGGCCGCCCGGCCGCGCCGGGCGGGAGCTCCCGCTCGCGCAGGGCGGCCGGGTTGAGGTGGTCGACGGTGTGCGGGGCCCTGACGCCGGCGGGGGAGCGGCCGTCGGCGGCGGCGAGCCGGACCACGATCGCGGGCTGGTCGAGCTGCGCCAGTACGGCCGCCAGCTGCGCCGGCGTGACGTCCGCGGCGTCACCGACCTGGTCCAGGACCAGCCCGGACGGCCCGCACAGGGCCTCCACGGACGCCCGTACCCGCGCGTCGAGGACGGCCGGGGCCGGCCAGACGGCCAGTGCCAGCCCCACCACCCGGCCCCCGTGCTCCAGCGGCAGCACCGCCCGCGCCGCGTCGGCCCGCGGGCCGGGGAGCCGCCCCGCCCCGCCCGGCCCCTCGGGGAACCACAGGGCACGGCCGCCCGCCAGCGCCCGGTGCAGCGGGCCGTCGGTCTCCGGGGGGACCCAGCGCCAGTGCGAGGCCTCCTGGGGGTCGGCCCCGGCCCGGCCGGAGAGCTCCAGGCAGTCGGTCGGGGTGCGCCGCCACAGGTAGAGCGCCTCCACGCCCAGGCGGTGCAGGCCGTCCTCCATCAGGCCCGTTGCGGCCTCGGAGGCGGTGTCGGAAGTGAGCGCCGAGGCGATGCCGCGCCGGATCCGCCGGGCCTGCACGGCCGGAGGGGTGCCGGGCTCCGCGATCCCGGCTGCGGCCGCCTGCGCGGCACCGGCGGCCACTGCCTCCGAGGAGGAGCCGGCCGGCGGCGTTCCGGAGACCGCGTTGACGATGTCCGCCGCCAGGTCGACGGCGGACAGCCGGGAGGAGGCGGCCAGGCGCAGCAGGTGGTCGCCCGCCTCGGCCGGGGCCAGGCCGAGCTGTGCGGCCAGCACCCCCGAGGCCAGGTCGAGCAGGCGCCGCCGGGCCCGGTCGGCGCGCAGGGCGGCGAGTTCGGCCGTGAGCTCCGCGACGGCCGAGGCCAGGTCGCTCTCGGGTACGCCCATCCCCGCCCCCGATCAGGACCCGGCCGTGCCCAGCCAGGTGCGCACGGTGGTGAGCAGCAGGTCCGGGTCCACCGGCTTGGTCAGGTAGTCGGAGGCGCCGGCGGCCATGGCCTCCGACCGGTCGTCGGGCATGGCCTTGGCCGTGACCACGACGACGGGTACGTGCGCGTGCCCGGCCATGCCGCGGATGGCGCGGGTGGCCGCGTACCCGTCGAGGCCGGCCATCATCAGGTCCATGATCACGAGGTCCACTTCGGGGTGGTCGGCGAGCAGCCGGATGCCGTCCGTGCCGTTGTCGGCGGTGAGCACCTGAAGTCCGGCGGACTTCAGGGTCTCGGTGAGGGCGTAGACGTTGCGGTTGTCGTCGTCGACGACGAGGACGGTCCGGTCCCTCAGGTCCTCCGGCCCGTACCCGCCGTCGGCCGGGGCCGTGCGGGCGTCCGCGTCGCTCCTGTCGGCCTCGCCCCTCGGCTTCTCCGCCCGGCCTGCGCGTTCCGGCAGGTAGAGCGTGAAGCAGCTGCCCTCGCCGACCCGGCTCTCGACGGTGATGGTCCCGCCGAGGAGGCGGGCCACCTCGCGGCTGATGGACAGCCCGAGCCCGGTGCCGCCGTACGCGCGGGCGGTGCCGCTGTGGCCCTGCTGGAACGCCCCGAAGACGGACTCCAGCCGGTCGGCGGGGATGCCGATGCCGGTGTCGGTGACGCGGAACGCCAGCACGGTGCCGGCGCCGCCGAGTTCGGCGGGGGTCTCCGCCGCGGCGGCCGGCTCGACGCGGAGCGAGACGCTGCCCTCCTCGGTGAACTTCAGGGCGTTCGCGAGCAGGTTGCGCAGCACCTGGCGCAGCCGGCTCTCGTCGGTGACCAGCCCCGCCCCGGCCCGGGGCGCCGCGCTGACGCCGAACTCCAGGTCCCGCTCGTCGGCGACGGGCCGGAAGGTGGCGTCGGCGTAGTCCAGGACGCGCTGGATCGAGACGGGCTCGCGGTGCACGTCCATCCGGCCAGCCTCGACCTTCGACAGGTCCAGGATGTCGTTGATGAGCTGCAGCAGGTCCGAGCCGGCGGAGTGGATGACGGTCGCGTAGTCCACCTGCTTGTCGGTCAGGTTGCCCTCGCCGTTCTGGGCGAGCAGCTGGGCCAGGATGAGCAGGCTGTTGAGCGGGGTGCGCAGTTCGTGGCTCATGTTGGCCAGGAACTCCGACTTGTACAGGGAGGCCTGGGCCAGCTGCCGGGCCCGCTCCTCCAGCTCCTGGCGGGCCTGCTCGATCTGCAGGTTCTTCCGCTCGATGTCCCGGTTCCGGTCGGCCAGCAGGGCCGCCTTCTCCTTCAGCTCCGCGTTGCTGTCCTGCAGTTCGCGCTGACGGGCCTGCAACTCCTGTGAGCGGGCGCTGAGTTCGGCGGTCAGCTGCTGCGACCGCCCCAGCAGCTCGTCGGTGCGGGCGTTGGCGACGAGGGCGCCGACGATGGCCCCGAGCAGCTCCGTGAACTGCTCCAGGAAGTCGCGGTGCAGCGGCGCGAACGGCCGGACGGCGGCCAGTTCCAGCGCGCCGAGGACCTGCCCCTCCACCACGATGGGCAGCACGATCAGCGTGGACGGGTCTGCGGCCCCGGTGCCGCTGGCGATCCGCGCGTACCCGGCGGGCAGGTCCTCCACGACGAGGGTGCGGCCGTCGGCGGCGGCCTGGCCCACCAGGGACTGGCCGACCCGCACCCGCCGCACCCCGTCCGCCGGGTCGTCCGGCAGCCCGTACGAGGCGATGGCGACGAGCTCGGGCCCGTCGGCCCCGTCCTGCGTGAGGAAGAAGCAGCCGTACTGGGCGCGCACCAGCGGCGGCACCTCGCGCATGACCAGCTCGGCCACCGTGGGCAGGCTGCGCCGCCCCTGGATGCCGCCGGAGACCCGGGCGAGGTTGGTCTTCAGCCAGTCCTTCTCCTCGTTGGCCCGGGTGGTGGCGCGCAGGGACTCGACCATCGCGTTGATGTTGTCCTTCAGCTCCCCGACCTCGCCGGGGGCGTCGACGGCGACCGTCCGGGTCAGGTCCCCGCGGGCCACGGCGCTGGTGACCTCGGCGATCGCGCGGACCTGGCGGGTCAGGTTGCCCGCGAGCTCGTTGACGTTCTCGGTGAGCCGCCGCCAGGTGCCGGAGACGTCCGCGACCTCGGCCTGCCCGCCGAGCCGTCCCTCGCTGCCCACCTCCCGGGCCACGCGGGTGACCTCGGCGGCGAACGAGCCGAGCTGGTCGACCATCGTGTTGATGGTCGTCTTCAGCGCGAGGATCTCCCCGCGGGCGTCCACGTCGATCTTGCGGGTGAGGTCGCCGCGGGCGACGGCCGTGGTGACCTGCGCGATGTTGCGGACCTGGTTGGTCAGGTTGTCCGCCATCGAGTTCACGTTGTCGGTGAGGTCCTTCCAGGTGCCGGAGACGCCGTGCACGGTGGCCTGGCCGCCCAGCTTGCCGTCCGTGCCCACCTCGCGCGCGACCCGCGTGACCTCCTCGGCGAACGCCGACAGCCGTTCGACCATGGTGTTGATGGTCTCCATCAGCTCCAGGATCTCCCCGCGGGCGTCGACCGGGATCTTCTGCGTCAGGTCGCCGCGGGCGACGGCCGTGGCCACCTGGGAGATGTTGCGGACCTGCGAGGTCAGGTTGTCGGCCATGCTGTTCACACCGGCCGTCAGCTCCCGCCACACACCGCCGACGGGCGGCACCCGGGCCTGGCCGCCGAGCAGCCCCTGGCGGCCGACCTCCTCCGCCACCCGGGTGACCTCGGTGGTCACGAGGGAGAGCTGCGCCACCATCCCGTTGTAGACGACCGCGATCTTGCCGGGCAGGCCGCCCACGTCCTCGGGCAGGCGCGTGTCGAGGTTGCCGTCGCGCACGGCGGTCAGCCCCGCCAGCAGTTGTTCGAGCGTCCGGTCGGTCTCGTCCATGTGCACACCCATGCCGTGCCGTCGATTCCACTGTTGCACGCACCGCGGCAACCGGTCTCCTCCGGTCTCCACGGTCTCCACCTGCCTCCTGCCCTGCTCCGGCCGGTGGACGGCGGCTCAGGCGCCGGGCCGGGAGGCCGGGCCGGCGGAGGCGTCCGCCGGGGCGGGGGCGAGGCGGAGGACGAAGCCGCTGTGCGGGCGGGTGGGGATCCGGGACAGCGGGATGGTCAGGTCCTGGTCGGGGACGTCGTGGTCCAGGTGGGCCAGCTCGCCGGTGAACGCCGCCAGGACGCTGACGGTGATGTCCTCGCCCGGGCAGCGGTG
The DNA here is from genome assembly GCF_044769385.1 of Streptomyces sp. NPDC090445. Classification (NCBI taxonomy): domain Bacteria; kingdom Bacillati; phylum Actinomycetota; class Actinomycetes; order Kitasatosporales; family Streptomycetaceae; genus Streptomyces; species Streptomyces sp. NPDC090445. The sequence goes on along the minus strand of NZ_JBIVXV010000006.1, from coordinate 194,364 downwards.
CCCCTGGGCGGGATCCCCGCCGCCCTGGGCGATCAGGCGGTCCATGGCGTCGGGGTGGGCGGTGAAGCGGGCGGGCGTGAAGTGGTACGGGTTGTCCCACAGCGCCGGGTCGTGGTGGTGGCCGTACACGTCGAGCAGGACCATGGTGCCCTGCCGGATGCGGATGCCCTGCCAGGTCAGGTCCCGGGCCGCGACCCCGCCGACGAACGGGACGAAGGGGTAGAAGCGCCGCACCTCGTGGGCGAAGGCCGTGCTCAGGTCCCGCAGCTGCCGGCCGGACGCCGTGCGGAGCTCCTCGGCGAGGTCCGTATGGCGGTGCAGGGCGTGCGCGGCGAACGTGATGAACCAGGTGATCGCGATCGTCGGCCGGATGATGTTGAGGAGCTCGACCGCGCAGGTCCGCTCGTCCGGCGGGAGCCCGTCGACATCGCGGTGGCCGGCGACGGCCTCCAGTGCGGACCCGGCCCGGACCTGCTGCCGGCCCTCCCGCACCGCCGTGATCAGGGCGGCGAGGGCCGCCTCCTGGCGGGTACGCGAATGCCGGGCGCGCAGGTGCCGCAGCCCGGGGCCGGCGAACCCGTCGACCATGGCCACGCAGTCGTGGGCGATGAGCCGGGCCTGTTCGGCGGTCGGCGCCATACCCACCCACTCGCACACGGCCCGGGCGAGCGCCTCGGCGGCCGTGTCGAAGAGCACCACGGCCCCGCCCCGGTCGCCCTCGACGGTCTCCCGCCAGTGCCGGACCGCGGCCTCCGTGAGCGCGGCGACCCCGTCGGGGTCCTTGAGCAGGGACAGGAACAGGGCCTTGCGGACCCGGTGGGCCGCCCCGTCGAGGGTGTGCACGGAGCCCCTGCCGAACAGGGTGTCCAGGACGGGCTCCGGCACCGCCCCGGACCGGCGGACGTTCTGCTCGTCGTAGAAGAACGGCACCGCCTGCGGGCCGTGCAGGGCGATGGCCGGGTGGCCCAGCAGGTGGGTCCGCACCGGGGCTCCCGCCGTCTCGCGGAGCCGGTTGGGCAACCAGGCGTATCCGTGGAGCAGCAAGGGGAGGGTGCTGTCACCCCGCCCGTGCACGGGGACTCTCATGAGGCTCATGATGCCCGCCCGCCCGCGAGACGGCAGCGCGTACGGCCGCCGGCCCGGCCCCGGCAGGCACCCCCGGCACCGGCGCAGCCCTGCGGCGCCGCCGGACGGCAGCCCGCCCGGCTCCGTCGCCCGGCCCGGGGCCGTACGGGCGAACGGGCCGGAGCCGGGCCGGGCCGGCAGGTCCCACGGGCCGCCATACCCGGCCCGGACGCCCGCCCCCGTCAGGCCCGCGCGCGACGCCCCGGCACGGCAGCCCGAGGCAGGGTCACGCCGACCTGCACCGCGCCCGCGCCGTCGAGGGCCCGGCGCAGCGTGCCCGGCTCGGCGCCGGAGGCGGAGGTGACCGGTACGACCCCACGACCGGTCACGGCCCCTCACCCCGGACGGCCGCCGAACATGCCTGCGCCCGCACCGGCCAGCGGCGGGGTGTCGAGGCCGGAACCGCTCTGCAGGCCCTCCAGGAAGGCGCCCATCGCCTCCGTGGCCGTCCGGGCGGGTGTCCAGTCGAGCTCCTGCCGGGCCCGGTCGGCGTACAGCAGCGGTAGCCGCAGCACGGCGTCCAAGAGCCCCGGCGCGGCCGGCACCAGGTGCATCCGCCAGGCCGCGGCCAGGGCGGCACGGGCCGAGCCCGCGGGCAGCGGCAGCGTCCGCGCGTGCAGCAGCCGGGCCAGCGACGCGGTGTCCAGGACCGGCTCCGCGGCCAGGTTGAACGGCCCGCGCACCGGACGCAGCACCGCCGCCCGGTAGGCCTCCGCGGCGTCGTCGGTGTGCAGGGCCTGGAACCGCAGGCCCCCGACGGCCGGCAGCACCGGCACCAGGCCCGGCCGGATCAGCTTCCACGGCAGCAGCGGCCCTGCGAAGATCCGCCGCTGCTCCGACGCCGACGTCTCCTTGAACAGGAACGCAGGCCGCATCCGCACCACCCGCATCCCCTGGTGGGCGGCCTCGAACCCGTCGAGGTACCGCTCCAGGTACGCCTTCTCCCGCGTGTACGCGGCCCCCGGCCAGCCGTGCGTCGGCCAGGTCTCGTCGACGCGGCTGCCGTCCGCCGGGCCGGGGGAGTACGCGCCCACGGACGAGGCGTGCACGAGCACGTCGACCCGGGCCCGGGCGCAGGCCTCGAAGACGCGGATGCTGCCCAGCACGTTCGTCCGCCAGGTCTGCGCCGGGTCGTGCGTCGGCTGGAACCGCCACGCCAGGTGCACGACCGCGACGCCGTCCGCGTCCGCGCCGTCCCGTGCGAACAGCCCGACGAGATCCGTCCCGCCGGGATCCACGTTCCCGGCGACCCACCGGACGCCGGGCACCTCGTACCGGCGGGGGGCCCGGCGGGCGAGGCCGATCACCTCGGTCACCGCCGGATCGGCGGCCAGGGCCCGTACGACACTGGTGCCCGCGTTGCCGGTGGCACCCGTCACCACGACTTTCACGGCCCTCACGCCGCCTTCGCGCCCGGTGCGGACCCCGCCGGGACAGGGGTCCGCGTACGCCGTACGGAAGGAGCGAAGACCCGGTCGGACGCAGTCGTCCGCAGGCTCTCCAGCAGCCCTGACTGCCGCTGGGCGCGCTCCAGCAGCCGGTCGATGCTGCCGCGGTCCAGGCGTACGTCGGTGGAGGCGATCGCCTGCAGGGACCGCCAGGCGGCCGCCTTGCCCTCCACACCGATCCGCATGGCCTCCAGCTCCATGACGTCGCTGAGCGGGGACCGGGACACGAGGCGGCCGTTCGGCTTGAGGCGGCCCGCCCGCTCGCCGATCCGGCCGAGCACGGCGCGGCCGTGCATCGCGGGGATGTCCAAGGCGGTCATGACCTCGCGCAGGCTGTCCCGGTCCTCGGCGATCTGCCCGGCCAGCCGCTCCAGTGGCGGCCCCATCGGGGTGCCGCGGTGCTGCCGGGCCATCCGCCGGATCAGCGAGACGCCGGCGTTGGCTCCGGTGAGGTGGTCGTTGAGGTAGACGGCGAGCAGCCGGCCCTCGTGGAGGTCGGTGCGTTCCTTCATGGCGGGTCCCCTCTTCGCGCGGTGTCCGCGCGGCCGCAGGGGCGGCCGCCGGACCGTCCGCCCGGGCGCCTGCCCCCGCCGGGCTCCCGAAAACACCGCCGGCGGTCCGATGGCAGGGGTCGCGTTCAGTGCTGCGGGTGCCACTCCGTGAGGAGGATGGTCGCGTCGTCGCGCAGCTCGTGCGCCTGGTGGTCGAGGAGGCTCAGCACGAGCCGCCGCAGCGCCTCGGGAGCGGCCTCGCCCGCCGCCATGGACCGTACGACGATGTCCGTGAGCCGCTGCTCCCCGAACGTCTCGCCGTCGGGGGAGCGGGCCTCGGTGACGCCGTCCGTGTGCACGAGCACCCGGTCCCCGGGCTGCAGCCGCACCGTATGGCCCGCCGGCTCGCGCCCCTCCCCGTACGCGCCGAGGCCGAGCGGGAGCTGCGCCGTGCGCTCCAGGGCGTGGGGCACGACCCGGCCGTCGCGGATCAGCAGGGGCGGCGGGTGGCCGCAGTTCACCCAGGCCAGGCGGCCCGTCATGGTGTCGAGACGGGCCAGGACGCCGGTCAGCAGACGGTCCGGGATCCACCGCGTCAGCGCCTCCTCGATGCGCTGGGCCACCCGGGTCAGGGCGGCGACGCCGGAGCCGCCCGAGACCTCGGTGTCGTCACGCCGGGCCGCCCGGCACGCCGCCAGCGCGATGGCGCTCGCCCCGCCGGAGGCAAGGTCGTGCCCCATCGCGTCCAGCACGGCCAGCTGCAGGACGTCGCCGTCGAAGCTGTGGTCGAAGGCGTCCCCGCCGACGTCGTAGGCCGGTTCGAGGACCGCACTGGAGGTGACCCGCCGGCTGCCGATGGTCCGCGGCGGCAGGATGGCCCACACGAGTTCGGCCTGGTGGCTCATCGGACGGCTGCGGACGGCCGTGATCAGCCCGTCGTCGTGCGTGCTCTTGGAGACCAGCAGGAGCGTCGCGAGCGTGGCGAGGGCATCCGCCCGCTCCTCGGTCTCGGCCCCGGCCCCGGTCTCGGACCCCGCCCCGGCCCTGGCCTCGGCCTCGGCCCCGGCTCCGGTTCCGGCTCTGCCCTCGTCCGGGGCCGCGTACAGCACGCCGAGCCGCTCGATCCCGTCGGCCATGGGAACCCAGCAGCCGCGGCCGCCGCCCGACTCGCGCTGCACCCGCTGGGTCCGGTAGGCGAGGCCGGCGAGGGAGCCGTCGATGTCCAGGGCCGCCCCGCCGGTCAGGGGCACCAGACGGCGCTGCTGGACGTCGGCGAGCAGGATCCGGACCCCGGACAGGCCCAGCTCCCGGCCCGTGCCGACGACCAGACCGGCCACCTCGCCGGGGCCGATGTGATGGCTCCGGCGCAGCGCCCGCGCCAGCGCCCCGTGCACATCGGCCTGCCCACCGTCCATCCCTCGACGGTATCCCGGGCGCACCGGCGTGTCCCGGCCGGCGGAGCCGGCGCGGCCCTCCGGGGTTTGGACCGGGCCGGAGGGGTCAGACGCCGTGCATGGTGCGCATCGGCCACACGATGACCGCCATCTCCGACCACTGCTTCCCGTGGCTCGGCGAGCAGGGGTCCCGACGCGTGGAGCATGCCCGACCGCACTTCCGCGTCGACGACGCCCGGCTGTGGGACCTGCCGGACCTGCCGGACCTGAGGGAGCTGCGAAGGAGCCGCAACACGCGATCAAGGACAAGGAGTTGATGGCCGTGACGCAGAGCATGTGGGCCTATCGAGTGACCGTTGCCCGGCTCCCGGGCATGGACCTGACCGGCTTCAAGGTGGAGGCCACGGACGGCAGCATCGGAAAGGTCGACAAACACTCCGACGAGGTCGGAGCCGCGTACCTCGTCGTCGACACCGGCCCGTGGATCTTCGGCAAGGAAGTCCTCATCCCGGCCGGCACCGTCAGCGGGATCGACGTCGACGACAAGAAGATCTACGTGGACCGCACCAAGGAACAGATCAAGAACGCACCCGAGTTCGACAAGGACAAGCACCTCGGCGACTCGGGCTACCACGAGAGCCTGGGCAGCTACTACGGCCCGTCCGAGCACTGAGCCCCCGTCACCCGCGCCACGCCGCGGCCCCCCGCGCCCTCCGGGCCGGGGGGCCGCGGTGCCGCGACCGGGGGACGGCCGCGACGGCAGGGACGGCAGGGACGGGGTGTTTGAACACGGAGGCAAGGGGCAGGCGCGGGCCAGCTTCAACGGATGGCCCTGGAGGCCGAGATGTCAACCGAAACCCTTGTCGCCATCATCGTCCCGTCCGTCATCGTGCTCGTCCTGATCGGTGTCGGCCTGTGGGCGCTGTCGAGGCGACGCCACCTCAAGCACCGGTTCGGCCCCGAGTACGAGCGCACCGTCGAGGACGCGGGCGGACGGCTCCCGGCCGACCGCGAGCTGCGCGACCGCGAACGGCGGCACGACGCCCTGGAGATACGGGAGCTGCCGCCCGACCTGAGACAGCAGTACGCCGAGGACTGGAGCCACGTGCAGGAACACTTCGTGGACCGGCCCGAGAGCACGGTCTCCGAGGCCGACTCCCTGGTCACCCGCCTCATGCGCGAGCGCGGCTATCCCACGGAGGGCTACGAGCAGCAGCTCCAGGACCTGTCCGTCGAGCACGGCCGCACCCTGGAGCACTACCGCGACGCCCACGACGTCCAGGCCCGCGGCAGCGGGCACGCCACCACCGAGGAGCTCCGCGGGGCGATGGTGCACTACCGCGCCCTGTTCGACGAACTCCTGGTCGCACCCTCGGGCGCGGGCAGCCGGACGGAGGAGAGATGAAGCACGACGAGACCCTCGCATCCCGTGAAGGGCTGACCACCGAGGAACTGGCGCGCCCGCGCATGGACCCCGACCCCGACGCGGCGGACACAGCCGGACGCAAGCCGGCCTATCCGGGCGACGCCACCCCCGTGGACGACACGACCGCGACCACGACCGGCACACGGCCGGACGCGGACCTCCGGGAGGACGCGGACACGGACCGCCCGGACACGGACCGCCCGGACACGGACCGCCCGGACGCGAATCGCCCGGACCCGGCGGACACGAGCGGCCTGACGGCCGCGACGGCGAGAAGCGACAGGGCGGAAGCGGACACGGCGCAAGCGGACACCGCGGCCGCACGGAGGACGGAAGAGCCGGACTCGACGGACTCGCCGGACTCGACGCCCCTGATGCCGGAGTCCGAGGCCGCGGACTTCCGCGACCAGTGGAGCCGGATCCAGACGGGCTTCGTCGACGACCCCAAGGAGTCCGTCCGCGCCGCGGACAGCCTGGTCGCGGCCGTCATGCAGCACCTGGCCGGCACGTTCGCGTCCCACAAGGAGGGCCTGGAGAAGCAGTGGAGCAGCGGCGGCGACGTCCCCACCGAGGACCTCCGCCTCGCCCTTCAGCGCTACCGCTCCTTCTTCAACCGCCTGCTGACCACCTGACCCACCGACCCCACCCCGTACGCCCCGGCGTGCCGAGGCGTACGCACGGGCCGTCCCCCCCGCTCACCGGGGCGGACGGCCCGTTCACGTTCACGCGCTCCGGTTCACGGTGACGGGCTGACCTGGACCGTGGTGTGCGCGCCGCCCGAGGCCTCCTTGACCACCGCGATCCGCGTCCCGGTGTCCGGCACCTTCACCCCGACCTGCGGCAGCTCGGGGTTCCAGTAGGAGCCCTTGCGGTCGTCGAACACGGGCACGCCCGGGCGTGACGGGATGACCGTCGGCGTGCCCGCCTTGTGCAGGACGATGCGGTCGCTTGCCCGCAGCGAGAACGGCGCGTCGAAGGTCTGCGCGCGGGCGTTCAGCAGCGAGCCGTCCCCGTGCCGCAGCGGCTCCGGGCGGGCGTCGACCGGCAGCAGCATCCCGGCGCCCGGGTGGGCCTTGGTGGTGTTGTCGCTGTAGGCGGTGTCCCACAGCCAGATCAGCACCCCCTGCTGGTACGGGTAGAACTCCACCCGGTCGCCGGTGAAGCCGAAGTTGTACGGCCCGGTCCGCAGCTGCTTGCCGTAGCCGGTGTGGCGGCGGTTCTCGACCAGGTAGGCGCGCGGGTGCCGCTCGCTGCCCGTACGGCCCTCCGTGCGGGACCACTTGACCGCGCTCCAGCCGTTCGCGCCCTGCTCGGCCCCGTCGCGCAGCAGCTCGCGGGCGCCGCCGTCCGCGGTGATCCGGATGTCGTCGAAGGTGACGCCCTTGCCGTGGGTGTTGCTGTCGGACGTCACGCGCAGCCGCAGCTGGACGCTGCGCCCCGCGAACCCGTCCAGCGGCACGGCGATCTCCGCCCAGCCGCCCGACGCCCCGGACATGCCCTTCACCGGGATCGCGGCCCCGTTCACCGTGCCGGGGAGGGCCGTCCAGGAGGCGCCGCCGTCCGTGGAGGCCTCCACCGTCAGGAAGTCGAAGTCCTGCTCGATGTCGTACCAGACCCGGGCGTCCAGCCGGGCGGGCCCGGCCGTGCCGGTGAGGTCGACCGTCCGGGAGAGGGTGTTGTCCATGAAGTCGCCGGTGCCGCTCCACCACTGGCTGCCGCCCTCGTACGGGTCGGTCAGCTCGGTCCGCGTCTCCGACGGCGGCAGGTGCACCAGCAGCGCCTGCGGGTCCTCGGTGTTGTAGCCCGACACGCCCAGCACGGCGCGCGTCCTGCGGCCCGCGTCGGCCTCCGTGTACTCCAGCCAGCCCAGCTGGAGCTTGCTCCACGGGTCGAGGTCGCCGGGGAAGGCGCCCGTCGTGTTGCGGCCCTTGGCCAGGTACGAGCCCGAGGACATCAGGGACCAGAAGTTGACGCTGTTGTCCCCGTCCGAGCTGTACAGGTCCGGGAGCCCGAGGTCGTGGCCGAACTCGTGGGCGAAGAGGCCGGCCCCGCTGTTCTCGCCCGCGGTGAGGTAGTCGCCGGCCCAGAGGCCGGAGTCGCCGACGGGGGTGCCGCCCGCCTTGTTGCCCTCGGGGCCGGCGCTGCCGGACTGGTTCCAGTACGCGAACCAGCGGTGCGCCCAGACGGCGTCCTTGCCCTGGGTGCCTCCGCCCCAGGTCTGGTCCTTGCCGGCGTGCACGACCACCAGGTGGTCGAGGTAGCCGTCCGGCTCGTCGAAGTTCCCGTCGTGGTCGGCGTCGTAGCGGTCCCACACGTCGTACTCGGCGAGCTGTGCCTTGATCTGCCCGGGCGTACGGCCTTTCGCGCGCTCGGCGTCGTACCAGGCGGCGGTGGCGTCGCGGACCATGTCCCAGTTGGTGCGGCACTGGCCGGGCTCGGAGCAGTTGTCGGTGCCGTACCGGGCCTCGTTCCAGGGCAGCCGGACCCAGTCGGACACGTAGCCGTCCATGTCGTACCGGCCGGAGGACTGGAGCCGGTAGTAGGCCCGCAGGGACGCGGACTCGGGCTCCGTGGAGAAGAACTGCCGCTCGTAGAAGGCCCGGTCGAAGTCCTTGCGCCACAGGGTGTGGTTGTCGTCGGAGGCGGGCTTGGGGATGGTGTTGTGGCGGGGGCCGGGGGTGCCGCCGAAGCGGGGCTTGCCTTCGAACTCGGTGGTGGTGTCCACCCGGTCGCCGAACTCGGCGAGGATGACGAAGACCTTGTCCTTGCGCTCCTGGGCGAGTTCGACGTACCGCTTGCCGACCTGGGCCCGGCGCGGGAGCGTTCCGTCGGCCTCCGCCCGCAGACCGGCGGGACCGCCGGCGGCGACGCCCTCCAGCGCCTGCCGGCGCAGGGCCTGCCGCTGGAGCTCCAGGGGCGCGGGCGGGGGAGCGGGGGCGTGCTCGGCGTGCTGCGCCGGACCGGCGGACGGCGCGGACGGCGCGGCCGGGGCCGGCCGGGGCGGTGGTGCGGTGGCGGCGAGCGCGGGGGTGGCGAGGAGCGCGAACGATATCGCGGCTCCCACCACGGCGAGTCTGCGCAACGTGACGGCCTTTCACTGAGGGGGAAGGCTGAAGGAAGCGCGGGTAATATTTCACATGTGACAGTTGATGGATAGAGGGTGCGCCGAACCGCCCGCCGCCGCATGCCGGGCCGACGGGGCGAGGGGGAACGGGGCGTCAGATCCCGTTCTGCCGAGGATCGTCCGAGCCGTCCGAGCCGTCCGAGCCGTCCGAGCCGTCCGAGCTGTCCGGTGCGCCCGGGGCTGCGGCCTCCAGGTCGTCGACGCTGCCGGACATGACGGTCCGCACGTGCCGGGTCAGGTGGTCGGCGGGCCAGTCCCACCACGCCACGGCCAGCAGCCGGGCGATGTCCGGCCCGCTGTACCGGCGGCGGATCAGCCGCGCCGGATTGCCGCCGACGATGCCGTAGTCGGGGACGCCATCGACCACGACGGAGCCGGCCGCGACGATCGCGCCGTGGCCGATCCGGACCCCCGGCATGACCGTGACCCCGTGGCCGAACCAGACGTCGTGCCCGACGACGGTGTCCCCGCGGCCCGGGAGTCCGGTGATCAGGTCGAAGTGCTCGGCCCAGGCACCGCCCATGATGGGGAACGGGAAGGTCGAGGGGCCGTCCATCCGGTGGTTCGCGCCGTTCATGATGAACCGCACGCCGGTGCCCAGCGCGCAGAACCTCCCGATGACGAGCCTCTCCGGACCGTAGTGGTACAGCACGTTCCGGCGCTCGAAGTCGGTCGCCCCGTCCGGGTCGTCGTAGTACGAGTACGCGCCCACCTCGATCAGCGGGGACGACACCAGCGGCCTCAGCAGCACCACGCGCGGCTGCCCGGGCGCCGGGTACAGGACGGACGGGTCGGGCACATCGGCAACCACGCCGGCACCACTCCAGACGGTATGCGGAACACGGGACAACCCGCCCATGCTCCCACCCCGCGCTCCCTGGACCCGTTGAACCGGCCGGCGGCGGTCAGCGGTCGGCCGGCGAGGCGGCCGGGCCGAGCGCTGACCGGAAGGCCGCGGCGGACACCGCCGACGTGTACAGCGTGGAGGCCGTCACCACACCGCCCGCCGGCCCGAGGTCCAGGCGGACCGGCGGCCGGAGGTGCAGGACCACGTCGACCGCCGGCTCGGCGGAACAGGCCACCGCGGCCGGGTCGCCGGGAACGGGACGCGGGCCGCGCCCCGGAACGGTCCGCAGGGCCGGGCCCGCCGAACGGACCGCGGAGCGGGGGACGGACACCTCGCCGAAGAACCCGGTCCGCAGCACCACGTGCTGCTCCTGCACCTCGTGCGGGGCCCGAACCAGGGCCGCGGCGGCCCCCAGCCCGGCGAGGACCAGCACGGCTTCGAGGACGCCGTGCGCGAACCGCACGGCGGGCGGCAGCATCGACGACACCACGACTGCCGTGACCGGCTCCATCACGACCAGGCCCAGCAGCATCTGCCGCAACCCCGCCGAATGCGGCACCACCGCCCCGCAGGACCGCGCCCGCCCCCCGGGCACCAGCGCGGCACCCCAGATCCGCAGGATCCGCCCGTTGCCCGGCCGCGCCGTCACCCTCCCCGGAACGACACCCTCCACTGCATCCATCCGGCTCACGGTTCCCCCTTCCGGCTCTCACCGACTTCAGCGTCTGCGACACCCCGGACGGATGAAAGTGACGTTTGTCAGCAGATGACCGTGCACTCCCTCCCGTACATCGGCCCGACCCTCATCCGCGGCCCCCCCGCCGGGCGGGAGGACGGGCACGGTGTCAGGCTGCGTGGGCGGCGTCTGCGATGAGGTCGGCCACCGCGCGCGGCTGGGAGGCCAGTGAGGCGTGGCCGGCGTCCAGTTCGACGGTCTTCCGCGGGTTCATGCGCTGGGCCATGCGCCGCTGGCTCTCGGGGTGGATCATGTTGTCGTTCAGGGAGACCTGGTACCAGCACGGCTTCACGCGCCACGCCGGCGCGGTGACGCTGTCCCCGAACGTCGAGGCCGGCGGCGCCTTCTGCGTCACCGCCATCACCAGCGCCTCCTCCGCCGGGAGGTCCTGGGCGAAGCTCTCGTGGAACTTGTCCTGCGCGATCCACAGGTAGCCGTCGGAGTCCGGGACGATGTTCCCGAAGGCGGCCGGGGGCATCTCCTCGCTGATCCCGCCCGGGCTCTCGCCCGCGTCCGGCGCGAACGCGGCGATGTAGACCAGCCCGGTCACGTTCGGCAGGTCACCGGCCTCCGTGATGACCGCGCCCCCGTACGAATGGCCGACCAGCACCACCGGGCCGTCCACCTGGCGCACCATCTTGCGGGTGCGTTCGGCGTCGTCCGCGAGGGAGGTCAGCGGGAGCTCCACCGCGTGCAGCGAGTCGTAGCCGAGGGCGTGGAGCTCGCCGATGACCTTGGCCCAGTGGGCGGCACCGCCCCAGAAGCCGTGGACCAGGACGATTGCGGGCTGTGCGGCCATCGAGTCCGCCCTCTCGGAAGATCACGGGACACCTGTCCCGTCCAGCAAATCCCGGCCGCGGCGACCCCGCACCCCGGGTTGCCCCTTCCGGGCCGCCCCGGCGCCGAGCCGCGCCGCCCCGGCGCCGAACCGGGCCGCCCCGGCGCCGAACCGGGCCGCCCCGGGCGCCGACCTGCGCCGACCCGGTGCCGAACCCGCGGTCATCTGGCCCGCCGTGTCCGGCGGTTAGGAGGTCAGGCAGACCGGCAGTTCCGTCGCCCCGCCGGCGTTCACGGGCAACCTCACCCTGTGGAGGGTCTCGGGTTGGCGGCCGCCCGGCCGCCCGCGTCCTAAGCTCGCCTGGTGACGGAGAACGAGATCAAGCTGAAGGCGATCGCCGCGCTCACCGCCCTGCGTTCCGGGGCCGACACGGCGTTCGTCTCCGACCTGCTGGCGGAGGTCGTGCCGACCCAGTTCGCCGTCCCGGCCGACGCGACGGCGCAGGAGGTCGGCCAGGCGGTGATCGAGCAGGTGTCGGCGCCGCTGAGCGCGCTGGTGAACGGTTTCATCCTGGCCTTCGACGCGCTCGCCGACGCCCACGACAGCGCCGGCCCCGACGTGAGCACGGAGCAGATCCTCCAGGACCTCGCGCTGGCCCTCGCCCGTGAGGACACCGGCTGAGCGGCCCGGCCCGGCCCAGCCCGACGCGGCCCGACGCGGTCCGCGCGGGTGCATCCGTACGACCCCGAACCGGCGAAGTACCGTCCGAGCCCCCTGCTCCAGTCGGCGGAGCAGGGGGCTCGCCGCCTCGCGCGCGACCGGGCCCGGGCCCGGCCCCCGGCCCGTGATACTGACGCAGTGACACATACCGCTGATCCCACAGGCCCTGTTCATCCCGCAGGCACCGCACGTCCCGCCGCAGACCCGTCGCCGTCCGTCCCGTTCTCCCGTATCAAGGTCCGTACGGGAGCCCTCGTCTTCTGCGGCGACGAGGTGGCCCTCATCCGCCGGGACCGCCCCGCCTCCGCCCTGTACACCCTGCCCGGCGGCAACGTCGAGGACGGGGAGGACTTCACCGCGGCCCTGCACCGGGAACTCGCGGAGGAACTCGCCCTCGACGCCGGCCTGGCCGAGGGCGGCGACCTGATGTGGATCGTCGACCAGCGGGTCACCCGTCCCGGGCCCACGGCCCCGCCCCGCAAGCTCCACCTGCTCTACCGCTTCCACATCACCCCGGCGGTACGGTCCGGCCTCGCCGCGCACGAGGCGGACGAGCTCCCCGACGGCACCCACGACATCGGCGTGATCGAGTGGATCGACTACCGGGAAGCGGCCTCGCTGCCGCTCTTCCCGCCGGTCGGGCCCGCCCTCGCGGCCCTCCCCGACCCGCGCGCGGCCGTGCCCGATGCCGCGCTGCCCCCGGTCACGGACCGGAACCACACGTGGATCTGACCTTCGAGGAGCGACCGGCGGGGCCGAGCGGGGTGTGACACCGCGTCGCGGATGGGTGTGACCGCGGACGGCGCCGGTGCGTTGCCTGGGTACGGGGCCCGCCCGGACCTGAGTAGGAACGCTCAGGCCGGCCGCGGGGCGGGTGCCGACGATGGTGAACACCACTGCTCGCAACGGGAGATCCACATGCTCAGCCGCCTCGCCGACGCCTTCGTGCCCGTGTTCGGGCGCCTCCGCGTGACCGCGGACCACGAAGCCGTCCTCGCTCCGGGCAGCGTGCTCGCCGCCAACCACACCTCCCTCGCCGACCCCGCCGTCGTCCTCGCCGCGCTGCGCCGCCTCGGCGTGGAGCCCGTCGTCATGGCCGCCGCCGGGCTCTGGCGCGTCCCCCTGCTCGGGCGTTCCCTCGCCCGCGAGGGCCACATCCCCGTGTACCGCCGCTCCCGGCGGGCCGCGGACGCCCTCGACCTCGCCGAGGCCGCGCTGCGGGAGGGCCGACTGGTCCTCATGTACGCGGAAGGGGGCATCCCGGAGCGTCGGGACGCCGCGGAGGCCGCGCCCGGCGCCTTCCGCAGCGGGCTGGCCCGGCTCGCCGAACGCACCGGCGCCCCCGTCGTGCCGATCGGGCAGGCCGGGGCCCGCCGTGTCACCTCGGGGAGCGCCGCGAAGCAGGTCGCGGGCCTCGTCACCGCCCCGCTGCGGCGCCCGGACCTGCACGTCCACGTCGGCGCTCCCGTCCACCTGAGCGGGGACGGCTCCGCCCGGACCCGGCAGGCGCACCGCGCGGTCATGGACGCCTGGCGCACGGCCGCCGCGCATCTCGACGAGCCCGCCGCACTGGCCGCATAGGCCGCATGGGCCCTCTGGCCTGCGGTCGACGCCCTTCAGGCCGAAAAGAATCGTCCCCCGTTCGACGGCCCCTCCGGCAAGGGCCTCCCGGTCCGCCCCGGACCGTGTCTCCGGCGGGGCCGGTCATTGCGGAACCCGAGGTGCAGCGCCGGTCGCGCGGGGGGCGGAGCACGTCCGTCCGCCTCGCCCATACCCAACGCGCCGGTGTTTTTTCGCCGAATCCCGGGATTCGCCCGCTCGGCGGCCGCCGCTCGGTAGCGTCCCGTTACGGAAGATCCGGTGCCGGTAACGGCAGAGCGCAGGACGAGAGGTACGGCCATGGCCAACGTGGAAGTTTCACTCAAGGAAGCGATGACCTCGATCGACGGGGTGCTGGGCGTGGCCCTGGTGGACTACAGCAGCGGAATGGCCCTCGGTACGCTGGGGGGCAGCAAGGACCTGGACCTCGGAGTCGCGGCGGCGGGCAACACCGACGTGATCCGGGCGAAGGTCCGCACCATGGAGATGCTGGGACTGCAGGACGAGATCGAGGACCTGCTGATCACGCTCGGGAACCAGTACCACCTGATCCGGGTGCTGAAGAGCCGCAGCGGATCCGGTCTGTTCCTCTACCTCGTGCTGGACAAGGGCCGCTCCAACCTGGCCATGGCCCGCCACCAGTTGCGCCGCATCGAGGCGGATCTGGAGGTCTAGACACAGCGCTCTGTCAGGCCCACGCATGCCCATGAGTTGAAAATTTCTTCAACTCGGCACATCTGAAAGCGGTCAACTTCGGTTCCGCGTGGGCCGACAGGGCAGGACGATGGACACGCAAGGTCGTCCTGCGGCGGGATGCGCGGGACATGGCAACGGGACCGAGGAGCAGCAGGAGCGTCGTGGGAATGCAGGTGCCGCTGTACCAGGCCAAGGCGGAGTTCTTCCGGATGCTCGGCCACCCGGTCCGCATCCGGGTGCTGGAACTCCTGCAGGACGGCCCGAAACCGGTCCGCAGCCTGCTGGCCGAGATCGACATCGAGCCGTCGAACCTCTCCCAGCAGCTGGCGGTCCTGCGCCGGTCGGGGATCGTGGTGTCGACCCGTGAAGGCTCCACGGTGACCTACGCCCTGGCCGGCGGGGACGTCGCCGACCTGCTGCGGGCGGCCCGCCGCATCCTCACCGAGATGCTCGCCGGGCGGAACGAACTGCTCGCCGAACTCCGGCAGGTGGAGCCCGACCCGGCGAACACCTGACGGCCGGCTCCGCCGTGCCGGCCCGCGGGGACCGGCCGGCCGGGGCCGCCGGAACGCACGCGGCACGGAGGGGGTCCGCCCCCACCGTGCCGCAGGCGTGTTCCGTGCCGTCAGCCGGGCCGGCCGGGCCCGGTCCGCCCGGCCCGGGAATCAGCCCTTCCGCTCAGCGCGGGGCCGCCGCCGGGCGGCGGCGGGCGTAGCAGAACAGGTGCTCCTCGGGGGCCGCGAGCTCCCCCTCCGGCTCGAAGGCCGAGACGGCGTGGTGGAGGATTTCCAACCCGCAGTCCTCGCGCAGCCTGCGCAGGTACTCCTCAGGCGAGAAGCTGGACACCTCGACCCGGCGCCCCATCCACTCGATCTCGACGCCCTCCACATCGGCCGGCACCGTGGCCGACACGAGGTACCCGCCAGGCGCCAGCCAGCCGGACATCCGCTCCAGCGCCGCACACGCCTCCTCCCGGCTCATCATCAGCAGCGGGAAGAACGCGCAGACGGCGTCGAAGCTCCCCTCCGGCGCGCCGAACCCGCGTACGTCGCACTGCTCGAACCGGGCCCCGGGCACCTGCGCCCGGGCCAGGTCGACCATCGCCCCGGACACGTCGATCCCCGTCACCTCACAGCCGGCGCGCACCAGTCGTTCGGCGACCGGCCGCCCCGTCCCGCTGCCGACGTCCAGGACGCGCGCCCCCAAGGCCAGCCGCGCGGACAGCCAGTCCACCGCCGCCAGCTGGGCGGGCAGCCGCCCGAAGGCACGCTCGTAGTCGAGTCCCAGACCGTCGAACAGCTCGGCCGCGGACACCGTCCCCCGCCGCCCCTGCCCCGGCGTGGACCGCTCCGGCTCGTCTCCGTGCACCGCACACTCCCTTCCCGCACCGTCATGCCCGACCGAACCACCCTTCCCCGCGCACCGGCCCCGCAGACGCCGCCCCCGCAGACGCCGGAGACCGCAGACGCCGGAGACCCCAGACGCTCCCGTCGCACCGGCCTGGCAGGATTCCGCGCATGGAACTCGCACATCCTCTCGACGGCCTGGACGCACAGCCCTGGTCCGCCGTGTCGCACCCCCACGGCAGCGCCGCCGACCTGCCCCGCCTCCTGCGCACACTGGCCGGCGACGACGAGGCCGCGGCGCAGGAAGCTCTGTCCGATCTGTACGAGTGCCTGCTCCACCAGGGAAACGTCCACGGCGCGAGCGCGCAGGCCGTGCCCTTCCTGGCCCGGATGGCAGCGGCCGGCCACTGGACCGCCGACGTCCTGGTGCTGCTCGGCGGCCTCGCCGAGAGCGAGGACGAGCACGACGTCGCACCGGGCGCCGTCCGGGCCGCCGTCGCCGGGCAGGTGCCGCTGCTGCTGCCCCGGCTCGCCGCCGCCTGCCCCGCAACCCGCCAGGCCGCGGCCTGGGCCGCCGCCCACACCCGCGACGCCGCCGCGGTCCTGCCCGCACTGCGCGAACGCTGGCGGCGGGAGGACGTGCCCCTGGTGCGCGCCGAACTGCTGGGCGGGATCTCCCGGCTGGACCCGCAGCTCGGCGCCGCCCTGGCCGAGACCGTCCTCGGCCCGCGCAACCCGGGCGAACTGCGGCTGGCCGCCCTCTTCGCCTGCCTGGACGCCGGCCTGCCCTGGACCACCGCCCACCACACGACCCTGCTGTCACTGCTGCCCGCCGAGCCGCTGATGGCGCACCGGCTCGACCAGCAGCGCAGCGAACCGCTGTGGGCCGTCGCCCAGGAGCTGCTGCGCCGCGACACCGAAGAGGACCGCGACGCCGTGACCGCGCTGCTCGACAGTGCCCTGCGGGACGAGCGGACCGAAGTCCGGTCCGGCGCCCTGTGGGCGGCCGGGGAAGCGTGCCGGTTCTCCCGCGGCGTGCCGCGGCGCCTGCTGCCCGCCCTGGCCCCGCTCGCCGCCGACGCCGACGCGGGCCGCGACGTACGGACCCTGCTCTCCCGGCTGGGCACCGCGGCCGCGGCGGCCGCACCGGCGCTGGCCGCCGCGGCACGCCGCAACCCCGACCGTGCCGGACCGCGAACGCGCGGCTGACGTCCTGCGCGCTGCCGCCCCGGAGGGCGCGTCGTTCGAGGTGGAGGAGGCCCTGTACGCACTGACCGGGGAGAGCACGGCCCTGCTGGCCGTCCTTGGCCCGGCGGCTCGCGAGCGGCCCCTCCCGGGCCGTCGAGGCGGCCCGGGCAAGCCGCCGAAGTGCTGGGCCTGGAGAGCAGCCCTGCTGGTCCCGGCCCTGCAGGCGGCCCTGAGCGGTGCCCAGGGGCAGGCCCGTACGGCCGGCAGCCCGGATCCGGACGCGGACACCGCTCTCGCCGAGGCCCTGTGGCGGATCACGGGGGACGCGGCGACGCCGGTGGCGGCCCGGGCGGCCGCGCTGCTCGGCCTGGAGGCCCTCGGCCCCGCCGCCCTGGGGCCCGAGCACATCCGTCGGCTCACCGGGCTCGCCGAGCGGGACCTGCGGGTGATCCGCGCGGGCCGGGAAACCCGGATCGTTCACGAGGACGAGGCGCTCCGCCACCGGATGTGCTCCGTGCTCGCCGAGGTCCCGCAGCCCGCCGCCCACGGCTGACAGGCGTTGCCGGACCCGCGACGAACATCAGCCGGGCCGTCGCCACATCGACGGGGGCGTCCTCAGCTCTCCGTGTGGCGGCTGTCCAGGCGGGCGCGGACGCGGCGGGCCGCCGCGGCCATGTGCTCCAGGGCCGGCCGGACCTCCTCCCAGTCGCGGGTCTTCAGACCGCAGTCGGGGTTGATCCACAGCCGGTCGGCCGGCACCGACTCCAGGGCCCGTTCGATGAGCCCGGCGGTTTCCGCCTCGTCCGGGACGCGCGGGGAGTGGATGTCGTACACGCCCGGCCCGGCCTCCCGCGGGTAGCCGGCCCCGCCCAGTTCCCCGGCGATCCGGAGGCGGGAGCGGGCCGCCTCCAGGCTGATCACGTCGGCGTCGAGGTCCTCGATCGCCGGGAGGATGTCGCCGAACTCCGCGTAGCACATGTGCGTGTGGACCTGGGTGTCCGGCCGGGTCCCGCCGGTCGCCAGGCGGAAGGCCTCGGTGGCCCACGCCAGGTACGCGGCACGGCCGGCGGCCCGCAGCGGCAGCGTCTCCCGCAGCGCCGGCTCGTCCACCTGGACCACGGAGATCCCGGCCGCCTCCAGGTCGGCAACCTCGTCCCGCAGCGCCAGGGCCACCTGGCGGGCGGTGTCGGCGAGCGGCTGGTCGTCGCGGACGAAGGACCAGGCCAGCATGGTGACGGGCCCGGTCAGCATGCCCTTGACGGGGCGGTCCGTGAGGGACCGGGCGTACGCCGCCCAGCGCACCGTCATCGGGCCGGGGCGGGTGACGTCGCCCGCGAGGACGGGCGGGCGGACATAGCGGGTGCCGTACGACTGGACCCAGCCGTGCCGGGTCGCCAGGTAGCCGCCGAGCTGCTCGGCGAAGTACTGCACCATGTCGTTGCGTTCGGGCTCGCCGTGCACGAGGACGTCGAGGCCGGCCTTCTCCTGGTACGCGATCACCTCGCGGATCTCGGCCTCGATGAGCCGCTCGTACGCGGGCCGACCGATGCGCCCGGCCCGCAGGTCGGCGCGGGCGGCGCGCAGCCGGGCGGTCTGTGGGAACGAGCCGATGGTCGTCGTCGGCAGCAGAGGGAGCTTCAGGTGCGCCCGCTGGGCGGCGGCCCGCTGCGGGTACGCCTGGGGGCGGCGGGTGTCCGCGTCGGTGACGGCGGCGGACCGGGCCCGCACGGCCGGGTCGCGGGTGAGGGCGGACGCGGCACGGGAGGCGAGGTCGGCGCGGTTGGCCGCCAGCCGGGCGGCGATGGTGTCCGGGCCCTGGGCGAGGCCCCGGGCCAGCGCGGCGATCTCCTCCGTCTTCTGGCGGGCGAAGGCGAGCCAGCGGGCCACCTGCGGGTCCATGTCCCGTTCCGCGCCCGCGTCGAGGGGGACGTGCAGCAGGGAGCAGGAGGCGGCGACGTCGACCCGGCCGGCGAGGCCGAGGAGGGTGCCGAGCGTGGCGAGGGACGCCTCCAGGTTGTTGATCCAGACGTTGCGGCCGTCGACGACACCTGCGACGAGGCGCTTGCCGGGCAGTCCGCCCGCCGCGGCGAGGTCGGCGAGGTTGGCGGCGGCGGGACCGGTGAAGTCCAGCGCGAGCCCGTCGACCGGCGCCTTGGCGAGGACGGGCAGCGCCTCGCCGAGCCGGTCGAAGTAGGAGGCGACCAGCAGGCGCGGCCGCGCGGTGCCGACGGGGAGGGCGCCGAGCTCGCGGTAGGCGCGGGCGGCGGCGTTCAGTTCGGCGGGGGTGCGGTCCTGGACCAGCGCGGGCTCGTCGAGCTGCACCCACTCGGCTCCGGCCGCCCGCAGGTCGGCGAGCACCGCCGCGTACACCGGCAGCAGCCGGTCCAGGAGGGTCAGCGGAACGAAATCGGCGGGCGCGTCCGGAGCCGGCTTGGCGAGCAGCAGGTAGGTGACGGGGCCGACGAGGACGGGCCGGGCGGCCAGGCCCAGCGCGAGCGCCTCCTCCAGCTCCGACACCTGCTTGTGCGGGTGCGGGGTGAAGACGGTGTCGGGGCCCAGCTCGGGGACGAGGTAGTGGTAGTTGGTGTCGAACCACTTGGTCATCTCCAGCGGGGCCGCGTCCCGGGTACCGCGCGCCATGGCGAAGTACCCGTCGAGCGCGTCGGCTTCGGGATCGCCGGTGGCGTCGAATGCCGCGCGGTGCCGGGCCGGGACGGCGCCCACCATGACGGTGGTGTCCAGGACGTGGTCGTAGTACGAGAAGTCGCCGGTCGGCACCTCGTCGATGCCGGCCTCGGCCAGCTGCCGCCAGGCGGCCCGGCGCAGTCCGGCGGCCGTGGCCCGGAGCTCGGCGGCCGTCACCCGGCCCTTCCAGTGGCCTTCGACGGCCTTCTTCAGTTCACGGTGCGGGCCCTGGCGCGGGTAGCCGTACACGGTGGCGGTCACGGAACTCTCCTTCGCGAGTCGTGTGGGCGTCCCGGGGACGGGAACGCGGGCGCGAAGGAGCGACGGGCACGGTGGTGCCCGCTGTCGCCGACCCGCCCTCGAGGTCACCGGGATCTCCGTACGCATCGGCCGCGCACGGGCAGTGGCAGGTCTTCGGACTCGCGGGCACGACCTGCGTACGCGTCGACGCGTTGACGTTCGACGTACGCGGTCTCCTACTGGCCGTCGCTTCCCGGGCCCGGAGGTCCAGTGCGTGTGACGGCGGTCGTTCCCGCTCACCGCTGCGGGGCAGTCCCGGATTCCCACCGGGTTCCCTCTTGCGACGCGCCCCGCCCGGATGACGGGGGCGAACCAGCTGCACCGGCCACCCTAAGTCATGAACGTCCAGGAAGGGATGCCTTGTTCGGGGTGCGGGACCGTCCCGGGCTCAGGGGCGGCGGTCTTCGGCCACCACCGGATACGGGACGAAGGTGCTGGTGTTCTCGTCGACGGCCAGCGCACGGCCGAGCGGCGGCGCCGCGCGCTGCGGGCATTCGAGGCGTTCGCAGACGCGGCAGCCCATGCCGATCGGGGTGGCGGCCGCCGCACTGCCGAGGTCGAGCCGTCGGAGTACACCAGGCGGGCGGCGTGCCGCAGTTCGCAGCCGAGGCCGATGGCGTACGTCTTGCCCGGCTCCCCCCAGCCGCCGCCGTGCCGGGTCACGGCCCGGGCCGTCCACAGGTGGGCCGCCCTGGCGCGCTCCGCCTGCGAACGGTTCGCCGTCTCCCGCGAACGCGCCGTGCAGCGCGGGAAGCTCGACCGCTTCGCCGCCGAGGACGCCCTCGCCCGCCTGGTGTTCTCCGCCGACCTCGGCGAACTCGCCGACCGGCAGCTCGTCATCGAGGCCGTCACCGAGGACGCCGACACCAAGACCGCCGTCTTCGCGGCCCTCGACAAAGTCGTCGCCGATCCGGAGGCGATCCTGGCGACCAACACCTCCGCCCTGCCCGTCATGCGCCTGGGCACGGCCACCTCCCGCGCGGACCGGGTCGTCGGACTGCACTTCTTCAACCCGGTCCCCGTACTGCCCCTGGTCGAGGTGGTCTCCTCCCTCCACACCGCCCGCGCCACGAGGGACGCGGTGGCGGGGTTCGCCCGCGACACCCTCGGCAAGACCCCGGTCCACTCCCGGACCCGCTCCGGCTCGCCGACCTCATCGGCCTCGACACGGTCGCCGCCATCGCCGAGGCCCTCTACGAGGAGTTCAAGGAGCCCCTCCACGCCCCGCCGCCGCTGCTGCGGCGCATGGTGCAGGCCGGGCTGCCCGGCCGGAAGACCGGACGCGGGTTCCACACCTACCCGGAGCAGCCGGCGGGTGCTCGTTAACCCCGGCCGATCCCTTCCTTAAGGGGGCCTCAAGATCCCGGCCCGAGCGGCCGAACCGGCGATTTGTCCGATTCCGGATCGCTAGCGTGCTGCCCCGTCCCCCCTCCCCGCACCGATGAGGCAGGCAGTCATGACCAGGAACGCACACCGCCGCACCGCCGGCACCAAGGCGAAGGCGGCCGGAGCGCTCGCCCTGACCGCGGCCGTCGCCGGCACCGCGATCGCCCTCACCGGCACCGCCCAGGCGGCCGCCGCGGGCGCCGCCTTCACCCGCTCCAGCAGCTGGGACTCCGGCTACACGGGCCAGTACGTCATCACCAACACCGGCAGCCAACCCCTGAAGGACTGGACCCTGGAGTTCGACCTGCCCGCCGGGACCACCCTGTCCTCGCTGTGGAACGGCGAACAGACCGTCAGCGGCGGCCACATCACCGTCAAGCCGCCGCGCTGGGACACCGCCGGACTCGCCCCCGGGGCCTCCACCACCATCGGCTTCGTCACCGCCGCCAAGGGCGGCGCCCCGGCCAACCCCACCGGCTGCCTCATCAACAAGGAGAAGTGCTCGCCCGGTTCCGGCCCCACCCCCCTCCCCACGGGCCGCCCCACCACCGCCCCGAGCCCCACCGCCACCACCCGCCCCACGACCGCGCCCACCGCCACGGCGACCGCGACCGCCGGCCCGAAGCCCACCGCCACCGCGACCCGCCCGGGCGGCACCACCAAGGCGGCCCCGTTCGCCCCGTACGTGGACACCTCGCTCTACCCCGCCTTCGACCTCGTCGGCACGGCCGACCAGACCGGCGTCAAGGAGTTCAACCTGGCCTTCATCACCTCCGGAGGCGGCTGCAACCCGCTGTGGGGCGGCGTCACCGCCCTCGGCTCCGACCACGTCGCCTCCCAGGTCCAGGCCCTGCGCGCCAAGGGCGGCGACGTCCGGGTGTCCTTCGGCGGCGCCGCCGGCTCCGAGCTCGCCCTCGCCTGCTCCTCGGCCGCGGACCTGGCGGCCGCGTACGGCAAGGTGATCGACGCGTACGGACTGACCAAGGCCGACTTCGACATCGAGGGCGCGGCCCTGCCCGACACCGCCGCGAACACCCGGCGCGCCCAGGCCATCGCCCTGCTCCAGAAGAAGCACCCCGGCCTCAACGTCTCCTTCACCCTGCCCGTCATGCCCGAGGGCCTGACCCAGCCGGGTGTCGACCTCGTCGCCAACGCCAAGCGCAACGGCGTGGCCATCTCCGCCGTCAACGTCATGGCGATGGACTACGGGCCGGCGTACAGCGGCGACATGGGCGGCTACGCGATCCAGGCCGCGACCGCGACCCAGGCCCAGATCAAGGGCGTCCTCGGGCTCTCCGATGCCGAGGCCTGGAAGACGGTCGCCGTCACCCCGATGATCGGCGTCAACGACGTGACCAGCGAGATATTCACGGTCGAGGACGCCACCCAGCTGGCCGATTTCGCCCGCGGCAAGGGTCTGGCCTGGCTCTCCATGTGGTCGGGGGCCCGCGACAAGCAGTGCCCCGGCGGCGCCAAGAACCAGGCCGACGCCACCTGCTCGTCCATCCTGCAGGCCCCGCTGGCCTTCACGAAGGCCTTCGCCGCCCGTTCCTGAGCGGTACCGCGCCCCGCAGGGGCGCCGGGAACTGCGCGACCGGCCCCCCGCCGGCCCGCAGTGTCATGACCGGATTGCCGACGGAGCGCCCGGGCGGCCCGGGCGGCCCGGGGCGCCCCTCCCCACCGCCCCGGGCGCCGACCGTCCCGCTCCGTGTCCGGCCGCCGGCGGCCCGTGCCCGGCCCCGGGCCGGGCGAGGCCGCCGGGCGGCGCCGCGGCGGCCGGGCCGAGCGCGCGGGTGGGTCCGGGGTGACCATGGTCACGTGGGAGACAACCCGCGGGACCGGGGTGCCGGCCACCGGCTGATGGAGGAGGCGCTGGTCGAGACCTGCGCCGAGGCCGGTGCGTCCATCGGCATGTTCTACCTGCCCGAGCCCACCGGACGGGTGCTGCACCTGGCGGTGACCGTCGGGGTGGCCCGCGAGTTCGCGGTCCCCTGGGCCCGCGTCGGGATCGACGACCCGGTCCCCGTGGCGGACGCGGTCCGCGAGCAGCGCCTCGTATGGCTGGGCGGCCTGGAGGACACGGCCCGCCGCTACCCGCGGGTCGGCCTGGTCGTGCCGTACCGCTTCGCGCTTGCCGCCACCCCGCTGGACACGGCCGGCACGGCCGACGAGATGCGCACGGGCGCCGGGCTGGTGCTCCTGTGGCCCGGCTCGCACGGGCCGCGCCTCAGCGACCGGGAGCGGCAGGTGATCGACTCGGGCGCGCAGCGCCTGGCCGGCATCCTGCGCCGGGCCGCCGACGAGGGCCGCGCCATCCAGCCGGAGGCCCACCCGGTCATCCTGGCGCCGCGCCCGCCGCCCACCCCGGGACCCGCGGAGGCGGCGGCGGGCCTGGCCTTCATCCGGCGCCTGCCGGGAGGCAGCTGCGCCCTGGACCTGAACGGAAAGGTCACCTACATCACGGAGCGGGCGGCGGACCTGCTGGGCGAGCCCGTGTCGCGGCTGGTCGGCGCCCTCCCGTGGGAGGCGCTGCCCTGGATGGACAACCCCACCATCGAGGACCACTACCGGGCGGCCATGATCAGCCGGATGCCCCGGAGCTTCCTCGCCGACCACCCGGACGGCCGCCGCCTGCGCTTCGACCTCTACCCGGACGCCAGCGGGCTCAGCGTCCGGATCACCCAGGCCGCGGAGGAGCCCGCGCCCTCCGCCGCCGCGCCCCCGGCCGCCGAGACGGCGCCCTCGCCCAGCCGCGCCCACGCCCTCTACCAGCTGATCCACCTGGCGGCCATCCTCACCGAGGCCGCCCACGCCCAGGACGTCGTCGAGAAGGCCGCCGACCAGCTCGTCCCGGCCCTGGGCGCGCATGCCATGGCCCTGCTGGTCGAGGAGGAGCAGCGGCTGCGCATCGTCGGCTTCCGCGGCTACACGGCCGAACTCATGGCCCGCTTCGACGGCGTGCCCGTCTCCGCCGACACCGCCCGCACCCACGTGCTGCGCACCGGCACCCCGCTGTTCTTCGGGAGCCCGGACGAGCTGCTGGCCGCCTACCCCTCGACGATGGTCCTCGACGGCATGGCCGCCTGGGCCTTCCTGCCCCTGATCTCCTCCAGCCGGCCCGTCGGCTCGCTCGTCCTGGGCTACTCCCACCCCCGTACGTTCGCCCCCGGTGAGCGGGCGATCCTGTCCGCCATCGCCGGCCTCATCGCCCAGGCCCTGGAACGGGCCCGGCTGTACGACTCCACCCATCAGCTGGCCCGGAGCCTCCAGACCGGCCTCCTGCCCCGGGTCCTGCCGCAGGTTCCCGGTCTGGAGGTGGCGGCCCGCTACCTGCCCGCCGCGCAGGGCCTCGACATCGGCGGCGACTTCTACGACCTGATCCGCATCGACGACACCACCGTCGCCGCCGCCATCGGCGACGTCCAGGGCCACAACGTCAATGCCGCCGCCCTCATGGGCCAGGTCCGCACCGCCGTCCACGCCACCGCCGGGGCGCCGCCCGCCGAGGTCCTCGCCCGCACCAACCGGCTGCTGACCGACCTTGAACCGGGCCTGTTCACCAGCTGCCTCTACGTCCACATCGACTTCACCCGCCGCATGGCCAGCCTGGCCACGGCCGGCCACCCGCCGCCGCTGCTGCGCCGCGCGGACGGCTCGATCGAGGTGCTGGACCTGCCGCCCGGGCTGCTGCTCGGCATCGACCCGGATACCGCGTACACGGCGACCGACGTCCCCTTCGCCCCCGGTGCCCTCCTCGCCCTGTACACCGACGGCCTGGTCGAGACCCCGGGCCGGGACATCGGGGACGCCATCGGCGAGACGGCGGCCCGCCTCGCCCGCACGCCGCGGCACGCAGCCCTGGACCTGGTGGCGGACAACCTGATCGGGCACGCCCGGCACACGGCACCCCGCACGGACGACATCGCCCTGCTCCTGCTGCGCCATGGTTACCCCGATCCTATTTTTCCCTTGACTCTAAAGATGCGCTCGAAGTAATGTTACATCTGTCGTAATTTCCCTTCCGGATGTGAGGACACCCTTGACCCAGACCCCCTTCGACGGTGCAGCCGAGTTCGACCGCCAGGTCCACACCCTGATCGGCCTCGGCTACCCGGCGATGTCCGGCCTGGACCCCGAACAGTTCACCGCCCTCGTCGCCCCCCTGCGCGGGCACGCCGCGGCCGCCCCGCCCGAGGCGTACGACCAGGAGGCCGGCCGGGTGCCGTTCCTCCTGGTCGTCACCCGCAGCGCGGCAGCGATCGAGGAGACGATGCCCCGCACCACCCTGCGCGGCGGACGCCTCCCCGGCATCGTCGACCGCTCGTTCGAACCCGGCTCGCTCGAACGGTTCACCGCCACCCCGCAGACCGGCCTCCCGGACGGGGACGCCTACCTGCTGACCGCCGTCGAGCGCGGCGAGGAGTTCTGCGGGGCCGTGCCCCGGGACGCCATGGACGTCATCGCCGGCCGGGGCCGGACCCTCCTCACCATCGAGGAGGGCATCGCGTTCGTCACCCACTTCCCGCAGCTCCTCGTCACGAACAAGTGCTTCTCGCTGGGCGGTTCACGCAGCGGCGACCGCCGGGTTCCGGCCATCTGGATCAGCCGCAAGGCGCCCAAGCTCGGCTGGTGCTGGGAGGGCAATCCGCACACCTGGCTCGGCATGGCCTCGGCCGGAAGCCGTACGGCCGGTTCCGCGGCGGCCGATTCCGCCGTGGCCGACTGACGCCGAAGCGGTCCGCACGGCGGCCCGGGGGTGCCAGACTGGCCGTGTCGGCACGACGGCGTGCGTTCCAGGAGGTGTCACACCGTGGCCCAGGGTCCCCAGGAGTCCTACCCGGCGATGCGGCCGGCGGTCGAGGAGACGTACGGCCCGGCGGACCTCAGCCGGGAGTCCGTCTTCGCCGGAGGGTTCATCAACTTCGGCTACTGGAACGCGATCGACCTGAGCTCCCCCCTCGGCGAGCCCGAACGCATCCGCAGCCAGCAGGACCTGTACCGGCAGGTCCTGGACTCCGCCGGGCCGCTCGCGCACCGGCGGGTCCTCGAAGTGGGCTGCGGGCTCGGCATGGGCTGCGCGCTCGCCCTGGGGGAGTACGGTCCCTCCGGCGTCACCGGCATGGACATCCACCCGCAGCAGCTGGAGCGGGCGCGCGACACGCACGCCGGCCTGCTGCGGGAGGAGCCGGGACGGCTGCGGTTCGTCCGGGGCGCCGCCGAGCGGATGCCCTTCGGGGACGGCGAGTTCGACGCCGTGGTGAGCGTGGAGGCCGCCCAGCACTTTCCGGACCTGGCCGCCTTCGCTGCCGAGACGGCGCGGGTGCTGCGGCCGGGCGGCCGGGCAGCCGTCGCCAGCTTCTTCACCGTGGACGACGCGCCCGGCCGCCCGGCCGAACTCGCAGGGCTCCTGCACACGTTCGAGACCGGCCTGGACATCGCCCGCCCGGTGGCCGCGCTCACCGACGCGTTCGCCGGGGCCGGGCTCGCGGACGCCCGGGCCCACTCGATCGGGCCGCAGGTCTGGACGGGCTGGGACACCTGGCTGGCCCGCCTGTGGGCGCCGGACACCTGGCCCCGGAACTTCTTCCGGGCGTACGAGCGCCGCATCATCGACTACTACGTCGTCATCGCGACCCGCCCGCAGCGCGGGTGACCGCCCGGGCGCCCCGTTCCCGGCGGAAAATCCGGTTGGCCGCAGCGGCGTCCGCGCCTACGCTCCTCCGCGATGGAGATGTCCTTCCGGAAGCTGCCGGACAATCAGCACGAGATCCTCGTCCGAGCCCGCAAGGGCCCGGACGTCAGGCTCCCCGCCCAGCCGGTCGGCCCCACGATGCCGCACGACCTGGTGCACGCCGTCGTGGAGACCGCCCTCGGCATCGACGACGGCTTCTGGGGCGCGATGGCCCGCGGGGCCACGTTCCAGGGTTTCGAGACGGTCGAACCGGGCCGGCACCGCAGGTCCGGCATGAAGGTGCTCCGCCGGGGCGGTGACGCGGTGATGGCCGCCGAGCTCTCCGTGAACTGGGCGTACCGCGTGTGGCGCGGACTGGACACCGAGGGCCGGGGGGTCGGCCGCCCGCCCATCGGCCCGGACGCCCTGGCCCGCACCGGGCCCCGCCTGGACGCGGCCGCCGCCCGGTGGGCCGCGGTCCCCGAGGGCGGGGAACTGCTCTGGCGCTGGGGCACCGACCGCTGAGCCCTGCCGCTACCGGAGGTCGGAGAGGTCGACGGATTCCTGCGGGGGCGGGGTCTTGGCCGGCACCGGCTCGTTGTAGTCGGAGAAGTCGGCGCGGCCCCGCTGGCCGCTCTCGACGCCCTCGACCCGCAGCAGGTACGGCTTTCCCTCGGTGGCGACGTAGTAGGTGGCCGTGTCGGCGCCGTCCCGGCCGGTGACCGTGATCGCCGGCGCCCCGTCGACGGTGGCCGTCCCGCCCTTCGTCAGGTTCTCCGAGGCGGGCTGCGCGGCGTACTTGCGCTGGAACTCGGACAGGTCGCAGACCTGGGTGAGTCCGCGCAGCAGGACGTTCTCGGCACTGCCGTGGATCCAGCGGTCGTTGATCAGGGCGGCCGCGTCCTTCCCGGCCGGCCCCGGGACCTGGGACGTGAGGAAGGCCGTGTCCGGCTTCAGCCAGATGTCCTGTCCCCGCTTGACCATCTCCGCGCTGCCGCCGCCCTTGGGCAGTCCGACGCGGCCGGCGCAGTTGCCGTTCACGTCGAGGCGGAGGTCCAGGGTGGTGGCACCCGCCGCGTCCTGGACCTGCGCCACCATGTGCACCGACCGCGCGCCGGCCAGTTCCGCCCGCGCCCGGTCGACGATCACCCGCGCACTCTCGTCCTCGATGCCGTTGCCGGCGGGCGCCGCGAACCCCGCCAGCAGCGTGCTCGCCGCCCCGGCGGCCAGGACGGCGGCCACTCTCCGGAACCCGGACATCGCCTCACCTCCGAGGAGGAACGCATCACCCGATCAGCGTAGGCCGGGTGGACGGAGGGCGCAGTCGGGGGACGCGGGCCCGGCCGGCTCGATCCGGGCGATGAAGCCGTGTTCCAGCGCCGTGTAGAGGGCGCCGTCGGGTCCGAAGACGAGACCGTGGGGTTCGCTGCCGGGGTGCGGCAGCGGGATGTCGGTGACCCGGCCGTCGGGGGAGAGGCACGCCACCCGGCCGGTGGCCCACTGGGTGAACCAGCAGGCGCCGTCGGGGCCTGCCGCGATCGCGTGCGGGCGGCAGCCCGGATCGGGCAGCGGGAACTCGGTGATCGCGCCGCCGGTGGTGATCCGGCCGATCCGGCCCGCGGTGATCTCGGTGAACCACAGGGCCCCGTCGGCGCCCGCCGTCAGACCCACGGGCCCGCACTCCGGACCCGGCAGCGGGTACAGGGTGATCCGGCCGTCGAGGGTGATCCGGCCGAGGGCTCCGGCCCGGTTCAGGGTGAACCAGAGCGCGTCGTCCGCCGCCGTGATGAAGGCCGGGAAACCACCCGCCTCCGGCAGCGGGAACTCGTCCACCTCGCCGCCGATGCCGATCCGGCCGATCCGGTCGGCGCCGGCCCGGGTGAACCACAGCGCGCCGTCCGGCCCGGCCGTGATGCCGTACGGGGTGGCGGCCCCGCTTCCGGCCGCGGTGCCGGGGAGGGCGTAGGAGCGGGACTGCCCGGAGGTGTCGATCCGGCCGATGCGGTCGTCCCGCATCCGGGTGAACCACAGCGCGCCGTCCGGCCCCGGGGTGATGAGCGCGGGCCCGCAGCCGGCGGAGTCCAGCGCGAACTCGTCGAGCCGGCCCCCGGGGGCCAGCCGGGCGATGCGGCCTGCGTGCACGAGGGTGCACCACAGCGCACCGTCCGGCCCGACGGCCAGCGCGTACGGCCCGGAGGCGGGGTCGCCCAAGGCAAAGGTGCGGATACGCGGGGAAGACATGCGGGGAAAGGCTCCCTTCGTCCGGGGCGCGGGCGCACGGGCGCACGGGCAGGCACGGGCGGGCGCGGGCGGCCGCGGGGACGCGGTGCCCCGAGCCCGCTCGCATTCACCGCCGTCCGCTCTACCACGAAGTGCTCCAGCCGCGCACCGCCCCCGACCCCACGCCGCCCGGCCCGGCGGCGTCATCCCGCCACGCCCCGGAGCTCCGGGGCGTGGCGGGATGACGGCCCCTGCGGGACACGCGTCGGCCCGGTACGTGCAGTACGAGGTCGTGCGTGTGCGTGTGCGTGTGCGCGTGCCGGGTCGGCGATCGGCTCCAGCCGGCCCATGTCCTCCTCGCCGGTCCGCTGCTCCTGCTCCTGCTCCCGCTCGTGCGGTGTCGGGCGCGGGACCGCCGTCCGCCGTCCGGACGGCGGTTTCGCCCGACGGGCCGGGTGTTACGTGCCCGCCAGGGTGTTCCGCAGGCGGCGGGCCTCCCGTACGGACTGCGACGAGCCGGGGCGCCCGGCGAGCTCCTCGACTCCGGCCACCGTCCCGCGTGCCCCGCAGTCGCGGGCGCAGTCCGCGGCCAGGGCCAGCAGCGGCGGGAGCGGCCGCGGCGGGGTGCCCGCCCCGGCCGCCGCCAGCAGCCCGGGGAGCGCCGCGGCCAGCACCGGCCACACCGCGGCGGCGCCGCCCGCCGTTCCGGCGGCGGTCCGGAGGGATTCCGTCACGGCCGGCAGCCTGAGGGTGCCGAGCAGCACCAGCCGGGCCAGCTCGCCGCCCAGCAGGGCGCCGTCGAGGCGGTCCCGCGCGGCCAGGGCGGCCAGCGCCGCCACGGCCGCTTCCCGGTCGGCGTCGGGGCGGGCGCCGAGCCCGTACGCCAGGGCCAGGTGCACGGCCGGGCCGGGCGGCCCGTCGCCCGCCGCCAGCGCGGGCAGGAACTCCGGGCCGCTCTCGCCGTCCTGGTCGGCCGTCGCCGCGACCTCCGCCAGCATCCGCGCCGCGACGATCTCCGGATGCCAGGGGAGTACGGCCGCGGCGTGCCGCTCCCGGTGGCCGAGCAGCAGGTGCCGGCAGCCGATCAGCGGCTCGAACCGGCGGAAGAGCGGCCAGAACGTCCTGGGGAAGTCGCCCCGCCCGGGCAGGCCCCCGGTGCCGACCAGGATCCGGCGCCCCACCCGGGCGCCCCGTCGCCGGCTCGGCGGCTGCGGCGGTCCCGGCTCCTGTTCCACCGTCCACTCCGGCTGCGGCAGACCGCCCTGCCGCAGCCATGCGGTGACCCGCTCCCCCTCGGGCAGCGTCAACTCGGCCGCCGCCCGCAGCACGTCCGCGTCGGCGGGGCCGCCGCCGCACCGCAGCAGCGCCTGCCCGAGGTCGGCGGGCCCGGGCCGGGCGCCCGCCTGTTCGTACTCGGTGAGCCGCATGACCAGGTCGCGCGCGTCCACGGCGCCGTCGGCCCGGCTCGGCGTGGCCAGCAGCATGGGCATGGTCACCCCGGCCCGCAGCCACCCGCAGACCTCGGCGATGCGCTCGCCCATCACCAGGTGGACGGCCTCGTGCTGACACGTCTCCAGCCAGCCCCGCCCGTCATCCTGACCGGTCTGCGGCTCCGCGTCGACGGGCCGCACGGCAGCCCGTACGACGGCCAGCAGCCGCTGCGCCGCGTACGCCCGGGGCCGGTGGACCCCGCTCCAGCGGTCCGCGACCGGGCGCAGCGCCCCGGCGAGCCCGGCCCGGTCCCGTCCGGCCCGGCGGACCACCGCGTCGAGCAGCTCCTCGTACGCCGTCACGCTGCCGCCGTCGCCGCGGATCAGCTCATCGGCCGAGCACGCCACCGTCGCGAGCCCGGCGGGCACACCTTCCCCGACCATCCACCCCACCCGTTGTCTCCACGCCCTGTCCGCCCGACCCGACCGGGGCGGCGCGCGAGGATAACAAGAGGCCGGAGCGGGGGAGTTCCGCGGGGCGGCCGCCTCACCTGCCGCGTGCCCGGTCGGTCTGCGCGGCCGCACCGACCGGAGGTCCGGGCCGGCCGCGGCGCGCGGCGCACAGGTGGCGGACCAGGGCGGCCCCGGCGAGCAGGGCGAGCAGCGCGCAGACCGCGGGCCAGCCGAACCGCGTGTAGGCGCGGACGCCGAGCCAGGAACCGGCGGTGCCGCCCGAATAGGCGCAGGTCATGTAGGCGGTGTTGAGCCGGCTGCGGGCGTCCGGCCGCAGCGCGTACACCCGCCCCTGGTTGGCGACCATGCCGGACTGCATGGCGGTGTCCAGCAGCAGGGTGCCCGCGATCAGCGCGGCCAGGCCGGCCGGGCCGCCGAGCGCGCCGCCCGCGAGGACGGCAGCCGATACGAGGACCCCGGTCAGGGAGACCAGGTTCACCCGGTCCGAACCGTGCCGGTCCACCAGGCGCCCCGCGAACGGGGTGCACAGCATGGTGACCCCGCCGACCAGCGCCAGGAGCCCGACGGCCTGCGCCCCCATCCCGTACGCGGGCCCGGTCAGCAGCAGGGCCAGGCTCGTCCAGACGGCCGAGAACCCGCCGAAGACGGCGGCCTGGTAGAAGCAGGAGCGGCGCAGCTCCGGTTCGGCACGCAGCAGCTGCAGCGGCTCCGCCAGGAACGCGGCGTACGGGCGGCCGGTGGCGGAGGCGGCCGGGACCGTGTCCGGCACCGCGTACCGCATGACGGCGGCCAGCACGAGGGTGACGACCGCGGCCACCAGGTACGGGGCCCGCCAGCCCAGCCATTCGCCCAGCACCCCGCTGAACGTACGGGCGAGCAGCATGCCCCCGGTCGACCCGCTCAGCAGCGTGCCGAGCACCGCCCCCCGCCGGTCGGGAGCCACCAGCCCGGCCGCCAGCGGGCCGATGACCTGCGCGGCCACGGTCGTCAGCCCGACCAGGGCGCTCGCCGCGACCAGCGGCGGCAGGGCGGGGGCGCAGCCCGCGCCCAGCAGGGCCAGACCGGTGAGGGAGAGCAGGACGACGAGGAGCGAGCGGTGCCGGATCCGGTCGCCGAGCGGCACCAGCAGGACCATACCGGCGGTGTAGCCGATCTGGGTGGCGGTCACCACCAGCGTGGCCTCGTCGGGCGGGGCGTCCAGCCCGGCGGCGATCAGCGGGCCGACGGCCTGCGGGAAGTACAGGTTGCCTACGGCCACGGCACAGGTCACGGCCAGGATCAGCACCAGGCGGCGGCTCATCCGGCCGCCCCGGGGGCCGCGCCCGGCAGGGGGTTCGGGATCGGGGAGGTCATGGAGGGAAGTCCACGGCACCGGGAGCGCCCTGCCAACTGATGTAGCGTACGGCTTAATGATCAGCTTCGAACTCGGTGTCGAGGACCTCGCGGACACGCGGTTCGCCGTCTCGCCCCTGGGCGAGACCGTCCTGAGCCTGCGCGTCCTGCGCGATCCGGGCGTGTCCGCGCTGCACCTGCCGTGGCGCAGGTCCGTCCTCGGCCGGCTCGGGGCCCTGGACACCGCCCTCCTGATGTCCCTGGTCGCGGACCGCCTCACCCTCCCCGACTTCCTGACCCCGCGGCCCGCCGCCTTCGAGCCCGCGTTCGAGGACGAGCTGGCCGCCGTCCGCCGGACCCCGCCGGAGCGGGTCCGCCGCGATCTGCTGGCCGCGCACGCGCCGGACCCGCTCCCCGACGCGCTGCGGGCGGCCGTGGACGCGCCGCCCGCCCGCGGGGACGCGCCGGTCATCGCCCTCCGCGACCGCATCTGCGAACTCCTGCACCGGTACTGGGAGATCGCCGTCCAGCCGGTGTGGCCGCAGCTGCGGCTGGTCGCCGAGGCGGACATGACCTACCGGGCCCGGCAGCTGGCCCGGGGCGGCGCCCGGCTGCTCTTCGCCGACATGCACCCCCAACTGCGCTGGGAGGACGGCGGATCGCGGGGCGTCCTGCGCATCCACCGCACCATCGGCGGGTATGAGGCGCAGGCGTCCGGCCGGGGCCTGCTGCTGGTGCCCTGCGTGTTCGCGCACAAGCCGGCGCCGCCCGTCAGCCGGGAGGAACCGCTCTGGCTGCTCTATCCGAGCCGCGGGGTGGCGACTCTCTGGCCCCCCGGACCCGGACCCGGTCCCGCATCCGGTCCCGGACCCGGTCCCGTCCCGGCCGCCGGCCTCGCGGGTCCCGGCGGTCCTGCCGGTGCTGCCGGTCCTGCCCGGCCTGCCGGTGCCGCCGGGCCGGGGGTCGCGCCGGCTCTCGTACCGCTCCTCGGCGCGCCCAGGGCCCGGCTGCTCGGACTGCTCGCGGAGCCGCTGGCCACGGTGGAACTGGCCCGCCGCCTGCGGGTCACGCCGAGCGCCGTGTCCCAGCACCTGCGCGTGCTGTACGGGGCCGGGCTGGTCACCCGGGCCCGCCACGGCCGGCAGGTCCTGTACCGGCGCAGCACACTCGGCGAGCAACTCGCCGCCGGACGCCCCTAGCGGCACGCCCGGCCCGCGGTGCGCACCACCGTGCGCGTGCTCGGCGTGCGCTTGCTCGGCATGTGCCGGCCCGGCATGTGCTGGCCCGGCGTCCTCGCCCGTCCCCGGGAGCGTGTGAGCCCGTCACAGGTGGCAGCAGCCGTCCCGCAGCATCTGCCGGGTCACCGCGCGCCAGTCCTCCGGCCCCGCATCCCCCTCCGGACCCGCGTCCGCGGTCCAGGCGTCGCGGGTCGCCGGGCCGGCGGTTCCCGTGAACGCGGTCTCCAGGGAACGGCGTTCGAACAGCATCCCGCCCCGCAGTGCCGCCCGGATGCGGATCAGGTCGGCGAAGTCGGTGAACGGGTCGCCGTCCACGAGGGTGAGGTCTGCCAGCCTGCCCGGCTCCACCGTGCCGAGGTGGTCCGCCACCCCGAACACGCGGGCCGGGGTGCGCGTCGCCGTCGTCAGCGCCTCGGCCGGGGTCAGCCCGTACCGGACCAGCGCCCGCAGGCCCAGGTGCAGGTGGAGGCCGACCGGGACGAGCGGGGCGTCCGTGCCGAGCGCCACCCGGCCGCCGTCCCGCAGCACCCGCCTGTACGTGTCGACCTCCCGCTCCAGGACGGTGAGCTGCTCGGCGGTCGGCGGCTGCGCCGCGGCCGCCCGTACGACCTCGACGTCCCAGGGCGGCATCAGCGCCGTCACCCGCGGGTCCGCCGCCGTCGCCGGGTCGGCGCCGAGCAGCGGGAGGGCCGTGAACGGCGTGGCGATCAGGTCGAAGCCGCCCTGCGCGTAGACCGCCACCGTGTCCTGGTGGGTGAGCCCTCCCGGGGTGGCGCCGTGCCCGTACTCGGCGCGCTCGGTGGCCACCAGGTGCGTGGTCAGGTCCTGCCCGGACTGGATCCCCGCCGCGCACAGGTGCGATCCGGCCAGGACGCCCAGCCGCTCGCGGGCGAAGGCCGCCGCCTCCTCCATCTGCCGGTAGGGGGCGCGCACGTACGTCTTGACGAGGTCCCAGTCCAGCTCGGCGGCGCGCTCCAGGGTCCGGGCGAAGCCCTCGCGGGTGCGGTGGGCGCGGCCCATGCTGTAGGCCACGCGCGGCCCGTCGAGCAGCTCCCCGCCGGCCAGCAGGCGGGGGGCCGTGAGCAGTCCGGCCCGGATGTCCTCGCGCAGCCGGGCCTGTTCGTGGGCGGAGCCGCCGAGCGAGACCGTGGTGGTGACGCCGTACGCGAGCTGCAGCAGCCCCTGGCGGGCCCCGTAGGTGTACGGGTACGAGTGCACGTGCGCGTCCCACAGGCCGGGCAGCACCGTCGCGGCGGACGCGTCGACGAACCGGCCGGCCCGCCGGGTCCGCGCCGGCCGGTGCGGTTCGACGGCGGTGATCCGCCCGCCGCTGACGATCACGTCGGCGTCGGCGCGGGGCAC
Organism: Streptomyces sp. NPDC090445; assembly: GCF_044769385.1. Taxonomy (NCBI): domain Bacteria; kingdom Bacillati; phylum Actinomycetota; class Actinomycetes; order Kitasatosporales; family Streptomycetaceae; genus Streptomyces; species Streptomyces sp. NPDC090445. The sequence continues at coordinate 159,348 of NZ_JBIVXV010000006.1, read as the reverse complement.
CGAACCGGTGCCGTCCCACAGCAGTCCGGCGTGCACGACCGTGTCGACGGGGGCGGGCCGCCGGTACGACAGCACGACCGGAACGGTGCGCGGCTCGGCGGCGGCCCGGCCGTCCCCGTCCAGGGCGAGCAGCCGCAGCCGGGCCCCCGACTGGTACAGCAGGGTGCGGGAGTCCGCCGACCAGGAGGGATGGTCGGCGGGTTCGTCGGTCATGCGGCGGGCCGGGCCGGAGGGAGTGCCGTTCGGGTGCACCGGCAGCAGCCACAGGGCCGATTCGCCGACACAGGCGAGGTGGCGGCCGTCGGGCGACCAGACGGGCCCGCTGGCGTACCGGTCGGAGAGCGAGGCGTGCGGGGCGAGCGCGTGCAGCCGGTCCGCTCCGGTGTGCGTGTCGACGATCCGGATGAGGTTGTACCCCTCGCGGAAGCGCCTGCTCAGCCGGTTGCGGTCGCACAGTGCGAGGTACCGGCCGTCGGGCGACCAGCTGGGCCGGCCGGGCAGGCCGCCCCCGCCGAGCGCCGCGACGAGCGGGGTGTCGGTGCCGGAGGCGAGGTCGCGGACGAGGAGCCGGCCGGCCAGGTCCAGCGCCGCGAGCCGGGTGCCGTCCGGGGAGAGGACACCGTAGACGCGGCCGCCGGCGGCGAGCACGGTGTCCCGGCCGGTCGCCGGGTCCAGGCGGCGCACCGCGTTCAGGCCGGACCGGTCGTCGGTGTAGACGAGGGCCGTGCCGTCCGCGGTCCACACGGGGCATTGCACGTAGGCGGTCGCGGGGGACTGCAGGATCCGGCGGGGCGTTCCGCCGCCGACGGGCACGGTCCACAGGGCGTTGAGGGCGGCGAAGGCCACGCTGCGGCCGTCGGGTGAAAGGCAGGGCAGGTGCACCCCGCGGACCGGCCTTTTTCGCTCCGCCTCCAGGACGTACTCCTTGAACCGCGGCCGGGGCCGGTGCACCTCCAGTACGGCGTCGAGGGCGATCTCGCGGCCGGTGTGGTCCCGGTGGGGGCGGATCACCCGGAACCGGCCGTCGAGCGTGACGAGCAGGTCGTCGTCGCCGATCCAGCGCGGGGGAGCGGGGGCGAGATCGCCGTCGAGGGGGACGAGCCGGCCGTCCACGAACAGGGTCATCGTCTCGGCCCGGCGGGGTCCGGGCAGCGCGCACAGCCACGCGGTCCGCCCGGCCGGGGACACCGCCGGGGCGAGCAGCTTCCCTGCTGCGGCGGTGTGTTCGACCCGTACGGGGCCCTCGTCCTCGCCCCCGGCCGCGACGGAGACGAGGGTCCGCGCGGTGAGGACGTCCCCGTCGACGGTGCCACGCACGAAGAGCACCCGGGTGCCGTCCGCGGACCAGGCGGGGTCGTAGTCCTCCCACTCCGCCACTGTGCCGGGGACAGTCGTTCCGGGGACGCCCGTGCCGGCGGCGCCCGTGGTGGGGACACCCTGGCCGGGGCCGTTCTGGCCGGGCAGCCCGGTCAGTCGGCGCAGCCGCCCGTCCCGGACGCCGACCGTCCAGATCCGGTACGGGCTGCCCGCCACCGGATCGCCCCCGCGCTCGGAGCAGAAGGCGAGGGTCTGCCCGTCGGGGGACCAGGCGGGAGTCCGGTGGTCGAACATGCCGTCGGTCAGCTGCCGCAGGCCCGAACCGTCGGGCCGCATGACCCAGATGTGGAAGGCCCCGCCCCGGTAGGCGCTCATCGCGACACTGCGGCCGTCGGGGGAGAACACCGGGCGGCACGGCTCCAGGTCCGGCGGGGTGAGCGGGGTCGCGGTACCGCCGTCCGGGGGCACCGACCAGAGGACGTTCTGCACCTCGGCGATGACGCGGTCGCCCGAGGCGGTGGCCGTCGCCGCGCCGTTGGTCGCGGCCGTGAACCGGAGCCTGACCCGATCGCCGGCCGCGGCCCCCGGGGCATCCGATGCTCCGCCGGCCGCTGCCACGGCGGCCTCCGCGGCCTCCGCCGCGACCGCGGCCGGCAGGACCGTCAGCACGCCGCCGGAGACCGCCTTCAGAACCGCCCTGCGCCGCATCCGCACCACAACCCCTCGTCCCGCTCCGCCGATCACCGCCCGTCAGCCGCTGAACGATCAAGGGGGCCGGGAGGCAACGGCACGGGCCGCGGGCCCGTGCCCACCGGCTGCCCCGGGGCGTGCTGCCCCGGGGCGTGCTGCCCCGGGGCGTGCTGCCCCGGGGATGCGGGTGCGTGACCGTTTCCGCGGTGAAGCCGTTCGCCCGTCCGGGTGGGTCACCTCCCGCCTTGCAGACCTGCCGCGGCACCCGGCAACCAGCTCTGGTACTGGGACGCCGGCAGACTGTGCAACCTGGCCGAGCTGCACTGTCTCGACGTCCGCAACGGCGAGGCCGACACCACGCGGAGGCCGCCGGGCCGCCCGGTTCACCCCCGCCCCGGGCCTACCAGGCCACGTGCAGCACCTCCGGTGAGCGGTGGATCAGCGTTGGGAGCATCCGCGGCGGCGGCCGGTCCCCGTCCAGCCGGAGATCCGGCAGCCTCCGGGTCAACAGCGCCAACGTCAGGCGCAGTTGCTCCCGGGCCAGCCGGGATCCCGGGCAGCCGTGGGGGCCGTGCCCGAACGCGAGGTGGCCCCGGTCCGCGGGTCGCCGGATGTCGAACTCCCGCGGCCGCTCGTACCGTTGCCCGTCGCGGTTGGCGGAGCCGTACGCCACGAGCAGGGTGGCTCCGGCGGGCAGTGCGGTCCCGGCGAGGGTCACCGGCCGGGTGGTGGTCCGACGGAAGGCCTGGACGGCTGCGTCGAAGCGGGCGCCCTCCTCCACCGCGGCCGGGATCAGGCCCGGGTCGGCGCACAGCATCCGCCACTGCTCCCGGTCGGCCAGCAGGTGCAGCAGGGTGGTCGCGATGAGCGCGCTCGTCGTGAGGAAGCCGGCGATCAGCAGGTTCTGGAGGGCCGCGACCAGCTCGTGGCGCTGTTCGAGGCTCAGTTCCCCGTCCCCGGGGGCCAGCGCGGCCACCAGCTCCGAGCACAGGTCGTCGCGGGGGCGGGTGCGCCGGTCGCGGGCGAGGCGGTCCAGCAGGTGCTGGAGGGCGACCACGTCCTCGGCCGCGGCCGCCTGGGCCGACGGCGACAGCGGGCGGAAGGCCATCTCCTCGGCCCGGTATCCGCCGTGCACGGCCGCGCGCACGTCCGCCGGGTCCAGCCCGATCAGCCGCCCGATCACCTGCCCGGGCAGCCGCCGGGCGTACGCCGCCACCAGCTCCGCGGCCCCGTCGGTGGCGAAGGCGTCCACCAGGCCCTCCGCGCAGGTCAGGGCGTACGGGACGACCGCCGCGACCCGGGTGGCGGACAGGCCCCGGCTCAGCGGGGCCCGGAGCCGGCGGTGGGCGGCCCCGTCCGAGGAGACGACGGTGGGTCGCGGCGCGAAGCCGCCCGCGAGCACGCCGAGCGCCTCCGGCGACGGAGGCACGTCCGGCAGCAGGGCGTGCGCCGAGGAGAAGTCCTCCGCACGGCGGAGCACCTCCCGCACGTCCCGGTCGCGCGCCACTAGCCAGGCGTCGGCCTCCGGTACGTACAGCAGGCCTTCGGCCCGGCGGGCGCGGGTGTAGCGGGGATAGGGGTCGCGGTAGAACTCGTCCCGCCTCGCCTGGTCGTGCCGTGCCACACGGGCCTCCGGATTGCGGTCGGGGCCGGCCGCCGCGCCCGGCGGGCCGGACGGGGTTCCGGTGCGTCGGCATCCTGCCCGACACCGGGCCCACCCGGAAGACCGCCTCGCCGCCGACCGGCCTGCCGTGGCCTGTCCGAGCCACCGCCCGGCCGGTGCACGCCCGGCTGTCGAACACCGGACCGTCCCTCCGCGGACCCGGTGAGGCGAGCCGGAGCACCGCCCGGCCCGCCTCCCGCCCGCGCGATGTACGGCTGCGGCGGGGCACCCCCCGCGGGCACGACCGGCGTTCCGGCGGCCCCGCGGCTGCGGACGCGCGGGCCTGGGCGGGCAGTGCCTGGGCCCGTACGGCGCCGGCGACGGCCACCGGCGGCAGTCGGCCCTGTTGTGCGGGCCGCGGACGCCGGATGCGCCCCTCCGGGTCGCCCGGCCCGGCCGCGTCGGCCGGTACCGGAGGGGTGTCGTGCCCGTGGCGGCAACTTCGGTGTGTGCAGCATGAGTTGCCGCCCGTGCCCGCCAGGGTTCCGGGCCTCGGTGCCCGGCCGGGGTGTCATCGGGAGAGCAGGCGCTCCACCTCGCGTACGACGTGGCCCGCACCGTCCTCCGCGGCCATCCGCCGGGCGGCGGCTGCGGCCCGCGCGCGGGGCGCCGGGTCCCCGACGGCTGCGCGGAGCGCCCGTGCCAGGGCGGGCGCGGACAGCTCCTTGAGCGGCAGCGGTCCTGTGGCGGCGCCCAGGCCGGCGACCCGGCCGGCCCAGAACGGCTGGTCGGCCGTGACGGGGACGGGCACCGCGGGCACCCCCGCCCGCAGCGCGGCGGCCGTCGTACCGGCACCCCCGTGGTGCACCACGGCCGCGGTACGCGGGAAGAGCAGCCGGTGCGGCACCTCGCCGACGGCCAGGACGTCGTCCCCGGTGGCGTGCAGGCCTGCCGCCCCGGCCTGGAGGACGCCCCGGAGTCCGGCTTCCCGCAGGGCCCGTACCGCGATGTCGCCGAGCCGCTCGCCCTCGCCTGCCGCCATGCTGCCGAAGCCGATGAAGACCGGCGGCGGTCCGGCGTCCAGGAAGTCGGCCAGTTCCTGCGGAAGCCGGGCGTCCTCCGGGCAGTGCGGCCACCAGTTGCCGACGACCTCCAGGCCCGCCCGCCAGTCGTCGGGGCGGGGGAGGAGGGCGGAGCTGAAGCCGTGCAGGACGGTCCAGCCGGCCCGGTCCTGCCGCTTGCGCACCACCGGCTGGGCGACCGGCGGCAGGCCGAGGGTGTCGCGCAGCTCCCGTGCGGCCCCGGCGTGCATCCGGTCGACCACGCGCAGCGCGAGGCGGCCCGCGGCCCGGTTCCCCCACGGTCCGAGGGAACGTCCGGCGGCCACGACCGGAGGGAAGCCGCCCGTGGGCGCCACCGGCTGCAGGTACACCCCCAGGGCCGGTATCCCGAGGGCCTCGGCCAGGTGCCAGCCCAGCGGCGCCGTCGTGGTCGACAGCAGCAGGACGTCCGCCCCGCCGGACGCGGCCAGGGCCGCCATGCCCTGCCCGAGCTCCCGCATGAAGACGGCGGCCCGGCGCATCATCCCCCCGCCGCCGGCGGGCCCCCCGCCCGGGTCGGCGGCGATCCCCCGGAACTCCAGCCCGGCCCTCGTCACCAGGTCCGCGAACTGCTCGGGCGCCGCCACCGCGACATGGAATCCGGCGTCCCGCAGCCGGCAGCCCAGGCCGGTGTACGGGGCGACGTCGCCGTACGAGCCCGCCGCCGCGATCAGTACCCTCACCGCGACCGCACCCGCCCCGCGTTGGCGTGGACGGCGTCCCGCAGCCAGCTGTCGAGCCCCGGCCGCTGCTCGGGGGCGGGCACGACGAGGGCGAAGGCCCGCGCGTCCTCGATGTACTCGTCCGCGATCCGGCAGTGCATCTCCGGCGGGCACGGCGTGAACCAGCGGCCGATGTGCCCGCGGTGCTCCTCGGCGAGGTCCATGGCGCGGGGGCTGTCGGAGGCCGTCCCGGCCTCGAAGGCCGCGATGAGCGACCGCCGCCAGCCCGCCGCCTCGGTCATGAGGGCGCGCCAGTCCTCCTTGGTGTGGGCGGCCGCCCGGGCCATGGATTGCTGGTGGCCCTCGCTCTCACCCCACTTCAGGTGCGCGTCGGTCGCGTAGCTCAGGTCGAACGCGACGTCGCCGAACACCTCGAACCGCTCCTGCGGGGTGAGCCGTACGCCCGTCTGCTGCACCTCGATGGCCCGCTCGGCGACCTCCACCAGGCTCTGCAGGCGGGTGATCTGCTCCTTCAGCGACCGGTGGCGCTCCCGCAGGTGGCCGAGGGCGTCCGCCTCGGGATCGGCCATGATCGTACGGATCTCGTCGAGCGGGAAACCGAGCTCGCGGTAGAAGAGGATCTGCTGGAGACGCGCCAGATCCGCGTCGCTGTAGAGCCGGTAGCCGGCGAGGCTGCGCTCGCTGGGCGACAGCAGCTGCGCCTTGTCGTAGTGATGCAGGGTGCGCACCGTGACCCCGGCGAATCCGGACACCTGTCCGACTGAATAACTCATGAAATAACCTTTCCGTTCCGTCGGACCGAGCCTGTGGCCTGACGTAAGGGGAGGGTCAAGCGCAGTCCGTACGGCGTGGGCGCGAGCGGGGTCCCGGGGGCCGGCGCGGCGTCACCCGTCGGGTGACACCCCGAGGTCGCGGCGCATCGCGGCCCGCATGTCCCGGAGCAGGTCCCATATCTCCTCCCGGGCCGCGGCCACGGCGTCGAACGCGTCCCCGGCCGCGGGCCCGGCCGTGCGGTCGCGGTCGAGGCGCTTGACCCGGCCGTAGACCGCGTTCAGCGCCTGGTTGACCGCGCTCGCCCGGGCGAGCACCGCGTCGGGGGCGATCATCTGCGCCTCGGAGTACCGGTCGCGATGGGCCCGTTTCGCCTCGTCGAGGGCCTGCCGGTCGGCATCCTCGACGGTGCCTTCGAGGATGCGGTGCAGGTGGTGGTTGAGCGCCGTGGTGAACTGGCGTGCGTCCCGGTTGAGCTCCACGTAGCAGGTGCGCCGCAGGAGCAGGTCGTCGCGGGTCTGCTCCTGGTCGCGGACCAGGTCCAGCTCCCGGCGCTTCGCCCGTTCGGCAGCGCGCTGGGTGACCAAGGCTCCCCCCAGCGTGCCGGCCATGCCCGCCACCGCGATGACCACCGCACCGATGTCCACGCATCCCCCTGACAGCCCCTCATGCCCCCGCCCATGCTAGGCGGACCGCAGGTCACCGCCGTCCGGGCTGCCCGCGCAGTCCCGGTCATCCAGGCCGTTCCGGTCATCCCCGCCCCGTTCGCCGGCTGTGGTGCCGGTGGCGGCGAGGCGGGCTTCGAGGCCGTCGAGGATGGCCTCCACCCCGAACTCGAACTTCCGGCGGGCCACCTCGGCCGGGTCCTCGTCCACCTGCGCCTCCAGGCGGGCCCGCAGCCGCGGGTACTGGGCCGCGATCCCGGTCGCCCACGTGACGACGTCCTCGACGGGACCGCCCTCCTCGCCCCGGCCCGGGCGGATCCGCGCCCGCGCCATCGCCGCCTTGACCGCGTCGTCGATGGCCGCACCCGCCAGGAAGGTGAACGCGGTGTTGACCGCCCAGTCGAGGTCCGGCCCGCTGAAGCCGGCGGCCTCGTAGATCGCGTAGCTGTGGTCCTGGAGCCCGGCCATGCCGTGGCCGTAGACGAAGTGCGTGCTGGCGGCGGTGATGAGCCACGGGTGCCGCAGGGTCGTGCCGTGGGCCTCGTGGACCAGGGCCCGCGCGGCGGCCCGCCAGCCGACCTCGCCCGGGTCCAGCCGCTCGATCTCCCCCCACACGCGGTCGGCGGCGAGGACGACGAGGTTCTCCTTGTTCCCCACGTGCCAGTACATGGCGGTGGGCGCCGACCCGAGCAGTCGGCCCAGCTTGCGCATGCTCAGGCCGTCGATCCCCTCGGTGTCGAGCAGGTCGATGGCGGCCTGGACGATCTGGTCGCGGCTCAAGGTCTCACGGGGCATGGGCGCAGCGTAGTCCAGGACTTTCACGCCGTTCAATCCCTCTCTTGCACACCGTGCAAGTCCTGTCCTACGGTGGGCTGCGACCCGAAGTTGCACACCGTGCAATTCGTCGGCGGCGCGCCCGCACCGCAGGCCGCCGTCCATCCGCACACCGGGGGAGACCGTGACCGAGCCACTGCTGACCGCCCTGCCCACCGCCCGCCCCGCCGGCTGCCCCTTCGACCCGCCCCGCGAACTCGCCGGGCTGCGCGAACGGCACCCCGTCAGCCGGATGACCTATCCCGACGGCCACGAAGGCTGGCTGGTCACCGGATACGGCCCGGCCCGGGAGGTCCTCGCCGACCCCCGGTTCAGCTCGCGGTACGAGCTGATGCACCTCCCGATGCCGGGCGGCCCCGCGGGCACGCTGCCCCCGGCGCCGATCGGCGACATGACCGGTATGGACGCCCCCGGGCACACCCGCTACCGGCGGCTGCTCGCCGGCCGGTTCACCGCCCGCCGCATGCGCCTGCTCACCGAACGGGTCGAGGAGATCACCGCCGGACGCCTGGACGCCATGGCGCACGGCGGCACGGAGGCCGACCTCGTCACGGCGTTCGCCCAGCCCGTTCCCGCCCTTGTGATCTGCGAACTGCTCGGGGTCCCGTTCGCCGACCGCGACACCTTCCAGCGCCACGTCCACACCCTGATGAGCCTGGACGTGAGCCCCGAGGACCGGTTCGCGGCCGTCGCGGGGCTGCAGCAGTACATGCTCGCCCTGGTCCGCACCAAGCGGGCCGCCCCGGCCGACGACCTGCTCAGCGACCTCACCGCCAGTGACCTCACCGAGGAGGAACTCGCGGGCCTCGGCGGTTTCCTGCTCGGCGCCGGACTCGACACCACCGCCAACATGCTCGCCCACGGCACGTTCGCCCTGCTCACCCATCCGGAGCAACTCGCCGCCCTGCGCGCCGATCCGAGCCTCGCCGACAGCGCCGTCGAGGAGCTGATGCGCTACCTCAGCGTCGCCCACACCACGGTCCGGGTGGCCCTGGAGGACATCGAGCTGTACGGCTGCACCATCAAGGCGGGGGAGAGCGTCACGCTGTCCGTCGAGGCCGCCAACCGCGACCCGGAGCGCTTCCCCGCCCCCGACGCCCTCGACATCCGCCGCAAGGCCACCGGACAGCTCGGCTTCGGCCACGGCGTCCACCAGTGCCTCGGCGCCCAACTCGCCCGCGTCGAGATGTGCGTCGCCCTGCCGGCCCTCGTGAACCGCTTCCCGGCGCTGCGCCTGGCCGTGCCGGCCGCCGACGTCCCGCTGCGCACCGGCATGAACATCCACGGAGTGCACCGGCTCCCGGTCGCCCTCGTGTGACGGGACGCCTCGCGTGAGGGATGCCCCGCGTGACGGGATGCCCCGCGTGACGGGACGCGGCGACCGGAAGCACGGGCTCCCCGCCCCGGACCGCAGTCCGGAGGCGGGGAGCCCGAAAGGGGGCGCGGCGGGTCAGGCCTTGGGCGCCGCCACGGGCTCGGGCCGCAGGGCGGCGGCCCGCGTCATGACGACGTCCACGGGCATGTGGTTCGCCTTGAGCGCCGCGTACGCACGGCACAGCGCCTGCGTCCGCACCGGCCGGCTGCCGGCGGACGCCGTCAGGTCACCCGAGCACTGCAGCTCCCACCGGGGGAAGCGGCGGCGCACCCGCGCCACCGGGGCGCTGGGGGCGAAGTACAGCATGGTCGTGTTCTCGTGCGGGTTGTGGGCCGAACCCTCGTACACCATTCGGCCGCTCGTCTCCAGACGGTCGGCGAGACGGGTCAGGGTGCTCTCCTCGGCCCGCTCCATGAAGAGTCCCACATGGTTCTCGAAGCCGTGCACACGCTCCTTCGTGCCCACGTCCTCCTCGTAGGCGGGGCTGGACCGGGGGAAGAGGAAGACCTCGACATCGGGCGCCGGGCCCGCGGTGACGCGCAGCCGCGTCACCCGTATGTCCGCATCCTCGGGCAGCCAATGGCGCTCCACCAGACGGCGCTTCACGAGCACGCTCGGTATCGTGGGCGAGGCGGTCCAGCCGTTTTCCTCGAAGTAGTCGAGGGCGGATTCCACGGTCTCCGGGAACAGCAGCGTCGCGCAGTGTGAAACAACGCAGCCGCTCCCTATTTCCCGTTTGAGATCGCCGGGTATCCAGGGAGGCAGGAGATACTCCAGCGATTTGCTGGAGGCGTGGAGGGCGTAGTCAACAGCATGTTGGAGGCGCTGGACGTCGCATGGTTCGAACGTCTCGTGATGCATGTCGCAGCCTTTCTGTTGCCGACACCTGATTAAAGCCATGTCACCCATCAGGCGGCATTCGGCCGTACTCTGATCGGGTGACCGGTCCTCGTTGACCTGCACATCTCGCCTTTTGCCGGTCCCGGGGTTGTGCTCCTCGCCGAACTGCCGCATTTTTGGGCTGAAGAGGTCGTCCCTGGAGGTAGCGAGAATGTCTCGGTACGGCAGAAGGAATCCTCCGCGCATCCTGATAGCCGGTGCCGGAATCGGCGGACTGACGACCGCCCTCAGTCTTCACGCGGCGGGGCTGGACGACGTACTGATCGTGGAATCCTGCCCGCGGCTGCTCCCCGTCGGCGCCGGAATCAACCTGCAGCCCGCCGCCGTTCGCGAACTGACCGAACTGGGCCTGGGCGACGCGCTCGACGGCGTCGCCGTGGCGACCGCCCGGCTGGAATACCACCACCGCTACGGCGGCCTGATCTGGGGCGAGCCCCGCGGCCGCGCCGCCGGCTACAACTGGCCGCAGTACTCGGTGCACCGGGCCCGCCTCCAGGAGCTGCTGCTCGGCGCCGTACGGGACCGCCTCGGCCCGGACGCCCTGCTCACCGGGCGCCGCCTGGCCGACTACGGCACCGGCCGCGGTCGGGGCAGCGGCGGCGGCCCTGTACGGGCCCGACTCGAAGGCCTGCCCGACCCGGTCCCGTGCGACCTCCTCATCGGCGCGGACGGCATCAACTCGGCCGTGCGCGCCGCCATGTACCCGGACGAGGGGCCGCCGCTGCGCAACGGGATATGCATGTGGCGCGGCATCACCGAGACCGCCCCGTTCCTCGACGGCCGCACCATGGTCATCATCGGCTGCAACAGCAGGGTGAAGGCCGTCGCCTACGCGGTCTCCCGGCCGGACCGGCACGGCCGGTGCCTCGTCAACTGGGTCGTGGAGAGCCGCACCGGCGACGACGGGGACACCGACCCCGCGCGGGGCGGCCCCGACTGGGAACGCGACACCGTGCCGCCCGAGACCGTGCTGGCCCATCTCGACGGCTGGCGCAGCGACTTCCTCGACCTCCACGCGGTCGTCGCCGCGGCGCCCCGCATCGCCCGCTACCCGATGATCGACCGCGACCCGCTGCCGACCTGGCGCGACGGCCGCGTCGTCCTCCTCGGCGACGCCGCCCACCCCGTCTACCCGACCGGCTCCAACGGCGCCTCCCAGGCCATCGTCGACGCCCGGGTCCTCGCGTACGAACTCGCCCACCACGACGTGGACGAGGCCCTGGACCGGTACGAGGCCGCCCGCCTGCCGCAGACCACCCGCCTCCTCGCGGCCCACCGCCGCCTGGAACCCGACCCCGTGCTCCGCGAGGTGGAGGCCCTCGCCCCCGACGGCTTCACCGACATCCGCCACGTCCTGCCCGAGGACAGCCTCGACGGCATCAGGTCCTGCACCCTCCAGGTCACCGGCACGGACGCCGCAGCACTCAACTCCCGTACTTCCTGGAGCGTCGCGGTATGAACAGCCCCCGCATCCCCCGCATCCCCCGTTTCCCCCGCAGCACCCGGATCCCTCGCACCCCTCGCTTCCCCCGCCCCGCCACCACCGCCGCCGGACTGGCCTGCGTCGCCCTGCTGGCCGCGCTCCTGCCCTCGATCTGGCAGCCCCCGGACCCCCGGCCGCGCTCCGGCTCCGCCGCCCGGCTGCCCGCCTGCGGCGCCCGCACCGACGCCGCGGCCTGCCTCAGCCTCGGCCCGGCCGCCGCACTCGGCCGCGGCACGGTACGGACGTACAGCGAATACCGCGACGGTGTCCCCCAGGCGGTGGGCATCTCCCTCACCGCCTCCGCCCTCACCGCCCTGCCCGCCGCCCCCACCGACGGCAAGCACTGCCACGACACGGACGGCGACGGCACCACCGACCGCGCCCACGAATGCGTCGGCGGCCACAGCCTGGAGCTCGCCCTGCCCGGCACACCGGCCGGCGCGGCCGGACTGCCCTTCCACTGGGCCCTGTTCAACTGGAACCCGCACGGCCACAACCCGCACGGCCGCTACGACGTCCCCCACTTCGACGTCCACTTCTACCTCGTGCCCAAGGAAGTCCGCGCCGGCATCCGGACCGGCGGGTGCGCCCTGCTCATCGCCTGCGACCAACTCGCCACCGCTGCCCGGCCGGTACCGGCCGCCTACCTGCCCGCCGGCTATCCCGCGAGCAGCCCGCAGACCGCCGAAGGGGCCATGGGGGCCCACCTGGACAGCCGGCCGCCGACCACCGGCACCCTCACCGGCCAGACCTTCATCTACGGCGCGTACGCGGGCGGCCTCATCTTCATGGAGCCCATGCTCACCAAGGACTTCCTGCAACGCCACCGCGACCCCGCCGGCGGCCACCGCACCTGCGAGGCCATCCCCCAGCCGGCGGCCTGGCAGAAGTCCGGCTGGTACCCCACCCGGTACTGCACCGCGTACCGGCCCGGCCAGGGCGACTACACCGTCTCCCTGACGGACTTCGTCCCCGCGACGGGGTCACCCCGGCTCGTCGGCACGGGCAGCTGAGGCGCCGCGCCCCGGCGGTCGCCCTGCCCGGCGGGTCGTCTTGCCCGGCGGTCACCCCACCTCGGCAGTCGCCCCAGCCCGCGTGGCGCAGCCGCCGCGCCCCGCCCGGAACCGCCACAATCAGACCCGTACCGCCACCGTTCCCGCCTCACCACCCGTTTTGGGGGCCAGCCGATGTACGCAGCCGTGGTCCACGCCCTGGGTCAGCCGCCCCGGTACGAGTCCGTGCCCGAACCCGCCCCCGCGGCCGGCGAGGTCGTCGTCGAGATGCTGGCGGCCGCGCTGTACCCGCTGGTGCGCTCGTTCGCGTCGGGCGGCCACTACACGGGCGGTGACGCACTCCCGCTGGTACCCGGGTTCGACGGGGTCGGCCGGACCACGGAGGGTGCACTCGTCTACATCCCGGGGCTCGAACCGCCCCGCGGGACGATGGCCGAACGCGTCGCCGTCCCGGCCGCCTCGCTCATGCCCGTACCGGACGGCCTCGACCCGGCCGTGGTCGCCGCCGCCATGAACCCCGCCTCGTCCGCCTGGATCGCCCTGCGCGAACGGGGCCGGCTGCGGGGCGGGGAGTCGGTGCTCGTCCTCGGCGCCACCGGGAACGCCGGACGGGCCGCCGTCCGGCTGGCCCTCGACCAGGGCGCGGGGCAGGTCGTGGCCGCCGGCCGCGATCCGCTGGCCCTGCAGGCCGCGTCCGCGCTGGGCGCCGCCCGCACGGTCCTGCTCGAAGGCCCCGACGGGGAGGTCGCCGACGCCTTCGGCGCCGCGGCCGCCGACACCGACATCGTGCTGGACTACCTGTGGGGCCGGCCCGCGGAGCTGGCCCTCGACGGCATCCTGCGCCACCGCGCCGACCCGACCCGCACACTGCGGTGGGTACAGGTCGGCTCTGCCGCCGGGCCCGACATGACGCTGCCGTCCGCGTGGCTGCGCAAGGCCGACGTGGACATCTGCGGCAGCGGACTCGGCTCGATCTCGGCCGCACGCCGCAGCGCCTGCCTGCGCGAACTGCTCACCCGGCTGCCGTCGCTGGCGCCCACCGGCGAGATCGTCCCCGTACCGCTGGCCGAGGTGCACACGGCGTGGGACACGCCGCTGCGCTCCGGCACGCGCATCGTCTTCGTGCCCGCCGGCGGCGAGGACCACCACTCCGGCGCGGCGCAGCTCCGCAAGGACCGCGAGGCGGTCTGACCCGGGCTCCGCGGCTCCCCGGCCCGGCCGTGTGCCCGAATCCGGCCCGGGTAGGGCAACGATCCGGCCAGTCCGGCGGTGGGAATCCGTCCGGCTGGCAGGATCGGGCGCATGGCGAGCTTCGGTGAGCACATGCAGCGGCACGCGCCGTCCTACGTCGGCCTCGCGGCCGTGGTCGGCACCGTCATCGCGGGTTACCTCCAGGCCGGCAGCGTCCTGGAGACCGGCCGGGCGCAGGCCCGCAGCACCGTGGAGGCCGCGCGGACCCAGGCGGCCGGCCAGCAGTCGACCGCCCGCACCACCGAGCAGATCACCCGCTACGGGGAACTGATCCAGGCCTCCAACCGGGTCCGCTTCCTGATGCAGCGCTTCGAACGGCTCGACGAGCAGTCCAAACGCGATCCCGCCGTCATCGCGGGCCTGCGGCAGGGCAACGAGGACCTCGCCGCCAGGGCGGCGTCCGCGGCCGTCATCCTCGGCAGCCACCCCAGCAAGTCCGTGCGCGAGAACGCCCAAAAGATCGCCTACACCCTCCCCTACGCCGCACGCTGCCTGGAGACGGGCCTGCCGGGCAACGACGGCGGCTACCAGGTGGACTACCCCGACCACGGGAAGGTGAGCTGCGTGGAGCTCGCCAAGTGGCTGGACGGCCACGAGAAGGCCCTGGCCGCCGAACCGCCCGCCTTCTCCTGAGCCACCCCGGGCCGGCCGAGGCCATCACGTCCTGCCCGTCCGCGGACGAGGCGTGCACCGCGCACCCGGACGCCCGCACGGCGCGCAGGGCACTGGTCCGTCAGGCCGCGAGGTCCCGGCGCCGGGCGTAGCGGAGCCCGGCCAGGTCGGCGTGGTACATCTCGCCGTCGTCGTTGTCCCTGACGGTGCCGCGCGCCGCCCCGCCGCCGCACAGGCCGCGGAAGAACGCCCGCACCCAGTAGTACGGCTGCAGCGGCAGCCAGCACAGGCCGCACAGCCACCGGTACACGAGGCGCCAGAACCCGGCGCGCCCGCCGTCGGAGGCCCGGATCACCCGGATCCCGGTGATCAGCTTGCCCACGGTCGCCCGGAACAGGAACGTCAGCAGGACCTGGTTGACGAAGGACATGCCGAGCAGCGTCGCCAGGGCGGTCAGCGGCCGGCCCTCGTGCCCGCGCGCCATCAGGTACGGGACGGCGACGGCGACGAAGACGTCCAGCGTGGCGGCGACCCCGCGCCGCGCGTCCCCGGCAGGCCCCGGCACGCGCGGCCGCGGCGCCTGACCGTACGGGGGCTGCTGCCCGTACGGGCCCTGCTGCCCGTACGGCGGCTGCGGTGCGTACGGGGCGGCGTACGGCTGCTGCCCGGGGGCGTGGCCGTAGGGGGCCTGGGCGTAGGGCTGCTGAGGGGCCTGGCCGTAGGGAGCCTGGGCGTACGGCTGCCGGCCGTACGGCGGTTGGGGCTGCTGCGCCTGCTGGGGATGCGGGTACTGCTGGGGATTTGGGTACTGCGGTGGGTACTGCTGGTCGTACTGGTGCTGCGGATGACCGGGTGGCGTGTTCATGCCCATATCATGCGGCACCCCGCGAGCCGATCCGACCAGGCACGCGACGGTTTTCGGCAGCGTGTTCGGCGGGATGCGGGGTCGAGAACCCGTCAGGCGGCCGCGGCCGCGTCACCCGACCGGTGCCTCCCGCCTCGCCGCAGCCGACCGCCCGGGTTTGCCTGGACCAGGGCCACCAGGAGGTCACACATGCAGGGTGACGACACCGCTGACGAATCCACCGTCCGCCGCCCCCTCGCGGACCTCCGCACCGACGCCCGGGAGCGGCCGTGACCCCGTCCGACCGGCCGTCGCCGCCACCACCGCCCCCGCCCCCGTCGTCGATCGCGACCGCGCCCGGCCTGCAGGCCGACCCCCACGTCTCGCCCGCCGACGCCGAGCCCGCACTCCGCGCGATCATGCTCAGCCGCGGCTACGCCCGCCTGATGCTGCTCTCCGTCCTCATCGGCGTGCCCGTCGCCGCGGCCTGCTTCTTCTTCGTCAGCTTCCAGCACTACCTGCAACACCTCCTGTGGGAGTCCCTCCCCCAGAGCCTCGGCTTCGACCGGGCACCCTGGTGGTGGGCCCTGCCCGCCCTGCTGCTGGCCGGGCTGATCGCGGCCCCGATCATCACCCGGATGCCGGGCGGCGGCGGCCACGTACCGGTCAACGGCCTCCGCGGAGCCCCCATGGGGCCCCGCGAACTGCCCGGCGTCGTGCTCTCGGCCCTCACCGTCCTCCCGCTCGGCGCCGCCCTGGGCCCCGAGGCCCCGCTGATGGCCCTCGGCAGCGGCCTCGCCCTGCTGTGGCTGCACGCCGCGAAACGCCCGGTGGAACCGAAGATCCAGGCGATCGTCGCCACCACCGGATCGACCGCCGCCATCTCCACCATCCTCGGCGGGCCGATCGTCGCCGCCCTGATGGTCGTCGAGGCGGCCGGACTGGCCGGGCCCCAGCTCGTCGTCCTGCTGCTGCCCTGCCTCGTGGCCAGCGCCGCCGGAGCCGTCGTCTTCGACAGCCTCGGCGAGTGGACCGGCCTGCCCATCGGCGGCCTGACCCTGCCGCAGGTCCCGCCCGACACCCACCCCGACGCGGGGGACTTCCTGTGGGGCATCCCCGTCGCGGTCGCCGTCGCGGTCGTGGTCAGCGTCGCGCACGAATTCGGCCGGCCGGTCCTCGCCTGGACCCGGCGCAACACGGCACGCAACACCGTGCTGGCCGCCCTCGCCGTAGGGGTCTGCATCACCGCCTACGCGCTGACCACCGGCCGCTCCCCGGAGGAGGCGGCGCTCTCCGGCCAGATCACCCTGGGCGAACTCGCCGGGAACTACGCCGCCTGGCCCGTGGGCGCACTGCTCGCCCTGGTCCTCTTCAAGGGCCTGGCCTGGGGCATCTGCCTGGGCGCCCTGCGCGGCGGTCCCATCTTCCCGGCCGTGCTGATCGGCGCCGCGCTGGCCATCGCCTGCGCGGGGCTGCCGGGCTTCGGCGCCACCCCGGCGCTCGGCGTCGGCATCGCCGCCGCGACCGCGGTGGTCAGCGGCCTGCCCCTGACCAGCGCGGTGCTCGGGGCCCTGCTGCTCGGCCCCGACGCCCAGAACCAGGTGCCGCTCGTCGTCATCGCCTCCGTCGTGGCGTTCATCACCAGCCGCTTCGTCGTGTACCGCCGCCGCCCGCCCGGCCCGGTCCTCGCCCGCCCGGAGTCGACCTGACGCCCCGACCGACCCCGGCAGCTAGCCGAGGAACGACAGGCGGACCTGGCGGTCGGGGTTGTCCTTGTTCGTGTCGACCAGGCAGACGGACTGCCAGGTGCCGAGCTGGAGGCGCCCGCCGAGGACCGGCAGGGTCGCGTGGGGCGGGACGAAGGCGGGCAGGACGTGGTCGCGGCCGTGGCCGGGGGAGCCGTGGCGGTGCTGCCAGCGGTCGTCCGCGGGCAGCAGGGTGCGGAGGGCGGCCAGCAGGTCGTGATCGCTGCCGGCGCCGGTCTCGATGACGGCGATGCCCGCGGTGGCGTGGGGCACGAACACGTTGAGCAGTCCGTCGCGGCCGGCCGCGGCTTCGGACAGGAACCGCTCGCAGTGGCGGGTGAGGTCGGTGACGGTCTCGGAACGGCCGGTGGCCAGGTCGAGCACCCGGGTGGTGAATCGGTCGGACATGGGCACCATGGTGGACCATCACGGCGCGCGGAGGGCACACCCGCCCGGTGGCCCGGTGGCCCGGTGGCCCGGTGGCCCGGTGGCCCGGTGGCCCGGTGGCCCGGTGGCCGGCGGGCCCGCCCCCGTGTGCCGGAGCGGCCCGCCGGCCCGGCCGGGTGCTACTGGGGAGCCACCCGGACCTGCCGCTTGTCGGCGTTCGCCGCGTACAGCTGGACCGGGGTGCCGTTGGCGGTCGCGCCGCCCTTCACGTCGAGCACCTTGCCCGTTCCGGCGTTCACGATCTGGCCCTTGGTGTTGACCGACCAGCGCTGGGCGGCGGAGCCGTTGCAGTCCCAGAGCTGGATCTTGTTGCCGTTGGTGTCGGCGTTGCGGGAGTTGTCGAGGCACTTGCCCAGGGCCCGGAACGTGCCGTCCTTGTAGAGGATCCAGGACTGCGCCACGGTGCCGTTGCAGGTGTACAGCTGGATCCGGGTGCCGTTGTCGGCCTTGCCGCCCTCGGCGTCCAGGCACTTGCCGCCCAGGCCGGCCACCTTGCCCTGCGACGGCAGCGCGGCCCCGCCCCCGGCGGCGAGCCGGCGCAGGCCCTGTACGTCGAACTGCTGGACGTACGTGCCGGCCCGCTTGTCCTGGTAGGCGTACGCGGGCGAGCACATCACCGGGAACTGGCCGGAGTCGGAGCCCTTGGCGCAGTCGCCCTTCTCCATGCTGCGGTTCGCGTGGGCGAGGCCCAGGGTGTGGCCGAGCTCGTGGCTGATGTGGTTCTTCATGTACGTCTCGCCCATGGAGGCGGTCGGCTTGCCCTGCGGGGTGAAGAACGCGTCGTCGATGTAGGCGTGTCCGCTGGTCGCGGTGTCCGGCGCGGAGGAGCTGGTGAGGCCGCAGCTCAGGTTGGCCGTCCCGGACCGTCCCGGACCACCGTCCACCCCGTGCTGCCCATGCTGCCCTCGCCCGCGGGCGGCTTGCACGGGTGGTGCAGCACACCCATGACCACCTCGCCCTTGGGCCTCACGTAATCCCAGCCCACCGGCCGCGTGTCGACGGTGACGGGCAGGTTCGTGACGCGCTGGAGGTCCGCCGCCGACGCCTTCACATAGGGAGCCAGCCAGTCCGCGGACTTCTGGTCGTAGAACTTGACCGTGTAGCCGGTCGGCAGCCACTTCGTCGCCTGGTGGATCTTCCACCCCTCGCCCTGGGGCGGGCCGGCGGCCGCGGCCGCCCGCGCCGCCGCGGACTGCGCGCTTCCGGCGCTGAGCGCCATGACGCCGTTCCTGAACGCGGTGTGGTCGCTGGTGGAGGCGGCGGTGTCCTCCGCGTGCGCGTCGGGCGCTTCTTCGAGCGCCGGTATGCCCGGGGTGGCGGCGGCCGCCGGCCCGCTGCCGTCGTCCTCGGTGCCGAGGCGCTGTACGACATCTGCAGGCCGCCCACGATTGCCGCGGCGGTGCACACCGCGACCACCGAAGCCCGTTTTCCGGATCTGAATCCCACGTCCCCGTTGCCTCTCTCGTGGTTCGCTCCGGACCCCGGGCACGGAATCGCACACAGGCATCCGGAATCGAACGCATGATAGGTGAGGGATCTCAAGCGCCCTACTGAGCACAGGAGTTGACCCGCCCCGGCCCGGTGGGACGGCCAGGCGTACGGCGGGCGGGGCGACGGCGGCGCCGGGCCCGGACACGCCGCCGTGTGGGTGTGCGCCGCGAGGCTGTTCGGACGAGCCGGAACGGTTCCCCGGGTGAGATCCCCGGGGTGGCGCCGGTCCCGCGCCGCGACCGGCGGGAGTCTGGCCCTGTGCATCCCACTCACTCCGCCGGCGACGGTGCGCACCGCCCGTCCGCGTCCGGCACCTGCCACTGCGCCGTCCTTCCCCCCTACATCCTCGAGAACCTCGCCGAAGCGGACGACCCGAGGATCCGCGAAGCCGCCGAGAAGACGCTGGAGGTCGACGCCCGGCTCCGCGAGGTCCGCGCCGCCGCACCGAGGGAGGTGACGCGTGCCCCCGTCACCGCGGGCGTCCTGGAGCGGACGGTCTTCGACACCCACGAGACCCGCGAACTCCCCGGCGACGTCGTCCGGACCGAGGGCTCCGACCCCGTGGTCGACGGCACGGTGAACCGCGCCTACGACGGCCTCGGCCTCACGTTCGCCTTCTTCGAGGAGGTCTACGGCCGCCACTCCATCGACGACCGGAACCTCCGGCTCGACGCGACCGCCCACTTCCGCCGGAAGTACAACAACGCCATCTGGAACGGCCGCCAGATGATCTTCGGTGACGGCGACGGCATCGTCTTCAACGACTTCACCATCGCCGTCGACATCCCCGCCCACGAAATGACCCACGGCATCACCCAGTACACGGCCGACCTCGTGTACGAGGACCAGTCCGGCGCGCTCAACGAGTCGGTGTCGGACGTCTTCGGCAGCCTCGTCAAGCAGTACGCCCGCCGCCAGACGGCGGAGGAGGCCGACTGGCTGATCGGCGCCGGACTGTTCACACCGACGGTGCGCGGCCAGGCCCTGCGCTCGATGAAGGCGCCGGGCACGGCCTACGACGACCGCCTGCTCGGCGGCAAGGACCCCCAGCCGGACAGCATGGACCGCTACGTCGAGACGGACCTCGACAACGGCGGCGTCCACATCAACTCCGGTATCCCGAACCACGCGTTCTACCTGGTCGCGAACCAGATCGGCGGCTTCGCCTGGGAGCGGGCGGGCCAGATCTGGTACGACACCCTCACCTCCGGGGAGCTGACCCCGCGCGCCGACTTCAAGGACTTCGCCCGCGCCACCGTCACGGCGACCGAGCGGCGCTACGGGCGGGGGATGGAGTACGAGGCGGTCATCAAGGCCTGGGCGCACGTCGGCGTCAACGGCAACGGCAATGGCTGAGCCGGACCCGCCCCGCAGCACAGCCGCCCCCCGGCCCGGCCCCGTCGCAGCGGTGCCATGCGCATCGAGGTGACCCGGACCGGGGGCATCGCCGGAATCACGCGTCGGGCCGTGCTGGAGACGACCGGCCGGCCCGACGCGGCCGAACTCGAACGCCTCGCCCGCCAGGTCCTCGCCGAAGCGGGGCCGGGGACCCCGGCCGGGGTCCCCGACGGCTACCGGTACACCGTGACCGTGGACGGCCGCACCGTGGAATTCGCCGACCCCGACACCGGCGACGCCCTGGAAGAGCTGGTCGAGCGCGTACTCCAGGAGGGAACGCAATGAACGGGTCCCCCGAGGCCAAGGCCGCGGAAATCAAGATCAGCTTTGCCGGGGCGGAGGCCGCCGCGGCCCTCGACGCCCTCGGACTCGACCGCTCCGACGGGCGCCGCCGGTCCATCCACTTCTGGGACCGCCCGCAGCCGGCGGCGGCGGCCGACACCGCCGTCACGCTGCCGCTCCTCGACCGCGGCGTCATCCTGCGCCTGCGCCGCGACGACACCGGCCGCGGCTCCCGCCCCGACGCCGACATGACCGTCAAGCTGCGGCCCTGCCCCGCCCTGCCGGCCCCGTGGCGGAAGGACCGCGAGGGCGACGACTGGGAGTTCACCGTCGAGGAGGACCGGCCCGGCCCGGCCTTCACCCCCGTACTGGCGGCCGCGCTCCAGGCCGAGCGGGACGCCGGCGCGGCACACGACGCGGAACGGTCCGGCTCGCTCGACGGCATGCTCACGGACCGGCACCGCGAACTGCTCGGCGCCGTCGGCCTGACCGGGGAGGGCCTCGGGGGCCTCACGGCACTGGGTCCGGTGCACGCCGTCAAATGGAAGCAGGACTGGGACGGTCTGCCCCGCGCCGTGGCGATCGAGGAGTGGACCGTCGCCACCACGACGACCACCGCGACCACTGCTACCACCGGACACGGCCTGCGCTTCCTGGAGGTGTCGGTCCGCGCGGACCTGTCCGACGCGGCGGAGGCCGGGCGGCTGCTTGCCGACGCCCTGCGCGAGCTCGGCATCACCCCGCCGCAGACCGGTGAGACCAAGACCCGGGCGGTCATGACCGCCCTCGCCCGCGACCTGGCGCCGTAACAGGCGGCCGGAGCCCGGGCGGCCGGGGTGGCCCGGCGGCCGGGTCTGGGTCCGACGGGGGATCCTGCAGGCCGCATACGCGCGGGACGCGGCTGCCGCGCGCCGGGAGTGGGAGATTGGGCCCCATGCGCGGCCGACATCCCTCCGCTCGCGGCGCCCGGCGCCCGTCCCGGTGGCGTACCCGGTCCCGGAAGCTGGCCGCGGCGGCCAAGCGGCGGCAGGAGCGGGCCGAGACCCGCTTCCCGGTGATCACCCACGTCATCGAACGGCTCATCTCGGTGAACGTCTTCGACTCCGCCACCCGGCTCGCCGCCCAGGTCTTCCTGACCGCGGTGCCGCTGCTGTTCGTCGTCGCCTCGCTCGCCCCGGACGGCGTGAGCGAGCAGATGATCGACTCCGTGCGGACCACGTTCGGGCTGACCGGGCCGACCGCCGCGCAGCTGGGAGACCTCCTCGGGAAGGGCTCCCGGGACGAGGACGAGGACTTCCGCAGCGCGGTCGGCCTCGTCGGCGGGCTCATGGTCCTCGTCTCCGCGACCGCCGTGAGCCGGGCCATGCAGCGGCTGTGCAAACGCGCCTGGGAGATCCCGCGCACGGAGGCCCGGATCGCGGTCTGGAAGTGGGTCGCCTGGCTCGCGGCGTGGATGGTGGTGCTGCTGGTGCAGGGCCCCGTGCGCCAGGGCTTCGGGGCCGGCCTGTGGCTCGGCATCCCCCTCGCCCTGGCCCTGCAGACGGCGGCCTGGTGGTGGACCCAGCACCTGCTGCTCGGCGGCCGGCTGGCCCCCCGGGCACTGCTGCCCGGCGCGGTGCTCACCGCGGTCGTGGTCACCGGGCTGGCCTTCACCGCCCGCTTCTACATGCCGCGCGCCCTCAACCGGGCACTGGACGCCTACGGTTCGACGGGCCCGGTGTTCGTCCTGCTGTCGTGGCTGATCGTGGTGTGCGTCGGGGTCACCGTGAGCATGGCCGCGGGCGCCGCGATCGCCCAGGAACCGTACCTGGCCCGGCGTCTGGGCAGTCCGCCCCGGCGCCGGGCCCACCCGGGATCCTGGCGGCACGCACCGCCGTGACCGGCCGTGCTCCTGCGGCGGGCGGACCCGCCGCCCACGGCCCGCCACCGCCCGCCGCCCACGGCCGGGCCGGACCACGGCCGGGCCGGACCACGGCCGGGCCGGACCACGGCCGGGCCGGACTACGGTCGGCGCGGCGCGGCCCCCTCGGTGTCGAAGGTGTAGAACCTGCGGTGGTCCAGCATGTCGGCCGGTGTCACGTTGTTCCAGGGCCGCATCGGCCGGCGCAGGTCGACCACGTTCGGCGTGGCGGCGGCCGGCAGATAGGGGGACTTCGGGTGACGCCGCTGCCACTCGGCCCAGAGCATGTCGACGAAGGCGTGGTGCATCCAGAACACCGGGTCGTTGGGGGAGGCCGCGGTGAGCATGTGCCCGCCGACCCACACGTGGACCCGGTTGTGCAGCCCGGCGCCGCGCCACCCCTCCAGGTGGTTGCGGAAGCCGCCCGAGGAGCTGTTCCAGGGAGCCGCGTCGTACTCGGGCATGTCCAGTACGGCGTTCACCTCGGCCTTGGTCGGCAGCTGGGCGCCGCCCGCCCCGAGCGAACGCCGCAGGAACGGATACCGGTCCACGCCCACCGTGATGTTCCACCTGCGCCCGGAGTACGCGAACGGGCCGTCGAGCACCTGGCCGTCCTGCGGCCGGCCGGTGCCGCCCATGAAGTCCGGGGCCCACAACGAGGAGGCGGGGGTGCGGTCCACGGTCCAGTCCCAGTACGGGAGGGCGACCTTCGGGTCCACCTTCTGCAGCTCGGCCTCGAAGTCCAGCAGGAAGCGCCGGTGCCACGGCAGGAACGACGGGCCGCGGTGGCCGACCCGGTCACCGAAGTCGGAGTCGGACCTGAGGAAGGCGTTGTGCGTGGTGACGAACCGGTCGTAGACGCCGGTGCGCTTGAGTTCGAGCAGCGCGTTGGTGAAAGCGCGCTTCTCGTCGGCGGTGAGCGTGGCCTGGCTCTTGCGGACGGTCACTGCGCGGCCCCCTCGGGGGCGAACGGGGCGAGGTGGCCGCCCTGGAGGGTGCGGACGGCGGCGCGTGCGGCCGCGAGGGGGTCGGGGAAGCTCTCGTAGTGGTTCATGACGCTCACCCAGGTGCCGTCGGCGTTGCGCATGATGTGCAGCTCATTGCCGTCGATCTTGATGCTGGGCCAGGCGGGCAGTCCGTGCCCTTCGTGGCCGCCGCCCCCCTTGCCGAGGGAAATCTGGACGCGACGCCCCTCGAACACCTCGTCGATGCCGTTGGCGGGTATGGAAAGGCCCGAGGCGCTCACGCCGCCGGGCTGCGCCTTCGGATCGGGGGTCGGCGAGGGCTTGGCCGAGTCCCACATGACGAGGACAGTCAGGCCGAGGGCGGTCGCCGCGCCGGCGGCGGTGCCCAGGGCCTGTCTACGAGTGATCTTCTTCATGACATGAACATGTACCACGGATCTCGTGACAGCCTCGTCACGGACCCGTCGCAGGTCACACCGCCCACTGGGTCCACAACGGGAGCAACAGCAGCGCGACGACCGAACTCTTCACGACGAGCGCGGCGGACGTGTCGACGCCCACGCCGTAGCGCTGCGCGAAGACGAACAGGTTCTGCGGCGCCGGCATCGCCGCGATCAGGACCAGCTGGCTCAACCGCTCGCCCTCCACCCCGAAGGCGTACCGGCACACCGCGAACGTGAGCAGGGGGAGGCCGACACACTTGGCGGCGACGAGCCACACCTCCTCCAGCGTGGTGCCGCGGACCGCCGACCCGCTGCCCCCGAGATGCAGCCCGAGGGCGAACAGCGCCACGGGCGAGGCGCTGTCACCGACGAACGCGAAACTGTCGAGCACGACCCCGGGCACCGGGACGGAGAGGACGTTGAGCGCGATGCCCGCGTTGCACGCCACCACGACCGGCGTCAGCAGCGAGGCCGCGACCGCCGACCCGAGCCGCCGGACCGGGCTCCCCGCGCGGTCCGGACGCCCCAACTCCATGATCGAGATGACGACCAGCGACAGCACGCAGACCTGGAACAACAGCACCGGGAAGATCGGCGCCGCGTCCCCGAACAGCATGATGAACACCGGCACGGCGAAGTAGGCCGTGTTGACCTGCACGGCGGCCATGATGCGCAGCGCGACCCCGCGCGGATCCCGCACGCCCAACGCCCGTGCGGTGACACCGGTCAGCACGGCCGCGGCACAGGCGGCGGCCGCGTACCCCGTGACGGCCCGCCAGTGGAACAAGGCCCCCAGATCGCTGCGGTAGATGTTCCCGAACAGGAAGCACGGGACGGCGAAGAGGAACGCGTAGTCCGCGAAGACCTTGGAACTCCCGGCCGGAACCACCTTGCGTCGGGCGAGGACGACCCCGCAGCCGAAGGCCAGCACCACCGGTGCCAGCTTCTCCAGAGCCTCCACCGCTCCCATGCGTGCGCCCCCCGCTCCCCGCCGATCCCCCTGACGGGACCCTGCCGACGACCGGATCGTAGGCCGCTCCCCGCTGCGCGGAGCCGTTCCCCACCCCGCCCCTTCCCGCCGTACCGGATATGCGGCTCCGCCGCGTGGTGTGGGCTCCGCCCCCAGACCCTCCCCCAGCTACCGCTGGGGGGCACCCCCAGCGCCTCAAACGCCGGCGAGGCTGGAATTGCCGCGCAGCGGCACAATCCAGCCCGCGCGGCGTTTGAGCGCACCGGGTCCGGGCGGAGCCCGGTTTCGGGAAGGGGCGGGGCTGGGGAACGGCTTCGTCCCGC
Organism: Streptomyces sp. NPDC090445; assembly: GCF_044769385.1. Lineage (NCBI taxonomy): Bacteria > Bacillati > Actinomycetota > Actinomycetes > Kitasatosporales > Streptomycetaceae > Streptomyces > Streptomyces sp. NPDC090445. Next base: position 134,243 of record NZ_JBIVXV010000006.1, on the reverse strand, counting down.
GGGGACGGGGCCGCGTCAGGCCTCGGCCGGGGCCGGGCGGCGCCGGGGCCGGCCCCGGTTGCGTCCCCGGCGTGTCCGCAGCCGGCTGACCCGCAGCCGCTCCGCGGCCTCCGGGTCCAGGCGGGCCAGTTCCGCGAGCGCCGGGTGCACGTCGAGCCCGGCCGCCCGGTCCTTCCACGGGTCGCGCCGGGCGTACACGGTGCGCAGGCGTTCGTACGGGCTGAACCAGGCGATCTGCGCGACCAGCCCGATGGCGGAGACGGCGACCGCCGCCGACTCCACCGCACCGCGGGGCGCCGGGAGGCCGGCCAGGGCGACCGCGGTGAACAGCATCACCAGCACGGCGGCCGACAGGTTCCCGATGCGGGCCGGCCGACCGGCAGGGTCGCTCGCGAGCGCCGGAATCCCGTGCTCCACGCGGGCGTGCCCGGCCGCGTGGAACGCCTCCCGGGTGGTGTTGAAGCCGGTGTCCCGGAGCCTGATGCTGCCGAGGGCTGCGGGCGCGGTGCGCCGGCGCAGCGCCGCGAGCAGGGCGTCCGGCAGCGGATGTCCGGCGGTCCGTGCGGGGTCGGCGCCGGCCGCGGTGAGGCTCAGGTTGCCGCGGTGGTTGACGCTGACCAGCCCGTCGAGCAGCAGCCGGGCGGCGGCCGCCTGCGTATCGTCCTGGAGCCAGCCCCGGCCGGCGGCGGCCCGGTAGGGATCCCGCAGGACCTCGGCGCAGCGCTCGGCCATGACCCGGTACCCCCGTTCCCGGCGCCGTCGGAGCAGGCCGAGCTGCCCGTACAGCACGGCTGTGACGGGCACGACGACGCAGGCGAGGGTGCCGGGATCCATGCGCCGAGCGTAGGCGTACGGCACGGGGGAACACACCCGCATTACCGCCGGCTCGGAGTGGGCGCGAGCGTCCCGCACCGCGATGGCGATCTCCGCGTCGAGGTGCCAGGCTTGAAAGCGACTCGGATGCATCCCTCCCACAGCTGCCACGACAGCTGACGCATGCTGGAGATGAGATCGATGCCGGTCGGCGAACCCAAGAAATTCCACGGAATGGCAGTGGTGGGTGAGGAGACGGTCTACCTGTCCCACCTGCCGATGTTCTCCCCGCCCGCCCATGCCTTCCAGGTGCTGCTCGAAGTGACCCTGGACAACGACGCGGGCAACGCACAGAAGTTGTATGTCGAGGACCGCCATCAGACGGGAACGGACCTCTACACGCTCGCCCCCGAGCCGTTCAGCATCACCGAGCTGGTCACGCCCGCGGGGCAGCCCGTGCTGACCTCGTTCACGGGAGATCTGGTGCGGGGCCACTTCGACACCAGCACAGTGATCGTCGTCGAGGCGGTGCGGGTCAACGTCCGGCGCGTGGTGCACTTCCGGCGCCTGGACGAGCAGGAGGCCCGGCCGCCGGAGCTCACGTACCTCGCCTTCGGGAAGGGAAGCGAACGGTTCCTCGCGCACCGGATCGTCACGCCACCCGATTTCGACCACTTGCTGCAGATCGGCGACATCCGGAGCGTCTCCGGTGTGTCGCTCACCGACGACCTCCTGGCGAAGGGGCCGCGGCTCGCCGTCTCCGGCAGGTCCGACAGCATTCCGGACAGGCTGGCCGAGGGACAGCAGGTGGCGGCCCGCCTCCTGGACGGCGGAGCCGGCGGGCCGGGCACCATCGACCTGCGGTTCACGCTGAAGCGGGAGTTCTACTTCCAGGAGGGGGAACTGGCCTCGGGCAGCGGCAGCGGCGGGGGCGGGGGCGGCCACGGCCACGGCCACTGACCGCCCCGTCACACCCCTGACCTGGGCCCGTTCACATCCCTGACCTGGAGGGGCCGTGCACCTCGACGACATCGACCACTGCGAGATCCACCCGTCGATCGGGCTCGCCCGCGTCGGCGACAGCCCCGACGAGTTCTTCATCGGCCCGGAATCCCCGGGCATCCCGCCCCGCCCCGCCGGCGGCTTCAGGGACGCCGTCGGCCGGATCAAACGGCAGGCCGCCCGGTTCCGGGTGTACGCCTACGACCGGTCCGGTGCCGTTCTCGGTGAACTGACCTCGGCCGAGGCCCGGATCACCTGGACCGCCGAACTGGCGAACGCCAAGGGCGCGTGGTTCCGGTTCGACGGCCGCTCCGGGCAGTCCACCTCCGACGACCACCGACGCAACCTGCACAAGGACCCCGCCGACACCGCCGCCCGCGCCGAGCTGGTCGTCCGGCCCGGCCCCCGCAGCGTGACCGGCCCCTCCCAGGACGGTCGGGGCGCCCGGTTCGACAGCGGCACCTTCCTCGGGGAGACCGTTCCGCTGGGCGAACTGCGCACGGACGAGGCCGGCCGGCTGCTCGTCCTCGGCGGATTCGGAACGTCCTTCTCGGTCAAGTCCGCCCATCCCGTCGACCACTACGCCAACAACGACTTCTGGTGCGACGACATCTCCGACGGACCGGTCCGCGCGTCCGTGAGCCTGGGACCGGCCGGCCGGCAGGTACCGGTGACGCAGGCCTGGTGCCTGGTGGCGCCGACCGACTTCGCCCCGTACACGGAGAACCTGATCACGCTGTACGACGTCGCCCTGGAGACCGCCCGGGCATCGGGCATGCTGCCCACACCCCGGGACGTCTCCTTCACCCGCGACATCTACCCCCTGCTGGCGCGGCCGGTGGCGTTCGCATGGGTCAACAGCCAGGCGCGTACCCACCACGGCAGCCGCGTGAGGAACTTCTTCAAGCCCGCCCGCTTCGCCCTGCTGGCCTCCAATGCGGAGGACGGACAGAAGACCCGTCAGTTCGTCTTCGACATGCTGCGCACACCCGGGGCGTTGGACGTCGACCAGGCCAACAAGGAGTTCATGCCGGTCCTCTCGGCGGAAGGCCACCTGGAGGACAGGCAGCCGGAGACCTGGCTGACCCTGCTCCCGGGCCAGTACGAGCGGATGCGGCGCTGGGCCGCGGGCGACTTCACGGCCGACTGGACCGGCGCCGTCCCGGCCCCGGTCCCGCTGGAGGCCCTGCCGGTCGCGGAGCAGCCGCACACCCTCGTACGGGCCGCGCTGGAGCCGGCCGGCGGCGGCGGGTTCTTCCCCGGCATCGAGATGACGTTCATCGCCGACGACCCGGCCACCTGGTCCGCTCCGTTCCGGCTGCGCGAGGACCTGGCCGCCGGGGACGTCACCAAGTACATGGCGGTGCCCTGGCAGGCCGACTTCTACCTGTGCCGGAACTACTGGTGGCCGGCTGCCCGCCCGGACGAGGTGCTGCCCGAGACGGAGCTCGACGCGCTCCTGAGCGGCGCGGCCGGGGCGTTCCGGGAATGGGACCGGGGCATCGGCGACGGCAAGGACGACGCCCTCGGCATGAACGAGATGGTCGCGCACTGGAGCACCCTCGGCTTCGTCGTCCCCCGCCCGGGACCGGACGGCACCGAGGCCCTGGTCGAGACCGAACGCTCCGCCCCCGAGCCCGAGTAGCTCCGGGTCCCCGGGTCGGGTCGGTCGGGTGGATCAGGCCGGGAGCCGTGCGGTGAGCGGTGCGAAGAGGTCCCGCGACGGCTGCGAGGCGAGCTGCGACGTCCTGGTCGCAGGCGCCGGACCGGCCGGCTGCGCGGCGGCTCTGGCCCTCGCGCAGGCCGGGGCGGACGTCGTCCTCACAGCACCCGCGACGACCGACCGCCCTCGGGTCGGGGAGAGCCTCGCCCCCGCGGCGGGGCCGCTCCTGGAACGCCTGGGCGTGCTTGAGCGGGTCGCCCTCGACGGACACACTCCCTGCTACGGAGGCCGCGCCGTCTGGGGCGGGGACGGCCCCGCGGAGGTGAGTTCCGTCCTCGGGCCTTACGGGCCGGGCCGGCATCTGGACCGTGCACGGTTCGACGCCGCCCTCCTGGAGGCGGCCGAGGCCGCCGGCGCCCTCCGCCGGACCGGGCGGATCCGGGCAGTCGAGCGCCTGCCCGGACACTGGCGGGTCGCGACGGGAGCCCCCGGAACCGCCGCCACCCTCGTCGCCCGTTACGTCGTCGACGCCACCGGCAGGCCCGCCCGACTGGCCCGGCGCCTCGGCGCGACCCCCTGCCCCTCCGACCGGCTGACCGCGGTCGCCGGGATCCTCGCTGCGCCGGGCGGAAGGCCGGTCGAGCCGGAGCGCACCTCGCTGGTGGAGTCCACCTTCTGGGGCTGGTGGTACACCGCGCCGCTGCCGGACGGGGGGCGGGTGCTGATGGCCATGACGGACGCCGACCTCGTCGCCGGAGCGCACCTGCACGACCGGGCCGTGTGGTGGGCCCGGGCACAGGCCACCGGCCACATCCGGCACCGGATCACCTCCTGGCGGGAGCCGCCCCGGCAGCTCACCGTGGCCGCAGCCGGCCCCTCCTGCACCCGCCCCGCTGCCGGACCGGGCTGGGCGGCGGTCGGTGACGCCGCCACCGCCACCGACCCCCTCGCGGCCCGCGGCATCGTCATGGCCCTGGCCACCGGGATGGAGGGGGCGCGCGCGATCCTGGCCGACCACGCGGGGGACAGCGGCGCCCTGGCCGCGTACGCGCGCCGCATCACCGCCCTCCACGAGGAACACCTGCGCGCGCGGGCCGTGCAGTACCGGAGGGAACAGCGTTGGGACACCCCGTTCTGGCGCCGCCGGCACGGGACGACCGACTGAGCCGGCTCGTGCGTACGGGGCCTGGGGGAACGGTGGTTCGGATGCGGTGGTCGCTCGTACACTCGGTCGTCCGAACCCAGGGGAGACCATGCACACCCGTACCCTCGCCGGCCTCTGCGCCGCGCTCACCGCGCTCTTCGTCCTCACCGGCTGCACCACCGCGCCCGCCGACGGCCGCCCGGCCACCGCCTCTTCGCCGGCGCCCGCCTCCCCGGGGCCCCGCGTGGTCCAGGCGCCGCTGCCCCAGGACCAGAACCTGCTGGCCTGGACGGGCGACCCCAACGACGCGGGCCACGTCACCGCCCAGTCCGCCGCCGGGGTCGGCGGCCGGGTCACCCTCGTCCGTGTCGTCCTGCACGAGCGGATCACGTGGTCGAACATCTGGCTGGGGCTGGCCGGGATCGACCCGCAGGCCCAACTGGCCGACTGCTACCTCGGCGTGTACGACGCCTCCGGCGCCCTGCGGGCGGCCACCGCGGACATCTCGCCGCAGCTGATGACCGATCCGATCGCCAAGCCGTTCGCGCTGGCCAAGCCGTTCACGGCCGAACCCGGCACCTACTTCATCGCCCTGCTCCTCAACGGCACCTGGGCCACCAACCTCCTCACGCTCAAGGCCACCGGCGCCGGGATCTCCGTCAACGCCGGGCTCAACCCGCCGCTGCTGCGCTACAGCAACCTGCTGACCGGCCAGACCTCCCTGCCCGCCAAGGTGAACCTGGCCGAGCAGTCCACCAGCACCATCAACACCGGCTGGGGCAGCCAGTGGTACGCGATCTCCTGAACCGGCACCGAGACCCCGGACCGGTGCCGGACCGGTGCCGGACCGGGGCGGTCGGCCGGGTCAGGCAGCCCCGGCCCGGCCCGCCGTCTGCCAGGCGCGCGGGACATGCCGTACGCGGAGCGGAAGGCGCGGCCGAAATGGCCGGGGCTGACGAATCCCCAGCGCCGGGCGACCGCCGCCACGGTGGCGGCGGCCCCGGCGGGCCGCGCCAGGTCCGCAGGATGTACTGCCGGACGAGCGCCAACACGGCCCGCGCCGACTCCGGTGCCTGCGGCAGCAGTTGACCCGACCGCTCCCGGATGAGCAGCGCCGGCAGGTCCGTCGCGATCACGCCGAGGCTCCGCCCGACGGCCGCGTCGCACGTCCCATGCCCCGGGCCAGGGACCACAGGCAGGTCGCGACCGCCGCGCTGCTGCCGCAGCCCCGGACAGGGCGGTCGACAGGGCGGTGGTCGAGAGGACGGCGGGCACGGATGGCCTCCGGGGACGAGCGCGCGGCGAACCGCGGGGAGAGGAGGGGCGGCCGGACGGCCGTGTCCGCGGCCCGCGATCTGTTCGGCGGCGCCGGAAACGCGGCCGGGGCGCAGGCGTTCCCGGCCGCCTGGGATTCCGGGCCGGCCGTCAGGCCAGCTCCGCATCCAGCCAGCGCAGGACCTCCGGGGTGACCGGGTCGGCGAGGTCGCCGAACTCCGGGTGCCGCTCCAGGTACGCCGCCATGTAGGGGCAGACGGGCACGACGCGCATCCCCGACCGGCGCACATCGGCCAACGCCTCCCGGAGCAGCAGCGAGGCCAGCCCCTGCCCGGCGAAGGCGGCGTCGACCTCCGTGTGGTGGAAGACCCGCTGCGCCGATCTGCAGCGCCACGGCATCCCCGTGGTGGCGGCCCCGAACCCGCTGCGCGGCCTCGCCGCGGACGCCGCGTACCTCGCCTCCGTGGCCGCCCGGATCGACGGCCCCGTCGTCCTCGTCGGCCACTCCTGCGGCGGCGCCCTGATCACGGTCGCGGGCACCGCGGAGAACGTCGTCGGGCTCGTGTACGTCGCCGCGTACGTCCTTGGGGAGGGCGAGAGCCCGGGGAACTCCAGGGCCGCTTCCCCGCGTCCCCGCTGTCGGGCAGCCTCGACCAGTGGACGTACCCGCTGCCGGACGGCGGCCGCGGTGTCGAGGTCACCATCGCCCGGGACGCCCTCCCCGAGGTCTTCGCCGCCGACCTGGCCGAGGACGCCACCGGCATCCTGGCCGTGGCCCAACGGCCCCTCGCCGTGGCGGCCTTCGCCGAGAGGGCCTCCGCCGCGGCGTGGCGGACCGAGCCGTCCTGGGCCCTGTTGGCGGGCGCCGACCGGGCGATCGACCCGGAAGTGCAGCGCTACGCGGCCGAGCGCGCCGGGGCGACGGTCGTCGAACCGGCCGACGCCTCGCACGCCGTCGCCGTGTCCCGGCCGAAGGAGGCCGCCGCGCTGATCCGCGAAGGGCCTGACCGGGCTGCGGCGGCCGGTTCAGACGGCGAGGCCCTCGACCGGCTCCGCCCCGGGCAGCAGCCCGAAGAGGGAGCCGGGGGCGATGAGCTTGCCGCGCCGCCGGCCGCTGCCGACGAGTACGTACGGCATCCCCGCGATCGACGCGTCCACCAGGAGCGGCCAGTCGGCGGGCAGCCCGATCGGGGTGATCCCGCCGTACTCCATGCCCGTCGCCTCCACGGCCGTGGCCATCGGCGCGAACGACACCTTGCGGGCCCCGAGCCGGCGCCGGACGACGCCGTTCACGTCGACCCGGCCCGCGGAGGGCACGAGGCAGGCGGCGAGGGAGGTTTCACCGCCCCGCTTGGCGGCGACGACCACGCAGTTCGCGGACTGGCCGAGCAGCTCGCGGCCGTAGTGCTCGACGAAGGCCGCGGTGTCGGCGATCGCCGGGTCGGTGTCCACGTACACGATCCGGTCGGCGGGCGTCCCGCCCTGCCAGTCGCGGATCGCCTCCGCGACGGGGGCGGTGAGTTCGGCGAGGCACTGCGGTGCGGGCCGGGCGTCTTCGAAGGGGCCGATCGGTGCGCGCATCCCGGCACCGTAACAAAGATCCCGCAGCCGGCCCCGCGGTGTCCACAGCCCGGACGCGCGGGGCGCCGGGCGGGCGACGGGCCGGGCGTCCGGAGAGGGCGGGTCAGCGGGCGACCAGCCGCCACTGCCGCTCGGGGCGGCTCCCGCACACGGACTGGACGACCGCCGCGGTCTGCCGGGTGTCCCCGCCGGCGACGGACAGGCACAGCCCGCTGTTGTGGTTGACGACGCGGTACAGCGGGCGCCCGGCCTGGTCCGGGCCCTGGTGCTCGAACCGCCACAGGTGGTCGGGATAGTCACCGCACGGGAACTGGTTGACGGTGACATCGGCGGCCTTGTTCGCGGCGGGTACCGCCACGCACAGCCCGCTGTTGTCGTTGACCACCCGGTGGAGCGGGCCGGAGCCCCCGTCTCCCCAGGGCTCGATGCGCCAGCGGTGGTCTGGGTGGTTCCCGCAGCCGAACTGGTTGAGCTCCACCACCTCGGTGCTCGCCGCGGGAACCGCCAGGCACAGCCCACTGTTCTGGTTCACGATCCACACGGGCGCGCCCACCGGGATCCCCGGCGCCTTGGCGTCCTGCTTCCGCTCGGCGGAGGGCGAGGGGGAGGGCTGCCCGGCCCCGCCCGTCGCCGTTGCCGTGCCGGACCCCGGCGACGCACCGCCCGCGGAGGCCGAGGGGGAGGGGGAGGGTGCCGGCGTCGCAGTGGCCGGACCGGGCGGGGAGGCGGAGGGCGAGGGCGTCCCGCTCCCCGGACCGCCCGGTCGTACGCCGGTGGGCTGCGGTGCCGCCGCCGGACCCGGCCGCGGCTGCGCCATCAGCAGGGTCGCCACCAGGCCCACCGCGGGGACGCCGACGCCCACCAGCCACCAGGCCCACCGCGGCGGGACGTATCCCGCCGCGGCGCCGGCCGGCGGTGCGCCGTCGTCCGCTCTGTCCCCGGCCTCGGGTTCCTGCGCCACGACCGCCCCCGTCCCGATGCGAACGCATCAGCCGACTCTGCGTCGTAGCAGTATCACTGACGGATCATCGGATGGCGCCGGGAGACCGGGAGACCGGGAGACCGGGGGACCGGGGGACCGGGAGGCGGTCGCGGGCTCGGGGACGGTCGGGCGACGGTCAGGCGACGGTCACGAACCTGGCGGTGCTCGGCACCCCCTGCGCGTCGAGGGCGAAGAGCATGTACGTCCCCGGCAGGACCACGCCCGTGTCGGAGGGGATGGACACCGTGTGCGTGCCGTTCCCCGCGGCCGCGGACGCCAGCGGCACCCGCCGCTGGTCGTTGTCCGTGGAATGGGTCGCGGCAGCGGCCCGCATCAGGACGAACGACGCCACTTGGCCCTCGGTGCTCACCGTCAGCGACGCGCCGGGCGCGGCCCGCGGCGGCACGCCGCCGGAGATGACGGGACGCGGCTTCGGCGAGCCGTCCGCGTTCAGCAGGTACGGCGGCGTGAACACGGCCCCGTCGGCGTGGTTGGTGGCGCAGTCACCGCACAGCCCGCCGCCGCCCGAGAAGATCCGCCCGTCCGGCAGCAGGTTCGCCACGCTGTGGTAGTTGCGCGGAATGGCCATGGTGGCGAGCGGGGTGAAGGCGCCCGTCGCCGGGTCCCACAGCTCGGGGGTCAGGACCGAGGTGGCGTCGCTGAACGGCACCGGGTAGGCCTGCCCGCCGAAGACGGCCACCTTGCCGTCCGGCAGGACCACGCTGTTGCTGAAGCCGCGGGCGTGCTCCAAGTCGCCCGTGCGGGCGGACTGGACCTGGTTGCCCGAGATGCCCACGGTGTACGCGAGCCGGGTGGCGGGGGTCCTCTCGTAGGCGGGCGAGCCGCCGAGCGTGAGGAGCTTGCCGATGTCGTAGGCCACGGCGTTGCCGGTCATGGCGTCCGGGCTGTCGGAACGGTTTCCGGCGGCCGTGATGCTGCCGTTGCCGCCCGTCGTGATCCAGTTCATCTGCTTGCTCGGGCCCAGCTGCAGGACCTTGCCGCCCGAAGTGGCGTGCAGCCACATGTGGTTGTCGGACCGGTACGGGCCCGCCGGGTCGGCCGTCTGCGCGGGCGCGGCGGGGACGCCGGGCAGCTTGCGCCAGGTGCGGGTGTCCGGCGACCAGGCCTCGCCCGCCCTGTCGCCGCCGGCGCCGCTCCAGGACCCGCCGAGGACGAAGGCCTCGCCGGTGGAGAGCAGCGTCATGGCCTGGTAGCCGCGGGCGATGTTCATGCTGGTGGTCGCGGACCAGGCGTCGGTGGCCGGATCGTAGATGCTGGCCTTCTCCGCGTTGCTGCCGCCGGTGACCAGCACCCGGCCGTCGGCGAGCATCACGATGCCCGGGCAGAACATGTCGTGGCCGGTGTTGTCGATGCGGCGCTGGGTGACCCTGCCCGTCTTCAGGTCCAGGATCGCGGTCTGGGTGTAGCCGTTGCTGCCGCCGAAGCGGTCGACCGCGTACGCCGACCAGGCCAGCAGCTTGTCGCCGGGCAGGACGGCGGTGGCCACGGGCACCAGCGGGAAGCCGGTGATCCGGTCCCAGGAGCCGTGGACCGCCGGGTCGGCCGGACCGCTCAGGCGTATCTCGCCGGCCGAGGTCCACGGGCCGCGGCCGCCGGCCTCGCTGGTCACGGTCAGGCGTACGTAGCGGGCGTTCTCGGTGCGGGTGAAGGTGGCCGTCTTGGCGGTGTCGTCGTCCCGCCACGTGCCCGAGGCGACCGGCGCGCCGAAGGCGGTGCCGTCGGTGCTGGTGGTGACGGTGTACGCGCCCGCACGCCCGTTGGCCCCGTCGGGGCGGGGGTGGTAGACGAGCGCCGACACGGCCGCGGTGCGGTGCATGTCGATGGTGATGCTGTGCGGCAGCGCGGCGGGGGTGCCCGTCCACTTGCTGTGCCAGAGGGTCGCGTCATTGCCGTCGAGGACGTTGGCGGCGCGGCCGTTCTCGCCGGTGGTCTCCTCGTCGCTGGCCGTGGCCGTCCACCCGGTGCGGGACAGGTCGACGGTGGCGGCCGGGGTTCCGGGGTCGCCCAGCAGGTTGATCTCGGCGGCGGAGGTCCAGGGCCCGCGGCCGCCGGCCTCGGTGAGCCCGGTCAGCCGCACGAACCGGGCCCCCTGCGGGGCGAACCCGAGGGTCTTGGCGCTGGCGTCGTCGGCGAGCGTACCGGTGGCGACCGGGCTGCCCCAGTTCCGGCCGTCCGCGCTCAGGCTGATGCTGTACTCGCCGGGGCGGCCGTTGGCCGAGTTGCTGCGCGGCAGGTAGACGAGCGCGGAGACGACCGCGGTGCGGTGCATGTCGACGGTGATGCTGTGCGGCAGCGGGGCGGGGGTGCCCGTCCACTTGCTGTGCCAGAGGGTGGCGGTGTTGCCGTCGAGGACGTTGGCGGCGCGGCCGTTCTCGCCGGTGGTCTCCTCATCGCTCGCCGTGGCCGTCCATCCGGCCCGGTCGAGAACGGGAGCCGTCGGTTCCATGGCGTTCGCGGGCGCGATGGGGTGGTGCGGGGAATCCACCGCCGTCTGCTGGTCGAAGGGAACGGGCGCCGGCTTGGGCGACGGGCGGGCCGGGCTCGCGACCCCCAGCCAGGGGGTCAGGCCGACCAGCAGGGAACCGAGGCTGAAGGCGATGAGCAGAGACGAGCGGCGTAACGCACGGGTGAGGGCGAGAAAGCGCCTGGACTGCAACCGGGCCTCCTGGGGCGAACCGACATGTCCCCAGAACATAGGCCAGTGACACAGCAACTCGGCAGAGTCACAAAGGAGTTGGCGGGAAAGTGCGGCGTACCGAAACCTGCCGGAGCGAAGCCGGAGCCGTCAGTCGGCGGGGCTCCGCCGCCGCCGGCGCCAGTGCCAGGCCGCTCCCACCCCGATCGACGCCACCGTCAGGGCGATGGCCAGCACCGGCCAACCCCGGTCCGCGATACGCAGGTTGGTGACCAGGACGCCGATGACGAACCCCAGCGGGACCAGCACCGACAGCAGCGCCCTGAGCGCCGACACCACCATCTCGGGCTCGATCCTCGCGGCCCGCCGCGGCCGGGCGGCAGGCGGCTCACCGAAGTAGAAGGCGGTGGCCCGCGCCAGGAGTTGGCCGGTGGACCGGTCGTACGACAGCGCCATGTACGGGAGCCAGACCAGGGGGACGGCCATCCCGACCAGCAGCACCGCGGCGAGCAGGACGTACCGGCCCGTCTGGACCAGCCACCGCGGCAGCCGGCCAGGCATCTCGTCCCCCGGTGTGATCAGCCCCAGCAGCCGCGCCATCCGCATGACCAGCCGGTGCACGGCCGTCATGCGCCCCGGCGGCGGCGCGGCCGCAGGCGCGCCGCCGTCCTCGGGGAGATACACGTCCGCGAGTACGGCCCGCGCCCGGCCGACGTCCGCGTACACGCCCTGCAGGACGAGGAGTTCGGCGGCCCGCTCCGGGTCCGTGGGGTCCCGGCCGTCGAGGGCGGCCAGTTCCAGGCAGGCCTGCGCCTGGCTGAGGATGGCCACGCAGAAGGCGAACGGGATCAGGACGAGGAAGGGGCCGCCGACGAAGGCCCCTTCGGTCACGGTCCGGCGCTTCCCCCGGGTGAGGACCCGGGACCGCAGCCCGGCCGGGTCGGCGTCGGGGTGCGCCTCGCGCATCCGCTCCACCGAGCGCGCCGCGACCGGGCCCATGTGCCGTACGGCGAAGGCGGCGAGGAACTCGGGCAGGTGGTGCGGGTCCGCGCTCGCCGACCTCAGCAGCGACCGCGTGAGGACGCGGTCCCGCAGCGGGTCCGCATCCCTGCCCCCGCGGGGGATGTCCGGCACGGCTCACCTCGCCTCCGGCACCCGAAGCGTCCGCCCGCCCGGGGGCCGCCTTCCTTCCGCGGCTCCCGGTCCGGCTGCGGAGCGTTGCGTGCGCATCACCGTGCGCGACCCGGCTCCGGCCGGGCCGCGCCGGGCCAGGGGTTGCAGGATCCGGGTCAGGAGCCCAGGATGCGGGCCTTCTGGGCAGCGAACTCCTCCTCGGTGAGGACGCCCTGCTCCTTGAGGGTCGAGAGCTCCTTGAGCTGGCTGATCTTGTCGTCCATGCCGACGTCGGCGGCCGGAGCCGGAGCCGGAGCCGGAGCCGGGGGCGGCGGGGGTGCCTGCTGTGCGTACGCGGCCTGGGCCTGCTCCGCGTCCTGCTGGGCCCAGCGGCCGGCCTGGCGGCGCGAGACGCGGTTGGAGACGGCGGTGGCCGTACCGGCGACGACGGCGGTCCGTGCGACGCCGCGAAGGAGTCCGGGCATGGTGTCCTGCCTCTTGTGGGGGGAGTGGATGGGGGTCCGGAGCCTTCAGGCCGCGGAATCGAGGCCGTCCAGCGCCTCGATCACGTCCTGCACCGGCACGCGCCCGCTCGCGATCATCCGGGCGTCGGCGCGGCGGAGGGCGGCCGCCAGGGGCGCGGCCCAGGTGTTCTCGTAGAGCAGCACGGCCGCGGAGTCCCCGGGCTGGAGCAGGGAGCCGGCCTCGGCCATGTCGTCGTCGCCGATCAGCCCCGTGGACACGCCCTCGAAGAGCGTGAGGTCCAGCTCGCCGTCGCCGTTCACGTCGGCCAGGGCGATGCCCTCGACCGTGCCGTCCTCCAGCTTCGTGAAGAAGGTGAGGTCGAGGATGCGGATGATGCCGCGCTCGACGAGGTCCATCAGCAGGGGCATGCCCTCACCGGTCAGGTGGCTGCCGGGGAACTCGACGACCAGGTAGTCGATGGGGCCGAGTTCATCCAGCTTGTCGTTTTCTCTGGTCACGTCAGCTCCTGTCGCAAGGCCCGGCGACGCGGTCACGGGCCGGGGCGTGGGCCGAGCCGCCGCCTCGGGGCCGCCGGCACCTTGCCACGACCGTAACGCGCACCCCGGGCCCGGGGATCACCTGCCGGGGGTGACCCGGCGGCACGGCCCACCCGGCCCGGCACCCCCGGCACCCGGGGGAGGAGCAGGCCCCGGCGCACGGGAGCCCGGCACGCCCGGCGCCCGGGGTCCGGCACGCCCGGCGGCGCCCGGGGTCCGGCACGCCCGGTCCCGGGCGTGGGCCCAGCCCGCCCCGCGCTCACCCCGCCCGGGTGATGCACCGCGTCACCGCCGCCCGCATGATCGGACGGACGGCCACGAGAAAGGGTGATCGATCATGTGCAGGTGGCTCGCGTACTCGGGAAGCCCCATGCTCCTCGACACCATCCTCTACAGACCCAAGCACTCCCTGATCGACCAGAGCCTCCACGCGCGCATGGGCGTCGAGACGACCAACGGAGACGGGTTCGGCATCGGCTGGTACATGGACGGGGGCGCCATCGGCACGCCCGCGATCGTCCGCGACGTCGGCCCCGCCTGGAACAACCGCAACCTGCGGGAGATCGCCGGGCACGTCATGTCCCCGCTGCTCTTCGCCCACATCCGGGCCTCGACGGGCACGGCGGTGCAGCAGACGAACTGCCATCCCTTCCGGCACGGCCGCTGGATGTGGATGCACAACGGCTCCATCGCCGATTTCCACCGCATGCGCCGGGACCTGTGCCTGGCCGTCGACCCCACCCTCTTCCTGGACATCGAGGGGACCACGGACTCGGAGACGATGTTCTTCCTCGCCCTCACCTTCGGACTGGAGGACGACCCTCCGGGCGCGGTGGCCAGGATGGTGGGCCTGGTGGAGCGCGTCGGCCGCGAGCACGGTATCGCCGACCCCATGCAGATGACCGTCGCCGTGACGGACGGGACGGCGATCTGGGCGTTCCGCTATGCCAGCGGGGGCAACGCCCGGTCGCTGTTCTACAGCTCCAAGGTGGAGTCGCTGCGGTCCCTGCACCCCGAAGTGGAGCTCCTGCAGGAGGTGTCCGACGAGACCCGCCTGGTGGTGTCGGAGCCGCTGGGCGACCTGCCGGGAGCCTGGAACGAGGTGCCCGAGGGCGCGTACGGGGTCGTGCGGGCGGGCGCGGACGCGCTCCACACGTTCACCCCGGTCCCGGCCTGACCCGCCCCCCGCCGGCCCTCCACCGGCCGCCCGGGCGACCCGCCCGGGCGACCCGCCCGGGCGACCCGAACACCGGTCGGGTACCCGGTGCGGGGAACCCCCGTTCGAGGGAGATCGTTGTCGGCGTATGAGCACCAGTGAGGGAAGGGGAGAGGCATGAGGTACGACCTCTCCCAGCGCCTGGTCGTCGGGATCGCCTCCAGCGCCCTGTTCGACCTGACCGAGTCCGACGCCGTCTTCCGCGAGCAGGGCGAACAGGCCTACCGCGCCTACCAGGAGGAACACCGCGAGGACACCCTGGACAAGGGCGTCGCCTTCCCCTTCATACGCCGCCTGCTGTCGCTGAACGACCTCGCGATGCAGCCGGGGGACCCGCTGGTCGAGGTGATCATCCTCTCCCGCAACGACCCGGACACCGGACTGCGGGTGATGCGCTCGGTCGAGGCGTACGACCTGCCGATCACCCGCGCGATCTTCCGGCCGGGCCGCTCCTCGCACCGCTTCATGCCGGCGCTCAACATGTCCCTGTTCCTGTCCGCCAACGCGCAGGACGTCCGCGAGGCCGTCGCCGCCGGCCTTCCCGCCGGACACGTCCTGGCCTCGGCCTCGGCCGACGACCCGGAGGACCCGGAGCTGCGGATCGCCTTCGACTTCGACGGGGTCCTCGCCGACGACAGCTCCGAACGCGTCTTCCAGGCCGACGGCATCGACGGGTTCCGGGCCCACGAAGTCCTCAACGCGGCCACCCCGCACGACCCCGGCCCGCTGCGGGACTTCCTCGCCGGGATCAACCGGATCCAGCGCCGGGAAGAGGAGGAACACCGCGAACGCCCCGACTACCGGCCGCGGGTGCGTGTCTCCCTGGTCACCGCGCGCAACGCACCCGCCCACGAAAGGGCGGTGCGCAGCCTCAAGAAGTGGGGACTGCGGGTCGACGACGCGTTCTTCCTCGGCGGCATAGACAAGGCGGCCGTCATCGCCACCCTCCAGCCCCACATATTCTTCGACGACCAGGTCGGCCACCTCGGCGGAACGGCGTCCAGCGCCCCGAGCGTCCACGTGCCGTTCGGAGTCGCCAACGCCGGCGCCTGATTCCGTGCGCGGCCCGGCGGGGCAGCAGCCTGCCCCGCACGGTCACCGGGAGCCGTACAGGTCCGCAGCCGTGAGCAGGAACAGCTGGGCGTCCGTCCACGGGTCCACGGCGGTGTCGGCGCCGCCCCCGGCGAGGGCGGCCGCGACGGCGCGCACCCGGGCCGCGGCAGTGCCCAGCCCGGTCCGGTCCAGGGTGGCCGCCGCCCGGTCGAGCCGGTCCGGTCCGGTCCGGTCGAGGTGGCGCAGGCCGCGGTGGGCGGCGTCCGCGAGCGCGGCGAGCGCCTCGGCCAGCGCCCCCGCGACCGGATCCGCATCAGCGTGCGCCGCCGGGGCCGTGGCGGTGGCCGGCCCGGTCGGTGCCAGGTCGGGCACGGTGACGGCGGACCCGGCAAGCACGGCGATGGGTTCGATGAGGATCCCGGCGGACGCCGCGGGTCCGGAGCCGGTGGCCGCCCGGACGAACCCGCTGAGGTGGCAGGGGCTGTCGCCGACGCCGTCGAGGGCCGCGGCGAGCGCGTCCAGGCCGCCGGGCGCGTATGGGTTGTACGGCGCCGCGAGGAGGGCCCGGTTGCCGTGCACATCCCGGAGGACGGCCGCCAAGCGCTGCTCGGCAGGGTCATAGCCGAGGCCCTCGACGGCGTGCACGGCCAGCACGTGGACGTCGTCCGCGGCCACCCGCGCCCGTACCGGCCGGGGCGGGCGGGCCCGCACTCTTTCCGCGAGCGCGGCGAAGTCCCGTACGAGCAGGGGCTCGGGGAGGTCCGTCCAGGACCTCCCGGCCGGCGTGACACCGGTACCGCCGGTCCGGGAAGCGCCGAACGCGACGATGTGCCCCGGGGTGCGGGACGCGGCCTCGCTGAGCACGTTGCCGGCGGCCAGCGCGCCGAAGGTGCTGCCGGCGGTGCGCCGCCGCGCCAGGTCCGGCCCGGTCGGCGCCGGCTGGTCGCCGGCGGCCTGCGCCTCGGTCAGCTCCCAGCGGCGGCGCAGGACGAGGGCGATGCCCGCGCGGGCGTGGGCGAAGTACACCTCGGCGGTACGGGACGCGGGGTCCCCGGTGACACGGCAGCCGAGCCCGGTGAGCCGGACCCGGCGCAGCGGGGTGGTACCGGGCTCGCCGGTGCCGTGGCTGCCGGTCCGGTGCCGGGCGGCCACCTCGGTCAGCAGCTCCGCGAACCGTTTGGGCCGGTGGCGGGCACTGCGGGAGGCGTGTTCCGCGAGCTGCTCGGCGAGGTCGGCGGCAGCGTCGGCGGTCCAGTGCATGCCGTGGCCCGCCAGTTCGCCCCGGACCCGGTGCAGGCCCGCGGCGAGCACGGGCCCGGCGTGTGCCGCCCCGTCCAACAGGAGTTCGGTGGCGAGCCCGGCAGCCGCCCGGGCGGCCTCGTCGGCGGTCCGGGCCGGCTGGAGCGGCCCGCCGGCCCGGACGTCGGCCGGCGGGTCCGCCGGGTCGGCGGCGAGCGCGGCACGGAACGCCCACACGGCGAGGGCCACAGCCGGGCCGCGGTGTTCGGGGCGGGCGTCGGTGAGGGCGTACCCGAGCGCACGCGGGACGGTGAACCGCACGGTCGCGGTGGCCAGTTCGGCCCGGGCCTCGGGCGCCCCCGGCGCGGGGTGGGTGAGCCGCGCGGAGTAGCCGCGGGCCAGGGCGCGGCGGGCGGCGGTGACGGCCCGTGCCCCGAGCGCCTCGGTCAGCTCCTCGTCGGTGACACTCCCGGGCGACCACACCCGGGCCGCGTCGGGCCCTCGGTCCGCCGGCCCGGTGCCCGCGCGTGCCGCCCGCTCGCCACGCGGACCGCCGGGCGCACAGGCCCCGCCCACCGCAGAGGCCCGGTCACCGGTCGAGAAGCCGGATCCCCCGGAGCCGCCGGGCTGTTCGGAGGGGCCGGGCCCCGCTGCGGCCGCGGCCGGGGCTGCCGGCTGTGGCGCCGCCTGCTGCCGGTAGGCGAGGACCAGGCCGAGGAGGTGGCGGCACACGCCGGTGGCGGCGCAGCTGCACGTCCCGAGGTCGAGCCCCGCCCCCGGCGGCAGCATGCTCTCGGTGCCGTCCGGGTAGCGCCCGGTGAGGCTGCCGTCGGCGGCGGCGCCCACCACGGCTCCGGTACCCGAGGCGAGTTCCTTCGCGGCGCGTTTCACCAGGCCCCGGTTGGCGAGCGCAGCGAGGGCGGCGTCGGTGAGGGCCAGCAGATCGGGGCGGGCTGCGGTGCCGGCGGTCACCTGCTGAGCCTTTCGGCGACGAAGGCGGCGAGCATGCCGGGGGTCATGGCGCCGACGTGGGCGCCGGCGTCGGCGATCTCCTGGGCGAGCTCCCGGTCGTAGGCGGGCACGGCGTCCTCGTCGAGGGCGGCCAGGCCGAGTACGGTGCTGCCCTGCGCGACGAGCTGCCGCACGGTGCGGACCAGCCGGTAGGGGTCCCCGCCCTCGTAGAAGTCGGTGACCAGGACGACGATGGCCCTGCGGGGGTTGTCGATCAGCCCGGCGCCGTAGTCGACCGCGCGGGCGATGTCCGTGCCGCCGCCCAACTGGACCCGCATCAGCAGCTCCACGGGGTCGGTGACATCGGCGGTGAGGTCGACCACGGAGGTGTCGAAGGCCACCAGGTGGGTGCGCAGCCCGGGCAACCCCCACAGGGCTGCGGCGGTGACCGCGGAGTGGATGACGGACCCGGTCATGGAGCCGGACTGGTCCACGAGCAGGATCAGCTGCCACTGCTCCAGGTGCGGCCGGGTACGGGAGGAGAAACGGGGCCGTTCGATCAGCAGCCGCCGCTGCTCGGGCTGGTAGTGGGCCAGGTTGGCGCGGACCGTTGCATGGAAGTCGAAGTTCCGCGAGTGCGGGACGAGGCTGGGGCGGCGGGACCGGGTGCCGGTGAAGGAGCGGCGGATCTCCGGGGTGAGCCGGGCCATCAGCTGCCGGACGACGGCCTCGACGAGCCGTCGCGCCAGCCGCAGGACCTGGGGGTTCATCAGGTGTTTGGTGCGCAGCACGGCACGCAGCAGTGCGGGGCTGGGCTGGACGCGTTCCAGCACGGCCGGGTCGGTGACGATCTCGTGGATCCCGTACCGTTCGACGGCGTCCCGCTCGAGGCGTTCGATGGTCTCCCGGGGGAAGAGCCGGTGGACGTCGTCGAGCCAGTCGACCGCGGTCACCGCGGAAGGGCCGTCGCCGGCCCGGCGGATGCCCCGCTCCCCCTGCTCGGGGTCGCGGCCGTACAGCCACTCCAGGGCGGAGTCGCGGGCCGCGGCGGCGGTGCCGAGGCAGCCGGTGTGGCGTTCGGCGGGGCTGCCCAGGATGAGCCGCCAGCGTTCCAGCCCGGGATCGGGGGAGGGCACGGGGCCAGGGGCGGAGGCGGGGGCGGTCATGGGGCGGCTCCCAGGCCGTAGCGGTCGAGCAGGTGGCGCACGTCGTCCTCCAGATGCCGGGCCCGGGCGATGAGCAGCGGGTCGGCCGGGGTCCGCAGCAGGCCGCCGGCGGAGCCGCGCAGCCCGCGACGTTCGATGAGGCGGGCTGCGATGCGTTCGCGTTCGCGGGGCGGGAAGTAGGCGAAGGCCTGCCGGAGGGCGGGCAGGCCGGCGAGGAACTCGTCCTCCGGCTGCTCGGCGACCAGGGCGTCGAGTACGCCGAGCAGGCCGTCGGCCCGGCCTTCCGGGCCCTCTGGGCCCGCCGGGCCGGCAGCGGGCGCGGTCAGCTCGTCGCGGGCCAGCGCGAACAGCCCGGCCAGCCAGTCGCCGAGGGCCGCGGTGCCGGCGACCGCCCGCACCGCGGCCGCGGCGTCGCCGGCCCCGGACGGGCCGCCGGGAACAGATCCGCCCGGGCCGTGCCCGAGGGTGCGGCACAGCCCGAACGCGGCGCCGCGCAGATCGGCGGGAGCCGCCGGGGCGGCGCTGATCCGGCCGCAGACGGCGGTCACCGCCGCCCGGTCCAGGGAGAGCAGCGGTGCGGCGTGCAGCAGGGCGTCCCGTACGCCGGCCAGCGCGCGCAGCCGGCCCCGGTCGACGTCGCCCGGACCGTGCAGTCCCTCGGCCAGCCACAGCACCCGCGCGACGGCGGCGTCGACGAACCCGGCCAGCAGCGGGTCGCCGGCGACCCCGTACACCCGGTCGTGCCGCCACAGCCCGAGGGCGGTGTGCAGGGCCTCGCCGAGCGGGCCGGGGTCGCCGGCCCGGTCGACGGCGGCCCGGAGCTCCGCGAGCAGCGGGCCGAGCAGCCCGGTCGTGCCGCAGGCCACCGCGTCGAACAGGGTCCGCGCGAGGGCGTCGGGGGCGGCGCCGGCCGCCCGCACCTGTTCGCCGAGAGCGGTGGCGGTCGCGTCCTCCAGGGTTCTGCCGTGGCCGGAGGCCTCGATCAGCGCGGCTTCCCGGGCGCCCGCGGCGGGGTCCGGCGCCCAGCGCTCGACGGCCTCGGGGTCGGCGCCGTCCGCGGGGCCGCGGGTGCGGGCGTAGCCGGGGATGCCGAGGACCCGCAGGCAGTGCAGGACGCGGCTGGCGGCCAGGCCGCCGGGTTCGGTGAGGCGGAGGGTGACGGCTCGGGTGCCGTCCAGGCCGAGGGCGGCGAGCCGGGCGGTGACGTCGTGCACGATCGGCGGAACCGGGGTGTCCGGGTGGAGCCGGCCGGTCCGGTCGCCGCGGCCGGCGGCCACCATCTCGACGAGGACGGGGTGGGTGCCGGGGCGCAGCGGCCCGCGCCGGGTCCACGGCAGGGGTTCGTCGACGGCTTCGTCGAGGAGGGCGCCGGCGAGCCCGTCGAGCAGGTCGAGGCGGGCGGGCCGGTGGTGTCCGCGGAGCGCGGCCAGGCCCTGTGCGGTGGCCCGGGCGGCGATGAGCGAGGCCGTGGACACGTGCAGGCCGCGGCTGCGGAGCCGCTCGGTGATGTCCTGCACCAGCGTCTCCCCGGCGGCGGCCGGGCCGTGCTCCCACACGTGCTGGTGGAAGCCGGGGGAGGGCATGCCGGACTGGTAGCCGGTGAAGGAGTCGAGCTGGCGGAAGGAGTACGGGACGAGATGGCTGCCGACGAGCGCGTCCGCGGCGGGCTGCGGCACCGGCGGAGGCCCGTCCGCGGAGGCGGAGACGGAACTCCCCGCCTCCGGGCCCGTCTCGGGGCCCGCCGCCCCCGGGCCCGTCGACCGCCGGTCCGCGGCCCCGGTGAGGGAGACGAGGGCGGGACGGTGGAAGCCGCCGGTGACGACCAGGACCGGTCCCGCACCGGGTTCGGCCAGGGCGGCGCGGACCCAGGACGCCATGTACTCCTCGCGGGCCCGGTCCGAGGCATCCGCCCCGGTGTCGCCGCGGACCACGTCGAAGTACAGGGCGATCCGTTCGGCGAGGGCCTGGTCGTCCTGTCCGCCGGGCTCCGCCGCCTCGAACATCCGGTCCCAGAGGGCGTCGGCCGAGTCCACGCCGAACCGGTCGCACAGCCGGGCGGTGGCCCGCTCGTAGCGGGCCTCGGCGTCCGCGTACCGGTTGCTGCGGCCGGCGAACGCGGGATGCCACGAGGGCAGGTCGATGAAGCGGACCTGCGCGCCGGCCGCCCGGCCCTCGGTGAGCGCCACCCACTCGGGGGAGTAGTCGCAGAACGGGGTCCACGAGGTGGCGGCGCGTTCCGCGTCGCGGTAGTGGCTGAACACGGCGATCGGCAGCCGGTGGCCGAGCAGCAGCTCGCCGAGCCGGTCGTTGAGGTCGGCCGGTCCCTCCACCAGTACGTGGCTGGGCCGGAGCGCGGCGATGGTGCGGGAGACCAGCCGCGCGCAGGCGGGCGAGTGGTGGCGGACGCCGAGGAAGTGGGCCGTCAGGGTGCTCACCCCGCGATCAGGTGCCGGGCGGCGTGCAGCTCCCGCCAGGCCGGCCCGGTGTGCTTGGCGGCGCGCTGCTCCAGGTAGCGGCGCAGCCGGGCCAGGTCCTCCGGGTTGTCCTTGGCCGCCGTACCGGCCAGGCAGGTGACCAGGTCTGCGGCGTTGCCCGGCTCGCCGCGCAGGAACCAGCCGCGGACGCCGACCGCGTGGGCGACGGCGACCGCCTCGGCGGTGCTCATGACCGCGCTCATCCGGTCGGCGCCGTGCCCGCGGTGGTGCGGGCCGTCCCCTCCGGGGCCGCCGGCCCGCAGTTCCCGGAAGGTGGTGACGAGGACGTCCACGATGTCCGGGTCGGGGGCGACGGCCACGCCGGAGGCGCGCAGCAGGGCGGTGGCCTCGGCCTCGACGAGGGCGGCCTCGGCATCGCGGTCGGCGATCGGGAACACCGTCTCGAAGTTGAAGCGGCGCTTGAGAGCCGCGCTCATCTCGTTGACCCCGCGGTCCCGGGTGTTGGCGGTGGCGATCACGTTGAACCCGTGGGCGGCGAAGGACAGCCCCGCCTCCCCGGGGAGTTCGGGGATGGTGACGACCCGCTCGGAGAGCAGGGACAGCAGGGAGTCCTGCACCTCCGGCGGGCAGCGGGTGATCTCCTCGAAGCGGACGAGCCGGCCCTCCCGCATGCCGCGCAGTACCGGCGCGGGCACCAGGGAGCGCTCGGACGGGCCCTCGGAGACCAGGAGGGCGTAGTTCCAGGAGTACTTGATCTGGTCCTCGGTGGTCGCGGCGCCGCCCTGGACGACCAGGGTGGAGTCGCCGCTGACGGCGGCGGCGATCAGCTCGGACAGGAGCGACTTGGCGGTGCCGGGCTCCCCGACGAGCATCAGGCCCCGGTTGGTGGCCAGGGCCACCAGGGCCCGTTCGACGAGGGAGGTGTCGCCGACGAACTTGCGGCTGATGCCGGTCTCCGGGTCCCCGGTGATGAACCGGAGCGCGGCCCGCAGGCTGAGCTGCCAGCCGGGCGGGCGGGGCGCGTCGTCGGCGGCCCGGAGCGCGGCCAGCTCCTCGGCGTACCGGACCTCGGCGGGCGGCCGCTGGATGCGGTGCCGCTCCGCCCCGGAGATGTCCTGACCGGGATGGGTGGGGGAGGCGGTCATGCCGTCAGCTCCGTCAGGTCGGTGAGCACTTCGGAGGCCGTGACCGGGTCGAGGTCGGCGAACGTCAGCGGGTGGCTGTGGCTGCACCAGTAGTCGCCGGGCGTCGTGTCGAGCCAGACGGTCTCCAGCGTCTGGTCGGGGTACGTGTCGACCATGCCGACCGCGATGCCCTCGTCGGGGGCGATGACGAGGTAGCACTGCCTGCCGAGACGGCGTGAGATCCACCGCTCCACCCCGTTGTCCTCGGGGCTGCCGCGCTCCCAGCCGCGCTTGGTGAGGCCGAGGAGCCGGCCGACGGGGACGGTGATGCCCTCGAAACGGGTGAGTCGGTGTCCGGCGGCCTCCTCCTCGGTGACCGCGTACACGGCCCGGCCGAGCTGCGGGAACGGCTGGAGGATCTCGTAGTCGGCGAACAGCTCCGACCAGGCGGCGACCGTGTCGGTGCCCAGGTGCAGCGGGTGTGGCAGGCTGACGACGGCGTCCGCCCCGAGCGTGAACGTGTCGTCTTCGGCGTCGGCGAGGCTGCGGTCCTCGGCGATCCGGAACTCGGCGGTCGCATCGCCGTCGACGGCCCGCCACACCAGGCGGCGGGCCAGGTGCCACACCAGCGGGTGCTCGGCGAACAGCATCCGGAACTCCTCGGCGGTCCAGGTGCGGCCGTCGACCATGGCGGCCTCCAGACGGCGCACCTGGTCGGCGGCGATGGCGCGGACGTCCTTCTTCAGGGCGGCGAACCGCTTGCGCTCGGCGGGGGCGAGCTCCGGGTCGTCCTTCACGCCCGGCTTGGGCAGGTCCTTGAGGCGCTTGCCGGCGGTGTCGGCCACGTACGGCTTCAGCTGCTCGTCGAAGCCGACGATGAAGCGGCGGCTGCCGTAGTCGACGGTGGTGGTGCCGTCCGCGTCGAGCCCGAAGTCGGGCACCAGCCGGTCGGACAGCTGCTCGCCGGTCAGGCCGAGACCCGCGGCGACCTCGGCTATCTTCTCGCCGGCGCGGGCCTTGAGGGCCTTGAACTTCGCCCGCTGGGCGATGGCGTGCAGGCTGAGCAGGGCGTTGTCGGTGCCGATCGCGGCGAGCACGTCGAGGCCGTCGACGGCCCGGTGGTGGGCGCCCTCCCCGGGCCAGTTCCGGATGATCGGGGCGAGCAGCCGGACGGTGTCGTTGTCACCGAGGCCGCCGAGCTGGTGCAGCGCCCAGGCGTCCTTGGCCGGCATGCCGGCGAGCCGCCACTCGTCGAACACGGCCCAGCCGAACTCGGCGAACGCCGCCGGGTCGGCGATCTCCCGCACCTGCTCCACACCCGGATACAGGCTGCCGGGGGTACTGAACGCCATCATGCGGAGCAGGTGCCCGGTGGCCTCGGCCGGCAGGGCCTCGCCGGTGCGCAGCTTCAGCTGCGGCAGGGCGGCCGGGTCGGCCCAGGCGCCGGGCTCGACCGTCTTGGCGGGCAGCGCCGTCACCAGCGGGTCGGCGTCGAGGAGTTCGGCCATGGCCTCGACGGCCTGCGGGCCGTAACCGGCGGCGGCCTCCCGGACGGTGTCCGGGCCATGTGCGGTGGCGATGGCCCGGAGTGCGGCTTCGGCGGCCGTACGGGGCTTGCCGGGCTCTCCGAGGGCGTCGGGGACGAGCAGGGCGGCGGCGTCCCCGGCGTGCCGGACCAGCCAGGCGCGGGCGGTGCGTCCGGCGGACTTGAGGCGGACCAGCCAGTCGGCCATGAGCCGGGCTGTCCGCAGGTTCACGTACGGCATGAGCAGGACGCCCATGGTGGCGGGGAGCCGGCTGGCGAGACCGAGGGCCATCCGCAGGGCGTCGGCCTCGTAGCGGGCGATCAGCGGCATGAACGTCTCGGTGCCCTCGTAGCTCCAGTCGGGGCCGTCCCACTCGGCGAGGAGGGGGCCGAGGACGTCGGCGGGGCCCAGCGTGAACAGGGCGAGGGTCTGGTGGTCGTTGCCGAGGCGGCCGGCCCGCTGTTCGGCGGCGAGCTTCTCCAGGTCCAGGTGCGATGCCCAGCTCGCGGTGCTGTTCTCGGCGTCGGCCCACTCCTCCTGCTCGCCGGGCAGCCAGGCCGTGCGGGTGTCCTCGGGCGCGCTCAGCCCGGCGACCGTACGGGGCTTGGTACGCGGGCGCACGCGGGTCCACGGCGGACTGGTGAGGACCTCGGGCAGGGCGGCTGCGTCCGCCTCGGCGAGCTGCCCGTCGCGGCGGGCCAGCCGGCCGACCAGGTCGGCGGCGCCGGCCGGCAGTTCGGGCAGGACGTCCAGGGCGAGCTCGCGGTGCGTGGCCACGTGCGCCTTCAGCAGGCGGCGGGCCAGGGACGCGTTCACGGAGGTTTCCTCGGCGCTCTCCGCGAACAGGCGCAGGGCGCGCACCGGGTAGCGGCCTGCTGCGGTCAGCAGCGCGGGCCGGACCGCCTTGTCGTCGATCCGGCCGAGCAGGGCGCGGAAGGCGATGTCGGAGGGGAGTTCGGCAAGCGCCTCGGCATACGAGCGCAGGGCGTCGGTGCTGATCCAGGAGAGTTTGGACGGGTCCGCGAGGAGCGGGGCGAGGGCTGTGCCGAGGCCGTCGGCGCACGTCGCGATGAGCTCCGCGGACCAGCCGTACCAGCCGAGGTCGAAGCCGGCGGCCCGGACCGCGGCGACGTGCTCGGCGGTGCCGAGGGAGGCGGCGAGCATGAAGAGCTCGCCGAAGTGCCCGTCGCGGGAGGGGAGCGGGTCCGCGCAGCACTCACTGACCCAGTCCAGCTCGCCGGGGACTATGAAACTGACGGTGCCGCGGCGGCGCGGGGTGTCACGGTGCCCGGCCAGCGCTTCGACGGCGGCCCGGTACTCGGCCTCGGCGGCGCTCGCCAGCAGCTGCCGGGCACGCGGGGCGGTAGGGACCTTGGCGTGCCGCCGACCGTTGGCGTCGGTGATCCAGCAGACACCGGTGACGATGACGCCGGAGCGGGGGTCGGTGTGCCAGCCGGGAACGATCTGCCCGAACTCGACGGCGGCGCGGGCGGCGAACGGCAGACCGTGCCGGACGGCCCAGGCGTCCACGAACAGCTCCTGGTTGTTGCCGCCGTGCCCGATGCGGACCAGGTGCGCCAGGACGGCGGCGCCGAGCGGGTCGGGCGTCCCGGCGAGGTGGGCGCGGGCCGCCGCGACGAGCACGGGATCGCTCTGCGGGAAGTCCAGCACCCGGGCGACCAGCTCGGCCTCCTGCTCGAGCCAGGCATCGGCCAGGGCGGGCGCGGCCGCCATCGCGGACGTCGGCCGGGACACCCCGCCGCGCCGCGGAAGTACATTCCGCTTCCATGCCTCGGGGAGCTCGAAGACGTCCTCGTCGACCCGGGCCGGGGCCGTCCTCGCCGCTGCGGATGCCTGCGGGCCGTCCGCGCCGTCATCGGCGGTTGCGGTTGCGGTTGCGGTTGCGGTTGTGGTTGCGGTGGCGCGGGCTTCGGGCGCGGCAGCGGAGCCCGGGGTGTCCGCCTCGCCGTCACCGACCTGTGCGTACCCCTTCTTCTCGCGGGTGGCGACGGCCTTGGCGAAGTACGCGCGGGCTTCCTCCGCCGTGCCGAAGTCCTTGACCTGGGTCTGCCCGGTCGTGCCGGTGCGGCCGAAGCGGAGGGTCACCGAGGTGCCGTCCACCCCGCCCTCCCAGAACTTCGCCGACCCGTCCCCGACGTACTCCCAGCGCTGCACGGCCCCTCCGCTTTCCCGCGTGATCAGTTGCCGGAACACTAGCGGCGGCCACTGACAACGCCCCTCGCAGGGGTGCTCGGTGACTCAGGCCCGGGCGTCCGCCCGGACGCCCGAAGTGCCGCGCAGGAACGGCAGGTCCCGGTCGCCGACGTCCTCCCGCGGCCCCGCGGCGCGCAGGACCACGTCCAGGACCCCGTCGGGCTCGGCGGCGTAACAGTGCGCGAACCACGGCATGTTGGCCTCCACCACCGCCCAGCCGCCACCGGTGAGCCGCCCCACGTCCAGGCACACCGCGCTCGGCAGGCCCTCCGCGGCGGCGTCCAGCACCTCCCGGGCGAAGCCGTGGACCTGCGCCTGCAGCGGTGCGGGATCGGGGCGCCCGTACACGGCGTAGCGGCTGCCCGCGCGGACCTCGCCGTCGAGGACGAACAGCCGGTACTCGGCGGCGAACTCCACCACGCCGCCGACCAGTACGGGCGTCGCCGCGTCCAGGGTGTCCGGCAGCCGGGAGCCGTCCTCGTACACGGCGGCGGGAAGCACGTCGATCTTCGCGGAAGGCGGCTTCACGAAGGCCCGCCCGGCCAGGGAGCGCGCCTCCCCCAGCGTCGTCAGCCGGACGGGCCGCCCGAGCAGCGCGTACGGCACCGTCGTCAGCCAGTCGTCGGCGGGTTCCAGGAGTCCGAGGCCGAGCCGTGCCCCCAGCCGGTCGGCGGCGAGCGGGCCTCCGTACCAGTGCGTCCGGCGGCCGCCGGCCTCGGCGGCGCGGCCGACGACCTCGTACCCGCGCCAGGCAGCCGCCTGCCCGAGCAGTTCCGCCGTGGACGTGCGCGGCGGGTGCAGGAGGAGGGCGGGGGCGGGGCCGTGGTTCATGGCAGTGAGCCTACGACGCCCGCAACCCGGCCCGCACAGGGGCCATTTGAGACTCGATGGCGTCCTTTAGGGCATTTTCGAGCGACAAGAGACCACTGCGTCCGTCTCGTGACTACGGTTCGCCGCATACGGGTTGCACACACGACCCGCACAACCCACCCGCACCGGAGGTATCAGCCATGCGAAGCACCACCAAGGCCGGCACGCTCGCGGCGGTCTCACTGCTCGCCCTGGCCTGGGCCCAGCCCGCACAGGCCGCGCAGAGCGGCGACGCCGGAACGCAGGCCGCGGCGGCCGCGCCGGCGCGCTACTTCGAGTTCACGGACGGCACGGACACGTTCGTCATCAAGCTCACCGACCCGGCCAGGATCCGGCAGGCGCGGGACATACTGAGCGGCGTGGACACGGAGAACGTGGGCGTCATGGGCACGATCGTCAAAACGCCCGCCGCGTACAACAAGCCGTGGAAGTACCACCTCGACCCCAACTCGGTGACCTTCTTCGGCATGGCCATGGAGGTGTGCGACGCGAACATCTCCTACGTCAACGACCACCTGGGCGAGGTGGGCGGTGCGCTCCTGCCCCGGTCGACCTGGTGTCCCTGGCACTCGAAGCTGACGCGCGAGCTCCCGCGCCCGTAGCGGACACCGCGGCCCCGGCGCCCCGTTGCGGCGCCCGCGTTCCTGCCCGCTGCCGGCTGACCGCCCCGCCCCCCGGCCGGGGCCACGCCCCCGCCCAGCCCAATACCGGCGGCCCGCCGGCCCGGCGGCCACCCTGGAGAGCCGGGCGGGTACCGCGCCCGGGAGGAAGGAGCGCGCGGTGGCACCCGTACCCGAGGAGCACCCGCCCGGATCCCCGGGCGGCATGCCGGAGGAGGGCCCCGGCCGGTACGGCGAGGCCCTCTTCCGCCCGGAACACCCCCAGGAGGGCGAGCGCATCGACCACGCCGCGCTCGTCTACGACCCGCTCACCCGGGCCCGGCTGCGCAGCCTCGGCGTCGGCCCCGGCTGGCGCTGCCTGGACGCCGGGGCGGGCACCGGAACCGTCGCCCGCTGGCTCGCCGACGAGGCCGGAGCCGACGAGGTCGTCGCCCTCGACCGCGACACCGCCCGCCTGGCCCCGTTCGCCGGCCCGCGGCTGCGCGTCCGCGAAGCCGATCTCACGCGGCTCGCCGCCGAGCCGGACCTCGGCACCTTCGACCTGGTCCACGCCCGGTTCGTGCTCATGCACCTGCCCGGCCGCCGCGACCTCGTCCGCCTCCTCGCCGAGCGGCTCAACCCCGGCGGATACCTCGTCATCGGCGACGCGGCTGACGTCCCCGACCCCGCCGACCCGCACTCCGCGTACCGCCGCACCCTGGACGCGATGTGGCGGACCCTGTCCGAGACCATCGGCACCGACATCGCGGCCGTACGCGCCCACCCGCACGTCCTGCGCGCCGCCGGCCTGGAGGGGGTCGCCGCGGAGCTTGTGTGCCCGCCCCTCACCCCCGGCGCGCCCCTCGCCGCCTTCTGGCGCGAGACCTGGGAGCGGATGCGGCCCGACCTGCTGGCGGGCCGCCTCGACGCCGCCACCCTCGACGAGGCCCTCGCCTACCTGGCCTCGCCCGCGCTCGCCGAGCTGGCCCCCGGCATGCTCACCGTGTGGGGCCGCCGCCCGGCTCCGCGTCAGTAGCGGACCGCTCGCGCGGCCTCCGCGGTGATCTTGCCGGAGAGGGTGTGCGTGCTGCGGGCCGTGCCCTCGCCCTTGGCCTTGGCGGCCACGTTGTCGACGGTGACCACGGCCACGTCCACGGTGTTGCCGCTGTCGTCCTTGAAGTTCACCTGCACCGCGAAGGACTTCGCCGCGCTGTCGGTGTTGTCCACCGTCACCGGCACCACCGTGTACCCGCCCGAGTCGGTGGACGGGGTGCCCAGGCTGACGGCGTCCTTCGCGTTCACCCCGCCCTTGATCTGGTCGAGCTTGTTCTGGGCCTCCGCGGCCGCCGAAGCCGCCGTGTCCGCGGCCTTCGACGCCGCCGCGGAGACCTCCGCACCCGCGGACGCCACCGCCGACGCCGCCTTGGACACGGCCTCCGACGGGGATTCGTCGCCCGCGCAGCCCGCCGTGCCCAGGGCCGCCAACGCCACCACCGCACCGGCCAGGGTGCGCCCGGCCGTGTGCCACTGCTTCTGGGGAGTCTTTCGCATGCGACCAGTCAACGCCGGGCCGGCAGCGGAGGCGGTGCGACCCGGCAGGGCATACGGATGAAGGCTTGCGGGTTACGGATCGTCAACTATAGTTACGCGCAACGGGCGTCAACTATAGTTACGCCTGCGGAAAGGAGGCAGAAGGCACGTGGCGGAATCAGCACACGGACCCGTCGGACCGGACACACCCCGGCCTGACCGGGCCTCCGCTCCGGTCCCGGTTCCGGTCCCGATCCCGGTTCCCGGCGCTCCCTTCTGCGACCGACTCAACTTCCTGTTCGACCGGGTGCGCCCGCCGGGCGCGGAGGAATACACCAACGCCCACGTGGCCCGCACCATCTCGTCGTACGGCGAGGACAGTTACACGCGGTCCCACATCAGCCTGCTCCGCGCGGGCAAGCGCACCCCGACCATCACCATGGTCCCCCTCCTCGCCCGCTTCTTCGGCGTGGAGGCAGCCTACTTCGTCGAGGACGAGGTCACCCGGAAGGTCGCCACCCAGTTCGAGATCCTGCGCAAGCTCAAGGAGAACGGCGTCGAACAGATCGCCCTCCGCGCGATGGGCGTCTCCGCCGCCGGCCAGCGCAAGGTGCTGGCGGCGCTCGAAGCCGTGCGCAAAGAGGAAGGCCTGCCCGCCGACCCCGAGAGGGAACTGCCGTGACCAGCGGCCGACGTCGCCAGGAGAAGAGGAACCCCCATGTGGCTCAGCCGTCGTAGCCGCGGCAACGACCGCAAGGCCGACGATGCGTACGAGGTCGAGCGCCGGAACCGGGAGTTCGTCGAGAGCCTCGGCCTTCCCGAGGCCGACAGCGTCCTGGACCTGGTGCCGTTCATGGAGGACTACCTCGACCGGTCGATCCGGCTCATGCCGTTCGTCTCGGACCCGTCCGACCCCGACTCCCTCGACGCCTCCGCCCCGTGCGGCCTGTGGCTCGCCACCGGCGAAACGGACTACGTGTTCTACGACACCGCCATCAGCCGCGCCCACGCCGAGATCATCGTGGGCCACGAGTTCGGCCACATGCTCAAGCGCCACCGCGGCAACGCCTCCGTCGAGGCCGGCAGCCTCGGCGGCCTCATCACCGACATCGACCCGGCCACCGTCCAGCTCGTCCTCGGCCGGACCCGCTACAACGAGCCGGAGGAGTTCGAGGCCGAACTCCTCGGATCCCTCCTGCAGGAACACGTGAGCACCGCCCGCCCGTCGGCCCGCAGGGCAGCCGACCCCATCACCCGCACCTTGCTGCGCTGACCGGAGAGGGACCCGTGAAAGACATCCTTCACCCCCTGTGCCTGGCCATCGCCGGTACGGGGTTCCTCATCCTCATACGTGACCTGGGCAAGAGCCGCCGCGACCCGGCGCTCGTCGCCCTGGCCTTCACGTACGGCTTCTCCGCGCTCAGCTACGCCGTCTCCCTCACCTGGGTGTGGGTGCGCGTCGACGGCCTCCTCGGCGTCCCGAACATCGTCGTGCCGATCGCCCAGGGCTTCGTGATCGTCGTCCTGGCCCTCCAGGCCACCGTCCTCGCCCACTGGTCGAAGCCGCCCGCCGAGGCCCGCCGCCGCAGCCGGCTCCTGCTCGCCGCGGCCGCCGCGGTCATCACCGCCATGGGCGTGCTGTTCGCCTCGCTCACCCCGGCCACGACCCGGCCCACCGACTTCTCCCTGTACTACGCGCACGACCCTGTCTTCCAGGCCTACGTACTGCTGTACTTCGGCACCTACAGCGTCGCCGAGACCTACCTCGCCGTGTCCTGCTGGAAGTACGCCCGCACCGCCACCACCCCGTCGATCGCCTTCAGCCTGCGCCTCGTCACCGTCGGCGCCGTCATCACCCTCGGCTACAGCGGCATCCGCATCGCCGCCATCGTCGGCGCCGAGACCGGATTCAGCGTCAGCCACCTCAACGGCTTCGCCTGGGCCTGCGGCGACATCGGCGCCACCCTCACCCAGATCGGCTACCTCATCCCGACCGTCGCCCGGCGGGCCGGCAGCGCCCGCGACTGGGCCACCGCCCACGTCCGCCACCGGCGCCTGGGCCCCCTGTGGTCCGCACTCGACCAGGCCGATCCCGGCATCACGCTGCGCCGCCCGACCCACCAGGGCCAGGACATCCTGCGGGGCCGCAGCGCCCACTTCCCCCTGCTGCGCCGCCGCGTCGAGATCCGCCAGGGCCAGAAGCTGATGCGCCGCTACCTCGACCCGGCCGTACGGGCCGAGGCGGAGGCCCGCCGCGCCGGCGAAGGCCTCGCCGCCGCCGAGTTCGCCGCCGCCGTCACCGCCGACCAGATCCGCGCCGCCCTCGTCCGGCACGCGGCCGACGACCCCGTGGACACCCCCGCGGAGTACGCGGACGCCGAGCTCACCCTCGCCACCACCGAGGACGAGCTCGCGCACCTCCAGCGCGTCGCCGCGCACTTCAGACCTCCCGCGGCAGAGAGCCGCCGCAGTGCATCCGAAGTCCGCAGCGCCACCTCAGGAGCCCGTTCGTGATCCTCCGACGCACCCTGCTGATCGCCTCCACCGCCGTCGCCGCGGCGGCGTCCATGGCCACCATGACCGCGGCCGCCCGCTCCCGGGCCGTCGCCACCGCGAGCACGCCCCTGCACCTGGCGCCCGCCCGCGACCAGCTCGCCGCGCTGCGCCGCCGTACGACGACCAGCCGCGCCCTGCTGGAGCAGTACCTGCAGCACATCGAGAAGACCAACCCCGGCCTCAACGCCGTCATCACCCTGGACGCCGACGGCGCCCGCGCCGCGGCCGACGCCGCCGACCGCCACCTGGCCAGGACCGGCAAGCCGCTCGGCGCGCTCCACGGCCTGCCCGTCACCGTCAAGGACGCCCTGGAGACGAAGGGACTGCGCAGCACCTGCGGCGCACCCGACCTCACCGACCACGTCCCCGACCAGGACGCCGACGCCGTCGCCCGGCTGCGCGCCGCCGGCGCCGTCATCGTCGGCAAGACCAACGTCCCGGTCATGTGCCAGGACCTGCAGACCTCGAACCCGCTCTTCGGCACGACGAAGAACCCGCACGACGCCACCAAGACCGCGGGCGGATCCTCCGGCGGCCCCGCCGCGGCCGTCGCCGCCGGCATCACCAGCCTCGAACTCGGCTCCGACCTCGCCGGCTCCCTCCGCCTCCCGGCCGCCTACTGCGGCGTGTACGCACTGCGGCCCAGCGGCGGCATCGTCCCCACCCGCGGCCACATCCCCCGGCCGCCGGGCTGGCTGTCCAGCTCAGACATGCTCGCCCTCGGCCCGATCGCCCGGACCCCGGACGACCTCGGAGTCGCCCTCGACGTCCTGGCCGCACCGGCTCCCGCCGAGGCAGCCGCGTGGCGGATCGACCTGCCGGGACCACGGCGCAGCCGCCTCGCGGACTACCGCGTCGGCCTGTGGCAGGACGACCCGTACTGCCACGTCGACGACACGATCCGCCGGCTCCTCGACGAGATCGCCGGGATCCTGCGCTCCTCCGGTGCCACCGTCGACGACACCGCGCGGCCCGTGCCGCTCGCCGACAGCGACCGGCTGTTCCAGCGCCTCATGTTCGCGACGGCGAGCGCCACCGCCACCGACGCCGGCTTCGCCGACGACATCGCCGCCGCCGAGAAGATCCCCGCAGACGACCCCAGCGGAATCTTCCTCCACTCGCGCACCATGCGACACCGGGACTGGCTGCGCGCCAACGAGGAACGCGAGAAGCTGCGCGGCCGCTGGGCCGACTACTTCACCGACCACGACGTCCTCATCACCCCGGCCGTCCCCAGCACCTGCGTCGACGACCAGACGTCCACCCCGGTCCCGAGCCGGTTCATCACCGTCAACGGGCAGAAGCGCCCGTACTTCGACCAGACGGCATGGCTGAACCTGGCCGGCCACGTCCGGCTCCCGGCCGTCGTCATGCCCGCGGGGAGGACGGCCGACGGCCTGCCCCTCGCCATCCAGATCATCGGCCCCTACCTGGCCGACCGCACGGTCATCGACATGGCCGGACACCTCGCGCGAAAGCTCCCCAAGCCCGCGCAGCCGCCCGCGTTCACCGCGTGACCGGGCGCCCATGACCGGGCTCGCTCTGCCCCCACGGGGGTGGGGCGGGGCGAGCCCGTACGACGCGGCAGAGGGGCCCGGGTACACCGGAGCCCCTCTGCCGTCCACAAGACGTGCAGGGCCCGGATACCGACGGGGGAAACGGTACCCGGGCCCTGCGATCATCATCTTAGTCCCCTTTATCCCGTGGTGTCGCCGTGGCGGTCGGCGAAACCCCTCAGGCCCCGGGGGTCACTTCCCCTCGCACAGCGCCGAGTTCAGCAGCGCCTCCATCTGCACCGCGGGGATGTTGGTGGTGAGGTGGGCGTTGGTCACCACCGCAGCGTGCCGGCCGTCCTCGGTGACCAGTGTCTGCGTGTAGTAGCCCGGCAGCATGCCGTTGTGCCCCCAGGCCACGCCCCCGCACGGAAGCGGCTGCCGGATGAGGCCGAGCCCGTACCCCCAACCGGAGGCCGGGCCGCCGACATCGACCGCACGCTTCATCTCCGCCAGGGCCGCCGGCGACATCAGCCTGTCGCCGAGCAGCGCGCGGTAGAAGGCGGTGAGGTCCTGCTGGGTGGAGATCACCGCGCCGGCCGTGCTGAAGGAGGACGGTTCGAAGGGCAGCACGTCGGTCCAGAAGAAGAACGAGCCCACCCGGATGCCGTGGTACCCGCGTACGGCCGGGGTGGGCAGGCTCCGGTCACCGGGCGCCGGGAAGCGGGTCTGCGTCAGACCGAGCGGCTCGATGACGCGGCGGGTGACCACCTCGTGGGCGCGCAGGCCCGTCACCTTCTCGAGGAGCATGCCGAGGATCTCGTAATTGGTGTTGGAGTACTCGAACTTCGTGCCCGGGACGGAGGCCGAGGGCCGGCGCAGCCCGTCCTCGACGAGCGCGGCCAGGCGGTACGTGCCGTCCGGATCGGCCCGCGGGGCGGGCGCGTTGTTGACCGGGATCCCGCTGGTGTGCTGCAGCAGTTGGCGCACCGTGATGACGCTGCCGTGGTGGCCGTTCCCGGCGACCACACCCGGCAGGTACCGCTCGATCGGCGTGTCAAGGGCGACCTTGCCCTCGTCGACCAGCTGCAGGACGGCCACCGCGGTGAAGACCTTGCTCTGGCTGCCGACGCGGTAGTGCTCCGCCGGCTGGATCGGACGGCTGGTGTTGATGGTTCCCGTGCCGACGGAGAGGTCCCAGGAGCCGGCGCTGTCGCCGGCGTGCACGGCGGCCCCCGGTCCGGCGTGCGACTGGAACGTCTTCAGCGCCGCAAGCGTCGCGGCGTGGTCGTCGGCGGTGGGGGAGGAGGCCTGGCCCTGGCCCTGGATCTGGGTCTGGGTCTGGGGCGGGGAGGGGGCAGGGGCGGCATGGGCCGGGGCCGGTAAGGACAGCGTGAGCACTGCGGCGCAGGCAGCGCCGGCCAGCGCGGAGAACCGGACCTGGCGTGCGGTCGAAGACATGTCTTCCTCCTTGGTGGCGGGAGAGGGAGTGATCACATCCGGCCATGGGGCGCCGGACGGTGCAGGCCCGGCCTGCCGTGCACGAGGGGTGCGGCGCAGCCCCGGCCCCCTTGGCAAGGGACCCCACGGCCACGCTGACCTGAAGGTCTGTGAAACACCGCACAACCCGCGCACGGGGGAAAGCACCCTCGCCGCACCCCCATGCGGGTTGGATGAGTCCCCGGTGGCCGCGACCGTGCACCCCCCACGCCGGATGTGATCCGTCGCCATTCAAACGGCCGTCGCCGCCCGTGTCCCGGCCCGGTGACCTTGTCGAACGGATCCCGGACAATCGCCGGACATCCCGGCGCCCGCCGCCCCGCCACCAGCCGCCCACGGACGAGGAGGAACGAGACATGGGACGCCAGGAACAGCCGCTCGACCCCGACCGGGACCCCTTGGCCCGGTTCGCGCACGACTTACGGGAGCTGCGGCGCCAGGCCGGGAGCCCGCCCTACCGCCGGCTGGCCACCCGGGCCCACTACTCCGCCTCCACCCTGGCCGAGGCCGCGGCGGGCAAACGCCTGCCCAGCGCCGCCGTACTGGCCGCCTTCGTGAACGCCTGCGGAGGCGACGCGGAGGAATGGGAACAGCGCCGCATCGCCACGCACCGCCTCATCACCGCCCCCACACCGGCCCCGACCCCCGCGTCCCCTGGACCAGGCTCGGTTCCGGCCGCCGCGGCTCCGGCCCTCCCCGCTGACCCGGACCGCCCGCCGGCCGAGGCCGCGCCCCGGCGCCGTACGCCCGACGGGCCGAGCCGGCCGGCGCCCCGGCGGCGCCGCGAGGCGGGCCTGGTCCTCCTGGCCGTCCTCCTGACGCTCGGCGCGTTCGCCGCCGGAGACGCGGGCCGCTCCCGGAACACCGCCGCTCCCGGCTCCGCCGGAACGCACACCGCTGCCGCGAACCTGTCGGCGGACACCCGGTCCACCGGCGACGGCCGCCGGCTGCGCACCGACTCCGACATCCCGGAGCGCTACCGGGCCCTGATCATCGAGGCGGGCACCACCTGCCACGTCCCGCAGGTCACTCCGGTGCTGGTGGCGGCCATGCTCAAGGCCGAGAGCGGGTTCGACCCCGAGCTCAGCGACCCGGCCAAGGACGAGTACGGCATCGCCCGCTGGACTCCCCGCGTCCTGCGGTACTACCTGCCGCCGGACCGGCAGCACACGGTCCCGAAACCGCCGTTCAGCCCCGAGGACTCGATCCCCGCCATGGGCAGGATGCTCTGCGCCCTCGCCCCCGAACTCGAAGGCGTTCCCGGCGACCCCGCCCTCAACCTCGCCGCCGCCTACCGCATCGCCACGTGGAGGGTGCAGCGGCAGGGCGCCGAACTGGAGGCCATCCGGCCCTACCTGGAGCAGGTCCGCACCGCCATGCTCCGGTACCGCCCCGAGCCGCCCCTCGCGCCGGCCGGAGCCGCACCCGGCGGGCGGTGACCCGGGACGCGCGCCCGGACGCGAGCCCGGGCGCGAGCCGGGTCACCGGGCGGTGAGGCAGCCGAGGCGGTCGGCCGTGACCGGGGCGCCCTCGGCGACGTTCCGGTCGTAGGCGACCTGCCGGACGGTGACGGTGCGGGCGCCGACGGCCACGTCCAGGTACGCGTCGTGGCCGGGCACGACCTGCCGGCGGGCGCCCGGCAGGGCCGCCGCCAGGGTGGCCGCGTCGCTCTCCCGCCCCGGCGCGTACCGGATCATCGGCGGGCCCGCCGGGCGGGCCTTCGGCTCCGTGGCGGAGGTGCCGCCGACGACGAACCCGCCGGCCGACAGGGCGGCCGCCACGGCGGCATCGTCCACCCGCACCTTGATCCCGGCGGGGTTGGTCGGCGCTGGGGTCTCGGGGACGGGCTGGATGCGCCGGTCGCCGGTGATCGGCCGGTCCGCGGCCAGGGCCTCCCACAGGGCGCGGGAGCGTTCCGCGTGCCACAGCAGGGTCGACCCGACGCCGGGGACCCGGTGGTCGAAGGTCTTGATGGGGACGGTCGCGAACTCGGTCCGCTCCGGGCGCAGCCGCCCGAAGGCCGTGCCCAGGCGGACCAGGTCGGCCAGGTCGGTGGCGCTGTCGGTGCGCACGGATGCGAGCAGGGTGCGTGCGGTGGCGGCTGCGGCGAGGGGATCGGCCAGGGCGCCCTCGACGGTGAGGCGGCTCAGCAGGTCCGAGACGGCGCGCTGCTGGCGCCGTACGCGGCCGAGGTCGCCCGGGCGCTCGATGTGCCGGGCGCGGACGTAGCGCAGGGCGCCGTTCCCGTCGGCGTGGTGCATGCCCGGCGTCAG
Organism: Streptomyces sp. NPDC090445; assembly: GCF_044769385.1. Lineage (NCBI taxonomy): Bacteria > Bacillati > Actinomycetota > Actinomycetes > Kitasatosporales > Streptomycetaceae > Streptomyces > Streptomyces sp. NPDC090445. The sequence goes on along the minus strand of NZ_JBIVXV010000006.1, from coordinate 97,247 downwards.
GTCGAGGCCGGAGTTCTCGTCCTTGAGGGTCTTGTCGGTGCACAGGGCGGCGCCGCCCAGCCCGTTGACGGCCTGTTCGAAGCCGGTGAACCCGGTTTCGAGGTAGTGGTCGACGCGCAGGCCGGTCGCCTTCTCGACGGTCTTGACCGTGAGGGGGCCGCGGCCGCGCGCGTACGCGCCGTTGACCTTGCCGAGGACGCCGCTGCCGTCGGCGTACTCCACGTACGAGTCGCGCGGGATCGACACGATGCTCGCGCGGCGGGTGTCCTGCGACAGGTGCACCAGCATCATCACGTCGGTGCAGTTGCACCCCGCGCCCCCGACGTGCAGCCGGTCCTTCTCGGCCTTCGACAGGCCGCTGCGGCTGTCGATCCCGACGACCAGGACGTTCGTCCCGTTGCCCGGGGCGGCACGGTCGGCGGGCGACGGCGGACCGGCCCAGGCCGCACCCGAAACCAGTGTCGTCAGCAGGGTCAGCGCAGTGGCAAGACGGAGCAACGCCTACTCCCAGGGGCCGGGCGGACCGACGGGCCGGCGTCTCGCCGGTCGGCGGATCGGACGCCGAACGCTAGCGGGGACGGCCGGCCGGGCCCCGGCTACACGCCGGTGGCTGCTCCTGTCGGGGCACCGTCAACACCGTAATGGAGCGACACGTTGTCCACCGCGGGCCGCGCCCGCCCCGCCGGGCCCGCGGCGAACGCCCGCAGCACGTTCTCGGTGACGGTCCGTGTGAACGCCCCGGCGCGGTGGTCCAGTCCGTGGTTCGCCTTCCCGCCGCCGGGCCCCGATGCGTCCAGCGCCTCCACCCAGCGCATGGTGCCCGTCGCGAACAGGCCGGCCCCGGAGGGCAGGGACGCGTACACCGTGTCCGCGTACGAGTGCCGCCCCTTGCACACCACCGGCGAGTGCGCCAGCACCTCGACCGGCCGCGGCGTGGGGTACCTGAGGTCGATCCGGTCGTACTCGACACCCACCAGGTGGGCGAACGCGTCGCCCTGCGCGGCGCCGGTGCCCGCCAGGAGCCAGTGGCCCGGATGGGTCACCACACAGGGCGCGTCGACCGGGTACCCGTCGTAGATCACCCCCAGCAGGCTGCTCTCGGGCTCCGGCGCGGGCGCCCGCCGGAAGTCGTTGGTCGGCGGCAGGCCGCGCCGGAAGCCCGGATCGAGGGCGTAGTCCTCCTTGTAGCAGACGACGGTCCGGTCCGTGCCGACCGCGGAGTCCTCGAACCGGATGCGCCGGTAGCAGCAGTTCGCCCCGAACACCGCCAGGTTCATGCCCGCGTCCCGGGCCGCGGCGGTGTGGAGGCGCTGCTCCGGGCTCCAGTACTCGTCGTGGCCCGGCGACAGCAGCGCCACCGCCCCGGACAGCAGCCGGCGGTGGCGCGCCACGTCGATCCCCGTCGCGTACGCGAGCGGCAGCCCCAGCCGCTCCGCCAGCGCGACCAGCGGCGCCTCGTACGTCAGGAACAGGCCCGCGCCGTGCGCGTTCTGGTACGGCCGGTCGAAGGAGACCGCGAGCGAGCGCGAGGCCTTCTTGCCCGTCGTGCCCTTGTACAGGTCGGCCCCGCCCCACCGGTTGTACGCCTGCCAGGTGGCGACCGCGTTGACCAGCAGCATCCGGCCCGCCGCCGACGCGGACCGCACCGTCAGCGGCACATACCGCTGGGCCTGCTCGGTGCCGCCCGAGGTGTCCAGCCGCAGCAGGTAACTGCCCTCCGGCCAGCCGGCGGTGTCGACCGCGGCGGTCTGCTGCCACTCGGCCCACGCCCTGCGCGTGGCCGGGTCGACCCGGACCGGCGGCTGGAGCAGCCCGGGCAGCACGGGCGAACGCCACACCAGGCGGGCCCGGAGGCCGCCGTACCAGCCCATGCGGTACGCGGAGACGGTGTAGGAGGGCGCCGTCGTCGACACCCGCAGCGGGAGCGGCTCGCCCGCGAGCACCGAGGCGCGGTCGGCGAAGCCCTCGATCGCGCGGGCGGCGCCGGCCCGGGTGATCCGCCAGGCGGCGTCACCGGGCCGCCGGTTCTCGGCCCGAACGTCGAGGCACCCCCGACCGCTGGAGCCGCCGCCCGCCGCGGCAGCGGGCCGGGACGCCGCGGAGGCCGTGGTCGTTGTGGCCGCGGTGGCCGCGGTGGTCGCCGTCACGGCGAGGGCCGCCGCGAGTTCCAGCACCCGCCGGCGCCCCGGACCCGTACCGCCTCCGGGGTCCGCCGGTCCGGTGTCGCCGACCCGTCCCACGGCACCTCCACACCTCGGCCGGGGGCCGCGCCCGCGGCGCACCGATACGGCCCGGCCACCGTACGGCACACCGCCCCGGACCGCGGCGAACGACAAGCCGGGGCGGGCGCAGGGGAGCCGGCGGCTACTGCGGGAGCACGGTGCCGGCGTCCGGTGCCGGCAGCACCTCGGGGCGGTCGAGGAAGGCGAGCACGGCCCGCTTCTCGGGGAGGTACACCTCGGGCAGGTCGATCTCCGGCAGGGTGATCTCCCCGTGCCGGACGAAGCCGAGCCGGTTCAGCATCGCGAGGGCCTTCTCGTTGCGGGCGTCGGGCTCGCCCACCGCACGCAGGACCGCCGGGTCGCGGAAGGTGAAGCGGATGAGCGACCCGACCAGGGTGCGGCTGAAGCCGGGGCGCGGCCGGCCGTCCGCCGGGGCCAGCATCAGGTGGACGCCGATGTCGCCCTCCCGCACCTCGTAGCACTCGCTGACCCGGTCCTCCTCCGGCTGGTACGTCTGGAACAGCGCCACCGGCTCGTCGTCCAGGCGGACCATGAACGCGTGGTGGGTGTCGCGGCGGTCCACGTCCTCGTAGATCTCCTGGACCAGTTCACGGCTCGCGCCGTTCATGCCCCAGAACGATGCGCGCTCCTCGACGACCCAGGAGTGCAGCACAGCGGAGTCCGCCGCGGGGTCGACCGGGGTGAAGCGGACGGTGCCGAAGCCTTCGACGGTCTCGGTGTGGACGTCCGCGCGCGGGGAAACGAGGGCGGTGGAGTCGGGTCTCATACGGTGTTCTGTTCCTTCGATTCGGATCGCGGGGGTGTGCACACCACCGCTCACATGCATTAGGTTAGGCTGGCCTTACTGTATCGGGGTTCAGGGGAAGGGACGGACGTGGGCGTCGCCAAGGGTTGGGAGGGTGTGGTCCTCAAGCTGCTGCGGGGCAAGGACTTCCGGTTCACCGTCACGGGAGCCGAACAGGTCACCCCGCACTACCGCCGGGTCTGGTTCACCGACGGCGGGCTGCTCGCGGCCGCCGGGGAGTCCCTGCACCCGACCATGTGGGTCCGCCTGTGGTTCGACGACGACGGCAAGCCCCACCAGCGCGCCTACACCCTGGTCGACCCCGTCGCCGAAGAGGGCACGTTCGCCCTGGAGTTCGCCCTGCACGACGGCGTCGCCAGCGACTGGGCGCGCAACGCCAACCCCGGCGACACCATCGAGGCCACCGTGCAGGGGACCGGCTTCACCGCCCCCGCGCCGGCCCCCGAGCGGCTGCTGGTGATCGGCGACCCGGCCTCCCTCCCGGCCATCAACTCCCTGCTGGACGCCTACCCGCAGCTCCCGGCCACCATCTGGTTCGAGACCCAGCACGAGGCCGACACCGACCTGCCCGTACGGCTCGACCCCGACCGGCACGAGATCCGGCGCGTCCCCCGCTCCGGCGACGGCACCGCCCTCGTCGAGCGGATCCGTGCCGAACTGCCCGCCCTGGCGTCCGACCCGGAGTCGGCGTACGTGTGGCTGGCCTGCGACACGGCGACCACCCGCACCCTCAGCGGCTACCTCCGCAAGGACCTCGGCCTGCCCAAGCAGCGCGTCAACAGCCTGGGCTACTGGCGGGCCGCGGCCTGACCCCGCCGGCCCGACCCCGCCGGGGCGCCGGGGCGCCGGGTAATTCCCGCGCGGTCCCCACGGCCGCGATGACAGGATGCCCCGGTGCGGGATGAGCCCGCGCACGGTGGGGGGAGGCCCGTTGCAGGGGCTGGACTCGGTGGACTGGCGCGGGCTGGAGCCGATACGCCCGGACCGGCCGACCGCGGACATACCCAAGGCGCTGCGCCGGATCGCGCGGGCGGACGCCGCCACCCCGCGCGACACGGTCGAACAGGCGCAGGGCGACCTCCAGATGCTCCTGCTGAAGCAGGGCACGATCACCGACGCGGCCACGGCCGCGCTGCCGTTCCTCGTGGACCTCGCACTCGACCCGGACACCGTCGAGCGGCCGTTCCTCGTCGACCTCCTGGACGTCCTCGCCCACAACGCCGGGACCGGCGACACCGATACCGTGGACCCGGGATGGGGGGCCGCCTGGCAGCGGCAGCAGCCCCGCATGCGGACGCTGTTCCGCGACCCGGATCCGGAAGTACGGCGGTCCGCACTCCAGCTCATCGCCGACCGGACCGCCGCCCTGCTGGAACGGTGGCCCGAGGAGACGGACCCCTCGGTCCGGGTGGCCCTGCTCCTGGGTCTGGGCGAGGCCGCGGCCGCCGATGACCCGGCCGGCGACACCGTCGCCCGGGTACGGTCCCTGCTGGGCGGCCTCCTCGACGGCGAGGACCGCGTGCTGCGGGTGGCGGCCGTACTCGCCGCGGTGCCCCTGGACCCGCAGGCGCTGCGGCGCGGCCTCCCCGTGCTGCTGGCGCTCCTCACCGACCCGGCCCTCGCCCCGGAGTTCGCGAAGGTCTGGTACGAGACCCACTGCGAGTACCCGTTCGACCGCGACGACGTCGTACTCAAGGTCATGCGCCTGCTGGAGCACGACCCGCAGACCGCGGTCCCGTTCGCGGCCGACCTCGCCGCGGCCGGATGCCGGACGGGCGACGCAGCGCTGCGCCGGTGCGTGTTCGACGGGGCGTGGGAGCTGCTGCGGCACCAACCCTCCACCGCTGCCGCGGTGCTGCCGCTCGCCGCCGGGCTGCTGGAGGACGAGGACGACGGCGTGCGCTACCGGGCGGCACACCTGCTGGCGGTCCTCGGCCGCCGGGCGGCCCCGTACGCCGACCGGCTCGCCGCGCTCCTCGACGACCCGGGCGAAGCGGAGTTCTTCGACGGCACCGTCGGCGACCACGCCCGCTGGGCGCTCACCCGGATCGGAGACCCGCGCGCCCTGCCGGACCTCGTGGAGCGGCTCGTCGCGCCGTACCGGGACATGCAGGGCCGGGGCTACTGCCTCGGCGACCCGCGGCAGCCGGACGTCGCCGACGTGCTCCGGCCGCTGCGCGCCCACGCGGAACTGCTGCTGCCCGCGGTACGGGAGGCCCTGCGCGACGAAGTGGCACGCGCCGGCTGGCTCGTCCGGGACCTGCGGGACGTGCTCCGGGAATGGGGAGAAGACCCGCTGCTCCCCGGTGAGACGGACCCGTACCCGCAGTGGGAGCCGCAGCCGATGGAACCCGCCGAGGCGGAGGCGGCCGTGCTGGCCTACGCCGCGGACGGCGAATTCCTCGGGTCGTTCAGCGCCGCCCTGGCGTCGTTCACCGCCCGTGGCCGCCTCGACTCCCGGCCGGTCCGGGAGGCCCTGACGGCTCTCCGGGCCGCGGACCGCAGGCTGACGGCGTACGGCGACTACCGCGCGTTCCTCCAGGACGAGGAGATCCGCGCCCGGATCGACACGGTCCTCGCGCTCCCGCAACACCCGGACGCGGCAGGGCGGGACGAGCGGTCGATATGATCTCCGCCTACGCGGACCACGACGGGGGAGGGACCCGACCGATGAAGATCGCTGTGCTCGGGACGGGCGGCGTGTGCCTCGCCCTCGCCCCTGCCTTCCTCGCCCTGGGGCACGAGGTGGCCGTCGGCACCCGCGTCCCCGGCACCACCCTGGCCCGCAACCCCGCCTACGCGCAGCTTGCCTCCCGCTGCCCGGAGTTGGACCTGCGCACCTTCGCGGAGGCGGCAGCGGGCGCCGACCTCGTCGTGAACGCCATCGACGGGCCCTCCTGCGTCGCCGCACTCACCCCGCTGGCCGGCCTCCTCGCGGGCCGGGTCGTCATGGACGTCTCCAGCCCCTACGACTGGTCCGACCCCGACCCCGAGGCCGTCCTCGACCCCGTCAACACCGACAGCCTCGGCGAGCAGCTCCAGCGGGCGCTGCCGCAGGCCCGTGTCGTCAAGACGTTCAACACCCTCGTCGCCGACGTCATGCCGGACCCGGCCGCCGTCGGCAACGGCGACCACACGGTCTTCGTCAGCGGGGACGACACCGCCGCCAAGGAAGTGGTGACCGACCTGCTGAAGGCCCTCGGCTGGCAGGACGTCCTCGACCTCGGCGGCATCCGCACCGCCCGGGCGACCGAGATGATGCTGCGCATGTTCATCGACACCTCCGCCGCCCTGGGCACCTACGTCTTCGGCTTCAAGATCGTCCGCTGAGGGTCAGGGCTGGAACCGCGCCGGGCCGGGGGCGTCCGAAGAGGTCCAGCAGCTGCGTCAGAGAGATGACGGAGCATCACCCGCCCTTTTCGGCCAACGACCAAGGCATCCGCAGGCGCCGAGCCATTGCCATGCGCTGATTCTCGTGCATCTTTTCGTCACCGCAGCCCCGTGATCAGGTGTGTCCGGGCGTCCGGACAGGTGCTGTTGCCCGTTGACTGCCCGTGCGATACCCCTGGTCGGATGGACGCAGATTTCGTACGGCCTGCCGATTTGTCCGCCCGCCGACGACTTCATTGCCGCACTGAGGGCGCTCAAGGCACGGTCCGGAATGACGCTGCGTGATCTCGAAAGCCGGGCGGCGGCCCGCGGCGACGTCCTGCCGCGCAGCACGGTCGCCGACGTCCTGCGCAAGCAGACGCTGCCGCGTTGGGAATGGGTGGCGGCCTTCGTCCGGGCCTGCGACGACCAGGACCGGCTGGGGGAGTGGCGCGGGGCCTGGCAGCGCCTCGCCCACGAGGCCCACGAGGTCCCCGAGACACTCCCCACGGATGCCGACCCGTCCTCCGACGCGGACGCCGACGCGCACGCCGACGCCGACGCCCCGCGTGCTGGGCAGCGCGCGCCGTCGGCGGGGACGAAGCGGCGGAAGCGGATGCTGATCGCGGCGGCCGCGGTGGTGCTGGCCGGGTGCCACCGCGGCCGGGACGCTGATCGCCGACGGCCTGACCGCGGCCTCACACCCCCGTACGGCCGGAGCGGGCGGCGCCCGGCTCGCCGGGCTCTTCCCCCTGAAGTCCGCGGGGAGCTGGGCCTGCATCCGGCCCGTGCAGGCGACGGAACTGTGTCTGACCGCAGGGCGGGAGCGCTCCGGACACTACCCCTCGGAGGTCGCGGTGCAGCGCCCCTGCACCGACCCGGGACCGCGCACCTTCCTCCAGCCCGTCGCCGACGGCCGGACCACCATCAAGTGGGAACATCCCGTGGACAAGGGCATGGGCTGCCTGACCGTCATGGACAGCGGTCTCGCAGAAGGGCTCGTGGAGCCCCGGGACAGCTGCCAGGCCGACAAGGACGGACAGCTCTTCCGGATCGAGAGCGTCGGCGCCGCGGCCGAGGGCTTCCGCCTGCGGCGCGCCCGCAGCGACTTCTGCCTGGGCATCCGCGACGGTGCGGCGGGCGCGGGGGCCGAACTCGTCCAGGAATCCTGCGGCTCCCAGCCGGGCCAGCGCTTCCTCATCGACCTGATCCCCCAGTGACCGGCCGCCCGGGGCCGCCCGGCGACCGTCCCTGACACGCCGGCCGTGGTTCCGCGGGCGAGGCCCGCGAGGATCTTCCTGCTGCGCATGAGTGCCCTTTCCCGTTGCGGTGGCACCCGCGCAGGTCCCCGCCGGGCGGCCGCCCGGCAGCACCGAGCCTCCTGCCCTGCCCTGCCCGGCGCTGTCGCCGGACAGTAGTCCGGACACGGCTCCGACCAGCCCGGACAACGGCGGAGTGTCCGGGACAACCGGTTGCCGTTGCCCCGGCCCGGAGCCGGTCAGCAGAGTCTGTGGTGCCCGGCCGGACCGGACGAACCGTCGCCACGCACGGTCACGGGCCTGCGGCCGACTGCTGCCACCACTACCTGCACGGCCGAGCCGTGGGCCGCCGCGTGCCCCGGGGCGTCCGCATCCCCTCACGCCGGGCCGAAGGCGACCACCACCCCGAACCAGGAAGGAGCGAACGGGTATGCCCGAACGATGTCCACCCGGGACACCGGCACGAGGTGCTGCCGTGCGGGTGGCCGCGTGCCCTCCCGAAACCCGTGCCCTACCGGAGGAGATCACCCGGCTGTGGCACGTCCCGGACCTGCTGTCCGATGGGCCCGCGCGGCTCCGCGCGGGCCTGCGCGTCCTCCACCTCGGCAGCGTGTGGGCCGCGGCGCTGGCGTGCCCGCGGACCGGATTCGCCCGCACCGTACGGCTCGTCCGCCGACACGACCCGCAGGCCTTCCACGTCCTCCACATGAGGAGAGGGCGGGCCACCCTCGGCATCGGAGGACACCAGACCCGGATCGGCGCCGGCCGGCTGGTGCTGGTGGACAGTTCCAGCACCTACAGCGGCCGCTTCGACGACCCGGCCGGGGTCCACTCCTGCGTCATCGTCCAACTCCCGTGCGCCGTACTCCCGTTGCCGCCGCGCACGCTGCAGCGGCTGCACGGCGTACCCGTGCCCCTCGGACCCGGCATGGGCGGCGCCCTCGCACGCTGGCTCGCGGACATCACCGGCCGCCCCCACGAGTTCGCGCGGACCGACATCCCCTGCCTCGCCGACACCACCGCGAGCTGGTGGCGTCCGTGCTCGGTGCCGCGGCCGGTTCCGTCGAGGTCCTGGACCCCGAGGACCGCCGGCGGGCGCTGCGGACGCAGATCCGGCAGTTCATCCGGCGCCACCTCGCCGATCCGCTCGACGAGCCGGCCTCCGGGCTCGACGCGCAGGCGGAGGCGGAGATCCAGGAGGCGCTGCGCACCCACCGCCGGGGCCGGACCAGCCTGCTGATCTCCCACCGGCTCGGCTCCGTCCGGGAAGCCGACGCCATCGTGGTGCTGGAGGCGGGCCAGGTCGTCGAACAGGGCGGCCACGCCTCGCTCATGGCGGCGGACGGACGGTACGCGCGGCTGTTCGCCCTCCAGGCGTCCGGCTACCGGCAGGAGGACAGCCCGGCCGCTGCCGCCCGGGCCGGGGCCGCCCGACCCGCCGCCGTCCGGGAAGCAGGCCACCGATGAGGCGCGGCGCGCGCCGGGCGGTGCCCGCCGCCGCACTCGGCCTGGCAGGTGCAGGGGCAGGTGCCGCCGTCCTGCTGCTGCGGTACACGGTGGTCCGGGTCACCGTGCGCGGCCGCAGCATGGCCCCGCTGTACGAGGACGGCGCCAGGGTCCTCGTCCACCGCGGCGGCCGGATCGCGGTGGGGCGGGTGGTGGTACTGGAGCGGCCCGCGGAGGGCGCAGGCCGGCCCCTGCCGTCGGTCGCCCGCTCCGCCTCCCCGCGTACGGTGGCCTCCCGCCGCTGGATCATCAAACGCGTGGCGGCGGTCCCAGGAGACCCGGCCCCGCTGGACCGCGTACCGGGCCTCGACGGCAGGGCGGGCGCGGTCGTGCCGCCCGGCCGGCTCGTCCTCCTCGGCGACAACCCGGCGAACAGCCACGACTCCCGCCAGGCGGGCTACTTCCCCGTGGAACGAGTCCTGGGCACGGTGCTCGGTCAGCGGCGCCGGCCGTGACGGTGGGGAGACCGTCACTCGGCGGCCATGCGAAGGCGGATCTCCGCTTCCGAGATGTCCTCCAGGTGGGTCAGGAACACCCATACGTGGCCCGAGGGGTCCTTGAGGATGACGGTGCGGTCGCCGTGGAACATGTCCGTCGGCGGCTGGAGGATCTCGGCGCCGGCGGCCTTCGCACGCTCCGCCAGGCTGTCGACGTCCGGCACGAAGACGTGCAGGCCGACGGTCGTGGCTCCGCCGAGCGCGGCGGGTGCGACGAAGGACCCGGCTCCCGCCTCGCCCCCGCCTGCGTCGCCCAGCATCAGGACCGACTCTCCGATCCGGATCTCGGCGTGCAGGATCCCGCCGCCCGGGGCGTCGAGCCGGAAGTCCTCCCGGGCGTCGAACGCCCGCTCGTAGAAGTCGATCGCCGCGGCGGCGTCGTCGACCATGATGTGCGGGATCACCGCGTGGCGGTAGCGGTCGGCGAACTCGGTGGCGGCGGTGCGCTCGGTCATGGCGGACTCCTCCCGATCGGCCCCCGGTTCCGTCCCGGCAGCTCTGAGAGGACCGTAAAAGCTCATGTTTGGTTCAGGTCAAGCGTCCGCCGTGGCTGCCGCGCCCACGCGAAGGCCGGAGGCCGGAGGATGTGGTTCCGGGTGGGGCGCGGGATGCGATATGGTTCATCTCGAGCTCGCCGCCGCGAAACGCGGAGGTGGGACCGGCGTTGGTGGTCCAAGGAAAGGCACCCCACTTCCTGTGGGGGGATGCAGGTGCAAGGCCTGCCCAGCGCTCGATCAAGGCCCCGGCCTCCTCACGGAGTCCGGGGCCTTCGCCGTGCGACGCGCCGTTCGGCCGGCGGCCGGGATCAGGCGGGCTGCTTCACACAGGTGCCGACCACGTATCCGGTGACGCCGTGCTTCGTGACCTTCACCCAGCGGTCGCTGATGATGCCGCACTTGCTGTACGAGCCGCCGTAGTACATCCGGCACGGCGACGAGGCCCTCTCGCCCTTGTTGAGCTGGGCGAGCGCCCTGCCGTTGACGCTCATCCGGTCACGTATGACCACGGTCTCCAGCGCCAGCGCCGTACAGCTCGCCGCGGCCGCGTTCGTCTGGGCCACGGCCGGGCTGCCGGCGATGAGCGTGGTCCCGACCAGGGCGGCGGACGCCATGGCCGCACCGAGGATCCGGCGTGTGCGCATGCGTGGTGCTCCCTCCGATTGGCGCGAGCACGCTGCCCGCGCGGTACCAAGCAGCCTAGATCCAAAGGCACTTGGAGCCTCGCAGGCACCACGGGATCCACAGACGCCACATGCACCACATGCACCACATGCACGCGTGCGCCACATCCGACGGGCGGTGCGGCGGCGTTCAGCTCGTGCGGTGGGCCGTGAGCAGGAGGTACTCCCATTCCATGACGCCGTCCCGGGTGTTCTCCTCGGCCAGCGCGTCGAGTTCGCCGTCCAGGGCGGCCACCCGGTCGTCGTCGTCGCCCAGGGCGCGGTAGACGGCGATGGTCGGGCCATAGCAGGCCTTGAAGAACGTACGGAAGTCACCGCGGTCGGGGAAGGCGTCCACGCGGACGGTCGTGCGGCGGGAGTCGACGTCCGTGACGCGGTCGCCGAGGAGCCCGTACACGTGCTCCTCGTCGCCCCACAGGGGCGGCGGCTGGGCCCCGGGCGGCGGGGGAGGCGCGTACGGCTTCATCGTCGTGAACATCCGGCCGATGAACCCCTCGGGAGTCCAGTTGGTGAGGCCGACCGTGCCGCCGGGGCGGCACACGCGCAGCATCTCGTCGGCGGCCGTCTGGTGGTGCGGGGCGAACATGATGCCGAAGCAGGACATCACGACGTCGAACTCGCCGTCCGCGAACGGCAGGTGCTCCGCGTCGGCCTCCCGCCACTCCAGGTGCGCGCCGCGCACCGAGGCCAGGTGCTGGCCCACTTCGAGGAGTTCGGGGGTGAGGTCGCTCGCCACGACGTCGGCCCCGGTGAGGGCGGCGGGGATGGCCGCGTTGCCCGAGCCCGCGGCGATGTCCAGGACGCGGTCCCCCTGGCGTACGCCGCATTCCCTGACGAGTTCGGCGCCGTTCTCCGGGACGACGTGGGAGGCCACGGACGGGTAGTCGCCCATGGCCCACATGGTCCGGTGGCGGGCCTTCAGCGCGAGATCGGCCGCGACCGGGTCGGTCGCATCGGACATGACCGCCTCCAGGGCTCGGACGTGCCCCTTGTCCGAGCATAGGCGGGTCCTGCCGGTGACGCCGTTCGGGTGAACGGCGTCACCGGCCCGCACGGCGGCCGATCCTCCCTCCGGCGGGAGGGCCGACGGCCGTGCGGGCCGCGGGCCGGCGGCTACCGGGCCGTACGGGCCCGGGCCCAGGCTTCGGCGAACTGTTCGTGCGGCGGCAGCACCGGGAGCAGCCGCAGCAGCGGGGTGTGCAGGACGGTGCCCGACGCCGACGCCAGATGGGCGGGCAGCTTGTCCCTCTCCACCGGCAGGTGCGGGGCCTTCAGCTGGACCCACGGTCCCGGCGCGAAGAGCGTGCGCCCGGCGCGGGCCCGCTTGCCGCTCTCCACGGCGCCGGTGGCCGACAGTTCCGCCTGGGTGGCCTTGTGCCGGGCGGCCGTCCAGCCGTTCCAGCGGCGTACGGCCCGGTCGGTGGGCCGGGCGAGGGCGAGCAGCTGGAGGTACAGGGCTGCGGCATCGGGGCCCGTACCCAGCGCCGCGGCGACCTCCTCCACCAGCTCGGGGGCGCTGAGCGCCGGATTGTTCTCGTACCCGCCCTCGGGCACGGGGGTGTCCGAGGCGCGGGCCGCGAGCCGGCCGAGCCCGTCGAGGAGCCGCTTCGTTTTCCGCAGCTCCGTCAGCAGCCACGGCCGGCTGTCGGCGGCGGCCAGGGCCTCGGCCCGCGCCCGTCGCGCCGCGTCGGCCAGGGCGGCGGTCCGCAGGAACGTGTCGCCGGAGGGGACGGCGACGACGAACAGCCCGTCGTCGACGGCGGTGGAGACGGACGTGACCTTCTCCCACAGCGGTTCGGGGCAGGGCCGCACCTCGCCCTCGTACGGGACGAACGCCGGGTCGGCGGCGGCCGTGGCGGCCAGGTCCTCGAACCCGCCGAGCGGGACGAGGGTGCCGGGGTCGTCGAGCCGGTCCCGCAGCCGCCCGTACAGGGCGAGGGCGCCCCGCGCGGCCGGGTCGCCGACCGGGCGCTCGGTGAGCGCCCAGGCGATCACGGAGGCGGCCGTGCGGTGCGCGGGCTCGCCCGGGCGGACGTAGCCCCAGGGGGAGCGCTCGGGTTCGCGGTGCTTGACCACGAGGCCCCCGATGCGGTCGCCGGTCAGGACGAAGCCGGCCTCGCCGAACGGCGCGTCCTCGGGGGCCTGTCCGGCGGGCAGGCTGCGGGCCCAGCCGTCGGACAGGCCGAGGTCGGCGGCGAGGGCGGTGGCGAGCTCCTCGTCGGCGTACTCCTCGACGCCGAGCAGCCCGTTCCAGGCGGCGGCCATCCGCTCGGCCGCGGCCGTCGTGGCGGCGGGCTCCCACAGCCCGGCAGGGTCGCCGGGCAGGCCGGCGGCCAGGACCGCGCGGCGCCCGCCGGCTCCGAGCCGGCGGCACACCTCGTCGTACAGCGGGACGACGCCCTTGCCGGCCTTGTACAGGGCGGAGCCGAGCAGGGCGAGGTGCTCGTCGTGGCGTTCGCGGCCGGGGAACCCGGCGAGGACCAGGGCCGCGACGGGGACCCGGACCCCGGTCAGCCGGGCGAAGGCCTCGACCGCCGCCGGTTCGACGGCGACCGGGCCCCGCTCGGCCAGCAGGGCCAGGAGCCGGGGCAGGCGCGCGGCGTCGTCCTCCCCGACCGTGACCTCGGCGGTGTCGGCGGCGCCGTCCGGGGCGGGCGCGGCGGACGGCTGCACGAACCAGGCCGTCCCGTCGCGGACCGCGCCCGAGGCCAGCGGCCCGCCGGCGGCGCGGCAGGCGGCCAGGGCCTCCGGGGTGGCGCGACCGGTGCGCCAGGTGCTGCCGCGGACGGCGAACGGCTGGCCGCTCCAGGTCTGCAGCAGGGCGACGAGCGCGGCCCGGTCCGGGTCGGGCGTGGTGGCGACGGCGGCCCGCCAGGCGGCGGCGCCGATCCGGCCCAGCAGGGCCTGCCAGGCGCCGGGCGCGGCGGGCAGGGCCAGGACGCGGGTCTCGTCGTCGATCTCCCCGCGCAGGTGGCGGCCGTCGGCGGCGACGGCGGTGAGCAGCGCCGGCTGCGGTGCGGGGCCCGGCTCGTCGTGGCGCGGCCGGCCGTCGGGCAGCAGCCCGTACAGGGCGGGGACGAGGACGCTGTCGGGGATCTCGGCGGGCAGGGCCACCACCGGCGCGGCGCGCATCACCGCGACCTTGCGGGACAGGGCGCGCCGGCGCCGCAGTACGTCGGCGGCGAGCACGGCGGCACGGGCCACGCCGGCTGCGATCCGGGGCTCCAGCGCGCCGCCGGGCGGGGTGGAGGGCAGGGCTGCGGGCGGGGTGGCGGGCAGGGCGGGGGCCGGTTCGCCGCGCAGGGCGGCGTCGAGGAGGTCCCGTACGGCCGGGTTGGTGACGGCGCGCAGCACGGTGGAGGAGGCCGCGCAGCGGGGGGTGAGGAAGTGCCAGAACGCGGGCGGCGGGAAGAGGCCGGCCGCGTCCCCGAAGCCGGGGGTGCGCTTGCGCCCGGAGCCGGGGAAGCCCTGGGTCTGCCAGAGCAGGGAGTTGTCTCCGGCGGCGTGGGCGCGGAAGGTCTCCTGCCCGGCCAGGACCGCGTCCTCGCCGCCGGACGGCATCCGGGCGATCGCCCAGGGGCGGCGGCCCCAGCGGCGGCTGCGGTAGGTGGCGGTGCGCCCGTCGATGCCCTCCAGGACGAACGAGGTGGGCGAGGGGCCCGCGTACGGGGTGCGGTACAGGACGCGGCAGCCGACGAGCCGGCCGTCCTGGCCGAGCGGGGAGTCGGGGGCACCCGGGGGCAGGGGCGCGAGGCTCTGGAGGTCGCCGAACCAGTTGGTGCCGGGCGGGAGCGGGGCCGCGGCGTGGAAGGCGGGCAGGTTGCTCCCGTCCGCGGGCCGGGTGCGGCGGGCGGCGGCCGTCCCGGTCCCCGTGCCGGCGGCGGCGAGAGGGGCGCCCGTGGCGGGGTCGACCTGCGTCCAGCCGGCCGCCGATCCGAAGACGTCGACGGTCCACACGCTCTGGCCGTCGCTCATCTGGGCGTCGTGGGAGCCGATGCCCTCGCGGCCGCCGGGCCGCAGGACCCGTTCGCCGTCGTGGCGCCCGCCGCCGTCCGGGGTCTCGAACTGGTAGCCGAGACCGCCCTGGACCATGCCGCCGTAACGGCGCAGGCCGAGCTTCTGCTCCGGTTCGAAGACCTCGTCGGGGCGGTCGGCCCAGAGGGCCCGCTCGCCGAAGGAGCTGCCGTCGCCGCGGTCCGTCCAGCTGACGAGGAACCGGCCGCCGACGTAGTGCACGGCGTGGCCGACCACGTCGTCGGGGAGGCGGAAGGTGCAGGAGCCGCGGGGGCCCGCGTGGTCGACGGCGACGGCCCGGTCCCGGCCGTGGACGGTGAGCACGGGCCAGGTGGAGGTGACCCCGGTGACCCCGCCGGGCCCGAAGCCGGCGACGGCCTCCTCCAGGGCCGGCCAGCCCCACTCCTCGGGGAGCCCGGCGCGCAGGGCGCGGGCGAGCGGGCCCGTCAGGTCGAGGCCGGCGAGCGCCTCCTCGATGCCGTCGAGGGCGCGGGCGGTGGGACGGTCCAGCAGGCCGTCGAGCTCGCGGACCGCTTCGTCGGCCGCGGCCAGGCCACCCCCGCGCAGGGCGTCGAGCAGGGCCTCGATCCGGCCGTGGACCTCGGCGGTGATGCCGGGATTGCGGGGGAGCCGGCTGATCGCCGTCCCGGAGCCGCGCAGTCCGGCGTGGACGGTGCCCTCCAGTCGGGGGCCGAACACCGGGTCGGCGGCGAGCGCCAACAGGTCGCGCCGCAGGTCGCCGTCGCGCACGACGAGCCCGACAGCCGGGCCGGGGTCCACGACGGCGATGCCTTCGGCGAGGCAGGCGTCGAGGAGTTCGGCGTCCAGTCCGGGCCACTGGTAGCGGTCCTCGTGCAGGGTCAGGGGCGCGGCGGCGGCCCGCAGCCGCGGGGCGAGGCGTGCGAGTACGTCGAACAGCTCGTCCGGCAGCGGCTGCCGGGTCACGCCGCCTCCGCCCGCGGGACGGTGCGAATAGCGCTCCGCGTACCGGCCGAACCAGGCGCCGGCGCCGCCCTGCGGGACGATGCGCCCGGCGACGGCGGCGTCGACGGCGCCGCAGGCGAGGAGCAGCCGCAGCCAGGCGGAGCCGTCACCGCGGGTCTCGGGGAACAGGTCCAGCAGCAGGGCGTCGGTGGCGTCGCCCTGCGGGTGGGCGGCGAGCACCTCCCGGGCAGCGTCGAGCAGCCGGTCGGGGACGGACTTGCCCCGCGCCGCGCCGAGTACGAGGCCCAGCACGCGGGCCTCCTCGTCGGGACCGAGCCCGGCGGCGCGGGCCGACAGGCGGACGCGGCGGGCCAGGTCGGCGGGGAGGTCCCCGGGGGACGCGGCCCAGGCGCGCAGGACCCGTACGTACTCGTCGTGCGCGGCGGCGGGTTCCAGAAGGCCGGCCAGCCAGGCCTGGTGCTCGCCGAGGGCGGCGGCGGGCAGGGCCCCGCCGGCGGCGAAGACGAGCACATTGGCCCGGTGCCAGTCGGGGTCTACGACAAGTCCGTGCGCCTGTTCGGCGGTTCGGGCCAGGGCGTAGGCGCGGGCGGCGGACCGGGCGTGCCAGCTGATCAGCCGGTGTCCGACGGTGTCCCAGAACCAGGGCAGGTGGGTAGGATCCAGCCCCCGCACGCGCCGCTCCAGGCCGTCGACGAAACGGCCGGGCTTCTCGTAGGCCCGGTGGATGCTGCCGCGCACCTCGTCGAGCAGCCCGTTCGCGGTCTCCTCGGCGGCGGGGCCCTGCATGCGGGCCCAGTCGGTGTAGGCGGTGGAGGAATGCGGCTGGGCGGGCGGCGCGATCTGGATCTTCATGCGACCGATCCTGGCACGCCCGTGTGACACCACCGGCAGCAGACGGCCACCGAACCGACCCGCGCACGCAGGCACCCGCCACAAGAACCGCCGCCACCCCGACCCGAGAGCAGCCGAACACCACGCCGCGCGGACGCCCCGACACGCGGGCACGCCGCCGCACGGGCGCCCGGCACCCTGCTGCTTCGGCACATGGGCGCCCTGCAATGCGGGCGCCCTGGTACGCGGGTGCCTCGGCATGCGGGCATGCGGGCATGCGGGCATGCGGGAATGCGGGAATGCGGGAATGCGGGAATGCGGGAATGCTGCCGTGCGGGCGCGCCGTGCCCCGCCGTTCCGGCTCAGTCCGTGTACAGGCGCGGGCGGGGGACGTAGGCGACCGCCACCAGCAGTACGGCGGCCGACGCGACCAGCAGCAGTCCGGCCACCGGCCAGCCCGCGTGCACCCAGGCCGCGCCCGCCAGGCCCCCCGCGAACATCGCGCCCACCGAGGCCGCGCGCCGCGCCGTCGCAGCCCGCCCGCGGGCGAGGAGGGCGTCGTGGCCGAGGGCGGATCCGGCCATCAGGGCGGTCATGGCCCGGGTGACGAGGGTGGTGGGCAGGTCGGGCACCCGCACGCGCAGACTGGTGACGTTGCGGATGCCCATCGCGGTCGAGAGCACGGCGATCGTGGCGAGGTGGCGTGCGGTGGGCGCCCGGTGAACGGGATGCAGGCCCCAGGCCGTGCCCGCGGCGACCGCCACGAGCAGCGCCTCCACCAGCAGCGCGATGACGAACCACCGGTGCCGGTCGGCTTCGAGCCGCGTCTCCAGGCGGGCGCCGATCACGGCCCCGGCGACGAACGCGCCGAGGGACACCGCCGGCGCCGCGACGGACAGGCCACCCTCGCCGACCAGGCCGAAGCCGAGGAAGAGGACGTTGCCGGTCTGCATGGCCGTGAACACGGGCCCGAGGGTGAGCAGACTGGCCGCCTCCACCAGCCCCGTCGTCACCGTCAGCACGACCATGTACGGAGCCAGCGCCACAGCGGCCTTCGCCTGCACGTCCCCTCCCGGTCCGGGGGCCCCGACGGGTGCCCGGCCCCCCAGTGTCAGCGCCGCGGCCCGCCGCTCCCCGTTCCCGTGCGACGCGCCGCACCGCACACCGCACCTTCGGCGCAAGCCCGGCCGCTGTCCCCACTGCACCCCGACGCCCGACCCTTCGAGTGCCGTACAGTGTACGTAAAAGAGGGAGTGAACCATGTCCAAGTCCTCACGACCCGTCAACACACCTGCCCCGACCGGCACCCCCTGGGTGCAGCCGCCCGGGAAGCCGCCGCTGTCCGCCCGGTTGATGCGCGCCACCTGGCGAGGCCTGCCGGCCGGGCGCCACGACGTCGGCCTGCAGCCGGGGCGGGAGGTACCCGCCGCCGACGGCAGCCCGCTGGTCACCGACCACTACTTCCCCCGCACCGAGGGCGACTTCCCGACGCTCCTCGTGCGCTCCCCGTACGGCCGGGGCCTGCCCTGGGGGCCGATGTACGGCGTGCTCTTCGCCGAGCAGGGCTACCACGTGGTCCTGCAGAGCTGCCGCGGAACCGGCGGGTCCGGCGGCCGGTTCCACCTCTGGCGGAACGAACCCGCCGACGGCCTGGCCACCGTGGCCTGGCTGCGCGAACAGCCCTGGTTCGACGGGCGCCTCGCCACCGTCGGCCCCAGCTACCTCGGCTACGTGCAGTGGGCCCTGGCCCTGGACCCGCCGCCCGAGCTGAAGGCGATGGTCGTCCAGGTCGGCCTGCACGACCCCCACGCCCTGTTCCACGCCGGAGGGGTGCTCCGCCTGGAAGCCGCCCTCGCGGTCGGCGCCGGCATGACCTACCAGCACCGGGGCACCTGGCCCTTCCTGAGGGCGACGATGCGCCTGCACCGGCGCCTGCGCGCCATCACCACGGCCCGGCCGCTGCGCAGGGCGTACGAGTCCGCGCTGGGCGAACTTCCCTGGCTGGACGAGGCGATGACGCACCCGGACGCCGACGACCCGTACTGGACCGGCGCGTCCCTCGCCCACGCCGCGGACCGGACGACCGTCCCGACGGGCATCGTCACCGGATGGCACGACGGCCTGGCCGACCAGGCCTTCGAGCAGTACGACAGGCTGCGCCGGGCCGGCTGCGAAACCGCCCTCCTCGTCGGCCCGTGGACGCACACCTCCGCCCTGCAGCAGGGCTGGCCCGAGGTCTTCGCCGAAAGCCTCGCCTGGCTGCGCGCCCACCTCGACGGCGACCGCTCCGCGGCCCGGCCCACCCGCGTACGGGTCCACGTCGGCGGGGCGCAGGGGGAGTGGCGCGACCTGCCCGACTGGCCGCCCGCCGCTCCCGCCGGGGCCTGGCACGCGGCCCCCGACGGCCACCTCACCCCCGACGCCCCGGCCTCCGCCGGGCCGGCGCCGCTCGCGGCCTTCCGCTACGACCCGGCCGACCCCACCCCCTCTGTCGGCGGCCGGCTGCTCTCCCGTACCGCCGGAGCCCGGGACAACCGCAGGCTGGAGGCCCGCGACGACGTCCTCACCTTCACCGGACCACCGCTGACCGCACCGGTGGAGGTCCTCGGCCCGGTCACGGCGCGGCTGACCATCGCCACCGACACCGGCCACTGCGACGTCTTCACCCGCCTGTGCGACGTGGCCCCCGACGGCCGTTCCACGAACGTCTGCGACGGGGTGGCCCCCGTCCGGGCGGCCACCCCGGACCGGCCGGCCGAGGTGACCGCGGCCATGGGCTCCACCGCCCACCGCTTCGCGGCCGGCCACCGCATACGCTGGCAGATCAGCGCCGGCGCCCACCCCCGCTACGCCCGCAACCCCGGAACCGGCGCATCATCCGCCGAAGCCACCGAGTTCACCCCGACCCGCATCACCCTCCACATCCCGTCGTCCCTCCTCCTCGCGCAACACCCGCCTCGACCGACCCCGACGGAGCAGACAGGACGATGAACAGCGAAGACGCGATCCAACACCTCGGCCTGACGGCCCAGGAGCGCGCCTTCGGCCGGCACGTGCGCTCCGACCGGCTCATCCAGGCCGGGCTGGACGCGCTGCTCGCCGGGGTGGAGAGCCCCTCGCTCGCTCTCCTGGCCGGCCTGACGCGCAGCGAGGAGCCCGAGGCCCAGGAGCTCTTCGACCGGGTTCTGGAGGAGCTGGGACTGGTCGTCGAGGTACCGGGTGACGAGCGCGCCGCCGCCTGGGCCAAGGCCTACTGGCTCGCCGGCCGGATCGTCGACGGATCACTCGATCCCGCCGTCGGAACCGACCGGATATGGGTCGAGACCGCCTGGGACCTGAACCGTCCGGAGGAGCTGCGAGAGGTCGTCGAGTGCGCGCAGACCCTCGCTGCCTGGGACGAGGACCGGGCCGCCCGGGGCATCTCCTTCGACGTTCTCAAGGCGGAAGCGGCCGCGGCAGCCGAGCGCTTTCTGCGTACGCGCCCCCGGCGGCTGCCCTGAGGGCACGGCCCCGGCGCCTTCGGCGACCGGCTGTGGATCGGCCGGCCGGTGGACGGCACGGCGGAGGAGCTGGACCGGCACTGGCCGGTGTCCGGGAGAGGGCCGTGCCACCTCACCGGTCCCGGGCGCTACCCGTTCCCCTTCCACCCCCAGCCGGGTGGCCTGACCATCTGGGGCGGGGACGAGGGCGGGCGGTCGCCTACGGGGACAGGGCGACGCCGAGGGAGAAGGCGGCCAGCGGCTTGGGGGTGCCCTGCTCGTAGAAGACGTCGAGCGCGGTGATCACGAAGCCCGCATCCTGCAGCATGCCGACCGTCGACCGGGTGAGGTGGCAGCCGCCGAGCAGCCGCTTGTTGACCGGCTCCAGCCGCCGCTGCCAGCGGCGTACGCCCTCGTCCTCCTCAGGGGCCAGCCCGTGCTCGACGAAGTGCAGGGTGCCGCCGGGCTTCAGGACGCGCCGCACCTCGCGCAGGGCGGCACCGGCGTCGGGGATGGTGCACAGCGTCCAGGTGGACAGGGCCGTGTCGAACGTGTCGTCCCCGAAGGGCAGCGACTGCCCGTCCAGCCCGGTCCGCCGCACGGGCACGGCGGACGCCCGGACCCGGTCGCGGGCGAGCCCCCACCCGACGTCGGACGGCTCGACCGCGGCCACGCCGGTGACGGCCGACGGGTAGAAGGGGACGTTGTGCCCGGTGCCGAAGCCGATCTCCACCACGTCGCCGTGCAGCCCCGCGCACACGCGCCGCCTCAGCGGCCGGGCGATCCCGGCCCCGCAGGCGGCATTCACGATCCGTGGCACGACCTGGTCCGCGTACCAGCCCATCGCCGCCTCCATGTGTCTCGCCCAGCATGGCACCGCGGCGGCCTTTGCGCCCTCCCGGACGTCAGCCGAGCGGACGCCGCGGATCCCGGGCGCCCGGCCGGCCCGCCCGGACGGCATGACAAATGTAACGGGCAGTCAATGTGCCGGTTCCTCCTGGAGGGTGAGACCCGGTGGCGGGCAGTTCGTCCCGGTGGAGGAGGAGGCAGGCGGAACGCGCCGAAAGAATCGAGGTGTTCGTGATCGCCAGGCGCCCGTGACCCGGGCCATCGTCTCAGGAGCCCTTCGTGGACCACACCCGCCCCGGCCGCCCCCGTCCCCGCCGGCTGCGCCGCGCCGCGGCGGCGAGTGCCGTCGCCGTCGCCCTGCTCGCCGGTATCGCCCCCGCCGCGGTCGCCGCACCCTCCGCCGGCCCGGACACCGCGGCGGCCGCCGTACCGGCCGCCGGCCGCCTCGACCGCGCGGAGCTCGACAGGAAGCTGCGGGCCATCCACGAGGCCGGTATCTACGGCGCCTACTCGGCGGTCCGGGACGGGCAGACCCGCTACGACGGTGCGGCCGGTTTTGCGGACGTGGACACCAAGCGGCCGGTCCGCCCGGACTTCCGGCACCGCGTCGGCAGCGTGACGAAGACCTTCACCGCCGTTGCCGTGCTCCAGCAGTCCGCCAAGGGCCGCATAGACCTCGACCGGCCGGTCGGCGACTACGTGCCCGAGCTGCTGCCCGGCGAGCGCGGCCGCAAGGTGACCGTACGCATGCTGCTCAACCACACCGGCGGCATCAACGACTACGTCGGGGACGCCTTCCCCTCCCTCCTCAAGGGCACCACCGAGAGCCTCGACGACCACCGCCTCCGCACGGTGCGCCCGGCCGAGCTGATCGGCTACGGGGTGGCCCGCCCGCAGCTGAGCGAACCCGGCGCCGAGTGGCACTACTCGAACACCAACTACCTCCTGCTCGGCGAGGTGCTGCGCAAGGCCACGGGCCAGGATCCCGAGCGGCTGATCACCCGGGACGTGATCCGCCGGGCCGGCCTGAAGAACACCTACTTCCCCGGCACCGATCCGAAGATCCACGGCCCGCACGCCCGCATGTACGAGAGCTTCTACGGCCTGATCGACCCGCCGCGCGACTACAGCGACTACAACATGACCTGGGCCGGCACCGCGGGCGCGCTCGTCTCGACCACCCAGGACCTCAACACCTTCTACCGGGCCCTGCTGAAGGGCGACCTGCTGCCGCGGACCCAGCTCGACCAGATGCGCACCACGGTCGACGTCAAGGACGCGGACGGGAACGTCGGCATGCGCTACGGCCTCGGCATCTACTCCATGGACACGCCGTGCGGCCCGGTGTGGGGGCACGACGGCGGCGTCTTCGGCGCCGGGACGTGGGCGCTGTCCAGCCCCGACGGCAAGCGGCAGTTCGCGATCGGCTACAACCTGATGAAGTACCAGCGCCTCAACGAGGCCGGCACCGCCTTCCTTCCCCACCCGGCCGACGCCGCGATGCGGGCCTACAAGGACCAGGCCCTGTGCGGTACCACGGCTCCGGCCCCGGCCGCCAAGGCCCCGGCAGCCCCCGTACCGGCGCCCGCTCCCGCGCCCGACGCCGAGAAGGGCACGGCGGCACCGGTTCCGCCGCTCGTCGACGCGCCGGAGGCGGCCCTGGCCGCCCCGCGCATCGCCCGGCAGCGCTGACACCCGTCCCGCGCCCCGCACTCCCGTATACCCCGCGCCCTGCGACCGGCTGTTCCGAGCCGCCGCGGGGCGCGGTCGTTTATCCCCGGGTAGCGGGGAAATGCCGAGGAGGTACGTACCGCCAGTCCTGCTGTCACCGTGAACGGGGAACCCTCATGAGCCACCGTCCCTTTGCCGCCGCCTGCCTCGCGGCCGCCGTTGCGGCCGCTCTGGCCGCCACCCTGGCGGCGCCGTCCGCTGCCGCCGCCGACGGGCCCGCCTTCCTGGACGCCCGCGAGCTGCCCCGGCAGGCCGGCACGGCCTGGCACGCCGGGCCGGTGGCCTCCGGGGCCCCCGACCCGCTGCCGTTCTGCGTCGGCGAGGCGCTGCCCGGTGCCACGTCGCGGCACCGCGCCTTCTGGACGGACGTCGACACCAACGCCGTCCAGGTCACCGTCGTGGAGCGTGACGAGGCCGCGGCGCGCGCGCTGGCCGCGCTGCTCGACGCGGCGGTCAAGGGCTGTGCCGAACGGGTGGAGCAGCAGGATCCGGACGTCCAGGCCGAGTGGCGCGATTTCGGCCGCGTCAAGGCCGAGGAGGGGGCGCGCGTCCAGGGCGTCCGGACCACGCACGCGTGGGCCGGCAACGACGTGCACCTCTTCGCCGTCGGCAGGGACGGGCGGACGGTCACCGTCGTGCACTGGGGCCGCATGGGCACCTTCCACGACGCGCCCGTGAACGCCTTCAAGAACACCACCCGCACCGCGGTGAACAAGCTCTACCGCGGCTGACCGCCCCGCCGGCCCGCCGACCACCGCCCCGCCTCCCACCGCCCTGCCGCGCCGTCGCCTCCGGCCGAATCCCGGCCCCGACCGCGCCGGCAGGGGCTGGGATATCGTCCTGACATGAAGATCATCGACCTGGGTGTCGGCGACCCGCGCCTGGACACCGACCTGCTCCCCGTCCTGCGCGAGCTGCGCCCGCACCTCACCGAGGAGCTCTTCCACCAGGTGTACGAGCGCGGTCACGGCCAGGGGCTGCGCTTCAGCGCCGGCTACGCGGACGACGGGAACTGCGTCGCCGCCGCCGGCTGGCGCATCGTCGACACCACCAGCACGGTGCGCAAGCTCTACGTCGACGACCTGGTGACGTCCCCGTACGCCCGCTCGACCGGCGTCGGCCACGCGATGCTCGCCCACTTGGAGGACCACGCCCGTGCCGAGGGCTGCTACGAGTTCAGCCTGGATTCGGCCACTTACCGCACCGGCGCCCACCGGTTCTACCTCCGGGAGCGTTTCGACATCGCCGCCTTCCACTTCACCAAGGAGCTGAAGCCGCTGGAGGGTTAGCCGTCCGGCGCGACGGCCCGGGTGTGGTGGACCGGGCGCGGGGCGGCCCGGGTGCGGGGCGGCCCGGGTGCGGGGCGGGGCGGCGGGCGACATGCGATGGGCCCCGCCCGAGGGTGCGTTCCGGGCGGGGCCTGGGGCCTCTCCGCGGGGGAGGGGGAGGGCCGCCGTGCGCACAGCATTGCACTGTTTTCGGCCATGCAACAGGGGGGTTGACCGGAAAGAGCCGGCCGAACGGGCGCACGGCACACGGCCGTCCGGCCGAGGGCCGTCGACCGGAACGCAGGCGACTGTTCCGACCGCCGCCACGTCCGGTCCTCCACCTCGGGCGTCACCTCGGCCAGGGCGAAGCCGGCCGCCCGCAACGGGCCGGGTCCGAGCCCGGCGCATGACCCGCTCGTCCTCCGGGGGAGGGCTGCCGCGGCTGCCACCGGCAGGGTGTGACGAGGAACGGATTGTCAGGCACCGTCCTGCCGCGCAGTATTGATCTTGTCACGGCATCGCGGATGCACCCCGTGGCGACAGCGGGCAGACGGAGGGGAACCGGCATGACAGTCCACGGCGGCCGAGCGCCGCGCATCGCCGTGCTGGCGGACGACCTCACCAGCGCCGGCGACGGGGCCGCGCCCTTCCGCCGGACCGGCCACGACGCCCGGATCCTCTTCCACCTCCCGGAGGCGGCGGCAGCCGGACGGCCCCGGGGTGTGACCGCGGTCGATCTCGGGACGCGCGTCACCGACGAGGAGACCGCCGCCGCACGCACGCGGCAGGCGGCGCGCCTGTTCGCCGACGCCGATGTGCTGCTGAAGACGGTGGACTCCACCCTCCGCGGGCACGTCGCGGCGGAGATACGGGCCGCCCGCTCCGGCTCCGGGCGCCGGGCCGTGATCGTCGCCCCCGCGTTTCCCGCCGAGGGCAGGGTGACCGTGGACGGGGTCCAGTACGTGCGGGGCATCCCGGTCCACGAGAGCGAGTTCGCCCGCGATCCCGCGCACCCGGTGCGGTGCTCGGATCTCGCGGGGCTGCTCCCGGACGCCGTCCCGGTCGGCCCGGACCGGTCCGCCGAACTGCCCCGGCTGATCGGCGCGGGCGCGGTGGTGGCGTACTCGGCGCAGCAGGACGCCGATCTCGACCTGCTCGTCGCAAGCGTTCCCCGCCTCGACGAGGTGCTGTGGGTCGGCTCGCCCGGACTCGCGGCCGCTCTCGCACGGCACTGCGCACGGGCCGCGGCCGCAGCCGCGCCCCCGCCCGTTCCCGGTCCGGCTCGGCGGCCACTGATCGTCGTCGGCAGCGCCAACCCCGCCACCCGTCGGCAGCTGGCCCTGCTGCGCGACCGGGTGGACGTACAGGCCGTCACCGCCACCGACGACCCGGCGGCGACCGTCGCCGACCTGAACCGCACGACGGCCCCCGTCCTCACCCTGCACACGCCGGACGAACGCCGGTCGCGCGACACCGCCCGGGCCCTCGGCCGCTCCATGGCCGGCGCCGTGCGCAGGCTCATCGAGGAGGACCGGGTCGACGCGCTCGTGCTCACCGGGGGTGAGACCGCCGCGGAGGTCCTCGACGCCCTCGGCCCCTTCGGCGTCACCGGCATCACCCTGGCCGACGAACCCGAACCCGGCGTCGCGCGCGGAACCCTGCTCGGCCGGCCCGCGCTCCCCGTACTGATCAAGGCGGGCGGCTTCGGCGACGACGGCACCCTCGTACGCCTGTGCCACCTCGTCCGGCAGCGGAGCAGCGCCTGACGGAGCGACAGGCGGTACCGGGCCGCACCGGGCAGGGCCGACAGCGGGACACCGGTGGGCCGTCAGGTGTCCGTATGCCCGCCGTTCGGCCCCGTTCCGATTGCCGGGCCTCCGTGGATCTCCTGTGATGAGTCGGGGCGCTTCTGACGTCCCGTGGACTCGATCTTGCGGAGGTTTCAGTGGCATTCCCCCGTTGGTGCGCGAGCCTGGCCACGACGGCAGGGCTCACCGGTTCCGTTCTGCTCGGCGCTCTCCCCTCCACCGCCGTGGAGGCGCAGGCGTCCACGGTCGACCGATCCCCGATCTGGACAGCCTCGGTCCCGCCGCCGGCACCCGGCCGGGCGAGCGGCGACGAGGACGGGAAACGGGACGAGGACAGGAAGCACAAGAAGGACCGGGAGCGCGAGAAGGGGAAGGGGAAGGGAAAGCAGGAGGGCAAGGGAAAGCAGGAAGGCAAGGGAAAGCAGGAAGGCAAGGGAAAGCAGGAGGGGAAGGGGAAGCAGGAGGGGAAGGGGAAGCAGGAGGGGAAGGCGGAGGAGTCCCGGCCCGGTTCGGAGGCGCAGGCCGGCCCGGACGCCGAGAAGGGATCCGAAGCCGCGACCGGTTCCGAAGCCAAGAAGACCGCCTCGGAGACGAAGGCCGGCTCGGAAGCCAAGACGGGGTCCGACACCAAGACCAGGTACGACGCCACGAAGGCGAACTGCCTCGGGTTCGTGCCGTCGCCGTACCCCTACGCGCACACCGAGTTCAAGTGCAACGACTGGCGGTTCGGCCCGGCCAAGCTGCCGACGACCAGGGTGCTCGGCTCCATCCTCAAGGGCTACGAGCGGTTCGGTGAGCTCACCCCGGTGGAGTTCCTCAACAAGTGGTGGAACCCGACCGCGGACTCCGGTCTGGGCGCCTACAGGTTCCCGAACAGCGACGGCTTCGCAAGGGACGCCAACGGGCAGATCATCGCCACGGAGGTCACCCTTGAGCCCGGACAGCTGCTCGACCGCTTCGGGGCGGAGTTCGGGAGCTTCCTCGCGCCGGCCGGCACCAAGTACGGCGAACGCTCCATCCCGCCGTCCAACCTCAACACCCAGGACCCCCGCTGGCCCTTCGACTACCACCTCTACCGGGTGAAGCAGCCGATCCTGGTCTGCGCCGGCCCCACCCTCCCGTGGTTCGAGCAGCCCGGCGAGGGCGTGCAGTACGTCACGACCGTGTCGCCGGCGCCGGGCGACTCGTACTGCCCGAACGTCCGGACGGGCACACGGGTCAGCACCCTCGTGGCGAACGGCTACCTGGAGAGGGCGAACTGACGCCGAGCACCGAAGGGAGGACCGGGGCATGGACAGCCGCCGGCTGTGTGAGGCACTGCGCGAGGCCCGGGTCCCACCCGGCCTGTACGAGGTGCCCGACTGCCCCGGTCCCCCCGGCCTCCCCAGGTCGGAGGAGCGCCTCTACCTGGAGGAACAGGCAGGCGAGTGGGCGGTGGGCGTCATGGAGCGGGGCGTGCGCACGGTGCTGGAGCGGTTCCCCGACGAGGACCGGGCCTGCCGCAGCCTCTACGCGAGGCTGACCGGGGCGGGGCCGCCGCCCGCGCCGCTCACACCCGACGAAGCCGAAATGCTGCTGCACGACAGCGACGGCATCCAGCGCCGCGCCCGCGAGCAACTCGCGCGGGCCCTCCACGCCACCCGCCGCCCGCCGGAACCGCAACCGGAACCAGAACCCGAACCGGAACGCGAATCGGAATCAGATCCGGAACGGGATCAGGGCCCGCCCCCCGGCGGCGCACCGGGCGGCGGCGCACATGGCGGAGGCGTCCCGGGGTAGGCGCGGGCCATGGACAAAGATCGCCTGCACCAATTGGCAGCAGCCGCCGGCCTCCGCCGGGCCGTACGGTCGGTGCCGCTCGTCCAGATACCGATCGGGACCTGGCTGTCCGCGGCCCTGCTGGACCTGATGCCGGGCCGGCGCGGCGCCGCACACGTCCTGGTCGGTGCCGGTCTGGCCGCCGCGGCGCCCGCTGCGGTGTCCGGCTGGGTGGACTGGGCCGAGCTCCCGGGGCCGCTGGCGGAGGGGAGATCGCGGACGGCTGCGTACGGTGCCCCTGGCACGGCAGCGTCTTCCGCCTCTCGGACGGATGGAACGTCGAAGGCCCCGCCACCGCACCCCAGCCCGCCTTCGACACGCGCATCGTCGACGGGCACGTGGAGGCCAGGCTCCAGCACTTCCACCAGCCCCGTTGTCATCCGGACAGCAGCCCGGACGCCTGACGGCGCGCCTCCGCCAGCCAGGCGGCACGCTGATCGGGCGAGGAGTCGGAGACGGTCCGGAACACGGTCCGGCGTACGTCCGTCACGCCCACGTACGGCAGGACGCAGGCGGCCCACACCCGCTCCAGCGGGTCGCCGAACTCGGTCTCCTCCCGTTCCCCGGGAGTGTCCGAGGTGTTGAGCACGAGCGCACGGCCCGCCCGCAGCAGCCCCGAGGGCTCACCGTCGGCCCGCCCCAGTTTGTACGCCACCCCGGGCACCAGCACCCGCTGCACCCAGCCCGCCAGCACCGCCGGCGGCATGCCCCACCAGTTGGGATGCACGAAGACCAGCGCGTCGACCTCCGCCACCTGCGCGCGGTGCAGGGCGACGAGCGGGTCCGAGGCCGGAGGCGCCTCGTCGACCGTCTCCGTCTCCTGCGCCGTCAGCGCCGGCGGGAACCCCTGCGCGCACAGGTCGTGCGCGAACACCTCGCAGCCCTCGGCCGTCAGTGTTTCCCGCACCGCCTCGAACAGCGCATGGTTGAAACTGCCGGCCCGCGGATGCGCCAGATAGAGCCCGACCTTCACGACCACCAACCCCCTCGCCGGTACGGGAGACCGACCGCGGCTCCCCTCAGGGCCTCCGCCCCACGGGAACGCTACCGGGACCACGGGACCGGACCTACCGGGGGCCGCCCCGTCTCGGTTTGGCCTTGCCGCTGAAGGGCAGGCGCAGCACGCACCGAGCGGCGTTCGCGTACGGCCACGAGCCACGAGTCGCGAGCCACGAGCCACGAGCCACGAGTCGCGAGCCCGACCGCCTGGGCAGGAACGGCAGGAACGGAAGGAACGGTCCCATGGACGACATGGATCAAGGAGGCGCCGGGGGCGCACCCCTCCACGACGACACCCCGCAGAACCAGCGCAGGCGCCCGACGGCCCACGGCGACGACAAACAGCCGGCAGCCCGTGACGCGTCCGCCGGCGACCTCGCAGCCGCGTCGGGCAAGGACGGCGAGGCCGCCGACGCGCTCAGCCCGAGCCCGCGGGCACAACGGGATTCCGCGCGCGGAAAGCGGTAGGACGCCGGCCTGCCCTCACGGCGGTGACTCCGCCCAGCCCTCCGGGCCGGCGCCGCGCCATTCGGCCACGTCCGGGTCGCCGAGGTCGAGGGCCTCGGGAGCCGTGACGCCGGCCTGGCGGAGGAGTTCGACGACGTCGCTGGGGCGGTCTGCGGTGCCCAGGACGACGCCGGCGTAGCGGACCTGGCGCCGCCCGTGCTCGTCGGGCGGGTCGAGGATGAGCTGTGCGGAGGCCATGGCCCCACCCTCGCCGCTCGGCGCCCGGCTCGCACTTCCTCGCGTCCCGTAGGAGCCTGCCCGTGTCGAAGGTTTGCGCGCCCGGACCGCGGTCAGGCGCGTCGGCAAGGTCCCTTCCGCACCCCTGGCGCGGATGAACCCACCCGGCACCGGCGTCACCGGCAGGTGCCGGAACGGAACGGAGGTGGGCCGTGACCGCCCGCGGTGAGAGCCCGTACCGCGCCCGCGCGGGCCGGGCCGGCCTTCCGGCGCTGCACGAGGCGCTGGACGAGGCGCTGACCGATGCGGTGCGGCGTACGGGTGCGTTCGCCGGCGGCCTGTTCCTCTGGGACGGGGACGGGGCGCTGCGGAAACTGGGGCTGGCCGTGCTGTACGGGGTGCCGGAGGAGGTGACCCGGCCCTGGAACCGGATCTCCGCGACGGCTCCGACACCCGTCGCCGACGCGGTGCGCGAGGACCGGCTGGTGTGGGTCGGCTCCCACGAGGACTTGGCCCGTGACTACCCCCGGGCCGCCGTCAGCCTGCCCTACCGGTCCGCACTGGCCGCCGCGCCGCTGCCGGGCGGCACGGCCCCCAGGGGTGCGCTGCTGCTGCTCTGGCCCGCCAGCCACCCCCGCACCGCCGGCCGCCGTGAGCAGCACCACATCACCGCGGCCGCCCGTCGTATCGCCCGGGTGCTGGACGGCGCCGCGCCCCCGCCCCCGGTGCCCGAGCGGCCGCGCGTCATCCCGCCCGCACCGCCCGCCCCGCGGGGCGGCGGCCGGGCCGCGCAGGCCGCGCAGGCCGCGGCCGACTGGATCGAACGCCTGCCCGAAGGTGCTCTGGCCCTGGACCTGGAGGGCCGGATCTCCTTCCTGGACGGCACCGCCGCCGCCCTGCTCGGCCGCAGCGCCGGGCAGCTGCTCGGAACCCGGCCCTGGCAGTCCCTGCCGTGGCTCGACATCCCCCTGGTCGAGGACCGCTACCGGACCGCCGTCATGAGCCGCGATCCGGTGGAGTTCACCGCCCTGCACCCGCCGGACCACTGGCTGTACTTCCAGCTCTATCCGGACGCCGGGGGCATCAGCGTCCGCATCACCCCCACCGGCCGCCCGGAGACCGGCGGGCAGCCCGGGCCGCCGGCCGGCCCGCCCCGCACGGAGGCGGCCGCGGCCCCACCGCAGACGGGCCGGATCTACCAGCTCCTCCACCTCGCAGCCGCCCTGACGGAAACCGTCGCCGTCCGCGACGTCGTCGA
This sequence comes from Streptomyces sp. NPDC090445, assembly GCF_044769385.1. Lineage (NCBI taxonomy): Bacteria > Bacillati > Actinomycetota > Actinomycetes > Kitasatosporales > Streptomycetaceae > Streptomyces > Streptomyces sp. NPDC090445. Next base: position 66,704 of record NZ_JBIVXV010000006.1, on the reverse strand, counting down.
ACTGGTCGCCGACCAGGTCCTGCCCGCGTTCGGCGCCGACGCCCTGGTCCTGTCCGCCGCCGAAGCCGGCCGCCTGAAGATCACCGGGCACTACGGCTACGACGCGGCCACCATCGACCGCCTCGACGGGCTGCCCCTGGACACGGAGCTGACCCCGGCCGGGCAGGTGATGGCCAGCGGCGTCCCCGCCTTCTACGGCAACGCGCGGGAGATCGCCCGCGAGTACCCCGGCGCGCCCCGCATCAGCGGCAAGCAGGCCTGGGCCTTCCTCCCGCTGACGATCTCGGGGCGCCCGGTCGGCTGCTGCATCCTCTCCTACCTCCGCCCCCACACCTTCACCGCCGACGAGCGCGCCGTTCTCACCTCCCTCGCCGGCCTGATCGCCCAGGCCCTGGACCGGGCCCGCCTCCACGACGCCGCCCGCGACCTCGCCCGCGGCCTCCAGCAGACGCTCCTCCCGCGCTCCCTGCCCGTCGTGCCCGGCCTCGAGATCGCCTCCCGCTACCTGCCCTCCGGCCACGGCATGGACATAGGCGGCGACTTCTACGACGTCATCCCCCTGGACACCACCACCGTCGCGGCCGTCATCGGCGACGTCCAAGGGCACAACGTCGCCGCCGCCGCGCTGATGGGGCAGGTCCGCACCGCCATCCGGGCCACCGCCGGAGCCCCGCCCGGCGAGGTCCTCACCCGTACCGGCCGCCTCCTGGCGGACCTGGACACCGACCTGCTCGTCTCCTGCCTCTACGTCCACATCGACCTCGCGCACCGGCTGGCGATCCTGGCCGGCGCCGGCCACCCGCCCCCGCTCGTCCACCGCCCCGGCACCCGCCCCCACCTCGTGGACCTCGACCCCGCCCCGCTCCTCGGCGCCGACGCCGACGTCCCGTGCCCCGTCACCCACCTGGACCTCACGCCGGGAACCCTGCTCGCGCTCTACACCGACGGCCTCGTCGAGAAACCCACCGCGGCCGGCATCGACCCGGACCGGGCCACCGCCGAACTCGCCTCCGTGCTCGCCGCACGCGCGGGAGCCGACCTGGACGACATCATCGAGGCCCTCGTCCACCCCGCCGGCCCCGTCACCCCCCAGACGGACGACGTCGCCCTGCTCCTCCTGCGCATCTGACTGATCCTCCCGCGCATCCGAAAAGGAGTTGGCCACCGGCGGCCGGGCTGTGACGATGCCCCGGATGAACCGGAACGCGGAGGCACGCAACACGGCGTTCGCATGCGGAGGATGCGGCGCCGCACTGTCGGCCCGGCTGTCCCGGGCAGCGCTTCCCCTGCACGCCCGTCAGACGTGGGGGCACGGACTGCTCCCGGTGCTGATGCAGCAGGGGACCTACGCCGTCGACCCCGACCCCTGGGGGCCGCCATGGCGACGGTGGCACGAGATCGGTGAGGACGAAGCGGCAGCCCGCGGGGTGTTCGCGCCCCAGCCGTCCCTGTCCTTCGGCTCCGCCGGAACGATCGTCGTGGCGCCGGGGGACACCCGCGGCACCGCCCTGATCCCCGGCCGGCACGGCGGGACCTGCTGCGGGCTGGACGGGAGCGACGGGCCGAACCTCGCCTGCGCGCACTGCGGCCTGGCGGTGGCGACCCGAATCGACGACTGCTCGCTGTGGCAGGAGGTGCGGTTCGACCCGGCCGCCGTACGCGCCGTGCCCGCCGACGAGGGCGACGGAGACGACGCGGGCCGGCACGGGCCGGACCTCTGGGAGGGGGCGGTGCCGACGAAAGACCCCGCACCGCCGGTCGATCCGTCCGGGGACTGGAACCCGCAGTGGGCGGCCGCGGTCGCGGCGGCGCTGGCCCACCTGCTGGCGGTCTCCGAGGGCCTGCCCGTGGCCCTCCCCGAAGGCCCCGTCGCGGCGCTGTTCGCGCCCGCGCTCGACGCGCTGACCCCGCCCGGGAATCCCGTGCTGACGGCGGCACCGGCCGGACCGGGCCTGCCCGAACCGGCCGCCGACATCCTCCTGGTGCCGCGGCACCCGCGGACGGGGACGGCATGGCAGCCGTCCGACGCCACCGCCGTGACCGTGCCGCTCGCGGCCGACGTGTGGACGCACCTGGCCTTACCCACCCGGCGGCGGCTCGTCCCGGCGCCGGGCACGCTGCCCGAGGGCATCCTCCGCGACGATCCCCTCCCCGATCACCCGTGGCAATCCTTCCGGCCCGACTGGGGAGTGTTCGTCCGCACGCTCGCCCGGCTGCCCGCCGTCCGCGGGCCTCGGCTGCGCGGCATCCACGACCGTGTGCGGGAGCGCCCGTACGCCCACCCGTTCTGAGGGGGCAGCCGTGTCGGTGACAGACCACAAGGTCGGCCGTACGACCCCTCCCGCCACGGACGAGGAGATACGCGCGGCGCACCGGTGGCCACCCTGCCGAGGGAACGCGTGGCCGAGGCGGCCGGGCACCGGGACGACCTCCGCAGACGGGCGGCGGAGGCCCTGCCGTTCGCCGTGCGGCCCAGTACGCCCAGGATCTGCGCCGACACCGCGGTCAGGGCAGCGGGCGGCGATGTCGGTGCCGTGTCCTACAGTCGGGCCGCATGACCGCCCCGACCGCCCCGATCACCCTGATCACCCACGCCGGCCCGGCCGCACCCCACGCGGTGGTCACCCGCATCGGCGGTGTGCCCCTGGCCGTGCCCGGGACCGCATGGCCGTCCTGCGCCGAATGCGCCGGCCCGCTGAAGTTCCTCGCGCAGCTCCTCCTGGACGAGTCCGGCTCCGCCGTCGCCGGCGGCGGCCGGCCGCACGCGCACGTGCTGGCGCTGTTCGCCTGCCAGAACCGCCCGGGCACGTGCCAGGACTGGAGCCCCACCTCCGGCGCGAACCGCGCCCTGCTCCTCCCGGCCCGCGGCCTGCGCCGCATCGCGCGGCCGCGGGGCCGGGACGTCGACCCCGAGAAGCTGTTCCTCGGCGCCGCCCACGCCGCCGAGCCGCAGGTCCTGCCGGACGCGGCGGACTACGACAGCGCTGTCACGGCCTGGGCGGCCCGGACCGGCAGGCCCCGGAACCACGTCCTCGGACAGCTGGGCGGCCCGCCGGCCTGGCTCCAGTACGAGCAGACTCCGGCCTGCGGTACCTGCGCCGAGCCGATGCGGCAGGCCGCTCAGCTGCAGGAGGGTCCCGATCCCGTCACCGCCTTGAACTTCGGCACCGGCCGCGGCCACGCCTTCACCTGCGTGCCCTGTGGCGAGGCCGTTTTCCTCTGGCAGTGCTGACCGCGGGGCCGCGCCGCGCTATGCGGGAGCGCCGGCCGAAGCGAAGGAGCACGGGCGAATCCGTATCCGCTCCCCGTCGAACACCACGGTCTCGCCCGGGAGGATCAGCAGACCCGCGCCGTCGTCCTCGCACGTGCTGTGGATGCGGCGGACCTGGACCGCCGGGCCGAGGACCCCGGCCATGAACACGGTCGGGTCGATCTCCCATCCGTGCCCGGCCAGCCAGCGCTCCAGTTCCTCGCTGTCCGCCGTCTCCGCCCCGCGCGGCCACGTGTGCGTGCTCGCCATGCCTACCCCCTGTAGCTGGTCGGATCACCGCCGCAGATGGTGTCACCCGCCTCTGACAACCGCCCCGCATTTCGGCGGCCCGCACCGTCCACGGTCGGGACCCCTGGCTGCGCCTCGGCGGTTCACACGGCCCGACAGCCTGGAGATGAAGACCAAAGGCCCTTGCCAGGCTTCGATTCCTCACTTCCCGTGTGTGGGCGACACCACTCGGACGGGGCGGCTCGCACCCGTCGGTGCGGCCGGGCGGGGGACCCTCCCTCCTTCGGCGGTCATCCCGCCGGGCGCGCACCGGATGCCCGCGCCCGCGCGGCACGTCACGCTGCGGTGCAAGGGCAGCCATCACCGCACAGACGAGGACCGAGCCATGTCCCACCTCCGGCGTATCGCCGTCACCACCGGGGCGGCAGTGCTGCTGCTCACGGCAACGGCCTGCTCGGCCGGCAAGACCACCGTGGGCACCATCACCTTCCGCGGCCACGACTCCCCGGTCGAGCTCACGTACTCGAACACACCCGTCCAGGGCTGCCACAAGATCCGCCTCCCGGACGGCGCGACTCACGTGGCGAACGACAGCGAGCTCGACGTCGTCCTGTACCGGACACCGGAGTGCGGGAAGACGGACAAGGCCCCCGGAATCTACGTCCCCATGTCCAGTGAGAACGAGACGGCGCCCGGCACACTGCCGTGGCGCAGCTTCTCCGTAGTTCACTGACCGGCCGACCGACCGACCGGTTCCGGGCCCGGCCCCGGAACCGGCCCCAACCCCAGCCCCGGAACTGTGGCGGGTGCTCACCGCCCCCTTCAGGGGCAGCCGGTGGCGGGGCGGTCGTGGACCAGGGCGCAGATCATCTGCTCGCCGCGGCGGCCCGGGTAGGCGGCGCGCAGGGCGGCCTGGAAGTCGTCCCACTGGCGGGCGATGTCCCGGCCGGCCAGGTCGGTGGCGCGCCGGAAGTTGCCGTTGCCCGAGCGGGGCGCGGCCGGGGTGTCCTTGGCGAGGGCGCCGTTGTGCCGGACGCGCCCGTCGCAGTCGGCCGGGCGCTTGCCCGTGGAGTCGAAGTCGGGGTAGCAGCCGGTGCTGAGTTCCTCGGGTACGAGGGCCGCGGCTTCCTTCGTCCAGGCGGCGTCCGTCATGGTGCTGTAGCGGCCGACGGCGAGGAACGGGGCGATGGCGGTCCGGGCCAGGCCGGGCGGGTTGGTGACGCCGATGGTGCCGGTGGTGCGGTCGGACCAGTTGCTGTGGGAGTAGAAGTCCTCGATCTGGTGCCAGCCGCGGCCGAGCTGTTCGAGTACGTGGCACTTGGCGCGGCCCGGTCTCTCGTCCCAGGGGCAGGGAGTCCCGAGGTCGGTGGCGCGGGCGCTGACGCGGCCCTCGGCGTCGACGAGCCCGTCCGCGGCGCGTACGGCGGCGCGGAAGCGGGCCACGGAGCTGCGGATGCAGGCCAGGAGCTCGGTGGTCGCCTCGTCCCTGGTGCGCGGGTAGCCGGGGGCGTGGCGCGGGGCGAGGTAGTCGGCGTTGTCGCAGTGCAGGATGCCCTGCCTGAAGTAGTCGCCCCGGTCGTTCGCGTTGACCGCGCCCGTGCGGGCGTCGGCCATCTCCTTCAGGGTCCGGGGCTCCCAGGGCAGTGCCGACCTGGTGATCGTCTCGTGGTTGTCGCCGGTGAAGGCGTGTGCGGGAGCCGGTGCCGCCAGGACGGTCGTGGCGGCGACGGCGCAGGCGAGCGCGACGAGTGCCGCGTGCGGATGCCGCGGATGCCGTGGACGCCGCCGTGGAGGTTCGCGGGTGAGGGACACGCGGGCCTCCCGGCGGGACGGATCCGGCCCCCGGCCCCAGGATCTCCCGGCCCTCCCGGTGCCGCATCCGCGGACGGGCCTCAGCCCGTGCCGTCGAAGCTCCAGGCCTCGATGTCGCGGTAGTGGATCGGTCCGGGGCCGCGGCCGAAGTTGCTGCCGACGAGGTGGAGGCGCTCGGTCGGCCAGCGGCGGCCGGTGAACCCGGCGAGCCGGGCGGCGGCCTCCACGGCGCTGGAGGAATCGGTTCGGCGGGACCGGGCCAGCGTGAGGTGGGGGTTCAGCGGCCGGCCCTGGAAGGGGACGCCGCTCTCCCTGACCAGGGCCCGTACCTCGGTGGCGAGCAGGTGCAGTCCTTCCAGGTCCCCGTCGATCCCGCTCCACAGCACCCGCTCGTCGAAGTGTCCGCCGCCGCGCAGTCCCAGCTGCAGCGGCCGGCGCGCCGCCGCGAGCCCGGCGAGCGGCGGCTTCAGCAGCGGCACGGCGGCGGCCGGGACCTCGCCGAGGAACGCGAGGGTGATGTGCCAGTCCTCGATGCGGTTCCACCGCATGCGGGGGTACGCGTCGTAGGCGGGCAGCAGCTCCCGCTCCAGCTCCTCCTTCGCGTCGTCGGGCGGGGCCAGCGCTATGAAGACGCGGATGGTCTCGGCCTGCATCTCTTCGTTCACGGAGACTTCGTACCGCGTCCGGGCGGGTTCCGTCACATCCCGCCCCGCGGATGCGGCGCGGGAGCCGGCGCCGAGCCCCTGTCCGCTGTCGGCGGCCGCGGCTATCGTCCTCCGCGAGGCGGGGCCGCAGTCGGCCGGATGAGCGGGAGGTCGCCGTGTCCGTGGGACGCAGGACGAAGACGCCGCGGCTTCCGCCGCGCTGGTTCATCCGCCTGGTCTGGTCCCTGCACCGGGGCGTGTACCGGGCCCTGGGCGGCCGGATCGGACTGTGGCGGCCGCGGGCCCGCGGCTGGGGCGCCCTGCGGCTGACCACGACCGGACGCCGTACCGGCCGGCGGCGGAGCGTGATCATCGCGTACGTGGAGGACGGCCCCCGGCTCGTCGCACTGGCGATGAACGGCTGGGGCGCGGGCGAGCCCGCCTGGTGGCTCAACCTCCGGGCGCACCCGGACGCGACCGTCGATCTCGCCGACGGGCTCCGGCGGGTACGGGGCCGGGCCGCGACGGGCGACGAGCGGTCGCGGCTGTGGGCCCGCTGGCGCGAGATCGACGGGAACCTGGACGCCTACGCGGCCCTGAGGCCGTCCGAGACCGCGGTGGTGGTCCTGGAGCCCGCACCGGCCGAGCGAATGCCATGATCCTGCCGTAATGCCGTAATGCCGTCGGGTCGGCTCCGGGCAGGCCGGGCGCTCATCCGAGGACGAGGGGGAGCCGCCCGCCCAGCCCGCTCACCTCGCCCAGCCCGTCCTCCTCCGCGTCGGTCGGGGGCCGCCGTCCGGTGCCGACGCGCAGCGCGGCCTCGTCGGAGAACGACGCGGGGAACGCCGCCCCAGCGATCTGCTCCAGCATCCGGCGCGACCGGGCGAGGCCCTCCGCGGGCGGTCCGGCCGCGTGCGGCAGGCGGGCGACGAGGTCGAGGTGGTGCAGCGTCCACTCCAGGACGTACGCGGCGAGGTAGTCGCCGGCCGTCAGCACCTGGCCGCGCGTACGGACCCGCAGGCCGGGGTCGGCCAGAGCGGCCGCCCGGCCGGCGGCGGAGCCGACGTCGTCGAGATGGAACTTCAGCAGCCCCGGCTCCCCGTACGCGGCGGCCAGCCGGACGGTCAGCGCGTCGAGCGGGTCGTCGCCGGTCGGCGGCGTGCCGGTGACCTCCCAGTAGGTCACCGCGTCGCGGGTCGGCTCCGCTGCCGCAGGGGTCACGAGGGTGATGAGGACGTCCTGGGCGTCGATGACCAGGTGGCACACGAGATCCCGCACGAGCCAGCCGGCGCACCCCGAAGGCTGCGCGAAGTCCTCGTCGGGAAGGTCGGCGACCGCCGCACGCAACGCCGTCCACGAGTGCGAGAAGAGATCCACGGCCGCACACGCTAGCGTGCCCGCCCACCCGCCGTCCCACCCACCTGCCGCGGCGAACCGCTTTGACCTTCGAGTGGGTTGAAACCCCATGATGCCGGCATGCCGCCTTCCGAACTGATGCCCATCGGGGTCTTCGCCCGGCGCAGTGGACTGACCCCCAGCGCCCTGCGCTTCTACGCGGACTCCGGACTGCTTCCCCCGGCCGAGGTCGACCCGGCCTCCGGCTACCGCTACTACGGCGCCGACCAGGTGGCGCGGGCGACCGCGCTGCGCCGGCTCCGCGAGATCGCCATGCCCCTCACCGCCGTCGCGGCGGTCCTCGACGCCGGTCCCGGTGAGGTGTCCCGGCTGATCGATGAGTACGTCGCACAGGTCCTTGGAGACGCGGTGGCGGCGCAACGCAAAGCCGTCCTCATCAAGTCCTCCCTCATCGAGCCCTCCCTCGCCGACGCGCCGGGCGTGGCGGTCGCCGCGCTGAAGGGCCCCGTACTGGCCGACGCGGTCGAGCAGATCCTGACCGCCACCGCACGAGAACCCGGCATGCCCGTACTCGGCGGCCTGCACATCGAGGCGGACCGGGACACCGTCACCCTGACCGCGACCGACCGCTACCGCCTCTCCACCCGCACCCTGGTTCCCGCCGAACCGGCGACCGCACCCTGGACCGCCACGGTCGACGGAGACGAACTGCGGGCCGCCGCCCCCGAGGTCCGCCGCAGCCCGCTGGTGCGCATCGAAGCGACCCCGCACTCCATCCGGCTCCGCATGCCCGACCGGGAGGACCGGCACTGCCGGCTGCTGCCGGACGCGTTCCCCGACCACCGGCTGGTGCTCGCCTCACTGCCCGAGGCCACCACCCGCGCAACCGTCCCCCGAGACCGCCTCCTGCGTGCCCTGGAGAACCACCCCGACGGGCCGATCACGCTGCTCGTGACCGACCGCGGCGTGCACGTCCCGACGGCGAACCCCGACCCCGGGCACCCCGACGTCCTGCTCCCGGCCACCGTGACGGGGGAGCCCCTCCGGCTCTCCTTCCGGCTGACCACGCTCTACCCGGCCGTCAGCACCGCCATCGGCCCCGACGTGATGCTGGACCTGCGAGGCCCCGAGCAGCCCGTCACGATCCGCTCCGCCGACCGCGGCGACCTCACCACCCTGGCCATGCCGGTCAACCCCGCCCACCACCCCGCCTGACCCCGAGAACGAGACGAGAGCCACCGCCATGACCGCCACTCCCCTCCCCAGCCCCGACCCCACCATGGAGGCCATCGGCCGAGCCGTCACCGAGGCCCAGGCCGGCGACGTGGCCGCCGCCCGCCGGAAACTCCTCGGCCTGTGGTCCGCGATCGGTGTCACCGGCGACCCGCTGCACCGCTGCACCCTCGCGCACCACCTGGCCGACCTCTACGAGGACCCGGCCCGAGCCCTGGTCTGGGACGTCCGTGCCCTCGACGCCGCCGACGCCCTGACCGAGCAGCGCCTGCAGGAGCATCAGGCCGGCCTTCGCGTCGAGGACTTCCATCCCTCCCTGCACCTCAACCTCGCCGACAACCACCGCCGCCTGGGATCCTTCGACGCCGCCGCCGAGCACATCAGGGCGGCCGAAGAGCACGCCCCCCGTCTCCGGCCGGACCCGTACGGCAATCTGCTGCGCACCGCCATCGGGGAGGTGGCCGAGGCCGTCACCCGGCGGGACACCGGCGCGCGGGACAGGTGAAGTCCGGTGCGGGTCCGCGCCCCGCGGGGGCGCGGGGAACTGCGCGACCCGCCCCCACCGGACCACGGGTTCGTGACCGGACTGCCGGCGGAGCGCCTAGGTTCGCCCGTATGACGCCGACGCCGGTCTCCTGGAACGCCGCTCTCGCCCGCCGCCTCTCCCGGCAGGCACTCGACCGCCCCGCGCCGGCGGTCGGCTCCGCGGGGATCGCCGACCTGGCCGCCGCGATGATGGGGGCGCACGCGCAGGTCCTCTCCGCCGCGGAGCTCTCGCTCGCGCTGCGCCTGGACGGTGTGACCCGGAGCGACGTCCGTACCGCGCTGTGGGCCGACCGTACGCTGGTGAAGACGTTCGGCCCCCGCGGCACCGTGCACCTGCTCCGCGCTGCCGACCTGCCCTGGTGGACCGGCGCGCTGGCCGCCGTACCCGGCTCGGGCGGCGGCCTGCCCGAGCCGGCGCGGATGACGCCCGAGCAGACCGACGACGTGATCGCCGCGATCACCGACGCCCTCACCGGCGCCGAACTCACCGCGGACGAGCTGACGGAGGCGATCGTGGCCCGGACCGGGCCGTGGGCGGGCGATCCCGTGATGCCCGCCTTCGGGACCATGTGGCCCCGCTGGCGGCAGGCCCTGCACACCGCGGCCCACCGGGGAGTGCTGGCCTTCGGCCCGGACCGGGGTCGCAAGGCGACCTACACCCGCCCGCAGTGCACCCCGCAGCCGGCCCGGACCGCCCTGGACACCCTCGTGGACGGCTACCTGCGCGCGTACGGTCCGGCCACCTCCCGGGACTTCGCCCGCTGGCTCGCCGCCCCCGAGCCGTGGACCGCCCGGCTCTTCCGGCAGCTGGCCGACCGGGCCCGGATCGAGGAGGTGTCCTTCGAGTCCGTACCCGCCTGGGTGGCCGCAGGCGACACCGGCTTCTCCGACTTCCCCGCCGGGCCGCCCCGCGGCCTGCGCCTGCTCCCGTACTTCGACGCCTACGTCGTGGCCGGCCGCCCGCGGGAGCGGCTCTTCCCCGGCGCCGCCCGCACCCGCGCCCTCTCCGGCGGCCAGGCCGGCAACCACCCCGTCCTGCTGGTGGACGGCGTGGCCGCCGGGGTCTGGCACCAGCGCCGCTCGGGCCGCCGCGTCGTCCTCACCGTCGAGCCGCTGGCTCCGCTGGGCCCCCGCGCCCGGCGCCTGCTGGAGGCGGAGGCCGAACGCACGGCGGCCATCCTCGAGGGCCGGGCCGAGCTCACGGTCGGCCCGGTCACCGTGGGACCGCACGCCTGAACCGCCGCGGCCGCCGTGCCCTACGCCTCCCGGGAGGCGGATTGGAGAAGGGATATTTCCCTCGCCACGGCGGACGCCTCCTCCTTCCGGTCCATGAGATCCAGCTGCTCCCGGAGCGCCGTGAGCGTTGCGACGAGAAGTCGCTGACGGCCCGATTCCAGCTCGCACAAGCGGCGCGCAGCCGCGACGGATTCGGTCCGCAAGGCCCGTACTATCTCGGGCCGGTCGGCGAATTCCTTGCTGTACTTTATGAGGTCGACAGCCAGGCGGGACAGGTACGCCAGCGGGCTGACCTGCACGAGCACCCGGTAGGCCGCGACTCGCTGACGGACCGTGGGCTTCTCCGACCCCAGGAGGGAAACCCTGGCCCGCAGCACCGCATCGTGATTGATATTCGCCGAGTGATTCATGAAGGGAATTCTGAAAGACCGACAGCCCCCGAACAAGGCGGATCGACTGTGCTGTTCACCCTACGAAAATACCGTCAGATATGTCATGATGGATACGTCTTAACCCCTGCGCCCTCATCCCGAAAGCCCCGGAGCCGCCCGGCGGGGCGGGATCGGGCGGAACCGCCGATCGGCCGCGCGCGGCACAACACGGCTGAGCCCCCTCGCCGGTCGCGAGGGGGCTCAGGACTGTTCGTTCAGCAGGACGCGGGCGGGATGCTCTGCTCGTACTTGAAGACGTTGTGCGGGTCGTACTCCGCCTTGATCGTGCGCAGTCGGTCGAAGTTGGATCCCCAGTAGGCGGTCTCCCAGTCCTGCATGCCGACGTTCGGCACGTTGACGTAGGCACCGTCCACGTAGGGGCGCAGTGCCTGGCTGAATTCGGCGATCCAAGCCTGGGCCTGCGGGGTGAGCGGGTCGCAGACGCCCGGCACGTCGGAGCGGGTCCCCCAGCCGGCGCCGGGCTCGGAGTAGAAGAGCGCGTCGCGGTGCGGGAACGCCGTGCCGCCGCGGGGGCTCTTCCTGACCGCCCCGCCGAACGCCTGCGTGAAGAAGTTGCTGTCGTCCGTGGGCGCGTCCCGAATGAACGAGGAGATCACGTCGATCGCCTTGTTCGGGAACGGCTTCCTGGTGAACTGCGAGAAGAACTTCCAGTTCGCGGGTTCGTCCGCGGTCGGGATCTGGAAGCCCGTGTACACGTCGCCCCAGTTCCCCACCTGCACCGACACCTGGGGGCTGTCGACCGACAGGATCGGGGCCAGCAGCTTCTTCGCCTCCGCGGGTGTTCCCTCCGCGAGGACCGCGAACAGCAGGATCTGGTTCCGGTGAATTTCGAGCTGGGTGCCGAGGCGGTCGTCCGTGTACGGCGCAGTGCGCTGCCAGGCGTCGAAGATCCTGCGCAGGTCGCCGATCCCGTCCCAAGTGGCCTGCACATACGTGACGCTCTTCAGCGGGGCCACTTTGTAGGTGAGTGAGGTGACGATTCCGAAGTTGCCGTTTCCCGCTCCGCGCAGCGCCCAGAGCAGGTCCGGGTTGTTGTGCAGGTCGGCCTTGACCACCTTGGCGCACTCGGCGCCTTCCGCGACGACGACCTCGGCACCGATCAGGCTGTCGCAGGCCATGCCGAGCCAGCGGGTGAGGAAGCCGAATCCGCCGCCGAGCGTTGCCCCGGACAGGCCCACGGTGCCTTCGGTGCCCGTCGTCACCGCGAGGTTCTGCTTCGCGAGCGTGGTCACCGCTTCCAGCTGGTTGAGTCCGGCGCCGACCGTCGCGACACGGGCGGCGCTGTCGATGCGGACCGACTTCAGCTCGCTGATGTCGATCACGAGGCCGTTGTCGACGTTCGACCAGCCCTCAAGGCTGTGGCGGCCGCTCCGGACCCGTACCGCGACGTCGTGCTGTCGCGCCCACGTCAGGGCGTTGACCACGTCCTGGGTGTTCTGGGCGAAGACGATGACCAGCGGATAGTGGGAGAAGAGCTGGTCCCAGCCGAGGCGGGCGTCCGTGTACCCGGGGTTGTCGGGGCGGACGATGCGGCCGGTCAGCTTCGCCGGCGAGCACTTTCCGTTCCCGGACGCGTCGTTCACGATGCTCGCACCGTGGGCCTCGGTGGCCTCGGTGGCCGCGATGCCCTGCGTGACGACCGCACCGGCACCGGCGACCGCCGTCGCCTTGAGCAGTTTACGGCGGGAAAAGTCGTTCATGGTCCGTTTCCTCTCGGCCACCAGCAGGCGCGAATGGTTCATTTGAAGGCGATTTGGGCGAAACGGACGGTAGCAAGGGTGACTGTGGCGGACTGCGTCGACACGCTCGGAACCGCGACCCCGAGGCGGCTGACGCCGTAGCTCCGGCATGCACCCGATGTGCTTGGCTGGTGATACGACCGCCCTGGCGGGGCAACGCACTTCCGTTCACCGGACAGGCGGGGCGGCCGACGGAGTGCCCCTCCCGGCGGTACGCTCGCCGACCGGCGCGTACCGGCGAATTCACCCCCTGGTCGGCAATCGGTCCTCGTGCGGCCGCCCGGTCGCGGGAGCGTGTCGCCCGCCATTCCAACTCCCGTACGAGAGAAGGACCATGACGACACGTCCTGTGGGGCGGGCCCTCGCGCTCGTCCTGGGCGGGGTGCTCGCCGCCTCGCTCGCGCTGCCGGCCGAGGCGCACGGCATCAAGGCCGTCCACCCGAAGGCCGAGACCCGGGCCCTGTTCGACGACGAGGCGGGCGGCGACGCCAACGCGGACGACCCGGCGATCTGGCGCAACCCCGCCGATCCGGGCCGCAGTCTGGTGATCGCCACCGCCAAGCAGGGCGGCCTGCGCGTCTACGACCTGGACGCCAAGGAGGTCCAGTCGCTTCCGGCCCCGGCCGGCCCCGGCGCCGACGACGCGCCCGGCCGGTTCAACAACGTCGACCTCGTGCACGGCCTGCGCGTCGGCGGCGCCCGCGCGGACGTCGCGGTGGTCAGCGACCGCGGCAACGACCGGCTGCGGATCTACCGGATCGACCGCGACCGGCCGGGCGGCCCGCTCACCGACGTCACCGACCCCGGCGCGCGGCCCGTGTTCTCCGCCGACCAGGGCGAGATCAACGAGCAGGCCACCGCCTACGGCCTGGCCACGTGGACGGACCGGACCACCGGGCGGTCCTACGCCCTGGTCAGCCGGCGCAGCCGCACCCGGATCGCGCTGCTGGAGCTCGTCACGACCGGCTCGGGCACGGTGGACTACCGCACCGTGCGCACCCTGGACCTCCCGTCCTCCTTCCGGCTGCCGAACGGAACCACCTGGGCGCCCTGCGCCGAGCCCGGCGAACTGCCGCAGGTCGAGGGCATGGTCGTCGACCCGGCGAACGGCACGCTCTACGCGGGCCAGGAGGACGTCGGCATCTGGCGGATCAAGGCGGACCTCACCGGCACCCCGCAGCTGATGGACAAGGTCCGCGAGTACGGCGTCCCCGGCGCGTACGACGAGGCCACCGAGGAATGCAGGCCGGGCGCCGACCCCGGATACGGCGGCACGCACCTGTCGGCCGACGTCGAGGGCCTGACCCTGGTCACCCGGCGCGACGGCGACGGGTACCTGCTGGCCTCCAGCCAGGGCGACAACCGGTTCGTCGCCTACGACCGCGAGCGCGACGAGGGCAACGAGTACGAGGGCGCCTTCCGCATCACCGCGGCCTCGGCCGCCCTCGACGGCTCGGAGGTCTGCGACGGCGCCGCCGCACTCAACGCGCCGCTCGGCGACAGGTACCCGAAGGGCCTGCTCGTCGTCCAGGACGGCCGGGAAACCCCCGGCGACGGCGACCGCGAGGCCACCGGCTTCAAGTTCGTCGACCTCGGCGACGTCCTCAACACCCTGGACTAGCGCGCGGGTTGGGGAACATTCCGGTCAGTCGCCGCGGCCGGCGGCCGGAGTCCCGTCCGTGCTCGCGGACAGGTACGCCTCCAGCTCGGCCGCCCCGGCCAGCATCGCCCGCCCGCGGGCGGACAGCCGGCGGTGCCAGTCGGACAGCGCGGCCTCCAGCGGCTCCGGCCCGCCGGCCGCCCGCACGTGGGCGATCAGCGGGGCGATCTGCTCCAGCAGGTAGCCGCCCCGCCTGAGCTGGTGGGCCAGCCGGGCATCCCGTACGTCGGCCTCGTCGTAGACGCGGTACCCGGTCCGCGGGTCGCGGCGCGGGCGCACCAGCCCGGCGTGCTCCCACTTGCGCAGCGTCGCGGGCCGGATTCCGAGCTTCTTCGCGAGTGGCCCGATGAACGCGCTGCCGGGCCCGGACAGGGCGGCCGCCCCGGACCGTGCCGCAGGCCCGGACCGTGCCGCAGGCCCGGACCGTGCCGCGGGCCCGGACCGCACCGCTGGCCCGGGAGCTGCAGCGGGCTCCAGGTCGCGGAGGGCACGCTCCACGGCCTGGAGGGTCCGCCGGTCGTCGAGGAGCTGGGCGTGGCTCTCGTCGACGATGCGCAACGCATCGTCGACCGCGCCCCGGTTCACGGCCTGCATGATCGACGTCGCCGTCCGGTGGCCGTGGCCGGGCACCAGGGCGAGGAACGCGCTCAGGGCCTTCGCGTGCAGCGGGGTGTAGGTGCGGTAGCCGTGCGGGGTGCGACCGGCGGCCGGAAGGATGCCGGCCTCCTCGTAGTTCCTGACTGCCTGCGTCGACAGGCCGTGCCCGCGTGCCAGATCGACCGGCCTGAGCCGCCCGCTGCTTTGAAGGTTTCTCCCCATGCAGCCGACAATATCGCGGGAAAGTTTCCACCGAAGGTTCAACGATAGCGTTGAAGGCATGGCAACCGACATCAAGGAAACCACCCGCACCGTCGACGCCGCCGCCGTCATGGGGCTGCTCCCGGCCCGGCCCCGGCTGCTCGCCCTGGGCGAGCCCACCCACGGCGAGGACGCGCTGCTCGACCTGCGCAACGAGATCTTCCGGCAGCTCGTCGAGCAGGAGGGCTACCGGACGATCGCGATCGAGAGCGACTGCCTGATGGGCCTGGCCGTGGACGACCACGTCACCTCGGGTACGGGCACGCTCGACGAGGTCATGGAGCACGGCATCAGCCACGGCTGGGGCACCTCCGCCGCCAACCGCGAACTCGTGCGCTGGATGCGCGCCCACAACGAAGGCCGGCCCGCGTCCGAACACGTCCGCTTCGCCGGCTTCGACGGCCCGCTGGAGATCACCGCCGCCGCGAGCCCCCGGCAGGCCCTCACCGCACTCCACGCCTACCTCTCGGCCCGGGTGGACGCGGACCTGCTCCCCTGCACCGCGGAAACACTCGACCGCCTGCTCGGCACCGACGACCGGTGGACCTGTCCCGCCGCGATGACGGACCCGGCCCGGTCCGTGGGCCGGTCGGCCGAAGCCGGGGAGCTGCGGCTGATCGCCGACGATCTGGCGGCGCTGCTCGACGAGCAGTCGCCGCACCTCCTCGCGGCGACCTCGCGGGACGACTGGGACCGGGCGTGCCTGTACGCGCGCACCGCCACCGGCCTGCTGCGCTACCACCACTGGATGGCCGACACCTCACCGGCCCGGCTGACCCGGCTGGTGGGCGTGCGCGACCGGATGATGGCGCAGAACCTCCTCGCCGTCGCCGCCCGCGGCCCGGCAATCGTCCACGCCCACAACGCCCATCTCCAACGGCAGAAGAGCACCATGCAGATGGGCGGGAAGCCGCTGGAGTGGTGGAGTGCCGGCGCGCTGGTGAGCACCCGGCTCGGGGAGGAGTACGCCTTCGTGGCCACCACCCTCGGCACGATCCGGCACCGGGGCGTGGACACGCCGCCGCCGGACACCGTCGAAGGACTCCTGTACACGCTGCCGGAGGACCGGTACGTCATCGACGCCCGGCAGCTGGCCGCCGCCCTCGGCAACACACCGCCCGCCCCCCGCACATCGCCCTGGTTCGGCTACGCCCCGCTCGACCCGGCCCACCTGGCGGACAGCGACGGGATCGTGTTCGTCAAGGACGTCCCGCAGCGCTAGCGACCCCGCCGGGGCGGCGCGATGCGTATCCGCTGCTCCTCGGGCGCGTTCTCGATGTCGTCGAGCTGCGCCGCGATCGTGCGGCGCAGACCGCCTGGAACGCGGCGGCACACGCCAGGGCCACGTTCAGTGTCTCGCTCACGTTCTGCGAGGACGCCGCCATCGTCGGCGTCGAGATCAGGAACCTCGGGTTGACCGCCCCCGACCGGACACACACCGCGCTGCCCACCGGAAGACGGCCGGCGAACCCGTCGCGGACCGCCTGCTGCACGCGCAGCCGGCAGACGGGAGAGTCGGCAGACCGGAGGGTCGGTCAGAGTGGAGGGCGGGCGGCCCGGGGGATCACAGGGTTTCGCTCAGCGAGTCCGCCAGGCGCCGCCGCGCCGCCCGCGTCGCCGGCAGCGCCGCCGCCGCGACCGCGCCCAGCACCGCCCCGGCGATCACCGTGAGCAGCACGGGCAGGGGCGGCAGCTGGGCGATCCCGGCGCCGATCCCGCTCGACGCCCCCTGGGCGTCCACGAGCCATCGGCCGGCCAGCGCACCGACCGCCGTCCCCAGGACGGCGGAGGCCAGCGCGGTCAGCCCGGCGGCCGTGACGATCATGGCCCCGATCTGCCGGGGGGTGAGGCCGATCGCCTTCAACGCGAGCAGGTCCCGCCCCCGGTCGCGGACGCCCGTACTGATCAGCGTCAGCAGCTCGGTCAGCCCGATCAGCGCCAGTACGGCGACCAGGGCGGCGATCACCGCCCGGGCCGGCTCCAGCCGGTCGGCCGGGTTGGGGGTCTCGCGGATCTCCAGCGTTCCGGCCGCCGCCCCGGCGAGCGCGCCGCTCACCGCCCGCGGGTCGGCGCCCTCGTGCAGCACCAGGGCGTGGTAGTCGGGCCGCAGCTGCGGGTCGCGCTCCCGCAGGGCGTCCACGGTCGTGGTGATCACCCGGCCGCCGGACTCGGGCTCGATGGTGCGGCCGACGAGATGGAGGATCTGCGGCCGACCTGCGACGGTCATCCGCACCCAGTCGCCGACGCGGACCCCGAGGAGGTCGAGCAGCCCCTGCCCGGCCACGGCCTCGTCCGGACCGCCGGCCGCGCGCCCCTCCACCACCGCCGAGGGGTACGGGTCCTGCGCCGTGCCCAGCCCGCGGAGCGTGATCGTGCCGGTCTGCCCCGGTACGAGCGCCGCCATCTCCGCGCCCGGGTGGACCGCGGCGATGCCCGGGACCGCCGCGAGGGCCTTCTCCAGTTCCGTGTCCGACGGTCCTCCGGGCTGCTGGGCGCGCACGGTCAGGGCCGCGGGCATGCCGACCGTCGCGGGCCGGCTGCGGAACTGGTCCAGCGTCGACCAGGTGACGAGCGCGACCGTGATGAGGGCCAGGGGCAGGGCGAGCCGGAGTACCGGCACCAGCGTCCGCCGGCGGCGCGGGAACGCGGCCCGCCACCCCAGGACCAGGGCGGGCGGAACCCGTGTCCCGAGGGCGCGCCGGCCGAGCGCGGTCATCGGCGCGGCGGACGGCAGGGCCGCCCGGGCCACCGGGACGGGCGGCACCCGCCCGGCCCGCCAGGCGGAGAGCCCCGTGGCGGCCGCGATCAGCAGCACGGCACCGCAGGGGATGCCGATCATCAGGGCGGTGTGGCCGGGCAGGCCCTGCCACACCTCGGCCGCGTCCCCGATCCGCCCCGGTATGCGGGCGCCCAGCAGGGCGATCGCCGCGGTGCCGAGGGCCACGCCGAGCAGGGCGAAGGCCAGGTGCTGGACGAGGAAGCCCCGGGTCACCTGGCCGGGGGTGAAGCCGACGGCCTTGAGGACGGCGATGTCCCGCAGCTGCCCGCGGACCCGCGCGGCGATCGCCCCGGACGCGGCGAGCGCGGCCGCGAGCAGCGCGCCGAGTCCGAAGACGGCGAAGACCTGGCCGAGGAGCCGGTCGTCGCCGCCGGCCTCGGCCCGCGCCTGCTGCCATTTGGTGACCTGGGCCACGCGGTCCGCGCCGAGGACGGTCACGGCCCGCTGGACGGTGAAGTCGGTGTCGCCGGGATCCTGCAGGCGCAGCCCCACGCTCTGCCCGACGGGCTGCCCCTGGGCCATCGCGTCGAGGGCGGGGGAGAGGACCCAGCCGATGCCCGGTGCGCCGCCCGGCCGGTAGCGGGGCTCGGCCGCCTCGGCCAGGCCGCTCACCCGCAGGGTGCGCGGGGTGCCGTCCGGCCCGGTGACCCGTACGGTGTCGCCCGGCTCGGCCCACAGCGCGCGGGCGACCGAGGCTTCCAGCACGATCGAGCCGTCCAGTCCGGCGGAGCCGTCCCGGTCGGGGTCGTCGTCCGGCGGGGCCAGCCAGCTGCCGGCGGTGACGAGCGGCCGCCCCGTGTCCGGCGGCGTCACCTCGGCGGCGCGCAGTGTGACCGGGGCCCGGGCGCCGCGTGACTCGACGGTGGTCGCCGCCGTGCGGAACGGCCCGGAGACCGAGGCGACCCCGTCCAGGCCGGACAGGGCGTCCATGTCCGCCCCGGGGCGGGTGTGCAGCCAGACGTGCGCGCCCCGGGACTGGTTGAAGCTCCGCTGCCAGGGGTTCGCGGCGTACCCGAACAGCGCGCCGGCCAGCAGCAGCGAGGCGATGATGCCGGCGCTGGCCAGGACGACGAAGAGGGCTTCGCCGCGGTGTGCGCGGAAGTCGGCGTGTGCCCAGCGCAGTGTGGCCCGCACGGTCAGTCCTTCAGGTCGAGGACGCGGGAGACTCCGCCGGGCCGGCTCTGACGGCCGTCGCCGGCCCCGAGCCGGGCGTCGTCGGCGATCCGCCCGTCGAAGAAGCTGATGACGCGGTCGGCGGCGCTGGCCATCCGTGCGTCGTGCGTCACCATCATGATCGTCTGGCCGCGCTGGTGGAACCGGGACAGCAGCCGCAACACCTCGCGGGTGCCCTTGCTGTCGAGGCTTCCGGCCGGTTCGTCGGCGAGGAGCAGGGCGGGGTGGTTGACCAGGGCCCGGGCGAGGGCGACCCGCTGCTGTTCGCCGCCCGACAGCTCGCCGGGCATCGCCCGCTCGCGGCCCTCCAGGCCGAGTTCGGCGAGGAGCTCGGCGCGGGATGCGCGGGCGGCCTTGGGGGAGGCGCCGGCGAGCAGGGCGGGCAGTTCGACGTTGTCGGCGACGGTGAGGTTGGAGACCAGGTTGAAGAACTGGAAGACGATGCCGATGCTGCGGCGCCTGAGCACCGCCCAGCGGGCCTCGCGGTACGCGTCGACCCGCTCGCCGCCGATCCACAGCTTGCCCGCGTCCGGCCGCTGGAGGCCGCCGATCAGGTGCAGCAGCGTGGACTTCCCGGCTCCGGACGGCCCGGTCACGGCGACGAACTCGCCGGGCCGGACCGTGAGGTCCACCCCGCGCACCGCGTGGACCGGGGCACCCTCGCCGTGGTGCGTCTTGGCCAGGCCCTCGGCCCGGACTATGGGCACGTCCGGAGCGGCGGTGGCGGCGTCGCTCATTCCAGCTCCTCCTGGCAGCGTTCCAGCCAGTCGAGGTCGGCCTGCAGGTGCAGCATGGCGCCCTCGATCAGCAGTTGGGAGATCTTGTTGTCGCGGTCCTCGGCTGCGGCCAGCTTCGACAGGTCCCGCATGGTGTTCAGGTACTGCCGCCGCTGCTTGTTGATCAGCGCGATCGGGTCGGCCATCCCCGATTCCGGTGCGAGGGCGATCTTCATGAAGAACTCGTCCCGTACCCGGGGCTCCTCGGCGGTGTCCTCGAACCAGGCCTGCACGGCCTCGCGCCCGGCGTCCGTCAGCCGGTACGTACGCTTGTTGGGCCGGCCCGACTGCTCGACGTCCTCGCCCTCGATCAGACCGCTCTTCTCGAGCCGTCCGAGCGTGACGTAGATCTGGCCGACGTTCGGCTGAGGGTACGCGGCGCCCAAGAGCTTCTCAAGGCCCTGCTTCAGCTCGTAGCCATGGGCCGCGCCACGCGTGAGGAGTGCCAGGAGCGCCAGACGCACTCGCTCCCCCCTCCTTCTCGCTCCGTAGTCAACCGTTCACCGGGCAGCGGCCGTTCTGGGCCGCCGCCCACCCCGTCTGCCTGGGCGTCTAGTATCGCGCATGCCTAACAGGTATATATAGGCCGCAATGTTCGGCAGCGCAGCCGGATCGTGCACTGGGAGGAACCTATGCGGTGGATGCGTGCCGCGGGTAGGGCTCTCCTGGTCGCGGCGGTGGTGGCGGCGGGGTACGCCGGCTTCGGCGTCCGCTCCGATGCGGGCGCGGACGGGGCCCGCGGCCCCCTGACGCTCGCGACGGCGGGCGACCTGACCGGCTACCTGTCCCCGCTGCTGGCCGACTGGAACGAGAGCCGTCCCGGCGAGCGCGTGACGCTCGTGGAACTGCCCGACTCGGCCGACGAGACCCGGGCGCAGATGATCAGCGAACTGCGCTCGGGCGGCCACCGCTTCGACGTGCTGAACATCGACGTCGCCTGGACGTCCGAGTTCGCCGCGGCCGGATGGATCTCCCCGCTGGAGCGCGGCCGCTTCCCGCTGGACGCGTTCCTGCGGCCGGTCGTCGACACGGCGACCTTCGACGGCCGGCTCTACGCGGTCCCGTACGTCACGAACGCGGGGCTGCTCTACTACCGCAAGGACATCCTCGACCAGGAGGGCGAACGGCCGCCGCGGACCTGGGCCGACCTGGCCCGGCAGGCCCGCACGATCGCCCCGAAGCACGGCCTGGACGGCTACGCCGGCCAGTTCCTGCCCTACGAGGGGCTCACCGTCAACGTCACCGAGGCCGTGCACTCGGCGGGCGGATCGATCCTGCGGGACGACGGCGCACGCGTCGCCGTGGACTCCGACGCGGCGCGCGCGGGACTGCGGTTCCTCGCGGACGGCGTGCGGGACGGCTGGATCCCCCGCGAGGCGCTCGGCTGGAAGGAAGAGGAGTCCCGGCAGGCGTTCCAGGACGGCCGGCTGCTGTTCCTGCGCAACTGGCCCTACGTGTACGCGAACGCCGGCGCCGAGGGCTCGAAGGTCGCTGGCCGGTTCGGGGCCGTGCCGCTGCCCGGACCCGACGGTCCCGGCACCAGTGTGCTCGGCGGCTCCAACCTCGCCGTCAGCAGCCATGCCCGGCATCCGGCGACGGCAGCCGACCTGATCTCCTACCTCACCAGCGAACCGGTCCAGCGGAAGGTCCTCACGAAGGGCTCGCTGCCGCCCGTGCGCGCCGCGCTGTACGAGGATCCCGAGCTGATCCGCGCGTACCCGTACCTGCCGACGCTCCGGCAGAGCGTGCTGGCGGCCGTGCCGCGGCCCAAGAGCCCGCGCTACGACCAGGTGAGCATCGCCGTGCAGGCGGTGGCGCAGGACCTGATGGCGCTGCGGCAGACCCCCGAGCAGTCCGTGGCGCGGCTCG
This sequence comes from Streptomyces sp. NPDC090445, assembly GCF_044769385.1. Classification (NCBI taxonomy): domain Bacteria; kingdom Bacillati; phylum Actinomycetota; class Actinomycetes; order Kitasatosporales; family Streptomycetaceae; genus Streptomyces; species Streptomyces sp. NPDC090445. Next base: position 45,072 of record NZ_JBIVXV010000006.1, on the reverse strand, counting down.
CGCGCGAGCTCGGAGCCCTCTCCCGCAAGGGCTGATCGCACTCCTTCTTCACCTCCCCGAAGGGCATCTACTTACATGTTAAGTAGATGCCCTTCGTTGTGCACGCGGGTATTTCGGTACAAACCACCCCAGCTTTCGGCTACTTCTGGACACATCGTTGACACCTTTCGGTCGCTGCTACTTAACATGCATGCATAACAGCGCACCTGATCAGGGCGCTCTCGCATTCAGCAGACAGGTCGACGCGAGATGCTCAGCACCCTTCCGGCCGACACCGGCCTCCCCTCCCGCAGCGCCACGGCAGCCGACGCCTGGTGGCGCGACGCGGTGATCTACCAGGTCTACGTCCGCAGCTTCCTCGACAGCACCGGGGACGGCATCGGCGACCTGGCCGGCGTCCGGGCCGGGCTGCCCTACCTCCGCAAGCTCGGTGTCGACGGCATCTGGCTCAGCCCCTTCTACCCGTCGCCGCAGCACGACCACGGCTACGACGTCGCCGACTACCGCGGCGTCGACCCCGTCTACGGCGACCTCGCCGAGTTCGACCGGCTGGTCGCCGACGCCCACCGCCTCGGCCTCAAGCTGCTCCTCGACATCGTCCCCAACCACTGCTCCAGCGAGCACCCGTGGTTCCGCGACGCCCTCGCCGCCGGCCCCGGCGGCGCCGCCCGCTCCCGCTTCCACTTCGCCCCCGGCCGCGGCCCGGACGGTGCGCAGCCCCCCAACAACTGGCGCGCCATGTTCGGCGGCCCCGCCTGGAGCCGGATCACCGAGCCCGACGGCACCCCCGGGGACTGGTACCTGCACCTGTTCACGCCCGAGCAGCCCGACCTGAACTGGCGCGACCCGGCCGTCGGCGACGAGTTCGAGCAGGTCCTGCGCTTCTGGCTGGACCGCGGAGTCGACGGCTTCCGCATCGACGTCGCCGCAGGCCTGTACAAGCACCCCGAGCTGCCCGACTCGGACGACCCGGAAGCCGACGAGCGGGCCCGCGACGCCGTCAACCAGCTGGCCTGGAACCAGCCCGAGGTCCACGGCGTGTGGCGCCGCTGGCGCGCGGTGTGCGAGGAGTACACCGCCCGCGACGGACACGAGCGGCTGCTGGTCGGCGAGGTGTCCGTGCCGACCGCCCGCGAGCACGCCGAGTACGTCCGCCCCGACGAGCTGCACCAGGCGTTCTTCTTCGACCTGCTCAGCGCACCCTGGGACGCCGGCGCCTTCCGCCGGACCATCACCGACGCGGTACGCGACATCGCCGGCACCGGCTCCACCGTCACCTGGGTCCTCAACAACCACGACCAGGTCCGCACCGTCACCCGCTACGCGGGCGAGCCCGGCGTGGAGGGCAGCGGACTCGGCGCCGCCCGCGCCCGCGCCGCCGCCCTGCTGATGCTCGCCCTCCCCGGCGCGGCCTACGTCTACCAGGGCGAGGAGCTCGGCCTCCCCGAGGTCCTCGACCTGCCCGACGAGGTCCTCACCGACCCGATCTTCCACCGCACCGGCAGCCGCAAGCACATCCGGGACGGCTGCCGAGTCCCCCTGCCCTGGTCCGGGCACGCCTCCCCGTTCGGCTTCAGCCAGGCGTCGGCCGACATCAAGCCGTGGCTGCCGCAGCCCGCCTGGTTCGCCGAGCACACCACCGACCGCGCCCTCACCGACACCCGTTCCTTCTGGCACCTCTACCGCGACGGCCTCCAGCTGCGGCGCAGCCTCCCGCAGCTCGGCGACGGCACCCTGCGCTGGCTGGACACGCCCCCGCACGTGCTGGCGATGGTCCGCGGCGACGGCCTGGTCTGCGCGGTCAACTTCGGCACGGAGCCGGTGCCCGCACCGGTGCCCGGGACCCCGCTCCTCGCCAGCGGCCCGTGCCCCGACGGCGTGCTCCCCGCCGCCACCGCCGCCTGGTGGACGGGAGAGTTCCCCGCCCCGTAAGCCCCGCAGGCACCACCGCCCGCCCCTCCACCGCTCTCCTCCCCACGCTCCCCACCCGCCCCTCACCCGCCCCTTCGCAAAAGGAGCTCCTCATGCGACGACCCAGCACGACGCCCCGACGCATCGCGGCCACCACCTCGGCGGCCCTCGTCCTCGCCCTCGGTGCCACCGCCTGCGGCGGCAGCACCACCGGACCCGCCTCCGGCGGTGAGCTGAACGGCCAGACCGTGACCGTGGCCGGCGTCTGGACCGGCAGCGAGCAGAAGAACTTCAAGAAGGTCCTGGACGCCTTCACCGCGAAGACCGGCGCCAAGACGGTCTTCGTCCCCTCCGGCGACAACGTCTCCACCTTCGTCGGGAGCAAGATCGAGGGCGGCAACGCCCCCGACGTGGTGATGGTCCCCCAGGTCGGCGTCCTGAAGCAGTTCGCCAAGGAGGGCTGGCTCCAGCCCCTCTCCGACGAGGCCGCCAAGACCGCCGACTCCTCCCTCGCCCCGGTGTGGAAGAACTACGGCACCGTCGACGGCGCGTACTACGGCCTCTACTTCAAGGCCGCCCACAAGTCCACCGTCTGGTACGCCCCCGACGCCTTCACCCAGGCCGGCGCCGGCGAGCCCAAGAGCTGGGCCGACCTGCTGAAGACCGGCCGCTCGCTCGCCGACTCCGGCCGCCCGGCCTTCGCCGTGGCCGGCGAGGACGGCTGGACCCTCACCGACTGGTTCGAGAACATCTACCTCTCCCAGGCCGGCCCGGAGAAGTACGACCAGCTCGCCCAGCACAAGATCAAGTGGACCGACGACAGCGTCGTCAGGGCCCTCACCACCCTCGGTGAGCTGTTCAAGGACAAGCAGCTCGTCGCCGGCGGCGCCGAGACGGCCCTCCAGACCGACTTCCCCTCCTCCGTCGAGCAGGTCTTCGGCCCCCAGCCCAAGGCGGGCATGGTCTACGAGGGCGACTTCGTCGGCGGCGTCGCCAAGGACCAGTTCGGCAAGAAGCTCGGCACCGACGCCAAGTTCTTCCCGTTCCCCGCCGTCGACGGCGGCAAGGCGCCGGTCGTCAGCGGCGGCGACGCGGCCGTCGTCCTCAAGCAGGGCAAGAACGGCAAGGCCGGCATGAAGCTGGTCGAGTTCCTCGCCTCCCCCGAGGCGGCCGAGGTCTGGGCCGGTGCCGGCGGCTTCCTGTCCCCGAACAACAAGGTCGCCCTCTCCGCGTACGGCGACGACACCACCCGCAGCACGGCCGAGTCCCTCGTCGCGGCCGGCGACACCGTCCGCTTCGACATGTCGGACCAGGCCCCGGCCGCGTTCGGCGGCACCAAGGGCGCGGGCGAGTGGAAGCTCCTCCAGGACTTCCTGCGCGACCCGTCGGACCCGCAGGGCACCGCCGCGAAGCTCGAAGCCGAGGCCGCCAAGGCCTACGGGAACTGAGGCGGCCCCCCATGGCTGACACGCTCACCGCCCGCGCCGCGGCCGACCCGCGGCGCCGGGCCCGGAGGAGGCAGCGCCGCCTCGCCGTCCTCTTCGTCCTGCCGGCCCTGCTCCTCCTCGGCGCACTGGTCGTCTACCCGGTCGTCTTCTCCTTCGTCCGCAGCCTCTTCGACGCCAGCGGCGACCGGTTCGTCGGAGCCGGGAACTACGCGGCCCTCGTCCAGGACCCGGCCACCCTGAAGGCCATCCGCAACAGCACCATCTGGGTCGTCGTCGCCCCGACCCTGCTCACCGGCCTCGGCCTGGTGCTCGCCGTGCTCACCGAGAAGGTGCGCTGGGCGACCGCCTTCAAGCTGGTGCTCTTCCTGCCGATGGCCGTCTCGTTCCTGGCCGCCGGCATCATCTTCCGCCTCGCCTACGAGCAGAACCCCGACCGGGGCGTGCTCAACGCGGTGGCCGTCGGCATCCACGACACCTTCGAGGACGCCGCCGCCTACCCGACCGCCCGCCCCCGCGAAGGCCACGGCATCGAGGGAGGCGCGGGCGGCCCGTACAGCACCGAGAAGCCGGTACGCCCCGGCGACCCGGTCAGCCTCGGCTTCGTCGGCGTGGCACCCGGCGCGATACCCGCCGGCGCCACGGCCGCGGCCGCACCGCCGGCACCCGGCAGCGACACCATCGCGGGCGTCGTCTACCTGGACTTCGCCCCCGGCGGAGCCGGCACCCCCGGCACGGTCGACCCGGGCGAGAAGGGCCTGCCCGGCATGACCGTCGAGGCCGTGCGGGACGGCACGGTGGCCGCGACCGCCACCGCCGGACCGGACGGATCGTTCCGCCTCACCGGGCTGGCCGCCGGCGAGTACACCGTCCGGCTGCCCGCGGCCAACTTCGCCGCCCCCTACCAGGGCGTGAACTGGCTGGGCCCGGCCCTGGTGACGCCGGCCATCATCGGCGCCTACCTGTGGGTGTGGACCGGCTTCGCGATGGTGCTGATCGGCGCCGGGCTCGCGACCATCCCGCGCGACGCGCTGGAGGCGGCCCGGATGGACGGTGCCACCGAGGGCCAGATCTTCCGCAGGATCACCGTGCCGCTCCTGGCCCCGGTCCTCACCGTCGTCTTCGTCACCCTGGTGATCAACGTGATGAAGGTCTTCGACCTCGTCTACATCATCGCTCCCGGACCGGTCCAGGAAGAGGCGAACGTACTGGCCACCCGCATGTGGCTGGTCTCCTTCGGCGGCGGCAACGACCAGGGCCTCGGCAGCGCGCTCAGCATCGTGCTCCTCCTGCTGGTCGTCCCCGCGATGGTCTTCAACATCCGGCGGTTCCGAAGGAGTGGAACATGAGCAGCCAGGGCACCATCGAACGCCGGCCGTCCGGGCGGGCGACGGCCCTCCGGCCCGCTCCCGTCCCGTCCCCGCCCGGGCCGCGCCGCGGCAACCGGCTGTCCCGCCTGCTCGGCAGCTCGGCCGTCCAGGCCCTGCTGATGCTGGTCGCCCTCGTGTGGATCACCCCGCTGGCCGGACTGCTGCTGTCCTCGATGCGCTCCGAGCAGGACAACGCCTCCGGCGGCTGGTGGACCGCCCTCACCGATCCGTCACAGCTGTCCCTGGACAACTACGGCGCCCTGCTGGAGGACTCCGGCATCGCGGCGGCCTTCGGCAACACCGTCCTGATCTCGGTGCCCACCACCGTCCTGGTGGTCGGCATCGCGGCCCTGGCCGGCTACGCCTTCGCCTGGCTGGAGTTCCCCGGCAGGGACGGCGTCTTCCTGGTGGTGGTCGGACTGCTGGTCGTCCCCGTGCAGATCGGCCTGCTGCCCGTCGCCAAGCTGTTCGGCGCGGTCGGACTCTTCGGCACGATCCCGGGCGTCGTCCTCTTCCACGTCGCCTACGGGCTCCCGTTCGCGGTCTTCCTGCTCCGCAACTACTTCGCCGAGATCCCGCGCGAGATGCTGGAGGCCGCCCGGATGGACGGCGGCACCGAGTGGCGGATCTTCTTCCGGCTCGTGCTGCCGCTCGGCCGCCCGGCCATCGCGAGCCTGGCCATCTTCCAGTTCCTCTGGGTCTGGAACGACATGCTCGTGGCGCTGCTCTTCGCGGACAGCGGGTCCCAGCCGCTCACGGTCGCGCTGCAGTCCCAGATCAGGCAGTTCGGCAGCAACATCGGCGTCCTCGCGCCGGGCGCGTTCCTGTCCCTGGTGGTCCCGCTCGTCGTCTTCTTCGCCTTCCAGCGGCACTTCGTGCAGGGCGTGATGGCAGGATCGGTGAAGTAGATGCTGCCGGTGAAGTAGATGCTGCCGGTGAAACAAGCGCTGCCGGTGAAACAAGCGCTGCCGGCGAAACAGCACCGCGCGTTCCGCGTTCGACGACGGCCTCCCCCTCCCGCAACCGGGAGGGGGAGGCCGCCGCTGTCAGGCCGAGGGGGCCTCGCCGACCGGGCGGATCACCACCGGGTACTCGGGGGAGCCGGCCGGCACCGGGCACTGGGTGATCCGGGCCGCGATCGCGGTGACGCGGTCGACGCCGGAGCACTCCAGCAGCCAGTAACCGGCGGTGAGGACGTCGGTGTCGGCGTACGGATGGTCGGTGACCACCGGCTCGCGGCCGGGCGAGCCGGTGACGAACCGGGCCTCGGCGGGTGCGGTGAATCCCTGCGCGTCCAGGAGTTCCCCGGAGGCGGTGAGTTCCGCGTTGAGCTCGTTCATGAAGGCGACCATGGCCGTGATCTCGTCACTGCCCCACCGGGGAGCGGGCGATTCCTTGCCCTCCATCGCGTCGTAGTCCGCCTGGTTCGCCTGGACCGTCACGAAGTACTTCATCTCCCCAGCCAACCAGCTCCCGGTCCGCCGGGCCGGTTCCCGGACGGGCCGGGTCCGCGAGTTCCCCCGGGCGGCGGGACGCCGGCGCGGGTGACGCCTCAGGAGGGCCTGGCTCCCGGTTCCTCGGCGAGGCGTTCCTTCTCCGCCTTGAGCTTGCGCCACACCACGCCGAGGGCTGCCATGTCCTGGTCGTCGAGGAGCTCCGTGAAGACCGGGGCCAGTGCTTCCCTGCGGGTGGCGTCGGCCTCGGCGAAGACCCGGTGGCCCTCGTCGGTGAGGGAGACCTCGACCGACCGCGCGTCGCGCGTCGAGGGGGTACGGGACACCAGGCCGCGGGACTGGAGGGCGTCGACGACGCGTGAGACCTGGCTGCGGCTGAGCATGGTGCTGTTGCCGAGGACGGAGGCGGGCACCGGGTCGGGGCTGGACGCCAGCCACAGCATGACCTCGAACCAGGACACGGGGAGGTCGTGCGCCCTGGTGAGGGCCCGGTCGACGCGCTCGGTCAGTACCGTGCCGGCCCAGACGAGCCCGTAGAAGGCGTAATCGGCGTCGGGCATCTCGGCCTGGGTCAGTTTCTTCGACATGGATCGAGTATAGGGAGGCGGGTTGCGTGTGCACACACACAAGTCTATGGTTGTGTGTGCACGCACATAAGACGTCCGTCCGAAAGGCCCCGCCATGTCCGCCGCACCTGCCACCCCCCGTACCGTCCTGATCACCGGAACCTCCTCCGGGATCGGCCTCGCCGCCGCAGTCGCCGCCGCCCTGGCCGGCTGGCGCACGATCGCCACCCTCCGCGACCCCCGGCGCGCCGACGCCCTGCGCAAGGCCGCCGCCGAAGCGGGCGTCGAGCTCGACATCCGGCAGCTCGACGTGACGGACGAGGCCTCCGTCGCCGCCGCCGTGGACGGCGTGATCGCCGACTACGGCCGACTGGACGCCGTCGTCAACAACGCCGGCGCCGGCCACCTCGGCACCCTGGAGAACGACTCCCTCGCCGACATCCGCAAGGTCATGGAGGTCAACTTCTTCGGCGTGCTGAACGTCTCCAAGGCCGCCCTCCCGCACCTGCGCGCCACCGGCGGCCGCCTGGTCACCGTCACCAGCGTCGGCGGCGTCGTCGGCCAGCCGTTCAACGAGGCCTACTGCGCCGCCAAGTTCGCCGTCGAGGGCTACATGGAGAGCCTGGCCCCCGTCGCCCGCACCCTCGGCGTCAGCGTGTCCGTCGTCGAACCCGGCGCCGTGGCCACCGAGTTCGTGAACAACATCGGCTTCGACATCGAGGCCGACATCGACGCCGGCCCGTACACCGACGCGCTCCGCCACTACATCGACCGCACCGTCGCGCAGTTCCTGGACGGCACCGCCCAGACCCCGGCCGGCGCGGCGGAGGCGGTCATGGAGGCCCTCACCGCCGAGCAGCCCGCGTTCCGGCTCCAGACCACCGACTGGGCCCGCGGCTTCGTCGGCACCAAGCTGGCCGACACGGACGGCTCCGCGGTCCAGGCCCTCACCTCCGCCTGGGTCGCCTGACCGTATGGCCGCCTGACCGCGTGGCCCCGTGGCCGTCCGTCAGTTCCCGAACGCGGCCATGGTCAGGCGCTGGGACACCGCCGGGGCGCCGTTGACGGAGGACGACGCGGTGCCCACCGCGTAGACCCCGCGCCGGTTGAGGTCGCGCGTGGCGAAGATGCCGCTGCGGTACCCCCGATCGGAGCCCGTCTTGCCCCACAGGACCGAACCGTCGGGCAGCGGCACGGACATCAGGCCGACGCTGAAGCAGGCCGTGCCCTTGCCGGGACCGGTGTTGCAGTGGGAATCGTCGGCATACGGCAGCGGCTTGCCGTCGGCGCCCTTCGGCACGGAGAACAACTCCGCGGCCTGCTCCGGCCGCAGCAGCCGCCCGTCGAACAGGCCGGTGATGAACCGGTTCAGGTCGCCCGTGGTGGAGGTCATGCTCGCGGGCAGCCCGCCCTGCACGTTGACGTCCGTCAGCTCGCCGGTGCTCCTCGGCAGGTAGCCGGGCAGGTACGGCCGCGGCACGGGCGTGCTGCGGCCCGGAGCGGCGGCCTTGGTCTCCCGCATCTTCAGCGGCTTCAGGATGCGGGTGGTCACCTCGTACTGGTACGAGTGCCCGGTGATCTCCTCGATGAGCTTGCCGGCGACGCGGTAGCCGAAGGAGTTGTACTCCTGCCGGGTGCCGGGCCGGAAGTGCGGGCCGGGCGCCGGCCTGCCCTCCGGGCGGAGCGTCTGCCGGATCACCTCGTCGAAGGTGAGGTAGTCGAACCGGCGCTCGATCTCCTCGTCCGGGGACAAGGCCGGCGCGCCTTCGAGGTCGTGGGGCAGGCCGCTGGTGTGGTCGAGCAGCTGCCGTACGCTGATCGGCTCCCGGAACCGGTCCTCCGGCAGCAGCCCGGGCAGATAGTGCTGGACGCTCCGGTCCAGGTCGACCCGGCCCTCGGCGGACAGCTGGAGCAGGATCACCGCCTCCATGGGCTTGCTGATACTGCCGATCCGGAAGTGGGCATCGGGGCTGATGCGCTTGCCGGTGACGGCGTCCCCGGAGGTGCCGCGCCACGTCTCCCCGTTCTTGTGGACCTCGGCCACGACACCGGCGGCACCGTCGTCCGGGCGCAGGGCGATCGCCTCGCGCAGTGCGGCCGGGTTCAGGCCCGTGCCGGGCCCGGCGGCGGCAGCCTGCGCGGGGGCGACGGCGCCGAACACCACGGCTGCGGCGAGGGGGAGGGCCAGGGGAAGGGCAGAAGAACGACGCACGGCACATCTCCACTGGGCAGGAGGGAACAAGATGATTCGATCTTGGTCTGCCTGCCCGCCCGCTGCGACGGGGATCCCCCGGACCCGACCCCGAAACGACCCTGACTCCGCATCAGGGAAGCCGCCGGGGGAAGCGTCCGGGGCGTCACCCGTGGGTCGGTGCGTTCCCTCGGATCCCTCAGCCCTCGGGGTGCGGAGGTTCCACGTCCTTGGAGAGGGGGACCTGTCCGGTGTTGTCGACGTGCCGGGCCGAGACCCAGACGGGCCTGTCCCGCAGCAGGTACCAGATGCTGTTGCCGTCGATGTCCTGGGCGTGGACCTTGCTCATGAGGCCGATCTCCGCACCGTGGGTGAGGGTGCCGGAGACGGCGGAATCGGTGCTGGGATACCTGCGCAGGTTGACGCCGTTGGCGCTGACGACCGTACCGAAGGGCTGCTGCGGGCTGGGCATCTCTTCCTCCAGGGCATGGCTGGTGGCGGTGATCGCCGCGCCCGGTATCCGGGCGCGCTGACCGCAGACTAGCGTCACCCGACCGCTACAGCCGGTGATGCCCGTGATGCGTGGTGTCACGTTGCGTGTCACCGTGGGGGAGGAGAAACCATTCGTCGCGAGGAGTCGCCGTCATGGGCGGTATGCAGGACAAGCGCCGGAAGCCGGGCAAGGGGCGCGAGGAGCAGCAGCACCGCAGCGGCCAGGACCCCACCCAGTCGGGCGGCGGCCAGGAAGGCGGCCGGGGCAAGAGCCCCGAGGAGCTCAGGCGCCGTCAGGACGAGATGACGCGCCGGCGGGACGAGGACGAGACGCGCGACGACGAGCGCTGACCGCGGCCGCGGCCCCGCCGTCGCGCCGTTGCACCCACGCACGCAGGGCCCGGCCGGGGTTCGCCGTCCATCACCTCGGCCGGGCCCTGTCATGTGCTCAGGCGGAGTGGGGCGTGCTCACGGGCCGGGCGGGCGGGTGCCCGCGATCCAGCGCTGGACCGCCGCGTTGGCCGCGTCGTCGAGGGCGGACAGGACTTCGATGGCGTGCAGGTCGCCGGCGAGCGGCGGGATGCCCGCCGCGGTCAGGGCCGCGTGCAGTTCGAGGCGCCGGCGGTGCACCGCGCCGATCCGGCCCGCCGACCGCTCCGCGCGGTCCCGCGCCGGGTCCGGAAGCGGTCCGGGGGCAGGCGCAAGGGCGGCGGTGGTCTCGTGGTCCTCGAAGTCCCGCGCCCCGGGGAACCGGTAGGGATCGAGCGCGTCCTGCGGTGTCGGCGAAGGGGAAGAACCTCGCCAGGTGTGCATGCAAGAACCTCCTGCGTTCTGTCGCTGGTGGCAGGGATCAGCGCTGCGGCTGATCCTGCAGAGCAAGGGCGCCGGCGGCGATCACCTCGGCGAGCTGGTTGGCGAGCGCCACGCCGCATCCGCCGAGCCGGACGAATCCGCGGCAGCCCACGGGGCCGTCGTTGGCGAGGGAGGGGAGGACCAGACCGGCGAGGGCGAGAGCGGCCTGGAGGTTGGCCACGGCGTCCTGTCCGGCCTGGTAAGCGGAGTCCTGGAGCTGCCTGTACCGGATCCGCTCGGCGTAGGAGGGCTCATGCATCATTTCTGCTGTCCTCATCTTCGGGAAGCGAGGGGGAGGTGAGGGAGGAGGGGGCGCGTCGCGCGTGCGTTCGTGCTCGGGGGCGGTGACGGAAAGGTGCCCTGCAGAGATTGCGTACAGCCCGTGACCTGTTGGTTTTGGCTGTCGTTCCTGAGATGTAAACGATCATTCCGGTGCTCCGGGAAGGGCCGCGTTCTCCATGCAGTTATCGGCTGTCGCCCCATCGCCCGTGTCTTCGTTCCCGGCGCCTTCCACGGCAGGGCGGCGAAGGGCGGGCGGGCAGGACAGAGGCGCGGCCGTCATGCCCCGTAGTGGAACGTGGGGCCGGGGGAGGGCATCCGGTTCCGGTGGCGCGGCATGGGGTTGCGCGGCGGTCGCGTGAGCGTGATCTGGCGTACGAGCTGCTGGAAGCAGGCGAGCGCGGCGATGGCCGGAAGCGTGGCCGCGGCCTGGGCGGCAAGTGTTCTGGGCGCCTGGGCCACGCACAGGAATGTGGCAAGTGTGGAGAACAACAAGACGATGGACCAGGAATGGACGGCGCGACGCTGGTGCAGGGCGGCCCGCAGGATGGACAGGGAGGCGACCATCCAGGGCCCGTAGATCAGCAGCGGCCACCAGCTGACGACGTCGTGCGCGGTGCGGGGCGTGGCACTGTGCCGCAGGGCGTCACAGATGGCCAGGCCGCTGAACACGCTCACCACGGCGGCGATCACGGCGACCAGCACGGCGGTGAAGAGGCTCCCCGTTCGCAGCAGTGTCGCGAACGGCGACTTCGACGCGGCGTGGCGGTGCCCGCCGGAGGTTTGCGTCGGCGGCAGCCCGACGACGCTCGGCGGTCCGACGACGCCCGCAGGCCCGACGGCTCCCGTGGGTCCCGTGGGTCCCGGGACATTCGCCGTTCCGGTGGCCATGTTCGTCGAGCCGAGTGCGTCGGTCGTCTCGTCGAAGACGACGCGGTCGAAGGACTCCGCCTGCCTGGGGTGCATGGAATGCGCCATGGAATGCGGCATGGAGTGCGGCATGGAGTCCTGCAGCAGGTAGGCGAGCTCCTCCGCAGGGTCCCACGGGCTGCCCACCTGGCCGAGCACGAGTGGTGACTGCCCCGCCGCGGCGGGCTGTTCGATGTCCGGACCCGTCCAGAACATGCGCGTATCCGGCTGGGGAAGGGAGCCGCTCATGTCGTGGTGACCGTATGTCTCAAACACGGGAGGCCATCCCTGCGTATACGCCGACGCACGTGGCGGACGGGGCGGCCGGCGGCGTCGAGCGCCGGTCGAACTCGCTGTGGATCGCGCTCATCGCGTGCAGGAAATCCTCGAAGATCGAGGACGTGTAATTCAGCTCGATCTTCCGCCCCTCATGCTGCAGGGTCGCGTTCAGACCCGGCCCCAGGCCCGACGACCCGGGCGTGAAGGTCCAGTTCCCCATCCGGGTCGCCGCGTGAGGGCGCGGGCGCCCCTCCTCTTCCGCATGCCGACGGAAGCCTGCCGAGTGGTTTGCTGTTGTCATAGTCCAACCAACGCTCCCGACGGCGTACTGGGTATGCGCCAAGCAGGTGATGATGACGCGGCGACCGCGCGTTGACCCGCTCCCGTGCGGCCGTTCGGTTCGGCCCGAACAGGTCCGCTCCGCCGCGGCCTTGGCCGGCCCCGCCGCATTCCCGCAGCTCAACAAGGTGACGGTACGGCCGTGGGGTGCACCGTGGCGCAGGCGCGCCGGGCGCGGGGAGAGCGGGGCGCGCACGGCGCACGGTGAACTCCGGTCCCGCACCGCAACCCGCGTGGCTGCAATGAGGTGACAGGGCGCAACCCTGCATATGCCCCTGCGTTATGTCGAGGTGTTGCCGAGGGCTCCTGCTGCGGGCCCCTCTTGATCGAATCACCGCCGGAAAGGATCCGCCGTGCCAGACGTCTTCCTGAGGATCATGCTGATCTGTGCTGCGCTGGGTGTTTTCGGGGCCGCGTGGAGGTCATCCGGAGTGGGGGGACTGTGCCACAGGGACGCCCTTGAACTCAGGCGCCAGCAACGTTTCCGGGACGTCCTGACCCTGAACACGCATGCCGTCTGGCTCGCCCATCAGGAAGCGGCGGTGGCGGCGGCCGTGGAGCCCGTGCCCGTGCCGGAACTCACCCGGGGCGCGCCGTGCGCCGCGTGCGGAGCCTCGTCCGGTGTCGTCGGGTGGGGCGAACCGTAGCAGCGCCGGGCGCGGCGTGCCCGGCGTTCACGGCATGCGGGGTGGCCGGCCCGTGCCCGTGTGGGAGCGGATGGTGTCGCCGATGAACCGGCGGCTCTGTTCCGGGCCGAGGGCCTGCGCCTGCAGGTGGTCGTACATGCGGTGGTACGGGTGGCGGTCGGCGGGCTTTTCCAGATACAGGTCGCCGGTGAACCGTTCCAGGTACACGACTCCCGCGTCGGTGCCCGGGAACGTGAGGATGGAGAACTGGCCGGAGAGGCCGGGATGGGCTCCCGCGCTGTGCGGGAGGACCTGCAGGGTGATGTGCGGCTGGCTGCTCAAGTGGTTCAGGTGCGCGAGTTGTTCACGCATGATGCCGGGGTTGCCGACACTGCGGTGCAGGGCGGATTCGTCCAGGACCGTCCATAACCGGAAGGGCCGGGCGGGGTGGTGGGCGCGGTGCTGGCGCCGCAGCCGCACATCGAGCCGGGCCTCGGCCTGTTCGGGGGTGATGTGAGGGTTCGATTCCGTGATGACGGCCGCCGCGTAGGCGCGTGTCTGGAGCAGGCCGGGGATCACGAGCGGATCGTAGGAGTGGATGGAGGCGGCCTCCGTCTCCATGCCGATGTACACCCTGTAGGGGACGTCGGCGTAGGCGACCCACCAGCCCCGGCGACCCGACTCCCTCGCCATCAGCATCAGCGAGCCGACGACCGCCTGATCGGTGACCTCGTACAGCTCGCACAGATCGCGCACGTCACGGGGGTTGATGGCCCGGCGGCCGGTCTCGATCAGGCTGATCTTGGACTGGGACACCAGCAGTCGGCCGGCGACCTGCCGGTGCGTCATCCCCGCGGCATGGCGCAGTCGGCGGAGTTCCGCGCCCAGGCGGCGCCTTCTGATGGTGGGGCTTCCGTTCGCCGTCATGGGCGGTCTCCCTCCAACTCCAAGACCTCACACAGGAATGCACACCCCAGGGCCGAAGCGGCAAAAGCATTCTGCATACCCAAACCGGTACAGAGTGAACCCCCATCGCGAAGATCACCTATCCGGCTCACAAGAGCACTGCCACGGACTCCGTCCGGTACCCCGCGTCAGCAGCAGTACCGCCCCCCAACCCGCCCGGGGCAACCCGAATCCCTGTGCAACCGCCCCCGGTGACACGCCCAACGAACCGTCACCGGACCGGACGCGGGCGTGCAGCCACCGCATGTGTTGATCGTATGAGCGATCGCCGGGAGGCAGGCATCAGCGATCAGACGGTCCGTCAGCCACGCGTTCGCGCAAGGCTGTTCACACCAGGCGTGGGCAGGCAGCGGGTCGAGGACGCGCCGGAGCCGGCGGGTGCCGGCATCGCGGGCGGGGTCGTGCCGCAAGGTTCTCCAGAGCGACCGGCTCCCCCGCCCCGGTGCCCAAAGCGGCGGGCGCGGCGCCGGGTTCGGGGTCGAGTTCGGGGTCGAGGGGAGGAGCGTCCGGGGCGGTGCGGTCCGTGGGCGGTGGTCAACCACCCGGCCCCGCAGCCCCAAGGCAGGGGGTCAGCCGGGGGATTCCTGGAGATGGGCGGCGATCAGGGCGAGGTCGTTCGCGATGGCCTCGACACCGGCGACGTCCGCGGTCGGTGTGGACGCGCCGTTGACGCCCGCGTAGAAGGTGTCGAAGCGGCCGCCGCCCTTGTCGAGGTAGCCGGCGATGGTGATCGCGCCGACGGCGAGGCGGTCGCCCAGGAAGTCCGCCCCCACGGCCGCGCCGGTCTTCGCGAACACCTTCCCGCGCGCCGGGCAGTTCCGGCAGTTCTCGGCCAGCAGCCCGTCGACCCCGAGGACGGGCAGGGCCTCCCGGAAGCGCCGCGCGTCCGGAGTGCGCTGCCAGTACGCCAGCATCTGCACCACCGCCCGGGGCGTGGCCCGGTCGGCGGGGTTGCCGCCGCGGCCGTCCGCGAGCTGTACCTGCTTGCGGTCGACGCCCGCCCGGTCCAGGAAGTCGGCGAGCACCGGGAAGCCATCGGCGCACTGCCGGCTGCCGTTGGCGACGGCCATCAGGCAGATGCCCAGGTTGGCGCCCAGGTTGTGGCTGACCTTGAGGATCAGCTTGGCGTACTGCTCGTAGGGCGGCGAGGTGTACGCGGCCACCCGCGGCCGGCCCTCGTACGTGCGCGGCAGCCGGGCGACCGGGTTGGGGCCCGTCGCGTCGGCGGTGACCTGCACCCCGGCCCGGCGCAGGGCCTCGATCAGCGCGGTCCGGCCGAACGCGGCCGGATCCGCGACCGGGGAGACGCGCAGCAGCGGCGCGGCGTCGGCGGCGATCGTGCCGGACAGCCGGATCCGGGTGCCGCCGTCGGCGGCCGTCACCGTGATGTTCGTCGGCCCTCCGGCCGCGACCGTCTTCACCGTGGACGTCACCCGGTACGGGGCGACCTTCGGCCGCCACTCCAGCCGGGCGTCGGCGCCCGGCCGACTCCCGGGCGTGGTCAGCAGGTCGATGAGGTTGTCGTTGATGATCAGCGGTGTGGGGACGGGGTCCAGGAGCGGGTCGGGGGCGAAGAGGCGGCTGTCGACGATCACGTCGCCGTCGACCCGGGTGATGCCGGCGTCGCGGACCTGCCGGGCGAGCTGGTCGATCCCGGCGAGCGGGTTCTCCGGGGTGAGGATCGCGCCGGGGAAGTCGTCGGCGTAGGTGTGGTCGAGGTCGGTGTACGCGACCGTGCCGTCGGGCCGGGTCCGGCCGCCCATGGTGAGGTCGCCCTGCGCCACGAGGTCCAGGTCGCCGGTCAGCGTGGCCCCGTTCCGCTCGCCGACCGCGTAGACGGGGGTCACGAAGCGGTGGTCCGGGCCGAGGGTCTGCCAGGGGCCGGACACGGAGAACAGCTTCGCGGTGGAACCCGGGATGAAGAACTGCCCGGGGAACATGCTGTGCAGCACCCGCCCGTCGTCCGGCGCAGTCTGCAGGAGGCCCCACTGGGCATGGCGGTACTCGGGCTTCCGCATGATCGCCGTGATGCGCGGGTCCAGCCCGCCCGGCGGCCACGACGACGGCGACGGTGAGGGCGAGGGCGAAGGCGACGGGGCCGCGCCGGCACTCGTGGCCGAGGCGAGCGCCACCAGCAGCAGGGCCGCGCACCCGGCGGCCAGTCGGCGCCGCACAGCCGCGACGCGTATCGGTACGTCCACAGCGCGCTCCGTTCGTCGCGGCTGCCTTCCGCCGGGGGCCGGGGCCGGGGGCCCTTGCCCGAGGCCCGGGAAACAGGGTGGCACGGCACCGTACGGCCCGCATGTCACCGGGGGCGCACTCCGCCCGAGCTGTGCGTCCGGCGGAACCGAGTCATCCTGGAGGAGGAAGACGCTCGCGGGACCGCTCGCGGGCGCCCCGCACGACGGCGACGGCAATCCCGGGCCGGGAGGTGACGCATGCACCTGGACGAGTCCCAGTGGGCCTGGGTCACGATCATCACGGTGGTCGCCGTCATCTTCGCGGACATCGCGGCGATCATCCTCATGAACGTCCTCGGCCGCTGACCGGACCGGACCGGACCGGAGTGGCGCGGTCAGGGGGCGGGGCGTTCGGTGATCCAGCGGGCGGCCAGCAACCCGGAGCCGGCGGTGAGGACGGCGGCCGCGAGCACGGTGGCGTCCAGGCCGAAGGCGTCGGCGAGGAGGCCGGCGACGAGGGCTCCGGCGGCGTAGCCGATGTCGCGCCAGAAGCGGTAGGCGCCGAGGGCGTTGGCCCGCCAGGCGGGGTGGGCGTGGTCGGAGACGGAGGCGATCAGCGCCGGGTAGACCATGGCGGTGCCCAGGCCGAGGAGGACGGCGGAGAGGATCCCGGCGAGCAGCGGCCGGCCCAGGAGGACGAGGGCCAGGACGAATCCGGCGGCCTGCACCAGCATCCCGTACACGATGAGGGGCTTGCGGCCGACGCGGTCGGAGAGATGGCCGGTGGGGATCTGGCCGAGGCCCCACAGGACCGGGTAGAGGCCCTTGACGAGGCCGACGGCGGCGAGGCCCAGGCCGTGTTCGGTGAACAGGAGGGGGAAGACCCCCCAGGTCAGGCCGTCGCCCAGGTTGTTGACCAGGCCGGCCTGGCTCGCGCCGCGCAGCGAACGGTCCCGCCAGGACGTCCGGGCGAAGACGGCGCGCAGCCCGGTCTCCTCGCCCGAGGGCACCGGTTCGGTGTGCCGGGCGAGTTCGAGGGCGACGTGCGCGGCCGTGTCGCGTACGACGAGGGAGAGGGCGAGGCCGGCCGCGACGAAGACGACGCCGATCAGTTCGGGGATGGGGCGCAGGCCGTGGACCGTGGCCAGGTACCCGGTGAGGAAGGCGGTGGCGCCGACCGCGGTGTAGCCGGCGGCTTCGTTGAGGCCCGTGGCCAGGCCCCGGCGGGCGGGACCGACGAGGTCGATCTTCATGTTGACGGTCATCGACCACGTCAGGCCCTGGTTGACGCCGAGGAGGACATTGGCGGCGACGATCCAGCCCCAGGACGGCGCCCAGGCGAGGGCGAACGGGACGGGGATGCCGATCAGCCAACCGGCCACCAGCAGCTGCTTGCGGCGGAAGCGGGCGGTCAGGGCGCCGGCGGCCAGATTGGTCATCGCCTTGGTGAGGCCGAAGGCGATGATGAAGGAGAACACTGCCAGGTCGCTGGTGAGACCGAAGACCTCGGTGCCGATGAGCGGGACGGTGGTGCGTTCCAGGCCGACGAGGCTGCCGACGCACACGTTGACGACGACCAGCAGGGTGAACTGGAGCCGGTTCTCGCGCAGTCCGAGGCGTACGGGCCGGCCGGCCGGGGTGTCTGCGAAGCCCATGGCGTGTCCTTTCGCCGGAGAGCGGCGTGTTGTGCTCGCCACCGGGATCACGGCGGACACGCGCACGCCGCGGTCCTGGCGCGCGCGGCGCCGGACCTGGCCGGCGCCGCGCGCTCGATCGGTGCCCTACGGGCAGAGCACGGCACTCTGGGGCGGGCCACCGGCCTTGCCGTAGAGCCTGGTTTCCGGGTCGGGTGCGTAGTCGACCGTGTCCTTGCCGCGGACGCCCATGGAGCGGAAGGGGCCGAGCTGTCGGCGGTAGCTCTGGCCGGCATGGACGTAGTCCACGAACAGGCCCCATTCGTAGTTCCCCTGGCAGGCCGTCACATCGACGCGGATGACGGCGGGGTCGTCGGCGCTGACCGTGAAACCGGATCCCAAGGGTTTGGCGTTGGCCGGCTTCTCACCGGGCGGGGGTTTCCTGTCCACGCCCTTGTCCGTCAGGACGGCCTGGTCGAGGTCGTACTCGAAGACGCGGTTGTAGGCGTCGCCGCATCCCCCTTGCGTCAGCGCGATCCACGCGGGTGGGCCGATCGGCGTGGGACGCGGGGTGGCGGGGCGGATGCCCTGGATGACGACCGTCTTGCCCGCTTCGGCGCTGAGCGTGAGGTAGAGGTGCCCGGCGCCCCAGGTGGCGCCGCCCTTGGCGGTGACGTCCTTGCGGAAGTCCACGTTCTGGGCCAGGAACGACGTCAGTGGCGGACCGCCGGCCGGCATCGCCACGGACGTGGCGCCGTCGCAGTCCTGAAGCGTGGGCCACGAAGAGGTGAGGAACAGGGGGCCCTTGTCCGCGCTGCCGGCTGCCCCGGTACCGGAAGGCGAAGCGCCGGGTGATGACGTGCCGCCCTTGGCGTCCGCGGTGTCGGTGCCCTCACCGCCGCCCGGCCCGACGATGCCTCTGATGCCCAGGCCGGCCAGGGTCAGGACGACCACGGCAACGGCGGCGAACCGGATCCGGCGATTCCCCCAAACGGTGGACGCCGCCGACGGGGTGTCGCCCGGCGCGGCCGGTGCGGGGGCCGGCGTCGGGGCCGGTGCGGGGTCCGGTGCCGGGAACCGCGGGCCCGGGTCGCCTCCGCACCGGTGGTAGGCCGCGGCCCAGTCGGCGACGACCGCCTCGGCGTCGGGCTCGCGTCGGTGCTCGGCACAGATCCGGACCAGCAGCTCGACCTGGTCCCACTTCGGCCGCTTGCTCGAGTGCGGGTCCACGAGGGCGGAGTAGGTCGCGACCCCGGTGTACGCCTTGAGGCCCGGGATCCCCCGCCCGGCCATGTCCTCGCTCAGGTCGGGCAGCCTGGCGAAGGCGGGTCCGTCCTCGCGGTAGGTGTGGAGCGCGCCCCGGTACTCCTGCCAGTTCCTCGCCCCGGCTAACTGCCCCTGCCACATGCTCATGTACGCCGCTCCCTCGCGCTCGACCGGAAACTCCAGGATCCCGCACATACGGAAGGACACGTTCAGTGGGTGGTACATCGACACGCCGTCACGTTCGGGGCCCAACCGAACCATTCAGGTACGGCTCTGGCATGGAGCGAACGGTGCCCGGCGCAGTGTCCTCGAACCACGCCGCTCACCGAACGGCCGAGCCGCCCCGAGCGGGGCGGGTGGGAACGACAAGGACGGACCGCCGACCATGACAACCGCCACGCGCAGGACCGGACGCCCGACGAAGACCGAGAAGGTCATGGCGATCACCATCGCGATCCTCTGCGGGATCGTCGCCGCGCTGATCGCATTCCTCCTCACCCGCCATTTGGGCGGAACCGCACTCATGGGTACCGGCGCTTCCGCGAGCACCTTCATCACCGTCGCCGGGTTCGTCGCGTGGATCGAGGAGAAGCTGCACCTGCTGTAAAGGAGCGCGAAGCCGGAAGGAGGCCGTCATCCCGCGGGGTGGCGGCCTCCCTCCCGCGCTGCCGGGCATCGCGCGGTGTCCGGAATCGACGGGTCGGAAACCGGACGGCCTGCGCCCTCGTTGCGAGCGCGCTGATCGCCGCGACGCCCGCCATGGCCTCGGCCGGAACGCCCGAAGCGGGGGCCTTCGCCCAGGCCCAGGGGGCGGCCCCCGAGGCCGGGATCGACTTCTACCCCGATGACGACCCGGGCCAGTGCCGGGGTCTGCGCCGGCAGTGGAACCTCGCGCCCGACTGGACCGCCCCGGTCCGCCTCGACACCGACAGCCGGCCGGGCGGCTGACGCGGCGGGTGAGCGGTCACCGGGCGGGTCACGACCCGGTTCGGGTGTCGAACCGGGTCGCCGTGTGTGCCGCCGCGCCCCACTCGTCGTCGTAGTACGTGTTGTTGCGCCCCATGGACGAGCAGCCGCCCGCGATGAGGCCGAGGACGAGGAAGGCGACGACCAGTACCTTGGCCCCGGTGCCCAGCACGAGCGGCCGGGTGGCGGACCCCGTTTCCGGCAGGCCGGGAGCCGCGGTCGGCGGGGGCGGGGTGCCGTACCCGGGGGCCGCGGGCACCGGGTCGCCGAACAGCCGCTTGGGGTAGGCCGACGTCAGCATCATCACGTACGCCAGGAACCGCATCCGGAACCGGAGTACGGCGGCCGAGGCCTCGAAGATCGGCTGCGGCATCCGGCCCAGCACGAGCGTGATCAGCCAGAACACCCAGCAGATCGCGGCCCAGCCGTACTGCAGCAGGCCGGCCACGATCGCAGCGGGGATCATCAGGATCAAGCGGAACAGCACGGCCAGCCGGTTCAGCTCGCCGGGCCGCAGCTCGATCTGCACCGGGTAGCCGGGTTCGGCGAACGCGAACGGCGGGTACCGGTCCACGAGCAGCATGGTGCTTGCCGTGACCCTGGTCGCGTACGCCAGGTAGTCGCCGAGGAAGCGGGCGATGCCCTCCGGGAGCCGCCCCGTGAACAGTGCGGCGAACCAGCCGACGATCGTCACGACGAAGGCCGCGATGCCGAGCAGGGCCACGACGATCATCTGCGGGATCAGCAGCAGCCATCGCAGCAGCACGGTCCAGCGCCGCTGCCGGCCCGGATCCGGCATGTCGAGCTCCGGCAGGTGTTCGCCTTCCGGCCCGGATGCGGCGGTGGGCGGGTGGGGGGTCCAGCCTGTGGTCATGGGGGCCTGCTTACGGTGGCGGTGGGCAGGGGCAGGGGCAGGGGCAGGGGCGGCGTCGGGGTCGGGGTCGGGGGCGGGGCGGAAAAGCATCCTGCGCGGCATGCGTACCGCGTGCGCCCGTCGATCAAAGCACCTGAACGGCAAGTTGGCCCGGCCGGAGGCATCCGCCGCTGCGGCCGGGCACCGTGCTCGGCTGCGCCGGACGACCACCTCCGGATCGGCGGCCGCCGGCCGCGGTGTCAGGGGCGGCGCCGTGCGGGGCGATCGCGAGGAGGGCGACGTCGTCGTGGAGGTTGCGGGCCTCCACCAGCCCGTCCGTCACCAGGACCAGCACGTCGCCCCGGGCGAACCGGTGGCTCCACACCACCGGCCCGTCGGCCGAGGCCGGGCCGCGACCGCCGCCAGGTTCCCGTCCTCGTACGCGGCCTCCCGGAAGCTGCCGAGGATCGCCGCGACCGTGCGGACCGCCTGCAGGCCCTTGCCGCGCACGTCGCCGATGATGGCGCGCTCCCCGGCGTGCGTGGCCCGGATGTCGAACAGGTCGCCGCCCACCGTGGTCCCCGCCTCGCTCGGCCGGTACAGGCCGGCCGCCAGCACGTGCCCGTCCCGGTGGGGCACCGGCCGCAGCAGGGCCCGCATCAGGGCCTCGGCGACCGAGTTGGCGTGGACGAGGCTGCGTTCCGGACGGGTGCGGTGCGCGGCGAGCGCCGTCGCGAGGACGCCGACGACGGCGGTGGCGATGTCGGCCGTGACCGGCCCGTCCGGGCGGCGGCTCACCGTCCGCCGGCGACGAACTGGTCCTCTTCAGCTGGATCGCGGTTCCCGCAGCCGCGTACGAGGGCGTGTTGACCGCGCTGGGACTGCACGACCGGATCCCCGCGACGATGGCGGCGGGCCTGTCCGCGATCGAGGACGACCCGGCCGTGACGGCGCCCGGCTCCGGCGGAGGGGACCCCGGACCGTTCGCGGCTTCCCGCGCCGACGCGGGTCAGGAGGGCTTGGCGGCCGAATAGGCGGTGACGGTGGCCTTGTTGTCGCACAGGGCGAAGACGCCGTCGTCGAGGGCGATCTGGTGTGCGCCCGCGCCCGGCACCCCGACGACGAGCGTGGGGAACGAGGCGGGTGTCGCCCCGGACGCGCAGTAGCCGTCCGCCTCGCCCTGCACGTTGACGAAGGTGAGCTTCGTCCAGGCCTTGGCGCCCGGGGCCAGGGACACGGTGGTGGCGGACCCGCTGGGCGTGGTGGCGAGCGGCACGTTCTTGTCGGGCGACCCGTTGCCCGCGCCGGCGACCGTGGGGAAGCCCTGGAGCGTACAGGTGCTCTTCGAGGTGTTGGCGACGGTGATCACGGCGGCGCCGGTTCCGGTACCCGGCGGCCGGACGGCCGCTTGGCGGGCCTCGGTGACCTTGACCTCCTTGACCGTGCAGGGCTTCGCCCCGCCGCCGGCCGCGGTCGGGGAGGCCGGGGAGGCCTGGGCGGCGGGCGTCGCCGACCCCGCCCCGCCGGACCCGCCCGTGGCCGCCCCCGGAGCCGGCGACTGGGCGGACTGCGAAGGCCCCGCGGGCTGCGGTGCACCGTCCTCCCCGGACGGGGTGCAGCCCGCCACCAGGGCGGTGGTCGCCACGGCTGCCACCAGCGCGGCCACGGTCTGCCGGACACCTGCTGCGTACTGCATGGGGAACCTCCCGAGGCCCACGACCGGGCCCTCAGCGGCCCGTACGTCCACGGACACACCATCGCGCCGCCCCGGAGTTCCCGCCGCCACATTGCTGTGCTCTTTCCGTGACACCTTCATGACCTGTCGGCGCACAGGCGGGCGGCGATGGCCGCCGAACGCCCGCTCCTCCCCGCCGAACATGACGGCAGAAAAGGCGGGAAATGCGTCCTTGTGTACGTTCCGTGCACTCTCCTAGGTTGGGGCGCATGAAGAAACTCCAAGGAATGCGAAAGGCCGCGGTCGTCGTTTCCGTGGCGGTCGGCTCGGTCCTCGCGCTGGCAGGGAATTCGACCGCCGCTCCTGCGGCGCAGACGCTTGCTGCGAGCGGCTCCACGAAGTGCGACAGTTTCGTCAACCACGGAAAGAAGTGGACGGCGAATTGCAAGGTCATCCGGGGGCAGGCCGCGGCGTGGACCGAATGCTCGGACGGTACTGAGGTCAAGGGGCCCTTCGTCGGCGTCGGCTACTGGGCATTCGGTGGCGACTGCAGCGGGCACGGCACCGTGAAGCACTGGAAAGTCCTCACGAGGTAGACGCAACGGAATTCCGTCCGAAAGCACGACCCCCGACCCGGGCAGGGTCGGGGGTCGTACGCGTGGCGGGAATTCCGTCAGGCCCGGCCGGCCGGCACCGCGGCGGTGTGGACGTCACCGCTCATCGCGTCGGCCGTCTCGGCCGTGGCCGGGAGCCCGCGCTCCAGGGCGTCGAGCGCGGCACGGGCCTCGCCGATGCGCCTGCGTATCTCCTCGACGTCGGCGGGCTGATCGTCCGCGGCATCCGGCCCGGCTGCGGCCGCGGCTGTGGTGGCGGTGGCGGTGGCGGACTCGGCGGACTCGGCCTCCACCTGGCGTGCCTCCTCCAGGGAGTTGATGACCACGCCGATGAGCAGGTTGACCAGGACGAACGAGCCGAGCAGGACGTACGAGGCGAAATAGAGGATCGTCCAGCGGGAGACCTCCAGCCCGGCCCGGACCGCATCGCCGAGGCCGTCCAGGGTGATGAGCAGGGACAGCGTGAGCGCGGCGCGGCCGAGGGAGCCGAAGTGCTCGGGGTTGTCGTCGGCCAGGAAGACCCAGCCGACCATGGAGTACACGTACAGCAGGAGCGCCCCGACGAGCAGGAAGCTCAGCGTGCCCGGCAGGCTCTTGCCGATGGCGACGATCACGATGCGTACCTGCGGCAGGAACCGGGCCGCGCGCAGCACCCGGGCCAGCCGCAGCAGCCGGAGCACCGTGGCGTTCTCCCGGGCGAAGGGCGCGAGGGCGAGCGCGACCACGGCCAGGTCGAAGAGGTTCCAGGGATCGCGGAAGAAGTCCCGGGGCCGGTCGGCGTGCGCGGCGGCGCGCACGAGGATTTCGAGCGCGAACGCGGCCAGGAACAGGTGTTCGGCGAGTTTGAGACCGTCGTGCCAGTCCTGCACGAGGCCGTCGTAGGTCTCGATGCCCATGAGTGCGGCGTTGCCGACGATGAGGCAGAACACGGTGGTGGTGAAGGCGGCCGAGTCGGTGATCCGCCGGCTGCGGGCGGCCAGAGCACGGCGTGACGGGCCGGACCGGTGTGGCATCGAGGAGGTCCTCATCCTTGTGGAGCCTGATCGTTCATCAATTCGAGTGGATCTTAAGGGGGAACCCGCACCGAACGACGTCGAAGACGTTCGGCCTCCCGGCAGCGCGGTGAGGTGCGAGGACCTCCTGTTCCGCCTCGCCGGCCCCCGCCGTCACGGTCTGACGGCGGGGGCCGCCGTCGGCCTGTCAAACCCCGGCTGCATGATCGGTCCATGGACGAGGAATGGACCGACGGCATGCAGGCCCGCGCGCTGCGCGAGATCGCCTGGCGGTACCTGCCGGACGAGGACGCCGTACGGTGGGCTTCCTTGCTGCGGCCCGGCGTACGGCTCGTGGACGAGGCCGAGGCCGAGGCCGAGGCTGAGGACGAGGATGTGGCCGGGGCCGGGGCCGGGGCCGTGGCCGGGGCCGTGGACGAGACGGGGGACGCGGCCGAACCCCCGGCCGCCGCCCGGCTGGGCGGGCTGCCCCGGCTGCCGGACGGCACCGCATGGCCCACCGGTCCGGCGGGCGCCCCGCTGGCGTTCGTCGCCGCGGTGGACTGCGCGGCGCTCCCGGCCAGGGCGCTCGACGTGCCCGTGCCCCCGGAGGGCGTGCTCGCGTTCTTCGCCTCCGCGCCACTGCACGGGGGCCCGGACGGCCGGTACCGGTCGGGGGAGGCGGGCCCCACGCCCGGCCGGGTCGTCCACATCCCCGCGGACGCGCCCGGTTCCGTACGCACCGCCCCGCCGGGCGTCCCGGTGTTCCCCTCCGTGCGGCTGGCCGCCCGGCCGGAACTGACCGCGCCCTTCCCGGAACACCCGCGGGTACGGGACGCGTTCGCGCTGCACACCTGGGAGGACCCGTACGACCACCCCCTCTACGGGCAGGGCTTCCTCGACGAACTCGCCGAGCACGGGCACCGCTTCGAGCACAGGGTCGGCGGGTACGCGGTATGCGCCGGCGCCGTCCCCGTCGAGTACGAGGCAGCCGCAGCCGCAGCTGATGCTGATGCCGCCGGGGCCGGAGGCGGCCGGGCGGAGCGGGTCGGGCCGTTGGCGGTGGGCGCACAGGACACCGGACGGGCACGGGAGTGGGTGCTGCTGGCGCAGTTCCAGTGCGACCCGGCGGACGGGGTGCTGGCTGCGAAGGCGCCATCGGGCGGCGGGCGGCGCGGCGTACTGGCATGGCTGATCCACCGCGAGGACCTGGCGCGGGGCCGCTTCGCCGAGTCCGTTCTCCTGCGCCGGTTCTGAGCCGGCGGCAGCGGCCGCGGCTGCCGCCTGCCCGCCTGGCTGTCCGTCCGGTTGTCGGCAGGCCCGCTTACCCTGGGCCCGGTTCCGCACCCGTTCAGCGGAACCCCGAAGGAGAGCCACCGCCATGCAGTCCACGCCGCCCGCGCCCCACGCCGTCCCCGTCGAGGGCGGCGCGCCCTTCGGCCGGCGCTTCGCGCTCGTCGACCGGGCGGGACACCTCGTCCGCCCGCCGGACCTCTCCGCCGTCGGACCGTTCCACGAGGACGGGCGGGGCGGGCTGACAGCGCCCGCCGCCGACCTCTCCGGCAGCTGGGGCTACCTGGACGGGCAGGGCTGCTGGCTGGCCGAGCCCTCGCTGGGGCACGCCACCGCGTTCGACGGGGCGGGCCTGTCGCGGTACCTCGCCGACGGGCTGTGGGGGTACGCCGACACCACCGGGGCACCGGTCGTGTCCGCCCGCTTCCAGGAGGCCGGACCGTTCCGGCACGGGCTGGCCGTCGTACGGACGGAGACCGGCGTCGGGTACGCCGACCCGACCGGTGCCGTCGTGATCGGCGGGGCGTACCGGCAGGCCGGGCTCTTCGGGCCGAACGGCCTCGGCGCCGTCCGGCAGGCGGACGGCCGCTGCGGCTACGTCGACCGGGAGGGCAGCCTCGTGATCGCCGCCCGGTTCGACGGGACCCGCCCGTTCACCCCGGAGGGGACGGCGCCCGCACTGGTCGGCGAGGAGTGGGGAATCGTCGACACCGCGGGGGAGTGGATCGTCGAGCCGTGCTTCAGCCTGCTCAACGCGTTCGACGAGAACGGGCTCGCGTACGTCATCGGCGGCGACACCGGCAGCATGTTCTCCGGGTTCGTCAACCCCCGCGGCGAGCTGGTCATCCGGTGCAAGGGGGAGATGGACGACGTCCTGAGCTGCGGCCTGCTGAAAGTCGGCGACAACCACCTGAGCGGCTTCCTGGACGCGTCCGGCGCGTGGGCGATCGTGGACGCGTACGAGTGGGCCGACCGCTTCGACGCCGGCGGCGCGGCGGTGGCCCGGGCCCTGGACCCGGATGCGTGGGGAGTGCTGCGCACGGACGGCTCGTTCACCCCCGTCCCGCACCGGGAACCGCTCACCGACTCCGAGAGCTGGATCACCGGCTTCGACGGCGGGCACGGCCTCGCCCCCTTCCTCACCGACGAGGGGGACGTCGTCCACGTCGGCCGTGACGGCCGCGACGTGTGCCGGGTCGAGGCCACCGCCGCGGACGGCAGCGCCGTCACCCTCCGGGACGCGTCGGGCGAGGCCGTCTGGCAGGGCGCCGCCGAACCGGGCACCTTCGAACGGCACGTGCCGTTCCTCTCCGGGGACCCCCGGACGTACGTCGACCACACCGAGGCCTGGGAAGGCGACATCGCCGCGGTGGTGCAGGAACTGCTGGACCTGCCGGCCCGCGCGTTCCACCCCCGCTCGCTGATCTTCGACCGCAACGAGGACCCGTACGACCTCTCGGAGCTCGACGAATACGATCTGGAGCGCACCGGGAACGGCGCGATGCACGTGATCGCGAGCGTCTGGCTGGCCGCCGAATGGCTCTCCGAGTACCCCTTCCTCCTGGACAACACCCAGGACCGCTTCGGCGAGATGTGCGACACCCTGGAGCAGCGCCTCGGCGACCGTTTCGGTGCTCCCCTCACGAACGTGGCGAGCTGCCTGCGCAGCGGCGACGGCGAATGGTCGGCCACCTGGGAGATGCAGGACGGCCGTCACCTGGTCCTGCAGTTCTACTGCCTCGTCGGCGACGGCGACCACGAGTTCCAGATATGGCTGGCCGTCACCGACGCCTGAGCCGGTGGCTACCCCTCGCCGTGCGCCTGCTGATCGAGGAACCGCTTCCGGACGCGTACTTCCACGAGGGGGACCTGCTCCTCGCGGCCGTCGAGGCCCCGGTTTCGGCCGACTGATCCCCACGCCCGGACCAGTCGGGTGTACATGCGATACATGCGGACGGAAACGCGTATGCGGGGAGGTCGGGCCCTATAGCGTCGCTCCCGACGGCCAGGCGACGCACCCCGGGAGGCATCTTGAGTGAGCGGCCGGTCCTTCTGCCCTACGCCGACCCGGCT
Organism: Streptomyces sp. NPDC090445; assembly: GCF_044769385.1. Classification (NCBI taxonomy): domain Bacteria; kingdom Bacillati; phylum Actinomycetota; class Actinomycetes; order Kitasatosporales; family Streptomycetaceae; genus Streptomyces; species Streptomyces sp. NPDC090445. The sequence continues at coordinate 17,847 of NZ_JBIVXV010000006.1, read as the reverse complement.
TTCGTCGCGGACCCGTTCCCCCTCTACCGGCAGCTGCGCGAGGAAGGCCGGGTGCGCCGCGCCGTCATCGCAGGCGGCCTGGAGGCCTGGCTCGTCACCCGCTACGAGGACGGGCTCGCGGCCCTCTCCGACTCCCGCCTCAGCAGCGACGTACGCGACGCCTCCGACCGCCGGCTCCTGCAGCAGCTGCCCGAGACGGAACGGGATTCGATGCTGAGCAATATGCTCCGCAGCGACCCGCCCGACCACACCCGGCTGCGCCGCCTGGTCTCCAAGGCGTTCACCGCCCGCAGGGTGGCGGGGATGGAGCCGCGCATCCAGGCCATCACCGACCGGCTGCTGGACGCGGTCGTCCCGGCCGGCCGCGCCGACCTCGTCGCCGACTTCGCGCTGCCGCTCCCGGTCACGGTGATCAGCGAACTGCTCGGGGTGCCGGTGGACGACCGCCACGAGTTCCAGCACTGGACCGACCGCATGCTCACGCGGGGCGCGAAGCCCGTCGACCCCGCCGTGGTCAACGAGGCATGGCAGCACATGCGCCCGTACGTCACCGACCTCATCCGGGACAAACGCGCCGCCCCCGGCGACGACCTGCTCAGCGGCCTCATCACGGCCCGCGACGAGGAGCAGCAGCTCACCGAGGACGAGCTCATCGCCATGGTGTTCCTGCTGCTGGCCGCCGGCTACATCACCACCGTCAACCTGATCGGCGGCGGCATCGCCACGCTGCTCGCCCACCCCGACCAGCTCGACCTGCTGCGCTCCGACCCGGAGCTGCTGCCGGGCGCGATCGAGGAGTTCCTCCGCTACGACGGCCCGGTCAGCCCCGGCATCGCCCGGTTCGCGCGCGAGGACGTCGAGATCGCGGGCGTGGCCGTCCCGCGCGGCGCGACCGTGCTGATCGCCTCGGCCATCGCCGACCGCGACCCGGCGCGGTTCCCCGACCCCGACCGCCTGGACATCACACGGCAGGACAACGCCCACCTCGCGTTCGGCCACGGCGTGCACTACTGCCTGGGCGCGCCGCTGGCCCGGCTGGAGGGGCAGATCGCCATCGGTACCGCCCTGCGCCGGCTCCCCGGGCTCGCCCTCGCGGTGGCGCCGGACGAGATCCGCTGGCGCCCCGGCGGCCTGCGCGGCCCCGTGAGCCTGCCGGTGACCTTCACCCCGGGCGGCGTGCTCTGACCGCACCGGGGTCCGCTGTCGCGGCCCGACGCCCGCGCCGCCGTCAGGCTTGCGCGGTGGCCGGACGACGATTTCGCTGATGTCGACGCCGTCGGGCTGCTCGATCGCGTAACCGATGGCCGAGGCGACGGCGGAGGGCGGTATGGCGATTTCGTCGCGCAGCCGGACGGCGGCCGCCGCGGCTTCGGGACTCCCTCCCTTGCCCACGCCCTCCGTGTCGGTGAACCCCGGCGAGACCAGGGTGACCCGCAGGTCGGGCCCCGACTCCTGCCGCAGGCCCTCGGTCAGCACCTTCACCGCCGCCTTGGTGGCCGCGTAGACGGCCTGAGGGGGCTTCACGACGTAGGCCGCGGTGGAGGCGACATTGACGAACTGGCCGGAGCGTTGCCGCCGGAAGACGGGCAGTGCCGCCCCGATGCCGTTCAGCAGGCCGGTGATGTGGGTGGCGACCATGGCGTCCCAGTCGTCCCGGCGCAGCTCGTCGCATGCGCGGCCGCCGGGATGATCCGTACCGACATCAGCCCCGCCGACCTCGGCGCCGCCCTCGAAGGCATCGCCCTCACCTCGGCGGGCCCCGAGCAACGGCAGCGGGCGGAACGCCTGCTCGACCTCACCCTGGACGGCCTCAAGACCCGCCCGTGAAGACACACCGCGGGGGTGTCCCGATGCCGCAGGACCTCAGGCCCGACCGTGTACGCCCTCGGCGGGACCATCGCCCGACGGGCGGGGGAGTCAGCGGCCGGGGCGCGTCGACAGCCCCCTGCGCAGGCACTCGGTGAGCCGGGCCGCGATGGTTCCACCGGGGTCGAGGCGGGGGTTGAAGACGGTGACGTCGAGGCCGACGGCCCGCTCGTCGGCCAGCGCCACCCGCAGCACGGCTTCCAGCTCCGCCCAGGCCAGTCCCCCCGGCAGCCGGTAGTCGACGGCGGGCATCACCGCGTCGTCCAGGACATCGGCGTCGAGGTGGACCCAGTACCCGGCGGCGCTGCCGCCCGTGAGCCGGTAGACGGCCCGGCGTGCTGCCGCGGCGGCTCCGACGGCACGCACACCGTCCAGGTCGACCGCGTACAGCCCGTCCGGCAGCGGCTGCATCCCGGCGCCGGCCGATTCGGCGGCGTCGCGGAACCCGAACGCGACGACGTCCTCGTCGCGGAGCAGCGGCCCGCGTCCTTCGAGGTCGGCGAGCAGCCGGGGGCCGCGGCCGGTGGCCAGGGCGAGCTCCATCGAGGCCGCCTCTCCGGTCGGCTCTGCCGAGGGCTGGTAGAAGTCGGTGTGGCCGTCGAGGAACAGCAGGCCGTAGCGGCCCCGGCGGCGCAGGGCCAGGAGGTTGCCGAGGAGGATGCTGCAGTCGCCGCCGAGGACCACCGGAAACCGCCCCGCGTCGAGGGCCCTGCCGACCGCGTCGGCGAGCTCGACGGAGTACCGGGCGATGCCCGCAGCGTTGAGGACCCCGGTCCCGGGATCCCGCCTCGGATCATAGGCCGGGGGCTCGACCCGCCCGGCGCGCAGCGCCCCCGGCCGGTCCAGCAGTCCGGCACCGATCAGAGCCGTCGGAAGGTCCTCGACGCCGGACGGCCGCAGGCCGAGCACGGACGGCGCCTCGATGACCGCCAACTCCTCCCGCACGCCCGCTCCCTCCGCCGACGGCCACCGCCCGGACCGGCCGCGCCGCCCGACCGGGCACCGCCGCCACGCGCCCATGGTGAGGCACGACCCGCGCCCGGACGCGTCAGACATGCGGCATCCAGGGCACTGCGCCCCCACGGCATTGCGTGCCCAGGGCATTGCGCCCCCACAGCCTTGCGCCCCCACGGCATTGCGCCCCCACGGCATTGCGCGCCCAGGGCGCTGCGTCCCCATGGCGCGCCGCCGTCCTCACCCCCCCGGCGCCGTCCGGCTATCCGACCAGGGCGGCGGCCGCGAGCAGGGCATCCGTGAAGGCGGCGGCGTACGGAGCGGGCCGGCGGCGGCGCGGTGCCGCCACGCCGATGTGCCGGGCCGGACGCGGTGGTTCGACGTCGACCACGGTGAGCCCCGGGCCCGGCGCCAGCGAGACCTTCGGGACCAGCGACACCCCCACCCCGGCCGAGACCAGGGTCTGGGCGAAGAAATAGTCCGTGGTGGAGGCGGCCACCTGGAGGTCGAAGCCGGCCCGCTGCGCATGCCGGCGCAGGTACGCCTCCGTCTTCAGACAGCCCAGCACCCACCGGTCCGCGGCCAGCTCCCCGAGGTCGATGCCGGCCCGCCCGGACAGGCGGTGCCCGCGCGGCAGCACCACCGAGAGCGGATCGTCCATCAGCGGGGTCCAGTCGATCCCGGGCCGTTCGGACGGCGGCACCGGGAGCGGGCCGTCGAAGTGGTAGGTGAGCGCCAGATCGGCCTCGCCGCGCCGGAGCATCGGCAAGGCCGCCTCCGGCTCGCTCTCACGGACGGTGAGCTCCACATCCGGGTGCGCGGCCACGAACCGGGCCAGCGCCTCGGGCAGCAGGTGGCGGCCGCCGCTGGTGAACGTGGCCACCGTCAGGCGCGGCCGGGCGGCGCTCAGCCGGTCGATCTCCCGGCGTACGTGGTCGAGCTCCGCCGAGATGGTCTCGGCGGCCTCCACCAGCAGCCGCCCGGCCTCGGTCAGGGTCACCCCGCGGGTGCTGCGGATCGCGACCGGCCGCCCCAGGGACCGCTCCAGTACGGCGATGTGCTGGGAGACGGCCGAGGGCGTGAGCAGGAGCGCGGCCGCGGCCCGGTTGAAGCTGCCGTGTTCGGCGACCGCCCGCAGGACACGCAGCCGCTGCACATCGATCATCAGTTTTCCTTCATACGCGTTCAGTAGATGACCAGTTCTGCTGCGGACCGTACAGCGGCAGAGTCGGGGCATGCGAAACGTATGTGTGATCGGCGGGAGCCGGTACTTCGGCAGGCACCTGGTGGAGCTGCTGCGCGAGGCGGGCTCGCACGTGACGGTGGTCAACCGGGGCTCGGCCCCCGCACCGCAGGGAGTGGACCGTCTGGTCGCCGACCGCGGCGACGAGCGGCAGCTGCGCGCCGTACTGGGCTCCCGGACCTTCGACGTGGTCATCGACCAGGTGTGCTACACGCCCGAGCAGGCCGCGGTCGCCCGCCGGGTCCTCGCCGGCCGGACCGGCCGCTACGTCATGACCTCGACGGTCGAGGTGTACGACCCGGCGACGACGCAGGCACCCGCCGGTGCCGGCGTCACGCTCCCCGTCACCGAGGACGTGTACGACCCGGTCGGCCGACCCGCCCCCGGCGTCCCGGCCGGCACCGACGAGGCGACGGCGTACGCCGAGGGCAAGCGGCAGGCCGAGAGCATGCTCCTGACCGACCCGGTCTTCCCGACCGCCGTCGTGCGTACCGCCCACGTCCTGGGCGGCGGCCGGGCCGACTTCACCGGACGGCTGGCGCACTACACCGACCGGATCGCTGCCGGAGAGCCGGTCCTGGCCCACCGGCGGGCCCGGCCGACGACGTTCATCCACCACCGGGAGATCGCAGGGTTCCTGCACTGGACGGCCGGAGCGGCGTTCACCGGGCCGGTCAACGCCTGCTCGCACGGCACGCTGACCGTGACCGAGCTCGGCGACCTGGTCGCCGAACGGGCCGGCAGGCCGCCGCGCTACACCCGCGTGGAGGACGGAGCAACCGCGTCCCCGTTCTCGTACGACCGCGCCTACCCGATGGACAACGGGCGGGCGAGCCGACTGGGCTTCTCCTTCAGCCGGGTCACGGACTGGATGCCGCAGGCGATCGACGAAGCCCTTGCCGCGCGCACGGCCGCGGTCCGGGGCGGGGGTGCGCGATGACGGACGAACGCTTCATCGGCGGGGTGCGCGTGTCCGCGGTCGGACTCGGTGCCATGCCGCTGTCCGTGGAAGGCCGCCCCGACCGGCGGCAGGCCCTCGCCACCCTGCACGCCGCGCTGGACGCCGGCGTCACCCTCCTCGACACGGCCGACTCGTACCACTGGCACGCCGACGAGACCGGCCACAACGAGCAACTCATCGCACAGGCCCTGGCCGGGCGTCGCGGCCCGGACCGCGATGCCGTCCTGGTGGCCACCAAGGGGGGCCGCGGCCGGCCCGGCGACGGCTCGTGGACCGTGGACGCCCGCCCCGAACACCTCCGGCGGGCCTGCGAGGCCTCGCTGCACCGCCTCGGCGTGGAGACGATCGGGCTGTACCAGCTCCACAAGCCCGACCCGCAGGTGCCCTGGGCGGAATCCGTCGGCACCCTGCGCGAACTGGCCGAACAAGGCAAGATCCGCGCGGCCGGGATCTCCAACGTCACCGTCGAGCAGCTCGACGAAGCCCGGCTGATCCTGGGCGACCTGCTGGTCTCCGTACAGAACCGGTACTCTCCCGCCGTCCGCGACAGCGAGCCCCAGCTGCGCCGCTGCGCCGAACTCGGCATCGCCTTCCTGCCGTGGAGCCCGCTGGGCGGGATCTCGCGCAGCTCACTCGACGGCCCGTCGGGGCCGACCTCCTCCGGCACGGCCTTCCACGAGGTCGCCGCCGAACACGGGGTCAGCCCGCAGCAGGTGTGCCTGGCCTGGCTGCTGTCCCGGGCACCGGTGGTGATCCCGATCCCCGGCGCCTCCCGCCCGCACACGGCCCGGGACTCGGCGTCCGCCGCCGGGCTGGTGCTGGCCCCGGATCGGCTCGCCCGCCTGGACGCCGCCGCGGAGGCCTGGAGGACCGGGGCGGGCTGACCGGCCGCCGGCCACTCCCGCCGCCCGCCGGACGTCGGCCGCCGCCCGCAGGCCACTCCCGCCGCCCGCAGGCCCTCCGCCACCGGCCGCACGAAAAGGCGAAGCCTCGTCGTGCGGCCGTCGGCTACGGTGGGCACATGGGCAGTTTCCGCTTCTTCCTCTGATTCCCGGGACCGGGAACCCGCCGACCCGCCGACCCGCCGCAGTGCTGATCCAGCGTTCGGGTCGTCGTCGGGGTTCCCGCGACATGTCCCGTGCCCACAGCGGCCGACGCCCCCTCTGCCGGAGCCGGCCGCCCCCATGTCAGGGAAGAACCATGCGCGAACGCGCCCACCACCCCTCGGCCCCCTCGGCCCCCGCGGCCCCCTCGGCCCCCTCGGCCTCCGCGGCCCCCTTGGCCCCCGTGGCCACCTCGACCGTCCCCGCCGACCGGTCCCAGCTCGCCGTCCGTGGCCTCTCCAAGGACCTCGGGCCCCGCCGCGTCCTCGACCGGGTCTCGTTCACCGTCCGCCCCGGCGAGCGGGTCGCCGTCGTCGGCGAGAACGGATCCGGCAAATCCACCCTGATCCGCCTCCTCGTCGGCCTCGACACCCCCGACGAGGGGGAGATCACGCTCCACGCCCCCGGCGGGGTCGCCCACCTCGCCCAGACCTCCGCACTGCCGCCCACGGCCACCGTCCGCGACGCCATCGACGCCGACCTGGCCGACCTGCGCGCCCTGGAACGCGAGCTGCGCCGTGCCGAGCAGACCCTCGCCGGCGCCTCGACCGACGAACTCACCCGCTACGGCGGACTGCTGGAGTCCTTCGCCGAACGCGGCGGGTACGAGGCCGACGCCCGCGTCGCCGCCGCCCTCCACGGCCTCGGCATCGGCGGCATCGACCGGGAGCGGCTCCTCGGCACCCTCTCCGGCGGCGAACGCTCCCGGCTGGCCCTCGCCGGCACGCTCTGCGCGGGCGCCGAACTCCTCCTCCTGGACGAGCCGACGAACCACCTCGACGCCGACGCCGTCGCCTGGCTGCACCGGCGGCTCGCCACCCACCGGGGCACGGTCGTGGTCGTCACGCACGACCGCGCTTTCCTGCGGGAGTACGCCACGACGATCCTGGAGGTCGACGCGGACACCCGCACCGTCCGCCGTTACGGCGACGGCTGGGACGGATGCCGGGCGGCCCGCGCGACCGAACGGCGGCGGCTCGCCCAGGAGCACCGCGAGTGGCAGGAGGAGACGGCCCGCGCCGAGGCCCTCGTCGACGCGGTCGGCACCCGGCTCGCAGGCACCGGCAAGGACCCCCGGCAGGGCTTCGGCAAACACCGGCGCTCCTCGGAGGCCAAACTGTCCGGCCGGGTCCGCGCCGCACGGGCCCGCCTGGACCACCTCCGCACCCACCCGATGCCCCCGCCCCCGACCCCCCTCCGCTTCACCGCCCCCCTGCACCCGCCCGCGCACGAGGCCGTGGAACCGTCACCCTCACCCGTGATCGAGGTCGCCGGGGCGGTGGTCGGCAACCGGCTCCGGGTGCCGGCACTCCGGGTCCCGCCCGGCGGCCGCCTGCTCGTCACGGGCCCGAACGGGGCCGGCAAGACCACCCTCCTCCGCCTGCTAGCCGGCGTCCGCCGGCCCGACGCCGGCCACGTACGGGTCCGCGCCCGCGTCGGCTACCTCCCACAGGAACCGGCCGCCCTGCCCGCCGCCCCCGGGACCACCCTCCTGTCCGCATACGCGGCCGGCCGCCCCGGCCCGGCCGACGACCACGCGGACGAGCTCCTCGCCATGGGCCTCTTCCGCCCGGAGGACCTGCTGACCCCGGCCGCCGGCCTGTCGGCCGGCCAGCGCCGCCGGATCGAACTGGCCCGGCTGGTGTCCCGTCCCACCGACCTGCTCGTCCTGGACGAGCCGACGAACCACATCGCCCCCGCCCTCACCGACGAGTTCCAGGAGGCCCTGACCCGCTACCCCGGCGCGATCGTCCTCGTCACCCACGACCGGATGCTGGTGGACGCCTTCCCGGGCGCCCGCCTCCACCTCGTGTCCGGCCGTCCGGCGAATCCCTGACCGACACACGACGCGGCAGCAGCGGCATCCCTCTCCACGACGAGAACGACGGCCGCCACCAGCTCTGGCACTGACCGCACCCGCCTCGGGGGACTGCCTGAACGGCAGCCCCCCGAGGCGGGACGGCCGCGCCGGGTGACCCGGTGCTCAGAACGTCCAGCGCGTGTGGCTGTACACCCCGCCGTCGCGGCCGAAGCCGTACGCGGTGGTCGGGGCCACCGCGAACACCATCGCCTTCCCTTGCCGGAACGCGTCCCCGATCCCGTGGAAGGTGCCCTCGGGCGAGGTGATGTGCGCCCCGTACTTCGTCTCGTACGCCGCGATCACCTCCTCCAGCACCGCCGGATCGGCAATCGGATGCGCCTTGCCCTCGACGACGAGGTCGAGCCCTTCGGTGAGCGAGTTCCCGCCGGTGGTCAGCGCGCAGTGCGTGTCATGGGCGAGGTTCTTCGCCTTCTGCTCTGCCGGGCCGGTGGAGAAGTACAGCACCCCGTCGTGCCAGGCGGCGATCACGGGCGTGACGTGCAGCCTGCCGTCGGGCCGCACCGTGGACACCCAGAAGATCTCGGCGGTCTCCAGCTGCCGCTGGGCCTCGGCCCACTCGGTGGCGGTGACGTCCTCGGCCCCCGGGCGGGGGTTGAGTGCCGAACTGTAGCGGGCGTCGAGCTCGGTCGTGGGCTGCTGTGCGGATGGGTTTGCGGGCATGGTGGATCTCCTTTCGGGTGTCCTCCGTAACGAGCGGCGGCCCGGACCGGGATCACCGGCGCGCCCGTTCGTGGGTCCGCTCGCCCATCGCGCGTCTTGAGTCTTCTCTCTGTTCTCTGTCTGTTCTCTGTCTTTCGGCAGAGGGGCGGATCGGCCGTGAGGCGCATGCCGGTGCCCCGTTTGGTATCGATACTGGTCAGCGTGTTGCGTACCGCTCCGTTCCGTCGTCGTCTCGTCCGTGTCCATCCGCCCGCCGGGTCCCCCGGCCGGGCCGTGCGCGCGATGGCGGAGACGGCCGGGGTCGTGCTGGCGGGGCTGGGCGTGTGGGTGGCGGTCGCCGGCCTGGAACTGCTGCCCCACCCGTACGTGCCCGTGCCGGCGCTGGCGGCCGGCGCCGTGCTCTTCCCGCTGCGCCGCCGCTTCCCCGCGGCCGTGCTCCTCGCCCTCGCCGCGCTGACGGGGCTCGCGTTCTGCGTCGGGCCGGTCGCGGCCGCGACCGCGTACTCGGTGGCGCGGCGGACGGTCGAGGCACGGCGCCGTGCCCGGCTGCCGGCAGCCGCGGCCGCTCTGGTCGTGGCGGCCGCGACCGTGGCCGCGCCCTGGCTCGGTCCGGGGCAGGTGTCGTACGGACTCGCGCTCGGCCTCATCCTCACACCGACCGCCGTGATCGTCCCCGGCCTGGTCGGCACCGCCTACGGGCAGCAGCGCCGCCTCGTACAGGCGCTGCGCGAGCGCGGAGACGCCGCCGAACGGGCCCGCCGGCTCGCCGACAGCGAGGCCCGCATCCACGAACGCGCCCGTATCGCCGCCGAGATGCACGACATGGTGGGACACCGGCTCAGCCTCATCTCGCTGCACGCGGGCGGGCTGGAGCTGGCCCTCGAACGGGCCGACCCCGAGCTGCGCGAGGAAGCCGTCCTGGTACGGCGGACCACCAGGGACGCGATGCGGGAGCTGCGCCAGGCCCTCGGGGTGCTCGGGCCGCTGGGCCGCGACACCGGGCCCGAGGCGCTCACCGACGCGACCGGGACCCGCGCCGACATCGAGGCCCTGGTGGCCGGGTCCCGGAACGGCGGGATCGCCGTACGGCTCGACTGGATCGGGCCGGACCTCGACGCACGGCCGGCTCGGGTGCGCCGGGCGGTGCACCGGCTGGTCCGGGAGTCCCTGACCAACGTGCACCGCTACGCGAGCGCCGCCCACGTCACGGTGACGGTGGTGCACGGCGACGAGACCGTGCAGGTCACCGTCCGCAACGGCGCCCCGCCCGTGCCCCCTGCCCCCGCCGCCCCCGAGGGCACCGGCCGCGGGCTCACGGGGCTCGGGGAGCGGGTCGGGCTGCTGGGCGGGACGTTCGACGCGGGCCCGCTGCCGACCGGCGGCTTCCGCGTGCATGCGGCCGTGCCCGCCGAGCCCGGCGACACCCCCGCGACCGGCCGGCCGGGCGGCACCGGAGAGCGGGGAGCGGACCGCCTGCCCGTCACGGATGCCGCGGACGTCGCGGACGTCGCGGACGTCGCGGACGTCGCGGAGGCCGAGGGCGCCGAGGGCGCCGAGGGCGCCGAGGGCGCCGGGGGCGCCGAGGGCGCCGGGGGCGCCGAGGGCGCCGGGGGCGCCGGGGGTGGCCATGGCCGGGTCGTGCAGGTGCTGACGCCCGCCCTCGGGCTGGTGGTGCTGAGCGTGCTCATGGTCCTCGGGACCATGTTCGTGTACGCCACCGCGCCGCGGGCGGAGTTCGCCGGTCCGCGCCCGCTGCCGCGCGTCGGCATGACGTACGGCGACGTGGCGGGGCTGGGCGTCCTGGACAATGCTGCGGTCCGGGCCGCCGCCACCGGGCACGAGCCGCCGCGGCCCGCCGCCGCGGCCGGCTGCATCTACCCGTTCAACGGCGGCACCGAGTCCCGCCCCGGCACCCTGCGGGTCGCCCGCTACTGCTTCGACGCCGCGCAGCGGCTCATCGCCATCGACCGTTTCACCGTCCCGTCGGTCCGGGACGCCGCACCCTGGGAGACCCGTTGACCGAGCCCGACCGGCCCGCCCGGCCCGCCCTGTCCGACCGGCCCGTCCGCGTCCTGCTCGCCGACGACGAAACGATGATCCGGCACGGCGTACGCCTGATCCTGCGGCATGCCGACGGCATCGACGTCGTCGCCGAGGCCCGGGACGGGCAGCAGGCCGTCGAGCTGGCCGCGGCACACCACCCCGACGTGGTGCTGCTGGACATCCGCATGCCCGTGTGCGACGGGCTGGCCGCGATCGCCCCGCTGCTCGCCCTCGATCCCGCGCCGCGCGTCGTCATGCTGACCACCTTCGGCGACGACGACAACGTCGTCCGGGCGCTACGCGAGGGCGCCGCCGGTTTCCTGCTGAAGGACGAAGGGCCCCAGGAGCTGATCAGCGCGGTCCGCGCGGCCGCCGCCGGCGATGCCGTGCTCTCCCCGGGCGTCACCGGGGCGGTGATCTCCCGCATGCTGCGCTCCGGCGGCGCGGACCATGCGGGCGGTGCGCCCGCGGACGAGCGGATCGCGCGGCTCACCGGCCGGGAGCGGGAGGTCCTGGCGATGCTCGGCGAGGGGCTGTCGAACCAGGACATCGCCGCGCGGATGGGCATCGGGATCGGCACGGTGAAGACCCATGTCGGTGCCATCCTCGACAAGACCGGTTCGACCAGCCGGGTGCAGGCGGCGCTGCTGGCCCACCGGACCGGCCTGGCCACCTGACGGGCCCTCGGCGGGATCCGCCCGGCCGCGGTCTTCCTCTTCCCTTCGGCAGAGGAAGACCGCGTGCCGCCGTCCTTTCGGCAGAGCTCAACTACGTTCTCCGGAACGATGTTTGCACAGCCCATGGCCGTGACGATGGATGCATCCCAGGCCCCCGGAACTCCTCGCGGGCCGTCGCACGCCCCAGCGGAGCACCCATGTCGCAGACGTCCCCTTCCCCCGGTTCCGGTTCCCCCTCCACACGGCTCGCGGAGCCGGCCGCCCGCGCGTCCGGCCTGACCAAGACGTACGGGAAGGACGAGACCCGGGTCACCGCCCTGGACGCGGTGACGGTGGAGTTCGCGCGGGGCAGGTTCACCGCGGTCATGGGCCCCTCCGGCTCCGGCAAGTCCACGCTGATGCACTGCATGGCCGGCCTCGACCCGGTCACCGCGGGATCGGCCCGGATCGGCGGTGTCGAGCTGTCCGCCCTGAACGACCGGCAGCTCACCCGGCTGCGGCGGGAGAAGGTCGGCTTCGTCTTCCAGGGCTTCAACCTCCTCCCCACCCTCACCGCGCTCGAGAACATCATCCTGCCCCTGCGGCTGGCCGGCCGGCAGCCCGACACCGCATGGCTGGACGCCGTCGTCGCCACCGTCGGCCTCGCGGGCCGCCTCGCCCACCGCCCCGCCCAGCTCTCCGGCGGCCAGCAGCAGCGCGTCGCCGTGGCCCGGGCCCTGGCCTCCCGCCCGGAGATCGTGTTCGCCGACGAGCCGACCGGCAACCTCGACTCCCGCTCCGGCGCCGAAGTCCTCGGCTTCCTGCGCGACTCGGTACGGGAACTGGGCCAGACCGTGGTGATGGTCACCCACGACCCGGTGGCCGCCTCCTACGCCGACCGCGTGGTGTTCCTCGCCGACGGCCGCCTCGTGGACGAACTGCACGAGCCGACCTCCGGCGCCGTCCTGGACCGGATGCTCGCCTTCGAAGCCCAGGGCCGCGCGCACTGACCGCGTACCGCCCTCGGCCGCTGCCCGTCCCCTCCCCGTCCCGCACCCCTCGAAAGCCCACCATGCTGCGAACAGCCCTGCGCAACGTCCTCGCGCACAAGGCCCGCCTGGCCATGACCGTCCTCGCGGTCTGTCTCGGAGTCGCGTTCATCTCCGGCTCGCTCGTCTTCGCCGATTCCACCACCGCCGCCTACCGCGCCTCCCTCTCGAAGAGCCACGCCGGCATCGCGGTCACCGTCGACCCGAAATACCCGCCGGGCACCCCCGCGGGCGAACGGACCACCGCCCTCGACGACGCGCTCGTGGCCCGGCTGGCCGCCGTACCCGGTGTCACCGCGGCCCGCCCGACCGTCGACGGCTCGGTCACGCTGGCCGCCAAGGACGGCTCCCCGATGCGCGCCGACAACGCGATGGGCAAACTGGCCGCCGCGTACGTCCCCGGCCCCGACGGCAAGGACGGCCGCCACCCGCTGACCGCCGGCCGCGCCCCGCGCGCCGACGGCGAGGTGGCCCTGGACCGCGGCACGGCAGCGGCCGGCGCGTACGCCCTCGGCGACACCGTCACCCTGGCCGCCGACGGCCCCGTCCTGCGGATGCGGCTGGTCGGCACCGTCTCCACCGACGACACCCGGGTCACGTCCGGCGGCACCCTCGCGGTGTTCGACAAGGCCACCGCGCAGCGGCTGTTCGCCACTCCGGGCGGCTACACCGGCATCGACCTGTCCGCCGCGCCCGGCACCGACCCGTCCGACCTCGCCCGGCGCATCGGCACGCTGCTGCCGGCCGACCGCGCCGAGGCGACCACCGCGGCCGCGAAGGCCGGCCAGCAGCAGGTCTTCATCGACACCAAGACCCGCAGCCACTCCCGGCTGCCCCTGGTCTTCGCCGCGGTCTCGCTCTTCATCGGCTCATTCCTCATCATCAACACCTTCACCATGCTCGTCACCCGCCGCTCCCGGGAGATCGCACTGCTCCGGGCCGTCGGCGCCACCCGCCGCCAGGTCGTCGGCTCCGTCCTCGCCGAGGCGGCCCTCGTCGGCCTGCTCGCCTCCGTGCTCGGCTTCGCCCTCGGGCTCGGCGTCGCCACCGTCCTGCCCGGCCTGCTCGGCACCGCGGACGACCTGCTGCCGCAGGGCCCGCTGGTGATCGGCCCCGCCCCGGTGCTCGCCTCCCTCGCCGTCGGCGTCGGCGTCACCGTCCTCGCCGCCTGGCTGCCGTCCCGGCGCGCGGCCGGGATCGCCCCCGTCGAGGCGATGCGCACCGCCGAGCAGCCCCCGTCCGCGGCGCTGTCCCGGATCCGGGGCGCGGCCGGCACCGCCGTACTCCTCACCGGCGTCGGCCTGCTGGTCTCGCTGAGCGACGCGAAGGACGCCTCGGACGCGAACCTGCGGACCGCGATGCTCGGCTGCGGCATCCTCGTGACCGGCCTGATCCTGCTGGCCCCGCTGCTCGCGGGCCCGGTCATCCGCCTCCTGGGCCGGGGCGCCTCCCGGCTCGGCGTCGCCGGCGACCTCGCGAAGGACAACGCCCTGCGGGACCCCCGCCGCACCGCCGCCACCGCCGTCGCCCTGATGATCAGCACCGCGCTGGTCTCCGGACTGGCCGTCATCGACCACTCCTCCAGCCGGGCCCTGGATTCCCAGGCAGCCGCCGGCCTCAGCGCCGACTACGTCATCAGCACCCGCAACACCACCACCGCCGTCGACCCCGCCGCCCTGCAGCGCCTCGCCGCGATCCCCGGCGTCGCCGCCGCCTCCGCCGTCGCGGACTCCACCTTCTCCACCGGCGCGTTCGCCCGGCAGGTCTCCGGGGTCGACCCGAAGACCGTGGGGGAGGTCATGAGGCTGCGGTTTACCAGCGGCTCCGCCACCGGCATCGGCCCGGGCCGGATCGCGGTGTCCGACAGCTTCGCCCGCGAGAACCGCATCACCGCCGGCGACCGGGTCGACGCGAGCATCGGCCCCGGCCCCGGCCCCGGTGGCGGCGACCGCGGCCGCTCCTACACCGTCGTCGGCATCTACCGGGACAACCCCACCGCCCGGGACGTCCTCGCCTGGCGCGGCGACGTCCAGCAGAACAGCCACCTGCGCGACTCCGTCCAGCGTGTCCTCGTACGCACCAAGGACGCCGCCACCTCCGCGGACCTGGAGAAGCAGCTGCGCGGCGCCGTCGACAACAGCCCGCTGCTGAAGGTCCAGAGCCGCGACCGGCTCGTCCGCGAACAGGCGGGCGTCGCCGGCGAACTGATCACCATGGTCTTCGGACTGCTCGCCCTCGGCGTGGTGATCTCCGCACTCGGCATGGTCAACACGCTCGCCATGTCGGTCGCCGAACGCACCCGCGAGATCGGCGTCCTGCGCGCCATCGGCATGGACCGCGCCGGCATCCGCCGCATGATCCGCCTCGAATCCCTCGCCGTCGCCGCCTACGGCACCCTGCTGGGCCTGGCCGGCGGCCTGTTCGGGGCCTGGAAGGTGAGCGGCCTGGCCAACGGAGCCATCCCCCAGTACACCTTCACCCTCCCCTGGGGCACCCTCGCCCTCGTCGTCACCCTCTCCCTCGCCGTGGGCGCCGCCGCGGCAGCCCTCCCCGCCCGCCGCGCCGCCGCCCTCAGCCCCCTCCAAGCCGTCGCCATCGCCTAATGGGACTTGCCGGGTCGTAGAGACTCGGTGCCGTAGCCGCCAGCAGGTGAGCACTTCCATCGCCGGAGCCACTGCGAGTTCTGGGGGCAGACCGTGCCCCTGCTGGTCGGCCGGGAGGCCAGACCGCTGATGGGGTGGCGTGCCCGCCGGGCAGTGGGGCGTGAGCACTGGATCCATTAGGCCGCGTGCCGCGCCTTCCGCAGGCTGCATGGTGACGTACTTGACCAGGAGGACGAGTTGCTGCTGATCGGCGATGACTGGGCCGAAGACCACCACGACGTCGAGATCCGGGACGAGACCGGCCGGAAGCTGGCCACCGCGAAGCTGTCAGAGGGTGTGGAGGGCATTGCGAAGCTGCACGAACTCGTCGCCCGGCACGGCGGCGAGGGTCTGGACGCGGCCGGTGTCGTGGTCGGGATCGAGACCGACCGCGGCTCGTGGGTGCAGGCCCTGATCGCCTCCGGCTACTCCGGCACGGGTGCGCCGTACGGCGCCACCGGCACGGCCGGTCAGGCCACGTGGTCGGCGATCAGGTCGGCGAAGGCCTCCGGCGTGAGGACCTCCACGCCGAGTTCGGCGGCCTTGACCGCCTTCGAGCTCGGCTTGCCGCTCGCCGACGGCGCGGAGACCAGGAGGGACGTCTTGGAGTTGACGCTGCTGCCCGCGCGCCCGCCGGCCTTCTCGATCAGCGCGTTCATCTCCGACCGGCCGAGCCCCTCCAGGGGGCCGGCCATCTTTCCGGTGACCACGACGACCTTGCCGTCCAGCGGCCCGGCGCCCTGCGCCGCCGACGGCTCCTCGGGCTCGGCCATGGTGACGCCCGCCGCGATCAGCTTGTCGATGACCGGGGCGAGGGCGGCGACCTGCTCGACGATGACCGGGGCCTTCTCCGGGCCGATCCCCTCCACGTCCTGCATCGCGGCCGCGTCGGCCTCGCGGATCGCGTCCATCGTGCCGAAGTGGCGGGCTATGCGGCGGGACATGCTGCGCCCGGTGCCGAGCACGCCCAGTGCGCAGAAGACGCGGCTGAGGGGACGGGCCTTGGCGGCGGTGATCTGTTCGGCGAGCTTGGCACCCCGCTTGGCGCTGCCGGACGCGTCGGTGAGCTGGTCGACGGTGAGGGTGAAGAGGTCGGCGACGTCGGTGACGGCGCCGGATTCGACCAGGGAGGCCACGTACGTCTTGCCGAGGCCGTCGATGTCGAGCATCTCGCGCCCGGCGGCGTACTCGATCAGTGCGGGCAGCGCGCACGAGGTGCCCTTGGCGCAGCGCCACCGCTCCTGGGCCTTGCTGATCTCGCCGCCGCAGCGGGGGCACGCCTCGGGCAGCGGCACCTGCGCCGCCCCGGCCGGGCGCAGCCGCACCACGGCCGCCTGGACGCGCGGGATGATGTCGCCGGCCTTGTACACGGTCACGGTGTCGCCGAGGTGGAGGTCGCGGCGGCGGATGTCGGCGGGGTTGTGGAGGGTGGCGCGGGTGACGGTGGTGCCGTCGATCTCGACGGGGGCGAGGATCGCGGTCGGGGCGAGGACCCCGGTCCGGCCGACCTCCCACACCACGTCCTGCAGCACCGTCTGCCGTTCGACCGCGGGCAGCTTGAACGCGATGGCCCAGTACGGGAACCGGGAGCCGAGCCCGGTCGTTTCCTGCTCGGCGGTGTCGTTCAGCTTGACGACGACGCCGTCGATGCCGACCGGCAGGTCCGCGCGCATGGCGGCGATCGCGTCGACCTGCCGCTGCGCCTCCGCGAGGCCGGCGACGACGCGCAGCCCGGCGGGGGAGTCCGCGGTCGTCTGCACCCCGGCGGCGGCCACGGCGGCCAGGGCCTCGGCGTGCGTGCCCCCGCCGGGCAGGAACGTTTCGCCGTCCAGCTCGACCGCCCCGTACGCCCAGAACGTCATCCGCAGCCGGTACGGCCGGTCCTTCGCCCGCAGCGTGCCCGCCGCGCCGTTGCGCGGGTTGGCGAAGACCTGCGCGCCGTGGGCGGTGCGGACCTCGTTCGCCGTCTCGAACTGCTCCTGGGTGAAGGCCACCTCGCCGCGGACCTCGACCGTGGCCGCCCCGGCCAGCTGCTCGGGGAGCCCGTCGATCTGGCCGATGACATGGCTGACGTCCTCGCCGTGGCTGCCGTCGCCGCGGGTGATGATCTGCACGAGCCGTCCGCCCCGGTACCGGGCGGCCACGGCCGCGCCGTCGATCTTCGGCTCGACGGTGAACCCGCCCTCCGGGGCCCGGCCCAGCCGGCGCTGGACGGAAGCACCCCAGGCCACCAGGCCCTCGGCGTCGAAGACGTTGTCCAGGCTCAGCAGGCGGGTGGTGTGCGCGACGTCCCCGGCCGGGGCCGCGCCGTCGGCGACGAGGCCGGTGGGGGAGTCCGCGGCGACCTCCGCCGGGTTCTCCTCCTCCCAGGCGAGGACGGCCAGCCGGAGCCGGTCGTACGTGGCGTCGTCCAGGGCACTGTCGCCGTCGCCGTAGTACGCCTGCGAAGCCTCCCGCAGGCGCCGGAGCGCGGCCTCGTACTCGGTGCGGTCGGACATGCGGAACAGCGCCTCATCGGCGGTGAGAATCGTCATGAGGAGATCTTCTCGCGGGGGTCTGACAACGGCCCCGGGCGCAGCGGCCGGCCGGCGCCTGGGCGGTCGGTCGTGCCGCCGGACGACAGTCGCCCTGACCCGGTTGGGGCAGTGGCTGCGCCGTGCGGTCAAAAGGCGCGACCTTTTACCGAGGCCGGCCATTTCCGTCAAGCCACGGGTTCGAGTGGCGTGACCCGTCTCCACCGGTCGGGTTTATTGGAAGTACGCCCTCACCGGGAACCCCCGGAAGAGAA
>NZ_JBIVXV010000005.1:0-395822 GCF_044769385.1 Streptomyces sp. NPDC090445 | reverse complement strand
TAATCCGGTGCAACATCAGGTGAGCGGGTCAGCCATGGTCGGAATATGACCGACTGACCACTGCGTCCTCGCTGTGTTGTTGCCTACAAGCACTCCGAAGAGCCCTGCAGGTCTTTTCAAAGGAACCTCATCCACCGAAGTGGACGGGGTATCAACTTCTGGCGTTGATTTTTGGCACGCTGTTGAGTTCTCAAGGAACGGACGCTTCCTTTGTACTCACCCTCTCGGGCTTTCCTCCGGGCTTTCGTTCTTGCGTTTCCGACTCTATCAGAGTCTTTTCCGTTCGCTTTCCGGGTCTTCGCTTTCGCGTTTTCCCTTTCGGCGATTCCGACCTTATCAGTTTCTTTCCTGTGCTCTGCAACTCGGCCGGTTCATCGGGATGACAAAACGACAGAGCGATGAGCTCAAGATCAGAAGCTGAAGGGTTGGTTCCCCGTCCATCGTCCGTTCGCGAGAAGTTCACGTGGGACGTCCTGGCGGGAGTCTCGACAGTACAGGCCCGGTGGTTCACAGGCAAATCGATTCAGGCGTATGGTCTAGTCCACTACGTTGTCGCGGGAGCGCATCACGGCCCTCAGCAGGAGGTTCGTTTCGCGCGAACCCGGACATCTCATGACATACCCTTCGAAAAGCGCGCCGCGCGGGACAGACAGTGACGGCGACGCTACGAAGCCCCATCCCCCTGGGAGGCCCCATGACCACCGTGACGTCCCCACTTGCCGGGCGCGCCATCGGACTCGCCGCTGTGCCCGACCCGGTGTTCTCCGGCGCGATGGTGGGTCCGGGCACCGCCATTGATCCCGTCCGCGAGCCCTCGGAGGCGGTGTCCCCCGTCGACGGTGTGGTCGTCTCCCTGCACCCGCACGCGTACGTCGTCGTCGACGCCGAAGGACACGGTGTCCTCACCCACCTCGGGATCGACACCGTCCAGCTCAACGGCGAGGGCTTCGAGCTGCTCATCAACAAGGGCGACACCGTGACCCGCGGCCAGGCCGTCATCCGCTGGAACCCCGCTGCCGTCGAAGAGGCCGGCAAGTCGCCGATCTGCCCCGTCGTGGCACTGGAGGCCACCGCCGACTCCCTCGGCGACGTCCGTGAGGACGGCGACGTCAAAGCCGGCGACCAGCTCTTCAGCTGGGCCTGACTCATCCGCCGGGCGTGCCGGCGGTTCGGAGATCCACCGCGGCGGCCGGGCCCGCCGCTCAATCGGAGACGGGTGAGATGGAGACAACGCTGCGAGGCGTCGGCGTGAGCCACGGTGTGGCGATCGGCGAGGTGCGGCACATGGGCACGGCGGTTCTGGAGCCGCCGGCCAGGCAGATCACCGCGGACGAGGCGGAGCGCGAACAGGGGCGCGCCCGCAAGGCCGTGAGCGCCGTTGCGGCCGACCTGATCGCGCGCGGCCAGCTGGCCGGGGGCGAGGCACAGCACGTGCTCGAAGCCCAGGCCATGATCGCTGAGGATCCGGAGCTCATGGCGGACGTCGACCGGCGGATCGCCGTCGGCAGCACCGCCGAGCGCGGGGTGTACGACGCGTTCGCCGCCTACCGCGACCTGCTCGCGGGGGCCGGGGAGTACATGGCCGGGCGGGTGGCCGACCTGGACGACGTGCGCAACCGCATCGTCGCGCGCCTGCTGGGTGTGCCGATGCCGGGTGTGCCGGACAGCAACGAGCCGTACGTGCTGATCGCGCGGGACCTGGCGCCCGCCGACACGGCGCTGCTCGACCCGTCGCTGGTCCTCGGCTTCGTCACCGAGGAGGGCGGCCCGACCAGCCACAGTGCCATCCTCGCGCGGGCGCTGGGGGTGCCCGCGGTCGTGGCGCTGCCGGGGGCCGGGGAGATCGCCGAGGGCACCGTGATCGCCGTCGACGGTTCGACGGGCGAGGTCTTCGTCGAGCCGAGCGACGAGAAGAAGACGGAGCTGGAGGCGGCGGCCGCCGAGCGGAAGGCCGCGCTGGCCGCCTCGTCCGGTCCGGGTACGACGTCCGACGGGCACAAGGTGCCGCTGCTCGCCAATGTCGGCGGGCCGGCGGACGTCCCGGCGGCCGTCGAGGCCGGGGCGGAGGGCGTGGGCCTGTTCCGCACCGAGTTCCTGTTCCTGGACGACAGCAAGAAGGCGCCGTCCGAGGAGAAGCAGGTCGAGTCCTACCGCAAGGTGCTCGAAGCCTTCCCCGAGGGCCGGGTCGTCGTCCGTGTCCTGGACGCCGGCGCCGACAAGCCGCTGGACTTCCTGACGCCGGCCGACGAGCCGAACCCGGCGCTGGGCGTGCGCGGCCTGCGCACCCTGCTGGACCACCCGGAGGTGCTGCGGACCCAGCTCGCCGCGCTGGCCAAGGCGGCCGACGGTCTGCCGGTCCATCTGGAGGTCATGGCGCCCATGGTGGCCGACCGGGCCGACGCGAAGGCGTTCGCCGACGCGTGCCGGGCGGCCGGGCTGCAGGCGAAGTTCGGGGCGATGGTGGAGATCCCCTCCGCCGCGCTGCGGGCGCGCTCGATCCTGCAGGAGGTCGAGTTCCTGTCGCTGGGCACCAATGACCTGGCGCAGTACACCTTTGCCGCCGACCGGCAGGTCGGTGCGGTGTCGCGGCTCCAGGACCCGTGGCAGCCGGCGCTGCTCGACCTGATCGCCATGGCTGCCGGGGCGGCCCGGGCGGAGGGCAAGAGCTGCGGTGTCTGCGGTGAGGCTGCTTCCGATCCGCTGCTGGCGTGTGTGCTGACGGGTCTGGGTGTCACCTCCCTGTCCATGGGTGCCGCTTCCATCCCGTACGTGCGGGCGGCGCTCGCCAAGCACACGCTGGCCCAGTGCGAGCGTGCCGCGGCCGCGGCGCGTGCGGCGGACAGTGCCGAGGAGGCCCGGGTGGCCGCTCAGGCGGTGCTGTCCGGCGAGTAGCCGGTCGGCGGCGTACGTGTGATGCCGGTCGAGGGGCCTTCGCGGTGGCGGAGGCCCCTCTGGCGTTCTGCCCGGGCCCGGTCGGCTACCTCGGCCCGTGGTGCGGGTCGGGGCCGTCGACCTCGTATCCGGGGCAGTAGTCGACGCCGTGCTCCGGGGCCACCGGCTCCCCGGTGTCGGCGTCGGTGCAGTACGCGTTGAAAACGGCCGCCGCGGAGAGCGGCACCAGGCGGCCCCGGTCGAGGCGCCATCCGTGGACGCGGTCTCCGGGGCCCGCGCCGGTGGTGCGCAGCACCAGTCCGCCGGGGCCGCCGAGGGCGAGGCCGGCAGCGAGGACGGTCACGAAGTCGAGGCTCTCGCGGCCGTCGAACCGGGGTGTGCCGTCCGGGTCTGCCGGGCCGGCGTCCGCGGGTGGCTGCCCGGGCGGACGTGGGGGCGTCTCGGTGTGGAGCACCGCCACGAGCTGCTGGTCCTTGGTGGGGATGCTGCAGACGAGGTGGTGGTGGCCCGGTCCGGCTCCCTGGACGAGGCGGCTGAGGGCGTCGGCGGCCCGTTCGAAGGAGGAGCGGCCGATGTCCTCGCCGCAGTCGGCGCAGGTGCCGAGTTCGGCGAGGAGGGTGGTGGCGTACTCCCAGGTGGCCTGGCGGACGGCCTCGTCGATGAGGAGCGGGACGATCTCGTCGATGGGGCGGCCCGTGTAGGGGAGGCCGGGGCCGGTTCCGGCGAGCTCGGCGGTGAAGCGGCTGCGGGATGCGGCGCTGTCCGGGTCGAGGTGCTGCTCGGCGCAGAACTCGGCGTAGTCCTCGGGGTCGAAGAGGGCCACGGTGGTGTGGATGCCCTGGGCGGCGAGGGACCTGAGGAGGTCGTCGACGTGGCGCAGGTAGTCCTCGTGGTCGTCGAAGGCGAAGCTGCGGTAGCAGCGCATGGCCGCGAAATCCCCGGGGTCGGCGAGGAGGCCGACGGTTCCGGGGATCTCGCGGCGCAGCATGCGGCGCTTGGCCGAGCGGCCGGTGCGGTCGGTGGTGTCGCGGGTGGTGCGGTGCATGGCGGACATGGCTCCCCCTGAATGCGCAGTCGATTGCTCACTCAGAGTAACGACGACCACTGACAGCGGGCTCAGGAGCGGCTGCGGGTGCGGGCGAGCTCCTCGTAGAAGTGCAGGAGGTCCAGGTTGTCGACGGAGCCCGGGTTGACGGCCTTCTCCATGGGCGTGCCCTGGAGCAGGCGCTTGACCGGGACCTCGATGCGCTTGCCGGTGAGGGTGTGCGGGATGGCCGGCACCTCGATGACCTCGTCGGGCACGTGCCGCGGGGAGAGCTCCTCGCGGATCGTGGCCTTGATGCGGCCGCGCAGGTCGTCGTCGAGGGTGGCGCCGGGCGCGAGGTGCACGAAGAGCGGCATCCAGTAGCCGCCGTTCGGTTCCTCCAGGCCGATGACCAGGGATTCCTTGATCTCGGGGAGGCGTTCGACGGCCTCGTAGATGTCGGCGGAGCCCATCCGGACGCCCTGGCGGTTGAGGGTGGAGTCGGAGCGGCCGTGGATGACCACCGAGCCGCGGTCGGTGAGGGTGATCCAGTCACCGTGCCGCCAGACGCCGGGGAACATCTCGAAGTAGCTGTCGCGGTAGCGGCTGCCGTCCGGGTCGTTCCAGAAGTAGATCGGCATGGACGGCATGGGGTTGGCGACGACGAGCTCGCCGACCTCCCCGGTGAGCGGCTTGCCGGACGGGTCCCACGACTGCAGGTCCGTGCCCAGGCAGGCGGCCTGGAGCTCGCCGATGTGGACGGGGAGGGTGGGGACGGCGCCGGCGAAGCAGCTGCAGACGTCCGTGCCGCCGCTGACGGAGGCGATCCAGAGGTCCTCGGCGACCTCGTCGTGCAGCCAGCGGAAGCCGTCGGGCGGCAGCGGCGAGCCGGTGGTCGCCACGCACTTCACGGCGGACAGGTCGTAGTCCCGCGAGGGGTGGACGCCGGCCTTGCGGCAGGCCATGACGTAGGCGGCCGAGGTTCCGTACAGGGTGGCCCGGGTCCGCTCGGCGATGCGCCACTGGGCTCCCGTGTCGGGGTAGCCGGGGCTGCCGTCGTACAGGACGACGGTGGTACCGGTGAGCAGGCCGGAGACGAGGAAGTTCCACATCATCCAGCCGGTAGAGGTGTACCAGAAGAACCGGTCCTCCGGCCCGAGGTCGCAGTGCAGGCCCAGCTGCTTGAGGTGCTCCAGGAGGATGCCGCCCTGCGACTGCACGATCGCCTTGGGCAGGCCGGTGGTGCCGGAGGAGTACAGCACCCACAGCGGGTGGTCGAAGGGGACCGGCTCGAAGACCGGCTCGGTGCGGGCGGAGGTCAGGTCCGCCCAGGCCAGGGCGCCGTCGGGGGTGGGCGTACCGAGCAGCGGGATGTGGACGACGGCGCGCAGCGAGGGCAGGTCCGCGCGGAGCTCGGCGACGGTGTCGCGGCGGTCGTGCTCCTTGCCGCCGTAGCGGTAGCCGTCGACGGTGAACAGGACGACCGGCTCGACCTGCTGGAAGCGGTCGAGGACGCTCCGGGCGCCGAAGTCGGGGGCGCAGGAGGTCCACACGCCGCCGACGGCGGCGGTCGCGAGGAGCGCGACGACGGCCTCGGGGATGTTGGGGAGGTAGCCGCTGACCCGGTCGCCGGGGCGTACGCCGAGGGCGCGCAGCTCGGCGGCGAGCGCGCCGACCTGGCCGCGGAGCTCGGCCCAGGTGATGGGGGTGGTCTCCTGGGTCTCGTCGACGTACAGCAGGGCGGCGTCCTCGGCGCGCGCCGGGTCCTCGGCGGCACGCAGCGCGTGCTCGGCGTAGTTGAGGGTGGCGCCGGTGAACCAGCGCGCCCCCGGCATGGAGCGGTCGGCGAGGACGGAGGCGTACGGGGTGGTGAACCGTACGTCGAACCATTCGGCGACGGCCCGCCAGAAGGTGTCGAGCTCGGCGACCGACCAGGCGTGCAGCGCGAGGTAGCCGCCGTCCGCGGGGGCGCCGTGGTGCTCGGCGGCCCAGGCCTGGAAGGCGGTGATACGGGCCCCGGCGATCCGGTCGGGCCCCGGGGACCAGAGGGGTTCCGGCTGGGTGGTCGAGGTCATGGGTCGGCTCCCGGTCAGGTCAGTCTGCGGCTTGCGCGGGGTGCGCGCGGGATGTGCGTACGGTGCCATCGCGCGGCGGGTGTGCGCGCGGCGGCACACAGGGACGATGCCATGTGATCTACCTCCGCACCAGAGGTGCCGGGGAGGCGGATGGACGGGTGAACGGAAGTTGAACGCACCCCGCGCGGTCGGCGGCCGGTGGCAGGGTGAGCAGCATGAACGGTCGCGATCTGGTGCGTGCGGTGAAAGAGATCGGTACGGAGCGCGGGCGGCGCGCATGGCGTTCGGCGCTGCGCCACCGGCGCGCGGACGCGGTGGGCCTCCCCCGCCGGGGCCCGGAGCGGGCGCGCGTGCCGGGGCTGCTGACGGGTGCGGAGCCGAGGCCGGGCGGCGGGCTGCTGCGGTTCGCCCGTTCGGAGCTGCTCGTACGGATCGCGGCGGGCGGGATCGTGTTCTGGAGCTGGGACGGGGCCGGGGCGACGCCGTCGTACGCCGTGGTGGGCGACGGGCCGGAGCCCGACCCGCGGGCGGTGCTGGAGCCGGACACCGGCGGCGGCTGGCGGGTGGTGTCGGAGCGGGTGACGGTGGCGGTGTCCCGGCACGGGGCGGTGGAGGTGCGCACGCCGGGCGGGGTGGTGCTGCGCCGGGAGCTGCCGCCGCGGTGGTGGGAGCCGGCGGGGGTGGGGGCGGGGGGTGCTGCTCGTATGGGGGGTGCGGGTGGTGCTGGAGGTGCGGGTGCTGGTGAGGGTTCAGGTGGTACCGAGGGTGCAGGTGGTGTGCCTGGTGCCGGTGGGGCCGAGGGCGGGGCGCGTTGGGCTGTGCGGGCCGAGGTGCCCGCGGACGCCCGGTTCTTCGGGCTCGGCGGGCGCGCCGCGGGGCCGCGGCTGCGCGACGGCGCGTACCGGCTGTGGAACACCGACCCCAAGGGCGGCTTCGGGCCCGGCGACGACCCCCTCTACATCACCATGCCCGTACAGATGGTGGTCGCGGACGCGGGAACGCACCTGGTGTTCCACGACAACCCCTGGGACGGGCGTGTGGTGCTCCGGGAGGGCCGGGAGGGCGCCGGCTCGGGTCCCGACCGGCCGGGCGCGTGCGAGCTGCGCATGGACGGCGGGCCGCTGCGGTGCTGGGTGCTGGTGGGGCCGCCGGCGCGGGTCCTGCAGAGCTGGTCGGCACTGACCGGCGCCCCCGCGGTTCCGCCCGCCTGGGCGCTGGGCTACCAGCACGCGCGCTGGGGCTTCGGGAGCGCGGAGGAGGTGCGGCGGGTCGTGTCCGGCTACCGGGCGCGCGGGCTCGCGCTGTCGGCCGTACACCTGGACATCGACCACTACGCGCAGCACCGGGTGTTCACCGTGGACGGCGAGCGGTTCCCGGATCTGCCCGGGCTGGCACGGGAGCTGCGGGAGCAGGGCGTACGGCTCGTGTCGATCGTCGACCCGGCGGTCAAGACCGGCGACCCGGTACACACCGCCGGCCGGGCGGTGGGGCCGGCCGGGGCGTTCGTACGGGACGCCCGGGGCGAGGAGGTGCGGGGCGAGGTCTGGCCGGGCGAATGCGCATACCCGGACTTCACGGACCCGGCGGTGCGCGAGTGGTGGGGCGGGCTGTACGCGGAGCGGCTGGCCCAGGGGTTCTCCGGGGTGTGGCACGACATGAACGAGCCGGTTTCCTTCGCCCCCTTCGGGGACGCGACGCTGCCCAGGTCGGCCCGGCACCACATGGAAGGGGCCGGCGGGGACCACCGGTCCGCGCACAACGTGTACGCGCTGGGCATGGCCCGGGCCGGGTGGGAGGGCCTGGTCCGGCTGCGGCCCGCCGAGCGGCCGTTCCTGTTCTCCCGGTCCGGGTGGGCGGGCATGCAGCGGTACGGGGGCACCTGGTCGGGGGACGTGGAGACCGGCTGGGAGGGGCTGCGGGCCTCGCTCGCGCTGGTGCTCGGGCTGGGCTTGTGCGGGGTGCCGTACTCGGGCCCGGACGTCGGCGGGTTCGGCGGTTCACCGTCGCCGGAGCTGTACCTGCGGTGGCTGCAGCTGGGCGCGTACCTGCCGCTGTTCCGAACCCACTCGGCGATCTGGGCGGGGCGGCGGGAGCCGTGGGAGTTCGGGCCCGAAGTGGAGCGGCATGCGGGGGCCGCACTGGCGGAGCGGGAGCGGCTGCGGCCGTACTTCCTGACGCTGGCCCAGCTGGCACGGCGGACCGGGGCGCCGTACGTGCGGCCGCTGTGGTGGGGGGCACCGGAGGACCGGGCGCTGCGGGACTGCGAGGACGCCTTCCTGCTGGGCGACGCCCTGCTGGTGGCGCCGGTGCTGGAGCCCGGGGCGAACCGGCGGGCCGTCCGGCTGCCGCGGGGGCGCTGGTACGACACCGCGACCGGGACGGCGTACGAGGGCCCGGGCCAGATCCTGCTCGACGCCCCGGCCGACCGGATCCCGGTGCTGGCCCGGGCGGGAACCGTGCTCCCGGTCCGCGGACCGGAGGGCGAGGGGGACGGCGTGACCCTGGAGGCGTGGGCTCCGGCGCGGGGACGCACCGGGGGCGGGGTGCTGATCCGGGACACCGGGCCGGGCTTCGACCCGGGCGAGGCGGAGCGGTACACGGTGCGGTGGGTGGGGGATGCGGTGGTGGTGGAGGACGAGGGCGGGGGGCGGATTGAGGGCGTTGTGGTGCGGGGGATTGGGGGGAGTGAGGGTGGGGGCGAGACTGCGAGTCGGGGAGGCGGGCATACGGACGCGGACGTTGTTGCACGTACGGATGCTGCCGGTGCTCTCGGATACGGGCCCGACTCCGTGGACGGTGTAGGTCCGCTGTAGGTCCTCGGGGGAACCTGCCCGAGCGCGGCGAACCGGCCGCGCAGCGGGCGGAGCGGGCGGAGCGGGCGGAGCGGGCGGAGCGGGCGGAGCGGTTCGATCAGGGGGTTGGTTGGTCATGGTCTTGGCGAGGCCGGCGAGCCCTGTGAGGCCGTACGCCACGGGGTCGGGTCGGTGGTGGCCGTGGCGGTGGGCTTCCTGCACGGGGTGCTGCTCGTCAAACCGTTGGCGGTACTGGGCCGGCTCACCGCCCGTCTGACGGCGTGGCCGGAGCCGGTCGCGGTGGCGGTGGCGGTGGCGGTGGCGGTGGGTGGGATGCCCGCACCCGGGGTCGGAGGAGTATCCGGGGGGGGTGCGTTGCGTCGGCTGTGCTCTGCGTTGCGGAGTTCTCCCCCGCCCCGCCTGCATTCTGCTCGCCGCAGCCTCCGCCCGGCCCCCGCCCGGCCCCTCAGGCGTACTCGCCCGCGAACCATGCCTTTGCCGCTCGGGTGTGGAGGGGGAAGGCCAGGTCCGTGGGGGTGCGGAGGATGTGCCAGCCCGTGGTTTCGGCCGTGGGTATCGACGGTGGCAGGGACTTCGCCGGGCGGGGCGGGAGGAGGCCGAAGACGAGGAGGTGGCCGCCCGGGGAGCTCATGGTGTCGGCGAGGGCGACTTCCTCGCGCCGGGCGTGGACGTTGGTCTCCTCGCGCAGTTCGCGGACGACCGCCTCGCGCCAGTCCTCGCCGAAGTCCACGAAGCCGCCCGGGAGGGCGATCCCGCCCAGGGCCGGTTCGATGGTGCGGGTGATGACCAGCAGGCCGGTGCCGGACGCGTCCTCGACGGGCAGCAGGGCGACCGCCACCGGGAGCGGATTGCGGTAGGTGACGGCACCGCAGGCACCGCACGCGCGGGGCCAGTCGGCGGTGTCGAACAGGGCTCCGCAGGTGGAGCAGTGCGAGTCTTTCAGGTGGGGCGGCATCCCGCGATGGTATGCGAAGGGGCATGCGGATGGCGGTGGTTGCAGGGTGTGTGGTGGTGCTGGCCGGAGGGTCGGGCGCGCCGGGTTTCGTGGTGCTGGCGGAGGTGGATCCGACGATCGTCCAGGACATGCGGTACGCCACCCCGCGCAACTTCACGGGACGCGTCGTCGACGGCTACGAGGAGCCGGTGTGCCTGCTGGCCCGGTCGGCGGCCGAGGCGTTGCGGAGGGCCCAGCGGGTGCTGCTGGCGCGGGGGTACTCGCTGCTGGTGTACGACTGCTACCGGCCGCAGCGGGCCGTGGACCTGTTCGTGCGGTGGGCCGGGGATCCGGGCGACCAGGGGACGAAGGCGGAGTTCTATCCGCGGGTCGACAAGGCGCGGCTGATCCCGGACGGGTACATCGCCGAGAAGTCCGGGCACAGTCGTGGGAGCACGGTGGACGTGGCGCTGGTGCGGCTGCCGCTGCGGCGTCCCGTGGACATGGGGACGCCTTTCGACCTGTTCGATCCGCTCTCGCACACCGATGACCCGCGGGTCCCGGCCGCCGCGCGGGCCAATCGGCAGCTGCTCAAGCGGGTGCTGGCGGCGGAGGGGTTCGTGAACCTGCCCGAGGAGTGGTGGCACCACACCTTCAAGCCCGAGGCGTTTCGCGGCACTTACTTCGACTTTCCGGTCGCTGTCCGTTCCGTGCGCCGCATGGCAGACTTCTGACGGCTCGTCAGATCAGTCGCGCTGCTCGGGAGGGGTCTTGGAACGCACACCTACACCCGTCGTGGACGGGTGGTTCACCGACGCCGGCGCGGAGGGCGGCTTCCGGCTGCTCGGCACCCGGTGCTCCGCCTGCACCGCGGTGTTCTTCCCGCGTGAGGACGCGTACTGCCGCAACCCCCGCTGCCCGGGCGACGGCACCCTGGCCGAGGTGCCGCTGTCGCCGCGGGGGCGGGTGTGGTCGTACACCGACGGGCGCTACCGGCCGCCCGCACCGTACGTGTCGGATCCGCACGCGCCCTGGGAGCCGTACGCCCTGGTCGCGGTGGAGCTGGAGGCGGAAGGGATGGTGGTGCTCGGGCAGGCGGCGCCCGGGGTCACGGTCGCCGATCTGGCGGTCGGGATGGAGGTCGAGGTCGTGGGCGGGGTGCTCGACGGGACCGGCAGTGAAGCGGGCGACGCGGGCGATCCGGGCGATGCGGGCGATGCCGGCGGCGCATGGACCACCTGGTGGTTCCGGCCCGTGCCCGCACCCGAGGCAGCCGGGGGTGCGTCGTGAGCGGGTACCGCGACGTCGCCGTGCTCGGGGCCGGGATGCATCCGTGGGGCAAGTGGGGCCGCAGCTTCGTCGCCTACGGGCGGGTGGCCGCGCGGGCCGCGCTCGCCGACGCCGGGCTGGACTGGACCGACGTGCAGTCCGTCGTCGGGGCGGACACGGTGCGCTCCGGGTACCCGGGCTATGTCGCGGGCGCGACCTTCGCCCAGGCGCTGGGCTGGCAGGGGGCGCGGGTGACCAGCGTGTACGCGGCGTGCGCGTCGGGAGCCCAGGCCATCGGTGCGGCCCGGGCGCAGATCCTGGCGGGTCTGGCCGACGTCGTGCTGGTGGTGGGGGCCGACGCGGCGCCCAAGGGGTTCTTCGCCCCTGCGGGCGGGGACCGGCCGGACGATCCGGACTGGCTGCGGTTCCGGCTGCTGGGCGCCACGAACCCGGCCTATTTCGCGTTGTACGCCCGCCGCCGGATGGCCCTGTACGGGGACACGCCGGAGGACTTCGGCCGGGTCAAGGTGAAGAACGCGGCGGCCGGGGCACTCAACCCCCTCGCCCGCTACCGCAAGGCGGTGACGGCCGGGGAGGTCGCGGCGTCGGCCGTGGTCGCCGATCCGCTGCGGCTGCTCGACATCTGCGCGACCTCGGACGGGGGCGCGGCGCTGGTGTTGAGCAGCATGGACTTCGCACGGGCGCGCGGGGTGGCGGACCCGGTGCGGATCCGGGCGGTGTCGACGGTGACGCCGGTGTATCCGCGTACGGTGCTGGACCTTCCGGACATCGCCACGGACTCGGTGACGGGCGCGGCGCCGGCGCCGGGCTCCTTCCGGGCGTCCATCGCCCGGGCCGCGTACGAGGAGGCCGGGATCGGGCCGGAGGACCTCTCGCTGGCCGAGGTGTACGACCTGTCCACCGCGCTGGAGCTGCAGTGGTACGAGGACATCGGCCTGTGCGGGGAGGGCGAGGGGGCGGCGCTGCTGCGCAAGGGGGTGACCGCGCTCGGCGGGCGGGTGCCCGTCAATTCCAGTGGCGGGCTGGCCTCCTTCGGGGAGGCGGTGCCGGCACAGGCGATCGCGCAGGTGTGCGAGCTGACGTGGCAGTTGCGCGGTACGGCCGGGGAGCGGCAGGTGCCGGGGGCACGGGTGGGGATCACCGCGAACCAGGGGCTGTTCGGCCACGGGTCGGCGGTCGTCGGCGTCCGGTGACGACGGCCGTCGCCGTACGGTGCCTGCTGCCGGGCGGCGGAACGTCGGCGGAACGTCGGTGGCCGGTCAGCGGAAGGTCGGCGGAAATGAGTGTGGTCCTCGTGCTTGACGACCTCGGGCAGCGGGTTCACACTCGCTCCACGGTCTCGCGCGCGGAATCCGCAACCGACCCCTGAACCCCCCATGAGAGCTGCGGCCCGTACCCCAGTCGGCGGGGGTACGGGCCGCCTCCGTGCGCGGCGGGCGGGCGGTCCCGGGCCCGGTGCTCAGGTGCCCGCGGGCAGGCTCCGGCGGCGGGCGCGGGCCAGGGACATCGCGTGTTCCACGACCCCGACGAGGACGTCCTTGACGGATTCCCGGTCGCGCGCGTCGCACAGCAGCACCGGCACCCCGGGGTCGAGGTCGAGTGCCTCGCGTACGGACACCACCGGGTGGCGTTCGGCGCCGTCGAAGCAGTTCACGGCGACCGTGAACGGGATCCCGCGGCGTTCGAAGTAGTCGACGGCCGCGAAGCAGTCGGCGAGCCGGCGGGTGTCGGCGAGGACCACCGCGCCGAGGGCCCCCTGGGCCAGTTCGTCCCAGAGGAACCAGAAGCGGTCCTGTCCGGGGGTGCCGAACAGGTACAGGACCAGGTCCTCGCGCAGGGTGATGCGCCCGAAGTCCATGGCCACGGTGGTGGTGCTCTTGCTCTCCACTCCCCCGGTGTCGTCGATGCCGATGCCGGGCTCGGAGAGGTCCTCCTCGGTGCGGAGCGGTCTGATCTCGCTGACGGCTCCGACCATGGTGGTCTTGCCGACCCCGAAGCCGCCCGCGACGAGGATCTTCAGGGTCAGCGGCTCGACCGGGGACACGGCGTGCATGGCACCGGTGCGGCTAGAGCGCCCGAAGGCCATCGATCACCTCACGCAGAATGGATTCGTCGGGGAGTTCGGCCGGCGGTACCGGCCGGGTCACGTGGACCACTTCCTCGTCGGCCAGGTCCCCGATCAGGACCCGTACGACCCCGACCGCGAGGTCGAGTTCGGCCGCGAGTTCGGCGACCGACTGCGGCCGCTCGCGGCACAGGTCGAGGATGTGGGCGTGCTCCGGGGACAGGCTCATCTCCCAGACCGGGTCGTCGGCCGCCGGTTCGGCGACGACGAGCGCGATCAGGTCGAGCCGGTGCCGGGAGGCGTGGCTGGTCCGGCCGCGTGTCATCGCGTACGGGCGGACGACGGGACCGGCGTCGTCGTCGAACCAGTGGGGGTGGGCGGGGTCCGGTGCGGCGCCCGCGCCGGGGTCCGCGTGGTTCGGCTGGTCCCGGTAGTTCCGGTGGTCCCGGTGGTCCTGGCCTGGATCACTCATACCGTCCGTTTCACCCCCCGGCTGGCAGCCCGGAGCGCGGCGCGGTCGCCAGGTGGTCGCCCACCCGCTTGACCATCAAGGTCATCTCGTACGCGACCTGCCCCACGTCGGAGTCGGCGTCGGAGAGCACGGCCAGGCAGCTGCCCTCGCCGGCGGCCATGACGAAGAGGAAGGCCTCGTCCAGTTCGACCACGGTCTGGCGGACGCTGCCGGATTCGAAGTGGCGGCCGACGCCCTTGGCCAGGCTGTGGAAGCCGGAGGCCACGGCGGCCAGGTGCTCGCTGTCCTCGCGGGTCAGGTCCTTGGAGCTGCCGGTGGGCAGGCCGTCCCCGGAGAGGATCACTGCCTTGCGGATGCTGCCGACCCGGTCGACGAGTTCGTCGAGCAACCAGTTGAGCTGACCGGAGCCGCGGCTCCGGGTGTCGTTGCCGGTCTGCGGTGCGGTCATCGACCGTCCCCCTCGTTCTCGTTCTCGCTCTGGTGCGCGGGACCGGTGGTGGCGCTGGTGCCCGTCCCGGCCTCGGACTGCTGCTGTGCCTGCTGAGCCTGCTGTGACTGCTGTTTGCGGCCTGCCGTCCAGCCCCGCTGGAGTGCGGACATGCGCGAGCGGACTTCCTCGGCGTCCCGGTCGGCCACCGGGTCCGCGGCGGGTTCGGCGGGTGCCGCGCCCGCGCTCCTCTTCTTCAGCTGGGGCGCCAGGCTGGCCTGGCGGACGCGCTTGGGCAGCCCGCCGGGGCCCGTGACCTGCCCGGGAGCGGCCTGCCCGGGTGCGGCCTGCCCGGGGGCGGCCTGCCCGGGGGCCGGCTCGGGCCCGCCCGCGGGCTGCGGGGCCTGCGGGACCGCGGAGACCGGACGGGGCTCCACGCGGCGGCCGTGTTCGGCGACGAGCGTCGGGGTGGGGCGGCGGCGCGGCAGCTGTACGGGGCCGGAGTTCCGGGCGCCGTCGGGGCGGGAGCCGCGCAGCGCGTCGGAGCGGTGGCTGTCCAGCCGGACCGGGCCGGTGGGGGCCAGCGGCTCCCGCTCGCGGTCGCGGTCCCGGGCCGGCCTGCGGTCGGGGTGGGCCCGGTCGGCGGGGCGCAGCCCCAGCAGGGCGCTGCGCGGGGTGCCGTTGGGCGGGGTCTCGTCGTCGAGGGTGGCCATGGCGGGGCGGCCGCCTGCGCCGACCGGTCCGCTGATGCCGGTGGTCATCTCGTCGAGGGCGGCGGGGTCGTCGAGGCCGTCGAGGCCGAGTGCGCCGAGGGGGGCTTCCAGTTCGACCGGGCGGCGGCTGTCGCCGGAGCGCAGGGGGCGGCCGGCGGCGGGGGTGTGCCGCAGGGCCGTCGGGGCGGTGCGGGCGGGCCGCTTGGCGCCGGTGCCGGGCGCGGAGCCGGGCCTGCCGTGCTTGCCGTCGCCGATCCGGAGGCCGGTGCCGTTGGTGTCGGGGGCGTCGGTGAGCAGGGCGGCGGGGAGGAAGACCACGGCGGTGGTTCCCCCGTACGGGCTGGGCTGGAGGACGACCTTGATGCCGTGGCGCTGGGCGAGGCGGCTGACGACGAACAGGCCGAGGCGGTCGGTGTCGGAGAGCTCGAACTCGGGGGTTTCGGCGAGCCGGAGGTTCGCATCGAGCATGGCCTCGGGGTTCATGCCGAGGCCGCGGTCGTGGATCTCCAGGGTGAAGCCGTTGGCGACATGCTCGCCGTGGACCTGGACGGCGGTGTGCGGGGGCGAGAAGACGGTGGCGTTCTCGAGGAGTTCGGCGACGAGGTGGGTGACGTCGGCGACGGCGGGGCCGGTGATGCCGAGGCGCGGCAGGCGGCGTACCTCGATGCGCTCGTAGTCCTCGACCTCGGCGACGGCGGCGCGTACGACGTCCATGAGCTGGACGGGCTTGCGCCACTGGCGG
Organism: Streptomyces sp. NPDC090445; assembly: GCF_044769385.1. Classification (NCBI taxonomy): domain Bacteria; kingdom Bacillati; phylum Actinomycetota; class Actinomycetes; order Kitasatosporales; family Streptomycetaceae; genus Streptomyces; species Streptomyces sp. NPDC090445. The sequence goes on along the minus strand of NZ_JBIVXV010000005.1, from coordinate 380,375 downwards.
GAGGGGGCGGCGCCGGAGAGGATCACGAGGCCCTCGGCGTGGCGGCGCATGCGGGTGGTCATGTGGTCGAGGCGGAAGAGGTCGGCGAGCTCGTCGGCGTCCTCGGTGCGCCGTTCCATGGTGTCGAGCAGGGTGAGCTGGCGGTGCAGGAGCACCTGGTTGCGGCGGGCGAGGTTGACGAAGACCTCGGAGACGCCCTTGCGGAGCTCGGCCTGCTTGACGGCGGCCTCGACGGCGGCGCGCTGGAGGGTGTTGAGGGCCGCGCCGACCTGGCCGACCTCGTCCTTCTCGTATTCGAGGCGGGGGGCCTCGGTCTCGACGTCGACGTGTTCGCCGCCGGCGAGGCGGCGCATGACGGCGGGCAGGCGGACGCCGGAGACCTCGTGGGCCTCCTTGCGGAGCCGGGACAGGTCGCGGACGAGGTCGCGGCCGATGCGCACGGAGAGGATCACGGAGACGAGGAGGGCGAGGAAGCCGAGGATGCCGGCGACGGCCGCCTGGAGGAGGACGGCCATGGCGACGGGTTCGACGCGCTTCTGGTAGCGGTCGCCCGCGGCCGTGCCCATGGTGGCGAGGTCGTCGAGGACCTTGTTCGCGGCCTCGTCCCACTGGGCGGGGGTGAGGCTGCGCGGGTTCTTTCCGGCGCCGCCGGCGAGGAACCGCTCCTCGGCGTCGCGCAGCGGCTTGGTCTGGGGGCCGTTCCAGTACTGCTCGAATGTCTCCCGGTCGGCGGCGGGGAGGATGGCGAGGTTGAAGCCGTAGAGCAGGTTGCGGTTGGCGGCGAAGTCCGAGACGTGCCGGAGGTCGGTGGTGCCGACGTTGCGGGCGGCGAGGGCGGAGGCGATGACGGCGTCCTCGCGGGAGAGCGTCTCGCGGGCCCGGGTGATGCCGACGAGGGCGCGGCCCTGCTTGTCCATCTCCACGTTCTCCAGGGCGTGGAGGTTCATGAGGAAGTCGTAGCAGGGGTCGACGAGGCGGCTGTAGAGCTCGAGCGCCTGGTTGGGGTCGAGGGTGTTCTGGTCGACGGAGCGGCGCAGGGTGCCGATGCCGTGGAAGGCGTCGAGGATGGAGCCCAGCCGCTGGGCGGCCGCGGGTGCGAGTTCCTCGGCGACCTCGGGGTCCTTGGCGTTCTTGCTGATGCGGTCGACGAGTTCGTCGGTGGCGGCGCGCCGCTTGGCGAGTTCGGCGGTGGCGGCGGAGGCGCGTGGGTCGCCGATGACGACGAGGGTCTGGCGGCGTTCCTTCTGCAGGACGCGGACGACGTCCTCGATGGGGTAGCCGACCTTGTCGATGACGTAGGCGACGTCGAGGAGTTGGAGGGCCTCCCGGCCGGTGACGACGGTGGAGAAGCCCCAGAGCGCGGTGAGGGAGACGAGCGGCACGAGCAGCAGCGCCACGATCTTCCGGCGGATGGACTTCCCGCGAAGCCGCATGGCCTCCCCAGCCTCCCCCAGCTCAACCCCCGGTCAGGGGATTGGTGTTCCGTCGTTCAAACGGCGTGAGCCTACTACTGCAGTGCGAAGGCTTCGAAGGCGTGTCCGGACGTTTTCGGCCGGACGCCCCGGTGAAGATCAGGAGTTGTCCGATACTTCCGGTCAAGTGCGGCCCGTTATGTGGCACATGACACTTCGTGGGGCCTCGGTCCCACCGATGGGACGGATGGCTGGAACTCTTCGTTCCGGCGGACTCGGAGGGTGCGGGTGGGGGTCGGCGGAGTGGGGGAAAGTACCGCGATGCGGGAATCTCTCGGCGTCGCCGTACGTCTACCTGTTCGAGGGGATTCGTCGGGCGCAGGTCGTTCGGCCGGGGGCTGCCGGGTAGACATCACCGGCAGTGCGGAGGGGAGGGCGCGGGCCATGGGGTTCTACGAGGGCACGGGCGCGGCAGCGGGATCGGATGCCGGCGCGGAGACGGCGGGGGGCGCGGGCCCGGGTGGGCCGAGGCCGTCGCTGTGGCAGGAGGAGCCGGTCGGGCGGCGGCGGCTGCCGGATCCGGTGCGGGAGTCGGCGGTGCGGGCGGTGCTGATCGTGGCCGTCACGCTGACCGGGGCGACGATCACCTTCTTCCTCACGCTGACCGGCTCCTGGCTGGCCTTCCCGATGGCGCTCGTGTCGATAGCCGGGACCGTGGTGGCGACGTGGTCCGTGCTGGACGTGCTGATCACCCGGCAGATGTGGAACCAGCGGTACGGCGTCCTGTCGGAGCCGAGCAGCACGGCGCGGGGATCGCGGCGCCAGGCCCGCCGGGCCCGGCGGGAGGCCCGGTCGGCCGGGCGAATACCGCGGAACGGCAGGCCGTCGGCGTCGGCGTGGCCGTCCGCGGCCGCGGACTCCCGCTACGGGGCGACCGGCCGGGGCTGAGCCGGAGCCCGGCCGCGGCGGCGGAAGGGCCCGGCCGTACCGGCCGGCCCGGCACGGCAGACCGCCCCGGCACGGCCGGGCGGCTGACGGGGGCGGTGCCGCCCGCGGGCCGGACGGGCCGGCCGGCGGGCGGGGGCGCGGCCGGTCAGCCGGCCGCGGCGGTGCGGCGGAACATGCGGGTCGCCGTGATCTCGCCGTGGATCGTCTCGCCCTCGGCGGACGGCTGGGGCAGGCCGGGGCGCAGGTGCTCCTCGACGCTGATGTACTTCAGCCCGGCCCGCAGGTCGGCGTCGTTGCGCAGGCGGATGACCAGCGGGAACTCGGCCAGGGCCGTGGTGTCGAACAGGCCCGTGGTGTACAGCAGCTGGACGCCGAGCGCGTCGGAGACGGCCCGCTGGAGTTCCAGCAGGTACGTGGCGTTGGCGCGGCCGATGGGGTTGTCGAGGAACAGCGTGCCGGCGTGGCGGTGCTTGTCGCGGCCGCGGTCGTTGCTGCGCAGGGCGGCCATGGTGCAGTAGAGCGCGATCGCGGCGGTCAGCAGCTGGCCGCCGGAGAAGACGTCGCCCATCTGGCCGACGGGGACGCGCTCGGCGCGCAGCACGGCGTCCGGCTTGAGGATCTCCACCGCGATGCCCTTGGGTTCCAGGGCCGCCTGGACTCCGCGGAGCAGCAGGGACATGCCGTCGCGGCGGCCCTCGCCGAAGGCGGCGTTCTTCTTGACCGCGGAGCGGGTGGCGTCGTCGATGACCTCGCCCAGGCGTTCCGTGAGGGTGGCCTGGTCGGGTTCCTCGAAGCGGATGCGCAGGAACTCCTGGCCCGACCATTCGCCGAGGCCGTCGGGGAGGCGGGAGAGCCGCTGGGCGGAGCGCAGCGTGGCCAGGGCGGACTCCACCAGTCCGCGGAGCCGGTCGACGATGCTGTCGCGGTTGCGTTCCAGCTGGGCGAGCTCGTCGGTGAGGACGCGCAGGCGGGGCGCGAAGGCGGTCGCCCAGGCCGCGGCGTGCTCGGGCAGGGCGGAGGCGGGCAGTTCGCGGATCTGCTGGCGCGCGGGGGTGCGTACCTGCTCGTAGCGGGTGGCGTTGGCATGCCGGACGAGGATGTCGCTCGCCTCGCGTACGGCGGCCTCGGCGGCGGAGAGCTCGGCGGCCGCGGCGCGCAGGGAGCGGCGGGTCTCGGCCGCGGACTGCCGGGCCTCCTCCAGGGTGCCGGGGTGCGCGGTGGGCTCCTGCTCGTCGTCGTGCGGGGTGTGGTCGCGCAGCAGGTCCCGCAGGAGGGCGGCGGTCTCGTCGAAGCCGCCGGCGCCGTCCTCGGCGGCGCGGTGGGCGCGCAGCAGGTCGGCGTGGGCGGCCCGGGCCGTTTCCACGGCGGCGGTGTGGGCGGCGAGCTGGGCGGTGGCGGTCCGCAGCAGGATCTGGGCCTGCTCGGCGTCCCCGGGGACCATCTCCTCGGGCAGGTCGGTGTGGGCCTCGCCGTCGGCCGGGGCGTGGCGTTCGGCCTCGCCGCGGAGCCGGCCGAGCTGCTCGCTGGCCGCGGAGGCGCGGCTCTCCAGCATCTGGACGAGGGCCTCGGCGCGGGCGGCGGCCGCCTGGCGGGAGGGGCCGTCGGCGCCGTCGGTGCCTTCGAGGAGCTGGGCGGCGCGGGTGCGGACCTTGTTGGTGAGCCGGTCGAGTTCGGCGAGGGCGGCGCTCTCGTCGCTCTCGGCGCGGGCCTGTTCGGCGCGCAGGTCGGCGCCGACGCCGACCTTCTCGTAGAGCTGGGAGGCGGCCCGGTAGGCCTCGCGGAGGTCGGGCAGGGGGCGGTGGCCGTCCTGGGCGGTGTTCCCGTCGTCCGGGAGGGTTTCGGGGGCGCCGGCGATCTCGGCGCGTTCGGCGCGCAGGGCGCGGGCGGTGCGGCGGGCGTCGTCGGCGGCGCGCTGGGCGGCGCGGCGGTCCTCGTCGGCGGCGCGGGCCCGGTCGAGGCAGATCTCGGCGCGGGCCTCGCATTCGGCGGCCTCGTCGGCGAGCTCGCGGGCCTTCGCCTGCCAGCCGGCGCGCTCGCGCAGGCGGAAGGCCAGGCCGGCGAGGGCGTCGGCGGCGCGGCGGGCGCGCTGGGCGGCGTCCTGGCGCTCGTCGCGGACGCGGGCGGCGTCGGCGGAGACCTCCTCGGCCTCGGCTCGGGCGGTGCGGGCCTCGGCGAGTTCGGCGTCGGTCTCCTCGGCGAAGGTGCGGGCGGCCGTGGCCTGCTCGGCGAGTTCGGTGAGGCGGCCGGGCGGGCAGCCGGTGCGCCAGGAGGCGAGCCGGGCGGCGAGTTCCCGGTCGCCGGCGAGGCGGGCGGCGAGGTCGCGGATCTCGGTGTCGCGGGCGGTGGCGCGGGCGCGCAGGGCCTGGCGTTCCTCGTCGGCGGCGTGCTCGTCGTGCATGGCCGGGTTCGGCGGGACGATGAAGATGCCGGAGGCGCCGCCGTCCGGGCCGGCGCCGGCCGGGGGGACGGGCGCGAGGAGGGCCGCGGCCGTGCCGACGGCGACGGTGGAGCGGGGCAGCAGGGCGGCGCCGCCGAGGACCTCGCGGGCCCGGGAGTGGGTGTCGGGGTCGGTGATGATGACGCCGTCGACGAGCTCGGGGCGGGCCGCGAGGACGGCGGCGTGGTCGGCGGGGTCGACGGACTGGGCGAGGTAGCGCCAGCCGGGCAGGGCGGGGATGCCGTGCTCGCCGAGGAATTCGACGGTCGCGAGGACGTCGGGGCCGGGCGGGAGGAGGCCGCCGTCGCCGAGGGCGCCGATGATGCGGGCGTCGTCGGCGGCGGCGGTGCGCAGGTCGAAGAGCTGGCGTTCGGCGGAGGCGACGGCGTCGCCGAGGAGGGTGCGGAGGTCCTCGGCGTTCCGGTCGAGGTCGGCGGCGGAGAGCCCGCCGGCGGCCGGGTCGTGGGCCGGGGCGATGTCGGCCGTGGCGGCCGGGGCGCCGTCGGCGCCGCGCGGGCGGGGGACGGCGGGCCGGGCGGCGGCGGGGAGGCCGAGGAGTTCGGCGAGGCGGGGGGACTCGGCGAGGGAGGCGGCGGCGAGCTGTTCGGCGGCGTGGGCGGCCTCGGCGGCGTCGGCGGCGTCGGCGGCGCGGGCCGCGGTGAGTTCGGCGCGGGATTCCGCGGCGGCGGCCTCCCGGGCGGCGTCGGCGGCCTCCCGGGCGGCGTCGCGGGCCTCGTCCCAGGCGGCGACGGCGACGGTTTCGGCATCGCTGGCGGCGAGGGCGGCGCGGGCCGGGTCGGCGTCGGGCGCGGAGTCGTCGAGCCAGCCGGCGCGGACGGCCTCGGCGGTCTCCTGCTGGACCTCGGCGAGCCGGGCCCGCAGGTGCTCGGCCTCGCTGCGGGCGCGCTGGGCCGCGGTGGCGGCGGAAGTGGCGTCGCGGTGGGCGGCCTCGGCGGCGGCCTGGAGCGCGGCGGAGCGCTCCTCCTCCTCGTTGGCCACGTTCTCGCCCTGCTCGGCGGCGGTGTGCAGGGCCCGTACGAGGGCGGCGGCGGCCGAGGCACGGGCGGCGAGGGCCGGGGCGGCGTCCCGCTCGGCCTCCAGGATGGCGGCGGCGACGCGGGCGGAGCGGTCGGCGGCGGCGCGGTGGCGCAGCACGGTCTCGGCGGCCTGCCAGGCGGCGTGCAGGGTGCGGGCCTCCAGGAGTTCGCGGCGCTGGGCGGTGGCGGCCTTGTCGGCGACGGTCAGGGCCAGCGAGGCGTGCCGGTAGGCGAGTTCGGCGGCGATGGCGGCGCTGCGGTCGCGGGAGGCCTCGGCGGCGGTGACGGCGTGGGCGGCGCCGGTGACGCGCTGGGCGAGGTCGGCGGCGCGGCCGCGTTCCCCGGCGGCGCGCGCGGACAGCCGCCGGGCGAGGGTGCGGGTGCGGCGCTCGGCTCCGGCGTGGATGTCGCGGAGCCGGGAGCGGGTCTCCGCAGCCTCGACGATCTTGGTGAGGAGGTCCACGGAGCCGGCGGTGAAGTCCCGTTCGGCCATGAGCTCGGCGCGGCGGCCGAGCTTGTTGCCGAAGCCGTGGACGAGGTCGGCGAGGCCGTCGGTGTCGCGGGTGTCGGTGACGGCGCGCAGCAGGAGGTCGGTGAAGTCGGAGTCCTTCTTGACCGCGAAGAGGCCTGCGGCCTCGCCCTCGTCGGCGTTCATCTCGCGCTGGTAGCGGAAGAGTTCGGGGTCGAGGCCGAGTTCGGTGAGGTGCTCGTTCCAGCGGTCGTGGATCTCCTCGAAGTACACCTCGAGGTGCGGGTACGCCTTGCCGGCCTCGGTGAGGGTGTCGCGGAAGCCCTTCATGGTGCGGCGGCGGCCCTGGGCTCCGGAGGCGCCTTCGACGGGCGGGCGGACGGCGGTGGACTCGGCGACCGGCAGGTTGTCGAGGCTGAGGCCGGGGCCGGGCCGGAAGGAGTACCAGGCCTCGGCGAACTTGCGGGGGTCGTTGGAGACCTGGCGGCCGCGCCATTCGCTGACCTTGCCGACGACGACGCATTCGCCGGTCAGGGTGTGCTGCCATTCCAGGGCGACGTGGCCGCAGTCGTCGGCGAGCAGGAACTTGCGCAGCACGCCGGAGCTGGCGCCGCCGAGGGTGTTGCGGTGGCCGGGCAGCATCACCGAGAAGATCAGCTTGAGCAGGACGGACTTGCCGCCGCCGTTCTCCAGGAAGAGCACGCCGGCGGGGGCGGGGCGGCGCGGCGGGCCGACGGGCTCGTCCTCGAAGAACTCCGCCTGGGTGGGCGCCGGGTGGGGTACGGGGGCGCCGACTCCGCGAAGGTCGAGCACGGTGTCGGCGTAGCGTGCGCCGGCGGGCCCGATGGAGTAGAGGCGGATCCGGGACAGCTCGTACATGGCGGCGGGCTCTCGTGGTGTCTGGTGGGTGGTACGGGATGTGCGGTGGGTGGGGCGCGGGGCCCGGGCGAGCGCGGGGCTCAGGCGTGGAAGGGCAGGCCGGCGTCGGGGGCGAGCTCCAGGTCGTCGCCCTCGGGCGGCGGGAGGAGGCTGGCGGTGCCGTCGCTGACGGGGACCACGCCGAGTTCCAGGAGCTCGGCCATGGCCGCGCTGCCCGCCATGTCGCGGACCTGGAGCTGGTAGCGGGGGGTGGTGCGGTAGGTGCCGCCGGCGTCGTCGCCGGTGCGCTGGAGGAACCCGGAGTCGGTGAGGAAGGCGGCGGCCTTGCCGACGATACCGGTGGTGGAGCCGGCGAGGCGGCGGGCGTCCTTGGTGGCGCCGGTGGCGCTGCGGCGGGCGTAGACGCGCCAGGCGGCCTCCAGGCCGGGGGCGTCGGTGGCCGGGTCGGTGTTCTCGCCGGTCTCCTCGGCCCGCTCCTCCAGGCGGCGGCAGGCCTGGCGGACGAAGGCGTCGACGCCGTTGACGGTGACGCGGCCGATGTAGCCGTCGTCGGCGAGGTCCTCGGGGCGGGGGAAGGCAAGGGCGGCGAGGGCGAGGTGGGCGAGGCCGTGCAGGAACCGGTCGCCGGAGTCGGCGGTGGTGCGGCGCGCGTAGTCACCCATGCGAACGGCGAACACGGAGTCCTCGTCGGCGGCGACGGCCATGCCGGCGCGCGGGGACACCTCCAGGACGATGAGCCCGAGGCCGGTGGCGACGGCGTCGGCGAGGCGGCCGAAGGCGGGGTCCTCGCGGTAGCGGCGCAGCAGTTCGGCGTATTCGGCGTCGCGGGCGGGCTGCAGCTTGGGCTGGAGTCCGAAGGCGACGAGCCGGGCCGCGTCGGCGGCGTCGGCGGGGGTCAGGTGTGAGCCGGCCGGGGCGGACGGCGCCGTCGGGGCGTCGGCCTCGCTCCACGCGGGGTGCTCGGCGTGGTGGTCGGTCACGGGTACTGCCTCTCGTGGGGTGCGGTGCTGGTGGTGCGGGCGCGCGGGGCGCCCTGGTCGGCGGCGTACGGCCGCGGGGGATGCGGGGCGGCGGCCGGGGGGCCGGCGCGGAACGGGGTACCGGGACGGCACCGGAGGCCGGCGCGCCAGGTGGCCGCGCGGGACCGGGTGCCCGTGCGGGACCGAATGCCCGTGCGGGGCCGGGCGGCCGTGCGGGGCCGGGTGCCCGTGCGGGGCCGGGTGGCCGTGCGGGGCCGGGTGGCCGTGCGGGGCCGGGTGGCCGTGCGGGGCCGGAGGCCGGCTCGGGGGGTCATGCGGCCTCCGTGCGGTCCGCGGTCATCGCCGCCGCGTCGAGGAGGGCGGTGCCGACGATCAGGTCGGCGCCGCCGAACTCGGGGTCGTCGAGCTCGGTGCCGTCGTCCACCGCGAACAGGAGCCGCTCCTCGCCCTGCCGGTACGCCGTTCCGACGGCCGGGCTCGCGGCGTGGACGGCGAGCAGGGCCACCAGGTAGGGCAGGTCCGGGTCGGTGCGGCGGGCCTCGGCGAGCAGGCCGGACAGCCGGCGCGGGGCGTCGTGCGGCAGGTCCAGGAGTTCCATCGCGGCGGCGAGCTGCTCCTCGCTGAAGCGGCTGTCGTCGGGGGTGGCGATGAGGTCCGGCTCGGGCATCTCGGCGCCGAGGTGCTCCCGTTCGACGGGCGGGGTGAGCAGGATGTCGACCAGGTCGGCGACGCGTACGGAGGCGGGGGTGCGCAGGCCGGTGCCGGAGGCGAAGAAGGCGTCGGTGACGCGGGTCGCCTCGGCGACGGGGAGCGGCAGCAGCGGGGCCACGAGCTGCCCGTACAGGTCGATCCCGGAGCGCGGCGCGGGGGCGGCGAAGGCCTGCCGGTCCTGTTCGGCGCGGAACAGCGGGCCGGCTTCGAGCAGCCGCGACTGGAGCTGGGTGTGGCGGCGGATGCAGTCCTTGACGATGTCGACGAGTTCGGCGGCGCGCCGCTTGTTCTCCGGCTCCTCGGCCTCGTCGCGGACCTTGCGGATGTTCGTCAGGATGGCGTTCTCGTGCCGGTAGCGGTCGGCGACGTGGTCGAGGGCCTCCTCGATCATGTCGGGTACGGACTGCAGCCAGTCGACGGCGCGGACGTTGCGCCGGGTCGCCTCCAGGGTGCGGCGCAGGGTCTCGGCGTACTGGACGGTGCGGTAGCGGGCCTGCTCGGCGGCGAGCTGGGCGTCCGCGAGCCGGCCGCGGCTGACGAGGACCTCCAGCTTGACCTCGGCGGCGATCTGGGCGCTGGTGACGTCGGTGTCGAGGGCGCCGACGAGGACGTTGACGGCTTCGTCGGTGGTGCGCAGGTAGACGGCGCCGCCGTAGCCGGGGACTTCCTCGAGCAGTTTGAAGTCGTAGTCGCGGCGGACGTAGACGCCGTCGGGGCCGAAGGTGCCGTAGATCGCGCGGAAGCCGCGGTCGACGCTGCCGACGTTGATCAGGTTTTCGAGGACCCAGCGGGCCACGCGCTCGTGCTCGGCCGCGGGGCGGTCGGGGGCCTGGGCGGCGACGCGCGGGAGCAGCCGGGCCACTATCTGGTCGTGGTCGGCGCCGGTGTCGAAGTCCATGTGGAGTGTGACCAGGTCGATCGCGGCGAGGGCCACTTCGGCCATCGCGTAGATCCCGTACTCGCCGGCGAGGTTGGCCTTGCGTACGTCGAGGTCGTGGAGCGGGGCGGTGCAGGCGAGCGCGCGCAGCCGCCGGGCCAGGCCCTCGTCGGCGGCCGGGCCCGGCGCCGGGGACGGAAGGGTCTTCGCCGGGGCAGGGAGAGTCACGGACAAAGATTAGGCGCTGACAGGGACAACAGCCCAAACGGCATGGTTCGGCCTGATCGGTTCCCGTCCTCGGGCGCTGTTCCGAGCGGCCGTGGCGAAGTCGGCCGCGGTGCGGCAGCGCCCCGAAGGGGCGCGGAGAACTGCGCGACCGGCCGCAACCGGGCCGCGGGTGTCTGCCGGCCCATCGCAGCACCTTCCGCGGAGCGCCTAGGCTCACGCCATGGCTTCCGTGATCACACCTTTGATCGATCTCAATGCCGACCTGGGTGAGGGGTTCGGGCGCTGGACGCTCACCGAGGACGACGCCCTGCTGTCCGTCGTGACCAGTGCGAACGTCGCGTGCGGCTTCCATGCCGGGGACCCGTCCATCATGCGGCGGGTGTGCGAGCTGGCCGCGCAGCGGGGGGTGCGGATCGGCGCGCAGGTCTCGTACCGCGATCTGGCGGGTTTCGGGCGGCGCTCGATGGACGTGCCGCCGGACGAGCTGGCGGACGAGGTCGCCTACCAGATCGGGGCGCTGGAGGTGTTCGCGCGGGCGGCCGGCTCCCGGGTGTCGTACGTGAAACCGCACGGCGCGCTGTACAACCGCACCGTGCACGATGCCGGTCAGGCGGCCGCGGTCGTCGCCGGGGTGCGCACGGCGGCGGGCCCGGACCGGGACCTGCCGGTGCTGGGCCTGCCGGGGTCGCCGCTGCTGAGCGCGGCGGAGGCGGCCGGGCTGACGCCCGTGCCGGAGGCGTTCGCGGACCGGGCGTACACGCCTGCCGGGACGCTGGTGCCGCGCGGGGAGCCGGGGGCGGTGCTGCACGACCCGGACGCGGTGGTCGCGCGGGCGGTGGCCCTGGCCGCCGACGGCGCGGTGGCGGCTGCGGACGGCTCGCGGATCGCGGTGCCGGCGCGCTCGCTGTGCCTGCACGGGGACACCCCGGGGGCGGCCGGGCTCGCGGGGCGCGTGCGGCAGGCCCTCGACGCGGCGGGCGTACGCGTGGAGGCCTTCGCGTGAGGGCCCTGGCCGTGGGCGGCGAGGCGGTGCTGGTCGAGCTGGACTCGGCGGCGGAGGTGGCCGCGCTCCACGCCGAGGTGCTGCGCCGGTGCGACGCGGGCGGGCTGGGGCCCGTACGGGACGTCGTACCGGCCGCGCGGACGGTGCTGCTGGACGGGGTACGGGAGCCGCGGGCGCTGGCGGAGCGGATCGTGCGCTGGGAGGTGCCGCCGCTCACGGAGGCGGAGGGGCCGCTGGTCACCGTCCCGGTGCGGTACGACGGGTCGGACCTGGCCGAGGTGGCCGGGCTGTGGCGGATACGGGAGCGGGAGGTGGCGGAGGTCGTCGGGTCGGTCGTCTTCCGGGTGGCGTTCTGCGGCTTCGCGCCCGGCTTCGGCTACCTGACCGGGCTCCCGGAGCGCTTCCACCTGCCCCGGCGGGACACACCGCGCACCGCGGTCCCCGCGGGTTCGCTGGCGCTGGCGGGCGAGTACGCCGGGGTGTACCCGCGCTCCTCCCCCGGCGGCTGGCAGCTGATCGGGACCGCGGACGCGGTGCTGTGGGACCCGGAACGGGAGCCGGCGGCCCTGTTCGCGCCGGGGGTGCGGGTGCGGTTCGAGGAGGTGGCCGGGTGAGCGGCGCGAGGCCGGCGAGGGCGCTGGAAGTGCTCCGGCCCGGGGCGCTGACCACGGTCCAGGACGCGGGCAGGCCCGGGTACGCGCACCTGGGGGTGCCCCGGTCGGGCGCGCTGGACGCCGCCGCGTACGCCCTGGCCAACCGGCTGGTGGGCAACCCGCCGGAGGCGGCCGTCCTGGAGACCACGCTGGACGGGGTCGGGCTCCGGGCCGGCTCCGGCGGCGCGGTGACGGTGGCGGTCACGGGCGCGCCGTGTGCGGTACGGGTGGCAGGTCGCCCGGTGGCCTGGGGGGCGCCGGTCCGGGTCCCGGCGGGGGCGGAGCTGGAGGTGGGCCGGGCGGAGTCGGGGGTGCGCAGCTACGTGGCCGTGCGGGGCGGCTTGACCGTGCCGCCGGTCCTCGGCAGTCGCTCGACGGACCTGCTGTCCGGGCTGGGGCCGGCCGTGCCGCCGGGCGGGACCGTGCTTCCGGTGGGTCCGGCCGGGCCGGATCCGGTGTGCGGAGCGGACGTGCTGCCGGTGCCGGGGGCTCCGGCGGAGCTGGTGCTGCCGCTGCGCCTGGGGCCGCGGGCGGACTGGTTCGGGCCGGCTTCGCTCGCCGCGCTGTGGCGTGCGGCGTACCGGGTGTCCCCCGCGTCGAACCGGATCGGGCTGCGCACGGAGGCGGGGGCACCGCTGGCCCGCGCCCGGGCCGGGGAGCTGCCGAGCGAGGGCATGGTGCTGGGCGCGGTGCAGGTACCGCCGGACGGCCTGCCGGTGGTGTTCCTGGCGGACCATCCGGTGACGGGCGGCTACCCGGTGGTCGGCGTCGTCCCGCCGGGCGCGGCCCTGGACGCCGCCGCGCAGGCCCGGCCGGGGGTTCCGGTCAGGTTCGTCCCCTCGCGCTGAAAGGTTCCGTCGATGACGGGATCCGGGTGACGGGATCCGGGCCGGTCCGAGCGGCACGCGGCGCCGTCCGAGCCGCTGCGCGCGCCGTCCTGGACCTGGTCGCCGTCGACGGGCTCAGCCCGGCCGAGGCCGCGCGGGCCCTGGGAATCGCCCCGGCGCCGCCGTCCGGGTCTGCCTGCACCGTGCCCGGCGCGCACTGCGGGCGGCGGTCCCCCGCCCCGACGTTCCCGGCCCCAGGCCGGAGGCAGCCCGACGGGCGACGGGCCCCGTGCGTTCGAAGAGCCGCTGAAGGCAGCGCTGCCGGCGAGGATGCCGGAGACGCCCGAGCCGACCCCCGTCAGGTCCTCCGCCCGGCGGTACGGCGTACCGCTCGCCGTCGCCACGGCCGTCGCCGCGGCGACGGCCGTGGCGGCCGGGCTGGTGGTCCCGCGCACGGCCGTGGGCCGGGACGGCACGCGGCCCGCGTCGCAGCCGGCGGCCCGGGGCTCCACCGCTTCACCGACGGCCCCGCCCCGGCCGGGGCGCGCTTGAGGTGGTCAAGGGCGCCGACGGCCCGGTCCGGGCTCCCGTGCCGATGCCCGGCACGCCGTTGCCTCAGCCGCAGCACCGCAGCCGTGGCAGTGCAGCCGCAGACAGGTCGACCCGGCCGTTCACCGGCCGGGTCGACGTGTTCCGTGGTGCGCGCCCGGGGCGTCCCGGGCCCGGGGGCGGGCCGGTCCGCCCTACAGGGCCGTCTCCGGGGCGATGCGGCTGCGGACGGCGGACTGGACGTCCTCCTCCTCCGCCGGGTCGGATGCCAGGCGGCGGAGCCGCGGGGCGACGCGGGCGTCGGCGGTCTCGGCGTGGCGGGCGGCCACCTCGCGGGTGGTCTCCTCGCAGTCCCACAGGCACTCCACCGCGAAGCCCGACGCGAAGGTGGGGTCCGTGCCCGCGAGGGCGCGGGCGGCGCGGCCGCGGAGGTGGGAGGAGGCCGTCTCGCGGTAGATGTGCCGCAGGACGGGGGCCGCGCAGCCGATGGAGAGCCGGCCGGCGCCGTCGACCAGGGTGTAGAGGCGGGGGGAGTCCGGGCCGGAGCCGCGGACGGTGGAGCGGAGGGCGCCGAGGACGAGGCCCGCGTCACCGGTTTCGCCGTGGGAGGCGAGGAGGGCGGCGGCGGCTTCGCCGAGGGCGTCGGGGCGGTGGATCCAGCTGCGGGCCCGGTCGAGGGCTGCGGAGCCGGTCATCCGTTCGTAGGCGGCGACGGCGGGTTCGTCGGCGGCGGCTTCGATGAGGTCCAGGACGACCGGGTTGTCCGGTTCGGCGAGGACGAGGTGGTGCAGGGCGGTGGCGCGGGCGGCGTCTCCGGCGGCGCCCGCGGCTGCGGCGAGGATGGTGCCGCGGTCCTCGGGGGAGGCCACGGCGGTGAGACAGCGCGCGGCGGGCACGTGCAGCGGGGTGCCGCGGCGCAGTCCGTCGGCGGCCCATTCGAAGACGGCCTGGACGCCCCAGCCGGGCCGGGGGCCGTTGGGGGTGAGCTGGCGCTGCCAGCGGTCGAAGGAGCCCTGGCGGCGTGCCGCGCCGAGGCGGGCGCCGTACTCGGCGGTCTCCTCCCACAGGCACCAGGGGCGGGGCTCGTAGGCGTCGCGGACGGCGGCGGCCAGCCGCGCCTCACCTTCGTCCGTGGCGGGGAAGCGGGCGAGTACGGGCGCTGCCAGGGACAGCAGGCCTTCGTCGTCGTCGCGCAGGGCGAGCTCGTCGAGGGCCCAGGCCCAGTTGGCGCCGGAGGCGGCGTACCGGCGCAGCAGGATGAGTGCGTCGTCGCGTCCGTACGAGGCCAGGTGGCCCAGGACGGACAGGGCGAGGCCGGTCCGGTGGTCGCTGTCGTCGACGAGGTCGTCGGCGCTGAAGAGGTGGCTCTCGATTTCGCCCAGGGGACCGTCGAGGTCGAGGTAGAGGCGGGCGTAGTACAGGGAGCGGTTCTCGACCTGCCAGTCCTGGCGCGGGTCACGGAGCACGCACTGGTTGAGGGCCTGGAGGGCCTCGGCCCGGGGGGCCGCGAGTGCGTGCAGGGTGCCGTCGCCGCGGCCCCGCTGGAGGAGCCCGAGCAGGGTGCCGCTTGGCGCTATGACTGGTTCGAACATGGGAATGGCCTCAAATCAAGCTGGGGACGCAACCGGGAATCGGGGTTCACAGGGCCGCGTAACAGCATGTGAGGACGTCCGCCGTCTTGTTCCGCTCGATGTTGACCATTGCCTTCTCACTCTCGTCGGTGCTTCGCGACCACGGCGGCCGGTTTCCGCAGGGGGCGGGCTCGGACACGGTCGTGTCCTGCCCCCTCCTGCCCGTCCGCCGTGCTCGCGAATCGAATCCGACGCCATGATGACCCAGCCGGTTTGTGCGCCGCGACCACATTTACGGCCGCCGTGACCAAGCCGTGAGGTCGGTGCAGGGTCACACCATGGCAGGTCATGGCCGAAAGCGGACTACTTGACTCCGAAGAGTTCGAGGAGATCCGCCTTGGCGAACATGCGCGCCGTGTCCACGGCGGAGGGGGTTCCGGCGTGCGGGTCGGCGCCGGCGGCGAGGAGGGCGCGGATGACGGCCTCCTCGCCCTTGAAGACCGCTCCGGCGAGCGGGGTCTGGCCGCGGTCGTTGGCGCGGTCGGGCTCGGCGCCGCGCCGGAGCAGTGCGGTGACGGTGTCGGCGTGGCCGTGGTAGGCGGCCAGCATGACGAGGGTGTCGCCGCGGTCGTTGGTGAGGTTGGCCGGGACGCCGGCGTCGAGGTAGGCGGCGAGCACGGCGGTCTCGCCCTGCCGGGCGAGGTCGAAGACCTTGCCTGCCAGCTCGATGACGTCCGCGTCGGGGGCGTCCTGGGAACCTCCGTCGGTGGGCTGGTACTCGCTCATCGGTCGCGTTCCGCCTTCCACTCGTGCGCGTCCGTTCGGGTGAATCGCCAGGGTAACGCCCCGACCTGCACGGATGGTGTCCGTGTCCACGGCACGGGCGCGCTCCGGCCGGCAGGGCGGCCCTTCTCGCGCGCGGCCTGGTCGCCGCCCGGGCTGAGCCGGTCAAGTGAAAGAACCGGAAATTCACCCGTACGCACCTTTTATCGCATTGATACTTCCTGTGAGCTTGGAACAACTGATGGTGACTGTCCCCACCCACCAGGAGAAACTCTCATGATCCTCTCCATTTCGGGCGTCGTCCTGCTCGGCATCATCGCGTTCCTCTTCTTCAAGAAGGACGGGATGAAGCTCAGCCACGCCTTCGTCTGCGCGCTGTTCGGCTTCTTCCTCGCCGGTTCCGCGATCGCCCCCAGCATCACGGCGAGCACGGCGAGCCTCGCGAGCCTCCTCGGCGGGATCAAGCTCTAGCCGCCCCCGTCCCACCGAAACCCCAGGAGACGCCCGTGGCCCGGCGCCCACTCCCCCGGCTCCTCGGCGGCGGCATCCTGTCGCCCGCCCGGGGGCGCGAGCTCGCCCGAACGGCCGCCGACAGTGCCACGGACGTCCTCCATCCGCTGCTGGTCATCGGGCGCGGCCTGCGCATCCTGGCCGCGGCCGCACGGCGCCGGTGGGCCGCCACCCCCAAGGACAGGCGCGGTCCCGCCCTGTTCCTGGGCGTGTCGGTCGCCCTGGTCCTCGCGCTCGCCCCGTACGGGCCCCTGCTCGCCCTGGCCGCCCTCATGGCGGCAGCGGCCTGGCAGGGGCGGGAGCGCGCCGCGGCCAAGGCCGGGCCGGGCCCCGCCGAGCTCGAACGCCTCGGCTCCCTGTACGAGGCGCTCGTGCCGTACTTCTCCGTCCCGGAGGACCCCAGTCCGCTCTTCGCGCACGGCGGGGAGTGGCAGCGGGCCTTCAGCGAGTACGGCTTCGACGCAGCGGGCCGGATCACCCGGCTCCGGATCCGCTACCCGGCGTACTTCACGGACGGCGAGCCGGCCTCCCGGTCCCGGATCGAGGCCCTGCTGCACGCGAAGTCGGGGCGCGGCCGGGAGTACCTCTTCGACTGGGACGAGGAGGGCAACCGGCTGGACCTGCGGGTCCTGGAGCCCCTGCCCGCGGGTGTCCCCGTCCAGCCGTTCGTCACCTCGCCCGGCGAGACCGTGCTGGGCTTCACCGACGCGGACGGCGTGCAGCGCACCCTGCCCGTGCTGGAGGACGGCGCGCAGCACGACATGCCGCCCGTGATCTGGCGGACCGGGCCGCGGTCCGCCGAGCCGCATCTGCTGGCCGTGGGCCACCCGGGCAGCGGTACGTCCACCCTGCTGCGGTCGATCGCCCTGCAGGCGCTGCGGCACGGGGGCGACGTCCTCGTCGTGGAGGGCGGCGGCAGCGGCGAGTTCGCCTGCCTGTCGGGCCGACGCGGCGTGCCGGCCGTGGAGTGCGGTCCGGCCGGGGCGCTGGCGGCGCTGGACTGGGCGGCCCACGAGACCGAGCGCCGCCTCGTCGCCACGCACCGGGCGCGCGAGGCCGGGCGCCCCGTGCCGGAGGACGTCCGGCGCCCGCTGTGGATCCTGCTGGACCGGCCGGGCGTGCTGGCCCATGTCGCGGCGGCCGAGGGGGCTCCGGATCCGTTCGTGCGGCTCCAGGTGCCGCTGCGGCACGGCCGCGCCGCGCACGTGACGGTGGTGGTGGCCGAGCAGTTCGACCACCTGGGGCTGCTGGGCGACGCGGTCTGGCAGCACACGCGGGCCCGGGTCGTGCTCGGCCCCGCCTCGGCCGGGCAGGTCGGCGACGTCCTGGGGCTGCCGCCGCACACCACCCCGGTCCCGCGGGTGCCGCCGGGCCGCGGGTACGTGCGGCTCGGCGCCGGGCCGGTGCACCGTCTGCAGGTGCCCGCGGCCCCGGACCCGTACGACGAGGACGCCGACCCGGCGCACCGGGAGGCGGTGCTGGAGCTGCTGCCGGCCCGGGCGCAGGCAGCCGCGGGCGGCCGGGCCGCGTCGGCCAAGTCGCTCCAGACCCAGCCCCCGGCGCAGGCACAGGGCCCGGAGGCGGAAGCAGACGCCGCGGACCGCATCCCGGAGGTCCCGGCGGAGGCTCCGTGAGGTGAGGCGCCAAGCAGTCGCGGCGAAGTCGACGGCGGTTCGGAGTGCCCCGCAGGGGCGCGGGGAACTGCGCGCCCAGCCCCCACCGGCCCGCGGTGTCATGACCGGACCCCCGCGGAGTGCTCAGGCCGCGCTCACGCCACAAACGTGCGCGGGGGCTCCGCGCCGCTGCCGCCCGCGCCCGTGCCGACCAGGCGGGCGGCCGCCGCGAGCCGGGCCGCGGCCTCGTCGGCCACGGGCCCGCCGACGGTGAACGGCAGCCGGACGTAGCCCTCGAAGGCGCCGTCCACGCCGAACCGCGGGCCCGAGGGGACCCGTACGCCGACCCGCTCGCCCACCTCGGCCAGCCGCGAGCCGGAGAGCCCGCCGGCCCGGGCCCACAGGGTGAGCCCGCCCTGCGGGACCTCGAACTCCCAGTCGGGCAGTTCCCGGCGCACCGCGGCGACGAGCGCGTCCCGGTTCTCCCGGGCCTGTTCGCGGCGGAGCTGCACGGCCTCCTGCCAGCCGCCGGTCCGCATGAGCCAGTTCAGGGCGAGCTGCTCCAGCACCGGTGTGCCGAGGTCGGCGTACGCGCGGGCGGCGACGAGGCTGCGGATGACGTCGGGGGCGGCGCGGACCCAGCCGATCCGCAGGCCGGCCCAGAAGGCCTTGCTGGCGGAGCCGACGGTGACCACGGTGGAGCCGGCCGGGTCGAAGGAGCAGACGGGCCGGGGCATGTCCAGGCCGGGGTCGAGCCGGAGCTCGGCCATGGTCTCGTCGACGACGAGCACGGTGCCGGCGGAGCGTGCGGCCTCCACCATGGCGCGGCGCTGTTCGTCGGAGGCGAGGGCGCCGGTCGGGTTGTGGAAGTCGGCGACGACGTAGGCGAGGCGGGGGGCGGCCTCGCGCAGCACCTGCCGCCAGGAGGCCAGGTCCCAGCCGGACAGTCCGTCGGCCATGGCGACCGGTACGAGCCGGAGGCCGGCGACGCGCATGAGCTGGAGGATGTTGGCGTAGGAGGGGGACTCGACGGCGATGCGCTCACCGCGGCCGGCGAAGAGGCTGCAGATGGCGTCGATGGCGCCCATGGCCCCGGTGGTGACCATGATCTGCTCGGGCATGGTGGGGATGCCCTGCTCGGTGTACCGGTCGGCGAGCATCCGCCGCAGGGCGGGCAGTCCGGCCGGGTAGTCGCCGTGGGTGTGCGCGTACGGGGGCAGTTCCTCCAGCGCGCCCTGCACGGCTTTGGTGAGCCAGGGCTCGGGGGCGGGGAGTGCGGCGCAGCCGAGGTCGATCATCGAGCCGAGGGACTCGGGCGGCAGCGGTTCCAGGCCGCGGGCGGGCAGCGGGTTGCCTGCGGGGACGGAGGTCCAGCTGCCGGCGCCGCGGCGGGATTCGAGGAAGCCCTCACCGCGCAGGGCCTCGTACGCGGCGGCGACGGTGGTGCGGGAGACGGAGAGGGCGACGGCGAGTTCGCGCTCGGCGGGCAGCCGGGCGGCGACGGGAACGCGTCCTTCGAGGACGAGCAGGCGGATGCCGTCGGCGAGGGAGCGGTAGGCGGGCGGCTTGCGCGTGCCGGGGGTTCCCGGGGTACCGGGGGCACCGGGCCGCTGCTGCTGGGAGGTGATGAGCCGCGCGAGCTGCGCGGCCCCCACTGCCGAGGTCCACTCCGCCATTGCGTCCGGTCCACCTTCCTCGGATTGGCCCCTCCGGGGGCGGGATGTGCTCCGAATTGGATTGCTTGTGAAGCCTCAGGGTGCCACGGGCGGGCCGCCCGGGCCAGGGCGGGGCACGGTCCCGCGCCCGGAGCCCCGCGCCCGCCGCCCCGGCCGGGGCGGGCCCGGATCCGGATCCGGGAGCTGCCCCGGCGTTCACCGGGGCTCCACGGCACGGCTGCCGGGCCGCCGTGAGGAGGGGGCATACTGCGGCAGTGACGCACGCAAGCCTTCGCCATCCGTATCTGGACCACCCCGCTCCGATCCCCTTCGCCCACCGGGGCGGGGCAGCGGACGGGCTGGAGAACACCGCCGCCGCCTTCGGGCGGGCCGCCGCGGCCGGCTACCGGTACTTCGAGACCGATGTGCACGCCACGGCCGACGGCAAGCTGGTCGCCTTCCACGACGCGACGCTGGACCGGGTCACCGACGGCAGCGGCCGGATCGCGGAGCGGTACTGGAAGGACCTGCGGCAGGTCCGGGTGGGCGGCAGTGAGCCGTTGCCGCTGTTCGAGGAGCTGCTGGAGGAGTTCCCCGACGCCCGCTGGAACGTCGACATCAAGGCCGAGTCGGCGCTGCACCCGCTGGTCAACCTGATCGCCCGGGCGCGGGCGTGGGACCGGGTGTGCGTGGGCTCGTTCTCGGAGAGCCGGGTGGCGCGGGCCCACAGGATCGCCGGGCCGCGGCTGGCGACCTCGTACGGGGTGCGCGGGGTCCTCGGGCTGCGGCTGCGCTCGTTCGCGATACCGGCGGCGCTGCGGGCGGGCGCCGTGGCGGCGCAGGTGCCCGAGTCGCAGGGCGGGATCCGGGTGGTCGACCGGAGGTTCGTGCGCGCCGCGCACGAGCGGGGCCTGCAGGTCCACGTGTGGACCGTGAACGAACCGGAACGTATGGAGGCTCTCCTCGACCTGGGTGTCGATGGCATCATGACCGACCGGATCGACATCTTGCGCACGGTGCTGGACCGGCGCGGGGCCTGGGCCTGACAGGGCTGCGGGGCCTCCGCGCGGGTGCCGGGAGGCCGCGCGACACGGGGACCAGCAAGGGGGCGCTCATGGGTGCGCAGACGGCAGAGGACGCGGGAACCGGTTCCGAGGACGGCAGACCGGCTGCCGCGGCGGCGGCCGCGCGCAAGCGCGAACAGCAGGGCTGGTACTTCTACGACTTCGCCGTGTCGGTGTACTCGGCGAGCGTGGTGACCCTGTTCCTCGGGCCGTACCTGACCTCCGTGGCGAAGGCGGCCGCGGACGCCGAGGGGTTCGTGCACCCGCTGGGGATCCCGGTGCGGGCCGGCTCGTACTTCGCGTACGCGGTGTCGGCGTCGGTGATCCTGGCGGTGCTGCTCATGCCGATGGTGGGGGCGCTCGCGGACCGGACGGGCCGGAAGAAGCCGCTGCTGGCGGTGGCCGCGTACGTGGGTGCCGCGGCGACGACGGGCATGTTCTTCCTGGAGGGCGACCGCTACCTGCTGGGCGGTCTGCTGCTGGTCGTCGCGAATGCCTCGCTGTCGGTGTCGATGGTGCTCTACAACGCCTACCTGCCGCAGATCTCCACCCCGGACGAGCGCGACACCGTCTCCTCCCGGGGCTGGGCCTTCGGCTACACCGCGGGTTCCCTGATGCTCGTGGCGAACCTCGCGCTCTACCTGGGCCACGACTCGTTCGGGCTGTCCGAGGGCATGGCCATCCGGATCTGCCTCGCCTCGGCGGGCCTGTGGTGGGGGGCGTTCGCGCTGATCCCGCTGCGCCGGCTGCGGGACCGGACGGTCGTGCGGGAGCCGGGTGCGGCTCCGCCGGTCAGCGGCTGGAAGCAGCTCGTCGCCACGCTGAAGGACATGCGGCGCTATCCGCTGACCCTGTCGTTCCTGCTGGCGTACCTGATCTACAACGACGGCGTGCAGACGGTGATCTCGCAGGCCTCGGTCTACGGCGCGGAGGAGCTGGAGCTGGAGCAGTCCACGCTGATCGCCGCCGTGCTGCTGGTGCAGGTGCTGGCGGTGGCGGGCGCCCTGGGGATGGGCCGGCTGGCGCTGCGGTACGGCGCCAAGCGCACCATCCTCGGTTCGCTGGCCGCGTGGGCGCTGACCCTGGGCGCCGGGTACTTCCTGCCGGCGCGGACCCCGATGTGGTTCTTCGCACTCGCGGCGATGATCGGACTGGTGCTGGGCGGCAGCCAGGCGCTGTCGCGGTCGCTGTTCTCGCACCTGGTGCCGGCGGGCAAGGAGGCGGAGTACTTCTCCGCGTACGAGATGAGCGACCGCGGGCTGAGCTGGGTCGGCCCGCTGGTCTTCGGACTGACGTACCAGGTCACGGGCAGCTACCGGGACGCGATCATCTCGCTGGTGGTCTTCTTCGCACTGGGTTTCGTGCTGCTGGCACGGGTGCCGGTGCGGCGCGCGGTGGAGGCGGCGGGCAATCCTGTTCCGGAGCGGATCTGACGGTGGGCCCGGCCGCGATCAGGACACGGCCCGGGTCCGTCCGGCGAGCGGTCGGAGGCCGGATTTCCATGCGATTTCCGAACGGATTTCGACGTCGAAGCAAAGGGCCGGTAGTGTACGCCTTTGGCCTGCCAGGCGGACCGTTACTGCGTGCTGAAGAAGTGAACGCGTTGGGTGACATCTGCTGCCAGATGTGACAAAACGGGCACTGGTGGGTACAACAAGGGGCGGCACGACGGGCGACGCATCACCCGGAGCGGGAATCTATACCGCCGACCGGACGTTGACCGGATGACGACGACAGCGACACCTGTCCTGTGGGCGACAAGCCCGGGAGGCACGATTCATGAGTGAGCGAGCTCTCCGCGGTACGCGGCTCGTGGTTACCAGCTACGAGACGGACCGCGGTATCGATCTGGCCCCGCGCCAGGCGGTGGAGTACGCATGCCAGAACGGACATCGATTTGAGATGCCGTTCTCGGTTGAGGCAGAGATTCCGCCGGAGTGGGAGTGCAAGGCGTGCGGCGCCATGGCACTCCTGGTCGACGGGGACGGGCCCGAGGAGAAGAAGGGCAAGCCCGCGCGAACGCACTGGGACATGCTCATGGAGCGGCGTACCCGCGAGGAGCTGGAGGAGGTGCTGGCCGAGAGGCTGGCGGTCCTGCGCTCCGGTGCCATGAACATCGCCGTGCATCCGCGGGACAGCCGCAAGTCCGCCTGACAGCCGGACGACCCGTCCACCCTGTCCGGGTGGGCGGCGCGTCCGCCTGACCGGTGGACGAGAGAACAAGCCGAGGGCCCCCGCCACGAGATGTGGCGGGGGCCCTCGGCTTGTTCTCTCGTATGCGCGTACGCGTCTTGTTCTCGTGTGTGCGTGTACGCGTTCTCGTGTACGCGCTGCAACGGGCCCGGTACGCGGATCAGGGGGCCAGCGGCGGCCGGTACCCCGCGTCGGGGCCGGGGCGGTCCGGGCCCTCCGGCCGGTCCTCGCGGATGACCTCGCCCTGGACCACCTTGCCGTCCGGCTGGTGGATGCGGGCCTGCTGGAAGGCGTCGGCGAGGCTCCCCGACCGTGCCGCGGCCATCCTGTGCTCCAGGAGGCGGCCGGCGCGGCGGCCGATCCACGCCCGGACCGGCGGTATCAGGCAGAGCAGGCCCACGACGTCGGAGAGCAGGCCCGGCAGGATGAGGAGGAGGCCGGCCAGCATGGTGAGGGCGTTGCCCGTACCGGGCCGGGGCGCGGTGGGCGGCTGCCCCTGCTGGGCCTGCTGGAAGGCGTCGGACAGGTTCTTGAAGGCGCGGCGCCCGGCCCGCTTGATGACGACGGCGCCGAGCACGATTCCGCCCGCGATCAGCGCGGCGACGGTCAGGCCGCCCGCGGCGTCGGCGACCAGGCCGAGCAGCCAGATCTCCAGGATCAGCCAGGCGGCGATCGCCAGGGGCAGGAACGTGCGGGCAGGCGAGCGCCGCCGGTGGGCCGTCGAAGTGGGTGCGCCGGTCGTCATGTCATCCAGTCTGCCCCGGCCTGCGTAAAAGCGGGCTCAGCCGGAGGTACCGGACATCCCCTAGGGGGTACCCGTGCCCAGGCGGCGCCCGGCGCGCGGCCGACCGGCCGGACGGCACGGACCTCAGGCGGGCCCGGTCCTCACACGGCCCGGCGCGAACCCCACACGGCCCGGGCCTCACACGGCGCGAACCTCGCGGCCCGGGCCTCGGGCGGCGCGGACCCTCAGGGCCTGCCCTTGTCGTGGGAGCGGTTCTTGTCCAGGCCCGTCAGCTTGGCCGCGTGCGACTGCAGGCCCCACTGGGTGACCCGCCACAGGGCCTCGACCACGATGTCCCGGCTCATCTTGCTGTCGCCGAACTCCCGCTCGACGAAGGTGATCGGCACCTCCACGACGCGGAAGCCCGCGCGCACGGCCCGCCGGGCCAGGTCCACCTGGAAGCAGTACCCGGCGGAGGCGACCTTCTCCAGGCCCAGCCCCACCAGGGTCTCGCGGCGGAAGGCGCGGTAGCCGCCGGTCACGTCGCGGATCGGGACATCCAGCATCAGCCGGGAGTACGTCGAGCCGCCGCGCGAGAGGAACTCCCGGCTCTTGGGCCAGTTCACCACCCGGCCGCCCGGCACCCAGCGCGAGCCGAGCACCAGGTCGGCGCCGGCCAGCGCGGTGAGCAGGCGCGGCAGCTCCTCGGGCTGGTGGGAGCCGTCCGCGTCCATCTCGACGAGCACGCCGTAGTCGCGCTCCAGGCCCCAGGAGAACCCGGCGAGGTAGGCGGCGCCCAGCCCCTCCTTGCCCTTGCGGTGCAGGACGTGCACGTGGTCGTCGCCGGCCGCCAGCTCGTCGGCGAGCTTGCCCGTGCCGTCGGGGCTGTTGTCGTCCGCGACCAGGACGTGCGCCTCGGGCACGGCCGCGCGCACGCGCGCGACGATCGGCCCGATGTTCTCCGCCTCGTTGTAGGTCGGGATGATCACCAAGGTCGTGCCGAGCGGTCCGTGGCCTCGCTGTCCGCCGTCGCTCACTGGGTCCGCCTTCGTGTTCTTGTACGTCCTGTCACAGGGAATGACTTTAGAACAGTGGTCGGGGCCCGCGGTCCTTCGGGCCGGTACGGCCCCCGCCGGATGCGGGCCGGAACGGCCCCCGCCGGATGCGGGTGGACGTGACCGTGGCCCACGCCGCCCCCGAGGCGCGGGCGCGCCGGCAGGCGGATCCGCCGGGTCCGGACGTCCGGTGGCGGGCCCGGCCGAACCTGTCCGGGCCGGGCGGCGCGTACCGGGCCGGGGCCCGGCGGATCACCCCTGTGGCCGTACGAACACCTCCCGGCCGCCGACGACGGTCGCGAGGCACACGGGGAGGTCCCGGCCCGGGGTCAGGTCGGGCAGCCCGGGGGTGCCGGAGCGGGGGTCGGTGGACCAGCGGGCGACCCGGTCGTCGGGGGCCTGGACGATCAGCTCGCCGGTCTGCCAGAGCGCGTAGTCGGCGGGGGCGCCGGGCACCAGCACGCCCGCCCCGTCGCGGCCGAGGGCCCGCCAGCCGCCCCGCGTGTGGGCGGTGAAGGCGGCCCGTACGGAGATCCGGTGCTCGGGGGTGCGGTGGAAGGCGGCGGCCCGGACGGTGCCCCACGGGTCGAAGGGGGTGACGGGGGCGTCGGAGCCGAAGGCCAGCGGCACGCCGGCCTTGAGCAGGGCGGCGAACGGGTTGAGCGTGCGGGCCCGCCCGGCGCCGAGCCGGTCCGCGTACATGCCGTCCTCGCCGCCCCAGGCGGCGTCGAAAGCGGGCTGCACGGAGGCGGTGAGGCCCAGCTCCGCGAAGGCGGCGATGGTCTCCGGGGTCATCATCTCGGCGTGCTCGATGCGGTGCCGGGCGGCGCGGACGCGGCCGAGGCCGAGCCGGTCGGCCGCCGTGCGGAAGCCCTCGACGACGGCGGTGAGGGCGGCGTCGCCGATGGCGTGGAAGCCGGCCTGGAGGCCCGCCTCCGTGCAGGCGGTGACGTGCTCGGCGATCTCGGCCGCGTCGAGGTAGCCGGTGCCGGTGGTGTGCGCGTCGGCGTACGGGTCGTGCAGGCAGGCGGTGTGGGAGCCGAGGGCGCCGTCCGCGAAGAGGTCGCCGGCGGCGCCGATGGCGCCGAGGGCCTTGGCCTGTTCCAGGTCGCGGTCGGCCCAGTAGCCGAAGACCCGCGGGCCCGGCCGCTCGCGGGCGAGGTTCAGGAGGCCGGCGAAGTCCTCGGCGGAGGAGATGTCGGGGCCGCCGCACTCGTGGACGGAGCCGATGCCGAGGGAGGCGGCGTGGTCGAGGGCGGCCCGCTGGGCCTCGGCGCGCTGCGCGGGGGTGACGGCGGCGAGCGCGGCCTTGCGGACGGCGTGGTGGTCGTCGCGGGTCAGCGGCTCGTCCCCGCGGACGGTGACGGCGGGGACGAGGTCCAGCAGGGCGGTGGTGACGACGGCGGAGTGCACGTCGATGCGGCTGAGGTAGAGCGGGCGGCCGGCGGCGGCCTCGTCGAGCTCGGCGCGGCGGGGGGCGCGGCGCTCGGGCCAGCGGGCGGCGTCCCAGCCGTGGCCCAGCAGGACGCGGTCGCCGGGGCGGCGGGCGGCGTACGCGCGGACCAGCCGGAGGGCGTCGGCGAGGGAGGCGGCGCCGGAGAGGTCCAGGCCGGTCAGGGCCAGGCCGGCGGAGGTGACGTGCACGTGCGCGTCGGTGAACGCCGGGGTGACGAGCGCTCCGTCGAGGTCGACGACCTCGTCCACGCCCTGCGCGAAGGCGTCGGCGGCGCCCTCGGAGCCGACCCAGGCGATGTGGCCCCGCTCGACGACCATCGCGGTGGCGAAGGGGTCGGCGGGGCTGTGTACCTCGCCGCCGCGCAGGAGGACGGTCCGTTCGGGGGCCGAGGCGGATGCGAAGGCTCCGGCGTCGTCGGCGGAGTGGGCGGTGCGGTCAGTCATGCGCACCAGTCTCCCGGTTCGCGGGGGCCCGTTCGACCGCGCCCCCCTGCGTGGCGGCCCGTTCCCCCGCCGACCGGCCGCCGGTTGGCGCTAGATGCGGGGCGGGCGGGCTTCGTACGGGGTGGACAGGACGACCGTGGTGCGGGTCGAGACGTGGGCGAGGGCGCGCAGGCGGCCGAGCAGGTCCTCCAGCTCCAGCGGGGTGGCGACCCTGACCTTGAGGATGTAGTTCTCGTCGCCGGCGACGCTGTGGCAGGCCTCGATCTCCGGTACGCCCGCCAGCCGGTCGGCGATGTCGTCGGGGGCGCTGGGGTCGAAGGGCTTCACCGAGATGAAGGCGGTCAGGGGCAGGCCGACGGCCTCGGGGTCGACCACGGCCGCGTAGCCGCGGATCACGCCGCGCTGCTCCAGGCGGCGTACCCGCTGGTGGACCGCCGACGTGGACAGTCCCGTGGCCTTGCCCAGGTCCGTGTAGCTCATCCGCCCGTCCCGCACCAGCAGATCGACGATCTGGCGGTCCAGTTCCTCCATAGCGCTCATAGCCGATCAACCTACGGCCCGAGGGTGCTCCAGGCACAGTGCTGTCCGCCCACAAGTGGCACCTGCGGCGGGCATGTGACCAAAGCCACAAGGGTATGTCCTACTGCGCCGGGTTGTTGCGGTTACTCGTGCCGCGCGACGGGAAGTGGTTGGTGTGGCCGAGGCCGAAGAACATTGCCCGCCCGGCCCACCCAAGGGGGAGTACATCCATGCAGAACACCAAGCGCACCGGTCGTACGGAACCGGAGCCCCTGGATCCCGGCGCGGTCGACTACGCCGACGACGCCGAATACCTCGACGACGGCGAGGGGTTCGAGATCCGCCACTCGATCTGCCCCGACTGCGGCCAGTCGATCGCCCTCGTCGCGGACGAGGAGTACCTGCCGGAGCACGCGCTCTGCCTGAGCCCGTGGAATCCGTTCGGGCTGACCGTGTGCGCGGGCACCGGCCGCCCGGCCGCCGACGCGCAGCCCGCGGTGGGCGCGGGCGCGGAGTCCCCGGAGCTGGAGGTCGTCATGCTGACGCTGCCCCAGGGCCTGGACTGGCGCACCCAGCCGTTCTCGCACGTGGGCGGCCCGGGCTCGCGTCCGGTACGGCTCGGGGCTGCGGTTCCGCTGCAGCGGAGCCGGCACGCGCAGGCCGCCTGATCGGGCGGGAGGGTCTGCCGCGGGGTCGCGGCGGGCCGATGACCGGGCCCGGGCCGTTCGGCCCGGGCCTCAGCCGTGTCCGGGGGCGTGGCGGCGGGAACGAGAGCGGGAGCGGGAGCGGCCCGTCGTACGGGGTCTTCCGGTGGGGCCGCCCGTACGGTCACCGGTACGCGCCGCGCACCATGGCGTCGAGGGTGGCGTGGTGCAGGATCAGCCGGTCGGGGTCGGCCGGGACCTCCACCTCCCCGAAGTGGGCCTGCCGGTAGGCGATGCGCAGCATGACGATCCCGTGCCGCAGGGCGGCGTAGAGGGTGTGGAACTCCATGTCGCGCGGGGTGTGCCCGGTGAGTTCGGCGTAGCGGCGCTCCAGGTCCTCGCGGCGCAGGAAGCCGGGCAGGCCGCGCCGGCCGAAGCCGGTGGTCAGGTCCTGGAAGAAGCGGTGCAGGTAGACGGTCCAGCCGAGGTCGGTCTCGCGCGGGGCGCAGGCGGCCATCTCCCAGTCGAGCACGGCCACCGGCTCGAAGCCGTCGTAGACGATGTTCCCGATGCGGGCGTCGCCCCAGTTGAGGACGGCGGGGCCCTCGTCGGCGGGCCACAGCTCCTCCAGGCGGTCGAAGCAGCGCTCCAGCAGCGGGGACGGGGCGAGGCCGTCCACCACCCAGGCGTAGTAGGCGCGTTGGGCGTCGACGTGGCGGCGCAGCGGGCTGCCGGATCCGTCGGGGACGAGGAACTCGGCCTCCTTGGCGGGGAACTGGTCGTGCAGGCGGGCGAGGAGGGAGATGCTCGCCTCCTGGAGCGCGGCGCGTTCCGCGTCGGTGGCGTCGTGCAGCCAGTTGCCCTCGTAGGTGTAGGGCATCACGTCGGGCGGGACCCGGCCCTCGGCGCGGGCCATGACGAAGAAGGGGGCGCCGAGCGGCCCGGGGTCCTCCTCCAGCCAGTGCACGCGCGGGACGGGCACGTCGGTGTGGGCGGCGACCAGGCTCATGACCCGGTGCTGGCGGGGCATGTCGTAGGCGGGGAAGACGGTGTGGGCGGCCGGGTCGGCGGCGAGTCGCAGGGCGCAGGCGCGGACCGGGGTGTCGGGGTGCTCGATGTCGAAGAGCAGGGTTTCGCTGGACATGCCGTTGGAGGCGGGGACGCGGACGCCGGGGAGGCGGACGTCGAGCCAGGCGGTCAGGCGCCGGGCGAGTTCTTCGGGCTTCCGGGTGGAGGTGCGGGGACGTGGTGGTCGGTCCAGCCGCGGCCCTGCCAGGTGCCGTGCTGCCAGTCGGCGGCGGGCGGGCAGCCGGCGCCGACGGCGAGCGGGGAGGAGCCGAGGATCTCCACGCCGAGTTCGAGGGGTTTGCGGGCGGGGTCGGTGAGGTGGACGACGGCGCTCTCGGGGTGCCGGGGCGGTAGCGGATGTCGGTGTGGGGCCAGCCGAGTTGGGCGTCGGGGCGACCGCTGCCGTCGGGGAAGACCTGGACGGCCTTGTTGAGGGTGCGGTGGCCGTCGGCGTCCTCCTGGACGATGACCATGACGAACCGGTCCGGGAAGCGGACGGGGATCCAGAGCCAGTGGAAGCCCTCGGGCCGGTGCTCCTCGGCGGCCCGGCCGCCGTCCTCGCCGGGGATCGGGCGGACGCCCCAGCTGCGGTCGCGGGTGCCGGTCCAGGCGTCGGGTGTGAGGAGGTGTTCCTCGCCCCGGGCGCGCAGGGTGCCGGTGATGTGGCCGGCCTGGGCGAAGCGGCGGCCTTCGAGGATGAGCCGGTCGCCGCGCCGCTGGGTGTGGTGCGGTTCCCAGACGGCGGGGAACTCGGCGGTCCAGGCGAGGTCGAAGGAGAGGCCGTCGGGGTCGGCGGGGTCGGGGTCGCAGTGCAGGGCGATCCGCCGGAGGGGCTCCTCGACGGTGATGCGCAGCGGGCCGACGGCGAGGTTCATGCGGTCGTCGGTGAGGGCGTCGGAGGCGCGGACGGCGAGGAGCCTGTCTCCGGTGCGGAGGGTGGCGTACGCGTCGATGACGCCGGTGTTGGGTTGAAGTGCTCTCCTGGCTGATGCCGGGAGATTCCTGCTTACCTTGCGGTAGCGGGCTTGACGCGCTTCGCGCGCCTGACGACTGCCCTCCCGGCAGCCGGGATGAGCGCGTGGCCCATCCGGTACAGGTGCGGGACGTTCCGGGCTGCGTTGTGGTCGGCGTTGCCCGACCAGCCGCAGTCCGGGTTCTTGCACACGAACACGGCCTGGGACTCCCGGCTGCCGGGCGTGGTGTGGCCGCAGGCGGAGCAGCGCCGGGAGGTGCCGGGGGCGGAGACCTTGTGCAGGGTGCCGCCGTGGTGGGCGGTCTTGTACGCCAGCATGGTGACGGTGCGGCCCCATGCCTCTGCGCTGATGGAGCGGTTCAGCCCGGCTTTCCGGGCGACGTTCTTCCCCGGCTCTTCGATGGTTCTTTTGGCGGACTTGACCATGTTCGTGATGGTGAGTGCTTCGACCACGACGGTGCCGTATGTGCGGGCGATGGCGGTGGTCGTCTGGTGCTGCCAGTCCAGGGCCCGGCGCTTGGCTTTCGCGCGCAGTCCTGCGATCTGGTCGTAGGTGCGGTGCAGCCGGCCGCTGGTGCGCTCTCCGGCCTTGCGGTGTGCCTTGCGCCGTGCGGCGCGCTGCTCCAGGTGCAGGAGCCTGGCCTTCTCCTTGCCGGTCAGCCATTCACCGTGCTCGTACACTGTGCCGTCCGAGAGGGCGATGGGCACGGTGACGCCCACGTCGATGCCGAGGTCCGGCCCCTGGTGGGGCTCGGGCCTGTGCTGGAGGGTCTGGATGGGGAAGGCGATGTGCCAGCCGAGCGCGTCCTTGACCAGCCGGGCCCCGGTGATCCGGTTCTCCGTGCCGGCGTGCTTGCCCACGGGCAGGTCCTTGGTCCACCGGAACCGGACCCGGCCCACCTTGGGAATGTTGACCTGCCCCCAGCGTCGGTGCACGCGGGTGGTGTTCAGGTCCCGGCCCTGCGGGATGTCCACGGACATCACCGTGCGCAGCCGGCTCTTGAAGTTCGGGGGGTCGGCGCGGCCGTCCCAGCAGTTCTTCCACGCCTGGAAGTAGGTCTTGAGCACTGCTTGCGCGGCCTGCGCGGGCAGGACGGCCAGGAAGTCGATGTCCTTGCGGGCCTGGCGGATCGCGGCGTCGGCGTTGGCGAGAGTCTGCTTCTCCTTCGGCATCATCTGCCACCAGGCGTGCAGCAGGTTCCACATGGTGCGGGCCGCGTGCGCCTGACCGTCAGTCGTCAATACCTGGGCAGGCGACAGGGCAAGCCGGGCACGATGCCCGAACTGCCGCTTGATCAAGGCTCCTTGACTCACAACCGAGAACCTAGCATTGGTTTATGTCACCGCGCTGGAACCCTCATCCCGATGTCAGAACAGGTCGTCATGTTGTCTGCAACCTGCACGTTCACTTGGTTTTCGTCACCAAGTACCGGCGGAACGCGTTCACCGACGCCATGCTGACCCGCACCGAAGAGATCATGCGGGAGGTCTGCGCCGACTTCGAGGCCGAGCTGAAACAGTTCAACGGAGAACAAGACCACGTGCACCTGCTCGTGCACTACCCGCCGAAAGTCCAGCTCTCCAAGCTGGTCAACTCCCTCAAGGGCGTCAGCTCCCGCAGACTGCGCCAGGAGTACGACAGCCACGTCCGCCGACACCTGTGGGGCGGACACTTCTGGTCCGGCTCCTACTTCGCCGGATCGTGCGCCGGGGCACCCCTGACCGCCGTCAAGCAGTACATCGAGAACCAGCAGCGCCCCATCTGACCATCACCCTTGGAGGCGCAGAGCACCCCGGCACTCCGCGCCTCCGGGCCAAGGATGGCCTTCACCCCCGCCCTGAAGGGCGGAGCACTGGCCAAGATCAGAGGTAGACACCGAGGCCGGCGATGAGGACGGCCCGGCCGGCGTGGTCGAAGACGTGGAAGATGCAGCGGTCGTAGGCGTTGCGGTCGCCGGTGACGACGCGCTTCATCGACAGCGGGGCCTGGTGGATGGGGTACTCGTCCAGGGGGACGGGGCGGTCCGCGGGCATGGCGCAGCTCCAGGGGCACGGGGGCGGGGTCCGGCCGAACGCACTTGACAGTACGTCAGAAACAGCACCGGCGCCCATACTTCTGTCATTCCCTGACACCCCGGCACGTCTGGGCGACCGCCCCCGTACGCTGCGCAGGACGGTACGGGGACGCCTCGAACGCAAACGCGGAGGGCGCGCGCGGTTACCCGTCGTTCGGGCCGTGCGTTGGTCCGGGTATGACCGCACTCGACACGCCCGCACCGAGACCGGCCCGACGCCGCCGCCCGGCGCCGCACACCGCCGGAGAATCGGTTCAGCACCGGCAGTCCGACCCGCCGATCTACCGCGCGCTGCTGGTCCGCTGGGCCGACGACGGGCGCACCCTGCCGGGCTACCGCGACCCGGAGTGGTCCCGCGTGGCAACATCCCCGATCTGGCCGGCGGGCCCGCTCTTCGAGAACTGAAGCAGGCTACGGAGAAGGAGATTGGCCGCCCTCCGTAAAAGTCTTCCAGATCGTGGCGAGCGCGAGCAGCTGCGCCAGGAAGAACGCCAGCGAGGCGAAGCGCATCCGGTAGACGTACGCAACGAGACTCGCATGGGTCGGCCAGTAGCGCCGCTCATCCTGGAAGGTCTGCAGGTCCATGACGAGGCCCGTGCACGTCATCACCGACCCGAACGCGGCGATGTCGCCGATCGCCCAGGGTACGTACCCGCCGAGGGCTTGGGCGAGGACGAAGTCGGCTGCCGCCGGGACGGCGAACGCGAACGCGACGAAGATGGCTTTCGTCGGCCCGTGACGGCCCGGCAGGTCACGCCACAACGCCCCGACGAAGAATCCTCCCACGATCCAGGTGACCTGCCGGAAGAGGATCTCGACCGTGATCCAGAGGAATCCCGCCGGGTCCTGTGTGTTCAGGACCCAGGATTCGTCCTTGACCGCCGTGATCCAGTACACCAAGCCTGTCACGGGAAGCCCGATGAGGCCCGCGTTGACAGCCCCCCTGCGTGCGTTGCCCCACCACGTGGGCATGGGGCCACAGGCGAAGGGCAGATCGGCGGGCCTGACACCCTCCGGCAACGACTGGTCCAGCCGGTCGATCTCGACCTCGATCGACTCCTGTACCGCGGCACGCTCCGCCGGATCCACAGTTCCGAGATGGTGCAGACGCGCCTGGAGCTCCCGGAACCGGCGCGCCAGGCGCAGGACGTCGGCCCGCTCGGTCCGGGAGATCACCCTTCCCAGCGGTGCGTTGTCGGCGGAGGGCTTCTCCAGTACTGAAGTGGAAGAGCCCAAGGCGAGCACGCCCCAGGCCGCACCCAGGCACAACAGCAGGGTGAGGGCGTAACCGGCTTGAAGCGATACTCATCGTCACGGAAGTCGTCAGGGTCGCTCAAGGGTTTACCCACCAGGCACCTCAGCGCTGAACGGTAGTCCGGCGAGTGGGTGTCCAGGAGCAGGTCGGAGGCGCGCACCCACTCGGCGGGCACACTGACATCCAACGTGCTGGTGAGCTTGCTGTAGTCGTCACCTCGGTGTTTGAACTCCGCCAGCGCCGTGACCTTGGCCTTCTTGAGCTGGTCGGCTCGACAATCGGCCGACCCGGCCTCAGCAGCGCCGGCCGTTCCCGTTGCGGAGAGTATGAGGCAGACCAGCAGCAGCACGCGCAGCAGACTCGGCGAGGAACAACCGGGGCGGATCACCGCCCCAGGATCCGCCCTGCACAACGCGTGCCACACTACCCACCGCATCGACGCGCGGGCAGGTCCACCCCGGCAGCCGAGGAGCGGAAGCACAGCGAGGCCGGGGCAATGCGCCGGCCGAACCCGCCTGGCGACGACGGGTGGCACCTTGGGTCAACCAGGATCACGACGGCTTCAGGTCCTGTCGGCTGAGCCGTCCCGCCCCAAGCGCATCCGTCTCCGGTTCCGCCTGGATGGTGCCGTGCTCTTCGGCCTGCGGGCGAGGCTGGGCTGCCCCTCATGAACCTCGCCCTGCGGGCCGTGCCCGCTGCCCGGGACCTGCCACAAGGCCCGGGCAGCGGAACCGTCCAATGGTGTCAGCGGGTCTCGGGGCCGGCCAGGTGGCGGGCGATGACCATGCGCTGGATCTGGTTGGTGCCCTCGACGATCTGCAGGACCTTGGCCTCGCGCATCAGGCGCTCCACCGGGAAGTCCTGGGTGTAGCCGTAGCCGCCGAGGACCTGGACCGCGTCCGTGGTGACGGCCATGGCGGCGTCCGTGCAGAACAGCTTGGCCATCGCCGCCTGGCGGGAGAACGGCTTGCCCGCGTCGCGCAGTCGCGCCGCGGCCAGGTACAGGGCCCGGCCCGCCTCGATGCGGGTGGCCATGTCGGCGAGCATGAACCGCAGGCCCTGGAAGTCGGCGATGGGGCGGCCGAACTGGGTGCGGCCCTGTGCGTAGGCGAGGGCCTCGTCCAGGGCGGCCTGGGCGACGCCGATGGCGCAGGCGGCGATGCCGAGGCGGCCGGCGTCCAGGGCGGCCAGCGCGATGGTGAAGCCCTGGCCCTCCTCGCCGATGCGCCGGGCGTCGGGGATGCGGACGCCGTCGAAGTGCAGCTGGGCGGTGGGCGAGCCCTTCATGCCCATCTTCTTCTCGGGGACGGCCGCGGAGAGGCCCTCGGCGTCGCCGGGCACGAGGAAGGCGGTGATGCCCTTGGGGCCCTCGCCGCCGGTGCGGGCGAGGACGGTGTAGAAGTCGGCGACCCCGCCGTGGGTGATCCAGGCCTTGGTGCCGTTGATGACCCAGTCGTCGCCGTCGCGGACGGCCTTGGTGGCGAGCGAGGCGGCGTCGGATCCGGCGGCCGGCTCGGAGAGGCAGTAGGCGCCGAGGAGTCCGCCGCCGAGCATGGCGGGCAGGTGGGCGGCCTGCTGCTCCTTGGTGCCGTAGCCGGCCAGGCCGTGGCAGGCGAGGGAGTGGACGCTCACGCCGAGGCCGACGGTCAGGCGGGCCGCGGCGAGCTCCTCAAGGACCTGGAGGTAGACCTCGTAGGGCTGGTCGCCGCCGCCGTACTCGCTGTCGTACGGCAGACCGAGCAGGCCGGATTCCGACAGCAGGGCGAAAACGTCGCGCGGGAAGTGCCCGGCCTCCTCCTCTTCGGCGGCCCGGGGGCTGATCTCCCGCTGGATGATCTCTCGTACGAGCGCGAGGAGGTCCCGGGACTCCTCGGTGGGCAGCTGACGGTCCACCGGCTGCGGGGCGCGGTCGGTCATGGCGGCGCTCTCCTCCCTCGTGGGCACGGCGGCGACGCGTGAGGTGTGGGACGCGCCGCCGGGTAACGGTGCTCTTACAGCCCGATACTGCCCGCCCGGATCACGGAAGGGGCAGTTCAGCGGCTGCGGCGGCATGAGTATGCCCGATCAGGAGCTTCTCGTCACCGGGCAAGATCACCGGAGAAATCGCAGGCGGGGGGGCGGTTGCGGACACTCCGGGACGAACCCTCGGCGGCCGTCGGCGGTACGGGGGAGGCGTGGGGTGCGGATGCGCCTGCCCGGGTGGCGGGAGGTGACGGCCGGGGCGGCTGGGGCCGGGCTCAGCGCATCACGGCGCCGCGGACGGGCAACTTCCTTGCGGTGGGCGGGAGTTCCATGTCCGCGCCCTTCGGGGGGCGGGTCCGGTGCGGGCCCGGGGCGGTCAGAGCCAGCCGAGCTGGGTGACGAACATGGCGACGACCACCACGAGGGTCCAGCCGAGCACGTGCTCCAGCCAGGAGGAATCGTCCTTGGGGCCTCCGGTGCGGACCCGGGTCCGGACGGGAGCGGCGGGGGCGGCGCTGTGTGCGGTCATGCCGTCCAATGTGCCAGCGTTCGCGGCTTTCGCGGTAGAGACGAGGGTCACTGGTGGCGCGCGTCACGTCGCCGGCCCCGGCCGTCGCCGGCCCCGGCCGTCGCCGCCCCCGCATGTCGCCGGCCCCGCACGTCGCCGGGCCCCGGCCGTCGTACGGCCGGGGCCCGGTGTGCAGGTGCGCCCGGTGTCCGGTGACCGGCGCCGGGGCGTCCGGCGCCGGGCGACGGACGGATCAGGCGCGCTGG
Organism: Streptomyces sp. NPDC090445; assembly: GCF_044769385.1. Taxonomy (NCBI): domain Bacteria; kingdom Bacillati; phylum Actinomycetota; class Actinomycetes; order Kitasatosporales; family Streptomycetaceae; genus Streptomyces; species Streptomyces sp. NPDC090445. Next base: position 345,028 of record NZ_JBIVXV010000005.1, on the reverse strand, counting down.
CGGCCCGCCAGGCCTGCCATGGCCAGCGCCAGCAGCAGGGCGACGCCGCCCGCGATGACGTTGCTGACCACGGTGCGGGTCGTGTCGACGTTGCCGGAGATGGCCCACGGGGCCAGGATCGTCCAGGCTCCGATGGCGACCGCGGTCCACGCCATGGCGTGGGTGCGTTCGTAGGCCGAGCCGAGCCCGCTCATGCACAGGCAGTAGGCGAGGCCGGCTATCAGGTTGTTCACCGCCAGCGAGGTGAGGTCGCTGAATCCCGCGATCCACGGCGATGCCGCCAGGTACAGGCCCGTGATGAGGGCCAGTGCCTCCACGGCCTGGGCGGCCGGTGTGCTGGTGACCCGCTCGAACCGCGAGCGCATCTCGGCGAGGTCGGGGTGGTGTTCGATGCTGTGGGTGGTCATGGCGGGCCGCCTCCTGTAGAAGACTTTATGTGCCCTTTACGACTTTATGTTGCGCTCGTCCTTTCTCCAGGTCAACGGGTGACGAGCGACCTCTCGGCGGGCCTCTCGGCGGACTTCCGAGCGGACCTCCGGGCAGGCCTCCGGGCGGGCCCGCTCACAGCACCCCGACGGCCCTGAGGGCCATGATCTGGGTGAGGGAAGGGCGGGCCGGGGCGTAGAGGTAGCAGACCCCTCCGGAGCCGGAGACGGCCTTGCCCGCGGCGTTGAGGCGCTTGGTGCGCAGCCAGATGTTCTCCCACTCACGGCGCCGGTACACGCGGCGGACGGCCTGGTTGTCCGGCGAGTTCGGGTCGTTGGCGACGATGTCGCCGGCCTCCGTGAAGCCGACGACGGTCATCAGGTGGCCAGCGGTGCCGTAGCCCGCGCCGGTGAGCTCCTCGGCGCGGAAGGACTGCGAGGTGATCACCGGGATGCCGGAGCGGATCAGGGTCTCCAGGTCGGCGAGGGAGCGGAGCCGGGTGACGACGCCGGCGAGCCCTTCGTAGGTGGCGGCGTAGGCGGCGTTGAAGGGCCAGTTCCCGCAGCCCCGGTAGGCGTGGTCGTAGGTGGCGCGGGCGGCGTGGCAGACCTGCGGGTCGCCGTAGCCGCGGTTCACCCACTCCAGGTCCTTCGCGGCGGGCTTGCGGCCCCAGTACTCGATGACCATCTGGGAGGAGGTGGGGCTGCACCAGGCCTCCCCGCCGTTGTCGTACTCGGGGTAGCGGCCGGCGTGGACCTCCTGCGAGTAGCGCGGCACCTTCAGTTCGTGGGCGCGGCCGGAGGGGGCGGAGGCGGTGACGGTGAAGCGGTCCGGGACGTCGGAGGTCACGGCTCCGGCCAGCCACACCGTGGGGCCGTCCGCGGCGCCGGGCCTGCGGTGGAGGGTGAGGCGCAGCTGCCAGGCCGCGATCCGCAGCCCGGCCGCCCGGGCGGGCGCGTCGACGGCGAGGGTGTCGGTCCACACGGTGGAGCGGCCGTCGGTCTGCCCGTCGACGGAGGTCCGGCGGATGTCCGCGTCGCCTGCGGCCCAGCGGGCCATGACGTACCAGGGGCTTGCGGAGCCGTCGCCGTAGGTGGCGCGGAGATCGGCCTGGATCCAGGTGCCGGCGGGGGTGGCGGCGTTCCAGGAGGAGATGACCTCGGTTCCGGGGACGGCCGAGCGGTGCACCGGCGAGGTCCACACGGCGTACTCCCAGGTGTTCTTCTTCCCGCTGTGCGGGTCGGTGTACTCGGTGCGGCCGGCCGGGGCGGCGATCCGCAGGCCGGGGCGGGTGCCGTCGAGGACGGTGGTGCCCTGGTGGGTGCCGGCCCGCCAGTGGCTGCGGGAGAACCAGAACCGGTTGTCCACGGCGGGGCGGGCGGCGTTCCCGGCAGCCGCCCCGGCATCGGCCCCGGCATCGGCCGCTGCACCGGGCAGCGGGTCGGCCCCGGAGGCGGCCGCGGCCTCGCCTGCGGTCCCCGCGCCGGCGGCACCGGCCCCGGCGGCGGGCTGCGTCGCCGTGCCGCCCGGCCGTCCGGCGACCGCCGAGGCCCTTCCGCCGGGCACGGTGGCCGCGGCGGCGGCTGCGAGGGCGACGGCCAGGACGGCCCTGCGTGGTGTGGGTGCGGTCATCGCGGAATCCCCCAGTGGGTCGGTGAGGCGGATCGGTTCTCCACCCTTCCAGTTCCCGGCAGCCGGGTGGCGACGCCCGGGGCCCGTGTCGGGGTGAACCCGGGTGCGGCGGAGCCGGCCGTAGGCTGGCCGGGTGGAGTCACACCAGTCGCTCGCGCCTCTCGCACCGCTCGCCCGCGAGATCAGCGCCCTGCCTCCGTCCCTCGGCCCCGTACGGCTGGTCGGGATCGACGGGCACGCCGGGTCCGGGAAGAGCACCTTCGCCGGGCGGCTCGCCGAGGCGCTGGGCGGGGCACCCGTACTGCACCTGGACGACGTGGCCACCCACGAGGAGCTCTTCGCCTGGCCGGACCGGCTGCGCGCACAGGTCCTGGAGCCGCTCGCCGCCGGGCGCCCGGCCCACTGGACCCCGTACGACTGGGTGGCGCGGCGGTTCGGCCCCGTACAGGTCCTGGAGCCGGCCCCGGTGCTGCTCGTCGAGGGCGTGGGGGCCGGCCGGCGCGCGCTGCGGCCGCACCTGGCCCGGCTGCTGTGGATGGAGACGCCGCGCGCCGAGTCCTGGGGGCGCGGACGGCACCGGGACGGGCACGGACTGTCCGATTTCTGGGACGGATGGGAGCGCGCGGAACTCGCGCACTTCTCGGATGATCCTTCGCGCCCCTTCGCGGACACTCTGGTGCGGCAGAGCGGTACGGGATACGAGTGGTCTTCCGAGGCTGGAGCGACCGCCGGAAGGACGACTTCCGTCACCGAAAGTGACGGACTCCCCCGGGCCTGAGCCACCCCCGAAAACCGCTTGCGCAGGCGTTCACCAGCCTGCTTGACCTGGGCCCCACACCGGCCTTACGTTCTGAATGCGCGGTCTTTCCAGGCCGCAGCGGACGCGAAGCCCCCGATTGTTCCCCCGTGATCGGGGGCTTCGTTCTGCCCCGGCCCCGCCCCACGCCCCCGCCGCGGCCGGCAGACCTCCCCGAGATCTTCACACTGAGTCACATCGGGCCCTGCCCGGACGCTCCGGACCCGTACCCGCAGCACCCTACGTAAGGTGCGTCGCCGCAGGTACGATGCAGCCCTGATTTCATCGGCACGGTGGACAACTCGCGGAAACGACGCGGGGGTTGCCGGGCACCACGGGGGCAGCTTGTGGGGGACGTGATGGATTTCGGGACGCCGGGCAGTACGCACGCCCCGGCCGAACTCGCCTGGCTGCGCGGCGTGGACGCCTGCACCATGGGCGCCTACCCGCAGGCCGAGGAGGAGTTCCGGGCGGCCGTCCGACTCGATCCCTCGATGGCCGACGCCTGGCTCGGCCTGCACGCGCTGCGCGTGGACACCACCACGGCGTTATTGCGCATGTACACCCACCGCGAACGCTTCGGCGAACAGCGGGCCCGGCACCGGCGGACCCTGAACTCCTGGTACTGGCTGGGCTGGTGGGTCCAACCGGTGCTCGAAAGCCGCCGGGACCTGCTGCTGGCCCACGCCTCGCACTGGCTGGACGGCCGCCACGTGCCCGAACTGGACCAGGCGCTGGCCGCCCTGCCGCCCGTGGACACCGACCCGCAGGTCCGCTTCCTGCACGCCTGCCGGGCCTACCTCGTCAAGGACTGGGACCAGCTGGTCCGGCACACCGAGCCGCTCGTGGACGATCCACTGCTCGGCATCGAGGCAGGCCTCTTCGGCGGCATGGCCCGGGTCCGGCTGGAGATGTACGGGCAGGCCGAGCCGATGCTCTCCGCCGCACTGATGCGCTGCCGCAGCGAGCAGCCGCAGCGCAAGGAACTGCGGTACTGGCTGGCCCGCGCACACGAAGGCACCGGCCGCAGCGCCGCGGCACTGCCGCTGTACCGGGCCGTGCACCGCGTGGACCCGGCGTTCATGGACACCGCGGCACGGCTGACCGCGATCGAGGACAGCGAGGACTACGACGGCTACGCCGGGTACGCGGGCACCGGCGTCGAGGCGTACGGCGGACACGGCGTGACCCAGGCCGGCGGCTTCACGGCGGTGACCCTGGGCGGCGGCCCCGTCCAGGACCTCGGCGTCGCCGCAGACGGCCAGCCCGAGCCGCCGGACCCGCTCGCCGCCCCGGAACCGCCCGGGCCGCGGTTCGGGGGGCCCGCTCCCGGCCGGAGCGAAGGCGTACGGCGCAAGGCGTCCCTCCCCGCGCAAGGCGCGCCCGGGGGGCTGCCGGCCGGGCCCGCGGACCCGGAGCTGCTGGCCGAGGCACTCGCCGAACTGGAGCGAATGGTCGGCCTGGAACCGGTCAAGCGGCAGGTCAAAGCGCTGTCGGCGCAGCTCCACATGGCACGGCTGCGGGCCGGGCAAGGACTGCCCGTGCAGCCCCCCAAACGGCACTTCGTCTTCTCCGGCCCCTCCGGCACCGGCAAGACGACCGTGGCACGCATCCTCGGCCGGGTGTTCTACGCGCTCGGGCTGCTCGGCGGAGACCACCTGGTCGAGGCCCAGCGGGCCGACCTGGTCGGCGAATTCCTCGGACAGACCGCGGTCAAGGCCAACGAGCTGATCGACTCGGCGATCGGCGGAGTACTGTTCGTGGACGAGGCCTACAGCCTGTCCAACTCGGGCTACAGCAAAGGCGACGCATACGGCGACGAAGCACTCCAAGTACTCCTGAAACGGGCCGAGGACAACCGCGACCACCTGGTGGTCATCCTGGCCGGCTACCCCGCGGGCATGGACCGGCTGCTGTCCACCAACCCCGGCCTGTCCTCCCGGTTCACCACCCGCGTCGACTTCCCCAGCTACCGGCCCGCCGAACTGACCGCCATCGGGGAAGTCCTCGCAGACGGGAACGGGGACTGCTGGGACGAGGAAGCGCTGGACGAGCTGCGGAGCGTCAGCACGCACGTGGTGGAACAGGGGTGGATCGACGAGCTGGGAAACGGGCGGTTCCTGCGGACCCTGTACGAGAAGAGCTGCGCGTACCGGGATTTGCGGTTGGCCGGGTTTCCCGGACAGCCGTCTCGGGAGGATCTGGCGACGCTGCGGCTGCCGGACCTGATGCAGGCGTACGGGGAGGTCCTGTCGGGCCGTGGTCCGGCGGACCGCGACCGCCCGGAGCCCCCGCCCCTTTAACCGGCCGCCGCCCCTCTGACCCCCGCCGCCCCAACACGGCCGTCGGCCCTCCAGCCACCCGCCGCACCGGCCGCCGGCCGCGCCGACCACTCGCCGCGCCCACCGCTCGCCGTGCCGACCACTCGCCGCGCCTCCGGCCACCGCTGCCCCGGCCGCCCGCACGCCGTGGCCGCCGCGCCATGGCCGCCGCGCCATGGCCGCCGCGCCATGGCCGCCGCGGCTGGCGCTGCCACCGTGTTCGGTTCTGCCGGCCGTGCCCGTGGCCGCCGTGGCCGCTGCGCGGAGCCACTCCCCCACCCCGCCCCTTCCCGAAACCGGGGCCTCCGCCCCCGGACCCCGGCGCCTCAAACGCCGGCGAGGCTGAAAACCCGGCCCCCGCACCTCCAGCCCCGACGAGGCTCGAGACTCGGGCCCGGCGCTCAAACGCCGGCGGGGCTCGAGGCTCGGGGCTCCGCCCCTAACCCCGCGCCTCAAACGCCGGCGGGGCTGGGGTTGCCGCGCAGCGGCACGATCCAGCCCGCGCTGGGGGCACCTCCCAGCGGTAGCTGGGGGAGTTTGAGCGCACCGGGCGCGCAGCGCCCGGAACGGGGGACGGGGCGAAGCCCCGTATCCCCAGCCCCGCCGGCGTTTGAGGCGCAGGGGGGTCCGGGGGCGGAGGCCCCGGTTTCAGGAAGGGGCGGGGTGGGGGGAAGCCCCGCAGGGGTCGGCACCCGCTGGGGGCGGTGCCGCAGGGTGAGGTGGGGGGCGGCCCCGCAGGGGTGGTTCTGTGGGGAGGGGAACCGCCCCGCAGGGGGTGTCCCCCCGCGGGGTCCACCTGCGGGGGCCGCGTGCGGGGGCCGCGTGCACGGGGCCACCCGTGGGGGCTCCCTGTGCGGGGGGCTCCCTGTGCGGGAGCTCCCTGTGCGGGGGGCTCCCTGTGCGGGGGGCTCCCTGTGGGGGGCTTCCTGTGGGGGTTAGGCCGGTTGGGTTTGTTTCGGGTGGGGGGCCGGGCGGCGCGGCGGGATGCGGTGGGCGGGGTCCCGGACCTCGCCGACCAGCATTTCGAGGACGTCCTCCAACGCGACGAGGCCGAGGATCCGGCCTCCCGGATCGGCCACCTGGGCCAGGTGCGTGGCGTCGTGCCGCATGACGCTCAACGCGTCGTCCAGGGGGAGCGTCGACGACAGCGTCGGCATGCGGCGCCACACCCGCTGCGGCACGGCCCGCTCCCGGTCCTCCAGGTCGAGGACGTCCTTGACGTGCAGGTAGCCCATGAAGGCGCCGCCTTCGGAGCGGACGGGGAACCGGGAGTATCCGGTGCGGACGGTCAGCTGTTCGATCTGCCGGGGTGTCGCCCCGGGTCCGACCGTGACCAGCCGGTCGCGCGCGAGCAGGACGTCGGTGACGGGGCGGCTGCCCAGTTCCAGTGCGTCTTCCAGGCGTTCCTGTTCTCTCGGTTCGAGGAGTCCGGCCTGCCGGGAGTCCTGGACGAGCCGGCCGAGCTGGGCGCTGGTGTAGACGGCCTCGACTTCGTCCTTCGGCTCGACTTTGAAGAGGCGGAGGACGAGCGCGGCGCAGGCCCCGAGGGCGGTCGTGACCGGCCCGCACAGGCGGGCGAAGGCGACGAGGCCGGGGCTGAACCACAGGGCGGTCCGCTCGGGCGCGGCCATGGCGAGGTTTTTCGGGACCATCTCGCCGATGACGAGGTGCAGGAAGACCACGGCGGCGAGGGCGACGGCGTAGCCGAGGGGGTGGATCAGGCCTTGCGGGATGTGCGCGGCGTGGAAGACGGGTTCCAGCAGCCGGGCCACGGTGGGTTCGGCGACCGCGCCGAGGGTGAGCGAGCACAGGGTGATGCCGAACTGGGCGGCGGCCATCATCCGCGGCAGGTTCTCCAGGCCGTGGAGGACTTGGCGGGCCCGTTTGGATTCGGCGGCGAGGGGCTCGATCTGGCTGCGGCGTACGGAGACGAGGGCGAACTCGGCGCCGACGAAGAAGCCGTTGGCGAGGACGAGGAGCAGGGCGAAGAGGAGTTGGAGCGCGTTCACCGGCCTGCCGCCTCGAGTTCGGCGGCCGGGGCTGCCTGGCCGGGTGCGGTGCGCACGAGGCGGACCCGTTCGGCGCGGTAGCGGCCGACCTGTCGGACGGAGAGTTTCCAGCCGGGCAGTTCGGCCCGGTCGCCGGGGGCGGGGATGCGGCCGAGGAGGTCGGCGACGAGGCCGGCGACGGTCTCGTACGGGCCGTCGGGCACTTCGAGGCCTATCCGGCGCAGGGTGTGGACGCGGCAGCTGCCGTCGGCCTCCCAGGAGGGCCGGCCGTCCTCGGCGGGTACGGCGGCCAGTTCGGGGCCGGCGTCCTCGGCGAAGTCGTGTTCGTCGCGGACCTCGCCCACGAGCTCCTCCACGATGTCCTCCAGGGTGACCACGCCGGCGGTGCCGCCGTATTCGTCGACGACCACGGCCATGGGCTGTTCGCTGCGCAGCCGCTCCAGCAGCGGCTGCACGGGCAGCGAGCCGGGCACCAGCAGCGGGGGGACGCTGATCCGGCCGACGGTGGTGCGGGCGCGCTCGGCTTCGGGCACGGCGAGGGCGTCCTTGAGGTGGACGACGCCGGTGACCTCGTCGATGCGCTCGCGGTAGACGGGGAAGCGGGACAGGCCGGTGGCCCGGGTCAGGTTGAGCACGTCGGCGGCGGTGGCCGTCTGCTGCAGGGCGCTGACCTTCACCCGGGGGGTCATCACGTGCTGGGCCGTGAGCTCGCCCAGGGAGAGGGTCCGTACGAAGAGGTCGGCGGTGTCCTGTTCGAGGGCGCCGGCCTGTGCCGAGTGGCGGACCAGGGAGACGAGTTCGCCGGGGGTGCGGGCGGAGGCGATCTCCTCGGCCGGTTCCACGCCGAAGGCCCGTACGAGGCGGTTGGCGACGGCGTTGAGGCCGGCGATGACCGGCCGGAAGGCGCGGGAGAACAGGGTTTGCGGGCCGGCCACGAAGCGTGCCACCTGGAGCGGCCGGGAGACCGCCCAGTTCTTCGGGACGAGCTCGCCGACGACCATCTGGACGGCCGAGGCGAGCAGCATGCCGATGCCGACCGCGACGCCGGAGACGGCTCCGGTGGGCAGGCCGGTCGCCGCGAGGGGCCCGGCCAGCAGTCCGGCGAGGGCCGGTTCGGCGAGCATGCCGACCACGAGGGAGGTGATGGTGATGCCGAGCTGGGTGCCGGAGAGCTGGAACGACAGCTCCCTCAGGGCCTTGACCACGGTGCGGGCACGGCGGTCGCCGTCGGCTGCGGCGCGCTCGGCGTCGGGCCGTTCCACGGTGACGAGGCCGAACTCGGCCGCCACGAAGAAGCCGTTGGCGAGGATCAGGGCGAAGGCTGCCAGGAGCAGGAGTAGCGGGATGGTCATGCGGCCGCCTCCGCGGGGAGGGCGGCGCGGGTACTACCGGACGGTCCGTCCATTGCCGGGGGGAGTCACTCCTCGAGTTGCAGGTGCCCGCGGGCCACGGGGTCCCGGGGCCGGTGGGAGGGCGCACGGCCGCGCCCCGCCACCAGGGTAGTCATTGAGATCGCCGCCGCAATGGGACGCAGCGGTCGGCTTGCCGGAGGCGGCCGTCTCAGTGGTCGTGGGGCCCGGTTCCGCGGGCTTCGGCGAGGGCGCGCAGGGCGCGGGCGTCGCCGATGGCCTGCTGCTTGGCCACGCCGGGCTGGATGCCGAGGGCGGGCAGGCTGGTGCCGTCGCTGAGGTCCAGGAACACCCAGGGGTCGCCGGGGCGGAGGTTGACGCGCAGGATCTGCGCCCACTCCAGGCGGCGGGTGGTGGTGAGGTTGACCACGGTGACGCCCGTCTCGTCCGCGACCACTTTGGGGCGGCTGAGCAGGACGAGGACGGAGGCCATCAGGGCGGCGGTGAAGACGAAGCTGATCCGCTCGCCGCCGCTGAGGTTCTCCAGCATGAAGGCGATCGCGGTGATCGTCGCGAACATGGCGAGCCCGACGCTCAGCAGGATGACCCGGGTGCGGGTCGGCCGGAAGGTGACCGGCAGGGCGGGCAGTGCGGGCTGGGCGGCGGACTCGGCCATGGTGCTGGTGATGCCTTCTTCAGGGGGCGTACGGGTCGGGCGACGGCGTACGGGTGGGCGTACGGGTCTGCGTACGCGTCAGAGGCGGCAGGCGTGGATCGAGGTGGTGAGGATCGCGCGGGCGCCGAGTTCGTACAGGTCGTCCATGATCCGCTGGGCGTCCTTGGCGGGGACCATCGCGCGGACGGCGACCCAGCCCTCGTTGTGCAGCGGGGAGACCGTCGGGGACTCCAGGCCGGGGGTGAGGGCGACGGCGCGCTCCAGGTGCTCGGCGCGGCAGTCGTAGTCCATCATCACGTAGCTGCGGGCGACGAGGACGCCCTGGAGGCGCCGCAGGAACTGCTGCACCTGCGGGTTCTCCCCGTCGGCGCCGTTGCTCCGGATGACGATGGCCTCGGACTTCAGGATCGGCTCGCCGATGACCTCCAGGCCGGCGTTGCGCAGGCTGGTGCCGGTTTCGACGACGTCCGCGATGATCTCGGCGACGCCGAGCTGGATGGCGGTCTCGACCGCGCCGTCCAGGTGCACGACGGAGGCGTCGATGCCCTGGTCGGCGAGGTGCTTGGCGACGATGCCCTCGTACGAGGTGGCGATCGTCATGCCGTGGAAGTCCTCGGGGCCCTTCGCGGTGCCGGGCTTGGTGGCGTAGCGGAAGGTGGACCTGCCGAAGCCGAGGGGGAGGATCTCCTCGGCGCTGGCGCCCGAGTCGAGCAGCAGGTCGCGGCCGGTGATGCCCACGTCGAGGCGGCCGGTGGCGACGTAGATCGCGATGTCCTTGGGGCGGAGGTAGAAGAACTCCACCTCGTTCTCGAGGTCGACGACCACGAGCTCCTTGGACTCCTTGCGCTGGCGGTAGCCGGCCTCATGCAGCATCGCCGACGCCGCTCCGGAGAGTGAGCCCTTGTTGGGGACGGCGATGCGCAGCATGAGGCTTCCTTCAGTGCGAGATGCGATAGGTGTGTGGTGTGGGTGTGTCTAGAGGTGCTTGTAGACCTCGTCGAGGGTGATCCCCCGCGCCACCATCATCACCTGGACGTGGTACAGCAGCTGGGAGATCTCCTCGGCGGCGGCTTCCTTGCCCTCGTACTCCGCGGCCATCCAGACCTCGGCGGCCTCCTCGACGACCTTCTTGCCGATGGCGTGGACGCCCTTGGCGACCAGTTCGGCGGTGCGGGAGGTGCCGGGATCGCCGGCAGCGGCCTTGGCCTGGAGCTCCGTGAAGAGCTCTTCGAAGGTCTTGGGGGGTACGTTCGCCATGATGGTCCTCAGAATACGGGGTTGTCCGCCGCCACTCAGCGCCAGGGTTCGCTGACGGACCGCAGGGTGGCTGCGGTGGAGACGGCGGCGATGACCGCTTCGTGCCCCTTGTCCTCGTTCGACCCCTCAAGGCCGGCGCGGTCCAGCGCCTGTTCCTCGTTGTCGCAGGTCAGTACACCGAAGCCGACGGGGACTCCGGTGTCGATCGACACCTGTACCAGGCCCTGGGTGACGCCCTGGCAGACGTAGTCGAAGTGCGGGGTGCCGCCGCGGATGACCACTCCGAGGGCGACGACGGCATCGTAACCGCGACCGGCGAGTACCTTTGCCACGACCGGGAGCTCGAAGCTGCCGGGGACGCGGAGCACGGTGGGCTCGTCGATGCCCAGCTCGTGCAGGGCGCGCAGGGCGCCGTCGACGAGACCGTCCATGACCTTCTCGTGCCACTGCGCCGCGATGACGGCGACCCGCAGGTCTCCGCAGTTCCTCACGCTCAGTTCGGGTGCGCCCTTGCCGCTCACTGCTGTGCTCCTCGGTGGTTCGTGTTCGTGGGTGATGGTGCGTGGTCCGGGTGTACGGGTGGTGTCCTACTGGTTGCCGCAGGCGGCCGGGACGGTCTCGCCCAGCCAGGGGAGGTCGTGGCCCATGCGGTCCCGCTTGGTGCGCAGGTACCGCAGATTGTGCTCGCCCGCCTCGACGGGCATCGGCTCCCGGTCGTTGACGGCGATGCCGTGCCGGACGAGGGCCGCGGACTTGTCGGGGTTGTTGGTCAGCAGCCGGACGCTCTTCACGCCGAGGTCGGCGAGGATCCGCGCGCCGGCCGCGTAGTCGCGGGCGTCGGCCGGGAGGCCGAGTTCCAGGTTGGCGTCGAGGGTGTCACGGCCGCGCTCCTGGAGCTCGTACGCGCGCAGCTTGGACACCAGTCCGATGCCGCGTCCCTCGTGGCCGCGGAGGTAGACGACGACGCCGCGGCCCTCGTCCTTGATGCGGGCCATGGAGGCGTGCAGCTGGGGGCCGCAGTCGCAGCGCAGCGAGTGGAAGATGTCGCCGGTCAGGCATTCGGAGTGGACGCGGACGAGGACGTCCTGGCCGTCGCCGACCTCGCCGTGGACGAGGGCGACGTGCTCGACGCCGTCGACGGTGGAGCGGTAGCCGTACGCGGTGAAGTCGCCGAAGGAGGTCGGCAGGGTCACCTCGGCCTCGCGGCGCACGGTCGGCTCGGCGGAGCGGAGGTAGTCGATCAGGTCCGCGATGGAGATGATCGACAGGCCGTGCTTGCGGGCGAAGGGGATCAGCTCGGGCAGGCGGAGCATGACGCCGTCCTCGCCGGCGATCTCCACGATCGCGCCGACGGGGCGCAGGCCCGCGAGGCGGGCGAGGTCGACGGCGGCCTCGGTGTGGCCGTTGCGGACGAGGACGCCGCCGGGCTTGGCGCGCAGCGGGAAGATGTGGCCGGGGCGGACGAAGTCGGAGGGCTCGCAGGCCCCGTCGGCGAGGAGGCGCAGGGTGGTGGCGCGGTCGGCGGCGGAGATGCCGGTGCTGACGCCGTGCGCGGCGGTCGCGTCGACGGAGACGGTGAAGGCGGTCTTCATCGACTCGGTGTTGTTCTGCACCATCTGGGGCAGTTCGAGCCGGTCCAGCTCGGGGCCTTCCATGGGGGCGCAGATCAGGCCGCGGCACTCGCTCATCATGAACGCGACGATCTCGGGGGTGATCTTCTCGGCGGCGACGACGAGGTCGCCCTCGTTCTCGCGGTCCTCGTCGTCGACGACGACCACCGGCCGGCCGGCCGCGATGTCGCGGATGGCCTGCTCGACCGGGTCGAGCCGGAAGGACTCCTCCAGGAGGGCGTCGAAGTCGGGGACGGGCTTGAGGGGGGTCATGCCGTTGCTCCTTCCAGGGCCGGGGCGGTGGTGGTGCGCGAGCGCTGGTACCAGTCGTGGGCACCCCACAGGACGAGCGCGAAGTAGACGACGTACACGAGGCCGGAGAACGCCAGCCCGTTGGTGAAGGCGAGGGGGACGCCGACGAGGTCGACGAGGAGCCAGGCGAACCAGAACTCCACGAGGCCGCGGGCCTGGGCGACCATCGCGACGACGGTGCCGACGAAGATGTAGGCGTCGGCCCACGGGCTCCACGACAGGGTCGGGTAGAGGGTGAACAGGCCGCCGACGGCGAGGGTGCCGAGGGCCGCGCCGGCCAGGAGCAGGCCGCGCTCGGACCAGGTGCCGGTGCGCACGGCGAGGGAGCCGTCCTGGGCCTGCTGCTTGCCGCGGTGCCAGGCGCGCCAGCCCCAGGCGGCCACGCCGATGACGAGGAGCTGCTTGCCGACGCCGCCGGCGAGGTGCGCGGAGGCGTAGGCGGCGACGAGGATGAGGCCGGACAGCAGCTGGGCGGGCCAGGTCCAGATGGAGCGGCGCCAGCCGAGGGCGAGGGCGGCGAGGCCCATCAGGTTGCCGATCATGTCGGACCAGATGACCTTCTGGCCGAAGACGGTGAAGGCCTCGGCGTTGAGCCAGATCGGGGCGCTCACCGGTCGGTCTCCTCGGTTTCGCCGGCGCGGGCGGCCAGGGGGTCCACGCCGGCGGCGAGCAGGCGCTCGACGTACTTGGCGAGGACGTCGACCTCCAGGTTGACCGGGTCGCCGGGCTGCTTGATGCCGAGCGTGGTCAGCGCGAGGGTGGTGGGGATGAGGCTGATGGTGAAGTAGTCGGCGGCGGCCTCGACCACCGTGAGGCTGACGCCGTCGACCGTGATGGAGCCCTTCTCCACGACGTACCGTGCGAGGTTCTCCGGGAGGGAGACCTTGACGATCTCCCAGTGTTCGGAGGGGGTGCGGGAGAGGATCGTTCCGGTGCCGTCCACGTGTCCCTGGACGAGGTGGCCGCCGAGGCGTCCGCCGAGGGCCATGGGGCGCTCCAGGTTGACGCGGGAGCCGGGCCCGAGGGCGCCGAGGCTGGAGCGGTTGAGGGTCTCCTGCATGACGTCGGCGGTGAACTCGCCGTCGGCGGTGTCCACGACGGTGAGGCAGACCCCGTTGACGGCGATGGAGTCGCCGTGCTTCGCGCCGTCGGTGACGAGGGCGCCGCGCAGGCGGAAGCGGGAGGCCTCCGAGAGCTGCTCGACGGCGGTGACCTCACCCAGTTCTTCGACGATTCCGGTGAACACTCAGTGCTCCTTGGGGGCGGTGGTGGGGACGGCGGTGATGCGCAGGTCGGTGCCGGTGCGGACGGCCTCGGTGATCTCCAGGCGGACCGCGTGGGCGATGGTGGTGATGCCGGCGCCGGCGAGGGCGGCGGGCCCGGCGCCGAGGAGGGCCGGGGCGATGTAGCCGACGACGCGGTCGACGGCGCCGGCTTCGAGGAAGGCTCCGGCCAGGGTGGGGCCGCCTTCGAGGAAGAGGGCGCGGACGCCGCGGGCGTACAGCTCGGTGAGCAGGTCGTGGACGGCGATGCGGCCGTCGTGCAGGGGCAGCCGGAGCACGTCGGCGCCGGGCAGGTGCCGGGTGTCGGCGTCCTCGCCGACGACGAGCAGGGTGGGGGCCGCGTCGTCGAGGATGCGGGCGGTCGGCGGGAGGTCGGCGCGGGTGTCGAGGGCGACGCGCAGCGGCTGGGTCGCGCCGTCGATGCCGCGGACGGCGAGGTGCGGGTCGTCGGCGCGCAGGGTGCCGCCGCCGACGAGGACGGCGTCGGACTCTGCGCGCAGGCGGTGCACGTCGGCGCGGGATTCCGGGGAGGTGATCCAGCGGCTGGTGCCGTCGGCGGCGGCGCTGCGGCCGTCGAGGGTGGCGGCGTACTTCCAGGTCACGTGGGGCCGGCCCAGGCGTACGGAGGTGAGCCAGGCGGTGTTGCCGGCCTCGGCCTCGGCCTGGAGGAGCCCGCCCTCGGCGGTGATCCCGGCGGCGCGCAGGGTGGCGGCGCCGCCGCTGGCCTGCGGGTTCGGGTCGGGGACGGCGTAGACGACGCGGCTGATGCCGGCGTCGGCCAGGGCCTGGGCGCAGGGTCCGGTGCGGCCGGTGTGGTTGCAGGGTTCGAGGGTGACGTAGGCGGTGCCGCCGCGGGCGGCGGTGCCTGCGGCGCGCAGGGCGTGGACCTCGGCGTGCGGGCCGCCGGCGCGCTGGTGCCAGCCCTCGCCGACGACGGTGCCGGCGGCGTCGGTGATGACGCAGCCGACGACCGGGTTGGGGCTGGTGGAGCCGAGGCCGCGGGCCGCGAGTCCGACGGCGCGGCGCATGGCGCGGGCGGCCGCGTCCGCGTCGTGCGGTGCGTGCTCGGCGTGGGGTGCCACCGGGTCCTCCTGCCTCATCGGGCACGGACTCCGGGGCCTGTCGGGCTACGACAGATGAGCGGTACAGGCACGCGGGGACGCCGAGGCCGGGGAAACGGTCCGCTCGGCACGTGTCCCGATGGGACCCGCGCGGGGACTGCCGACGGCGGCGTACCGGTGTGACTGCCCGCCGCGCACTGCCTCCCATCCGGACTTTAACCGTCGGTCCAGGAATTTCACCTGGTCAACCGGCCGCTGGCTGCGGACGGGTCGCGGACTATACCGCCGGTTCGGAATTACACCGACCCCGGAGTGCGCTGCTTTTACTGGTACTCCTGCCAGTCTGCCACGGGCGATCGGGGGCCATGCGGGAGAAGCGCTGTGGTCTGAGTCACAGCCGGAGGGTTTCGCCGGAGTCTGTCAAGTGCGCCCGGGATTGGTCCAGACCTATTGACGACTTGGTCTAGTCCTCTTAACGTTCCCTTCACCCTCCCCGGGAGACAGCCCGTCAGATGTGCGCACGTCGCGGGCCAACACGCACCACATTCCTGCCTGTTGTGTCCTGCACTCCTCCCTTCCCCAGGAGGCACCATGCTGTCCCCCACACGTACGAGAGCACTGCTCCTGGCAGCCGGCGCGGCGATCGCCGGACTGCTGGCGGGCGGGCTCTCGGCGGGCATCTCACATGCCGCCGACAACGAGGGCTGTCGGCCCGACGGCCTGTACCGGACCCCCGGCGTCGACGTCCCCTACTGCTCGGTCTACGACACCGAGGGCCGCGAGAAGATGGGCGCCGACCACCAGCGGCGCGTGATCGGCTACTTCACCGGCTGGCGCACCGGCAAGGACGGCCGGCCCGCCTACCTCGCGAACGACATCCCCTGGGACAAGATCACCCATATCAACTACGCCTTCGCGCACATCGGCGGCGACAACCGGATCTCGGTCGGCGCGGACGGCCCGGACAACGCCGCCACCGGCATGACCTGGCCGGGCACGGCCGGCGCCGAGATGGACCCGGCCCTCCCCTACAAGGGCCACTTCAACCTGCTGGCCAAGTACAAGAAGCAGCACCCGGACGTGAAGACGCTGATCTCGGTGGGCGGCTGGGCCGAGACCGGCGGCTACTTCGACGACAACGGCACCCGGGTGAACTCCGGCGGCTTCTACGCGATGGCCACCCACCCGGACGGCTCCGTCAACCAGGCGGGCATCGACACCTTCGCCGACTCCGCCGTCGCCTTCGTGAAGAAGTACGGCTTCAACGGCGTCGACATCGACTACGAGTACCCGACGTCGATGAAGGACGCGGGCAACCCGCTGGACTGGCCGACGGCGAACCCCCGCCGGGCCGGTCTGGTCAAGGGCTACGACGCCCTGATGAAGACCCTTCGCGAGAAGCTGGACCGGGCCGGCGCCGCCGACGGCAGGCACTACCTGCTGACCGTGGCCGCCCCGTCCTCCGGCTACCTGCTGCGCGGCATGGAGACGTACCAGATGCAGAAGTACCTGGACTACGTCAACATCATGTCCTACGACCTGCACGGCGCCTGGAACGAGTACGTCGGCCCGAACGCCTCCCTCTTCGACGACGGCAAGGACGGGGAGCTCGCCGCCGCCGGGGTCTACGGGTCGCAGCAGTACGGCGGCATCGGCTACCTCAACACCGACTGGGCGTACCACTACTTCCGCGGCTCGATGCCGGCCGGCCGGATCAACATCGGCCTGCCGTACTACACCCGCGGCCACAAGAACGTGCAGGGCGGCACCGACGGCCTGTGGGGCAAGGCGGCGGCGACCGCCTGCCCGGCCGGGTCGGGCCTGGCCAAGTGCGGCGACGGCGCGGTCGGCATCGACAACCTGTGGCACGACAAGGACGACAACGGCAGCGAGTCCCCGGCGGGCTCGAACCCGATGTGGCACGCGAAGAACCTGGAGAAGGGGATCGTCGGCGACTACGTGACGCAGTACGGCTTCCCCGCGAACACCACGCTGACCGGCACCTACGTCCGCAAGTACGACGCGGCCCTGGTCGCGCCGTGGCTGTGGAACGCGCAGAAGAAGGTCTTCCTGTCCACGGAGGACGAGCAGTCGGTGGCTGCCAAGGCCGACTACGTGGTCGACCGCGGCATCGGCGGCACGATGGTGTGGGAGATGGCGGGCGACTACGCCTGGAACGCCGCCAAGGGCCAGTACGAGACGGGCTCCACGCTCACCTCGCTGATGTACGACAAGTTCAGGGCCGCGACCCCGTACGGGGCGAAGAAGGCCGGAGCGACCGCGCTGCCGGACCGGGCGGTCGACGTGAAGGTGGAGTTCACCGACTTCAAGCTCGGCGACTCGAACTACCCGATCACCCCGAAGATCAAGATCACCAACAATACGAAGAGCGCGCTGCCCGGCGGCACCGAGTTCCGGTTCGACTACGCGACCTCGGCCCCGGACAACGCCTCCGACCAGTCCGGCTTCGGCACGAAGGTGATCAGCAGCGGCCACACCGGCAGCAACGTCGGCGGCCTGAAGGGCGACCTCCACCGGGTCTCGCTGAAACTGCCGGCCTGGCAGTCGCTGGCCCCGGGCGCCTCCGTCGACCTGGCGTTCAACTACTACCTGCCGGTCTCCACCCCCTCCAACTGGACGGTGAACGTCTCCGGCACCACGTACGCCCTGGCCGGCGACCTGGCCCGCGGCACCACGGTGGTGGAACCGGGCGGCGGCTCCCAGCCCCCGACCGGCCAGCCGCCCACGAGCCAGCCGCCGACCAGCCCGCCTCCCACCAGCCAACCCCCGACCAGCCCGCCGCCGGGCGGCACCTGCACCAACCCGGCGTACGTCGCGGGCGGCATCCACACCGGCGGGACGGTCGTCTCCCACAAGGGCCGCAACTGGAAGGCCCAGTGGTGGACGCAGAACGAGGAGCCCGGCACCACCGGCGACTGGGGCGTCTGGAAGGACCTGGGCGCCTGCTGACACCCGTGTGACACGGCCGGACTGCGGGCCTGCCGGACTGCCGGACTATCGAAGTGTCTGCACGAGGTGAGGACCCGGTGGCCCGGCGGCCACCGGGTCCTCACCCGTACCCTGCTGCGGTGATCACTTCTGCCGCCGCCCGCACCGCGGACTTCGAGGAGCACCGGTCCCGGATGTTCGGCATCGCCTATCGCATGCTCGGATCCGCCGCCGAGGCCGAGGACGCCGTCCAGGACGCCTGGCTGCGGTGGACCGCCGCGGACCGCGGCGACGTGGAGCACCCCGGCGCCTGGCTGGCGAAGGCCGTCACCCACCTGTGCCTGAACCGGCTCACCTCGGCGCGCGCCCGGCGTGAGAAGTACGTCGGCCCCTGGCTGCCGGAGCCCGTCCTCACCGACGCCGGCGTGCTCGGGCCGCTGGAGTCGGCGGAGCAGCGCGACAGCGTCTCGATGGCCCTGCTGGTACTGCTGGAACAGCTCACTCCGGTGGAGCGGGCCGTGTACGTGCTGCGCGAGGCCTTCGCGTACGGCCACCGGGAGATCGCCGGGCTCCTGGACCTGTCCGAGGCCAACTGCCGGCAGCTGTACCGGCGGGCGTCGGCCCGGGTGGCGGAGGGCCGGGCCGCCGAGGGCCGGTCGGCGGCCTCGGAGCGCAAGCGCTTCGAGGCGGACCCGGAGCACTTGCGCGGCCTGGTGGAGACCTTCCTCGCGGCGGCCCGGGACGGCGACATGCTTCGGCTGGAGGGCATGCTCACCGCCGGCGTGCGGTACGTGTCGGACGGCGGCGGCGTGGTGAGCGCGGCCCGGCGGCCGGTCGTCGGCCGGGACCGGGTGGCCCGGTTCCTGGCGGGGGCGCTGCACAAGTACACGGCCGGCCTCCCGCTCGACTTCGCCGTGGTCAACGGGGAGCCCGCGCTGGTCATCGGCGGGCTCGGGGTCCTGCTGGTGGAGTTCGAGGACAGGCTGGTCAGGGAGGTGCGGGCGGTGGTCAACCCGCACAAGCTGGAATTCGTGCAGCGCCAGCTGTCACATTCCTGACCGCTGTCCAATCCCGGCCGGTGAACGCAATTCCCCAGGGAAGGAACGGACACCATGAGCACGATCCTCGTCACGGGCGGTACGGGCACCCTCGGCACGCAGGTCGTCGCCCGGCTGCGGGCGGCGGGCCACGACGTGCGCGCCCTCAGCCGGCACTCCCGGGAATACCCGGTCGACCTGATGGACGGCCGCGGGCTGGACGCGGCGATGGCGGGCGCGGAGGTGGTCGTGCACTGCGCGTCCAATCCGCGCGGCGGTGACGAGGTGGCCGCCGGGCACCTGATCGACGCGGCCCGGCGGGCCGGGACCGTCACGAACCTCGTCTACATCTCGATCGTGGGCGTGGACGTGGTCCCGCTCGGCTACTACAAGGTCAAGCACCGGGTGGAGCGGATGCTCCTGGAGTCCGGGCTGGGCGTGACCATCCTGCGGACGACGCAGTTCCACGACCTGGTGGCGACGGTCACGGAGACGGTCGCGAAGGTGCCGGTGGTGCCGGTGCCGCTGCCGAAGGGGGTGCGGGTGCAGCCCGTCTCCGTGGCGGAGGTCGCCGAACGGATGGCCGAACTGGCGGTGCCGGCCCCGGCGGGCCGGGTCCCCGACATGGGCGGGCCCGAGGTGTACACGCTGGTGGAGCTGGGACGGGCGTACCTGGAGGCGACGGGCCGCAAGCGCCGGGTGTTCGGGCTGCCGCTGGCGGGCAAGGCGTACGCGGGGTTCGTGCGCGGCGGCAACCTGGCCCCGCAGCACGCGGTCGGCAAGATCACCTTCGCCGACTACCTGGCCGCCCGGCCCTGAGCCGCGCGGCAGCCGAACACCGCCGCGGCCCCGCCCCGCCCCACCCCGGCCTGACCGGAGCCCGTCCCGGCATCCGATGGGGCGCGAGCCGGTTGCCTCCCCCACCCCGCCCTTTCCCCCGTACCGGATTTACGGCTCCGCCGCGTGGTATGGGCTCCGCCCCCAAAACCCCTGCGCCTCAAACGCCGGCGAGGCTGAGGATGCGGCTCTCCCCGCCACCTGCCCCTCAAACCGGCGGGGTCGAGGATGCGGGGCTCCGCCCCGGGCCCCGCGCCTCAAACGCCCGGCGAGGCTGGGCAAATCCAGCCCGCGCGGCGTTTGAGCGCACCGGGCGCGGAGCGGCCGGAACGGGGTTCCGGGGCCGTCGGCCCCGGTTTCGGGAAGGGGCGGGGTGGGGCGGGGTGGGGGAGGAAACCCGCTCGCTCAGCATCGGATGCCGGGCCGGGCTCCGGTCAGGCTCAGGCGGCCGGACGCCGGTCGGGCTCAGGCCGAGCCCCGGCCAGGCGCAGGTCGGACGCCACGCAGGCTCAGGCCGGACGCCAGACAGGGCTCTCGGCAGGGGTTCCGGCCAACCGGGCCGGGTGCCGACCGGGCTCCGGGCAACCGGGCCGGGTGCCGGCCGGGCTTCGGGCAGCCGGGCCGGGCGGCAGTCGGGCATCGACGAGGCTCCGGGCCGGGCGGCAGTCGGGCACCGACGGGGCTTCGGGCCGGGCTCCGGTCAGGCCGGGCCGAAGAGGACCGCCTGGGCGGCGTCGGCGGCCGCGAGCCGGGCGCCGGCGAGGACCGCGGGGTCCCCGAGGGCGGTGGCCCGGACGGAGGTCGGCACCGGGGTGAGCGCGGCGAGCCGGAGGGCGACCCGGTCCGCGAGGGCGGGTCCGCCCGCATGGCCGAGTTCGCCGCCGAGCACCACGCACCCGGGGTCCAGTACGGCGGTGGCGGCGGCCGCGCCCAGGGCGATCCGCTCGGCGAGGGTGTCGAGGAAGGCCTCCCCGGCGGCTCCGGCCACGGCGTCCTGCACCGGCCCGGTGAATCCGTGGTCGGCGGCCAGCGCGGCCACCGCGGCCCGGCCGGCCAGGCTGTGGAAGCCGCCCGCGCAGTCGCTGCCGGAGGGCAGCGCGCCCGTGCCCGGCACCGGCAGGAAGCCGATCTCGCCCGCGCCGCCGGAGGCTCCCCGGCGGAGCCGGCCGTCGAGGACGACGGCCGCGCCGACGCCGGCGCCGAGCCAGAGCAGGACGAAGGATTCCGCGTCCCGGGCGGCGCCCGTCCGCTGCTCGGCGAGTGCGGCCAGGTTGGTCTCGTTCTCCACGGCGACCTGCGCGGGCAGCCGCCGCCGGAGGGCGGCCACCAGGCCCCGGTGCCAGGCCGGGAGTCCTGCGGTGCTGCGCAGTTCGCCGCCGGCCCGGGCCACGAGCCCGGGGGCGCCGACGACCACCGTGTGCAGCCGGTCCGCGCCGGCCTCGCCCGCGAGCGACTCCAGCGCGTCGACGGCCTCCTCGACCGCGTCCACCGGCAGCGCCCGCTCGGCCAGGGGCCGGCCGAGCAGGTCGGTGACGACGGCGGTCGCGCTGTCGGTGCGTACGTCGAGGGCTGCCAGGTAGGCGCGGCGGGCGACGATCCCGTACACGCGGGCGTTGGGGCCGCGGCGCTGTGCGCCGGACTCCCCCACGACCTCGATCAGTCCGGCCCGGTCGAGCCGCTCGACCAGGTCGGCCACCGAGGGGCGGGACAGGCCGGTGAGCGCCTTGAGCTGAGCGGCCGTCAGGGGCCCTTCCTCCCGCAGCAGGCGCAGGGCGAGGCGGTCGTTGATGGCCCGGGCCGTGCTCGGCGAGGCGGGGGACGGGGCGGCGGAGGGCCGGGCCTTGGCAGCAGTCACGCGCCCATCCTATGGAGCCCGGCCCTCCTCACCATCAGGCAGGCTTCCTGATAGTTTCATCGCCATGACCGGGGAATCCGACCTCAGCCCTGCGCGCCTGCGCCGCGCCCGTCTCGCCATCGCCGCCGTCTTCTGCGTCCACGGCGCCGTCACCGGCTCCTTCGCCACGCGCATCCCGTGGATCCAGGACCACGCCCAGCTCGGGTCGGGCGCCCTCGGCCTCGCCCTCGCCTTCCCCGCCCTCGGCGCGGCCCTCGCGATGCCGCTGGCCGGACGGGTCAACCACCGCCTCGGGGCCCGGCCCGCGCTGCGCGTGATGCTGGCCCTGTGGACGCTGTCGCTCGCCCTGCCCGCCCTCTCCCCGAACCTGCCGGTCCTGTGCGCGGCGCTCCTCGTCTACGGGGCCACGTCCGGGATGTCGGACGTGGCGATGAACGCGCTCGGCGTGGAGACCGAGAACCGGCTGGGCCGTTCGGTCATGTCCTCGCTGCACGGCATGTGGAGCGCGGGCGCCCTGCTGGGTTCGGCCGCCGGTACCGCCGCCGCGCACGCGGGGGCCGGTGCGCAGCCGCACCACCTGCTCGCGGCGCTGGTGCTGACCGCCGCCGGGCTGGTCGCCGTACAGGGGGTGCTGGACCTGCGCAGCGGGGCGGACGAGCCGGTTCCGCCGCATTTCGCCCGGCCGCCGGCCTCCGTGCTGCTGATCGGCCTGATCGGGTTCTGCGCGGTATTCGCGGAGGGGGCGAGCCTGGACTGGTCGGCGGTCTACCTGCGGGACGTGCTGGACGCGGACGCCGGACTCGCGGCCGCGAGCACCACCGCCTTCGCGCTCACCATGACGCTCGCCCGGCTCGCCGGGGACCGGGTGGTGGACCGCGTCGGGGCGGTGCGCGCCGTCCGGGCGGGCGGGGCGCTGGCCACGGCGGGGGGCCTGCTGGTGGTGACGGCCCGCCACCCGGCCGCGGCCCTGGCGGGTTTCGGGCTGATCGGGCTCGGCGTCGCGGTGGTGGTGCCGCTGGCCTTCGCGGCGGCGGGGCGCAGCGGGCCGGCGCCCGCGCAGGCCATCGCCGGGGTGGCGACGATCACGTACACGTCGGGGCTGATCGCCCCGTCGGCGATCGGTGCGGTGGCGGACGCGACCTCGCTGGTGGTGTCCTTCGGGCTGGTCACCCTGCTGGCGTTCGGGCTGACGGTCGGGGCCGCGGCGCTGCGGCCGCGGGCGGCGGTCGGGAGCGCGACCGCCTTCAACCGGGACGAAACCACCGGTATACGGCCGTAATATATCGCTGGCCGCGGCAGGGTCACCGACCCGCCGCCGCCAGCATGCTTGATCGACCGGCTTGACGAAAGTGGTGGGTGGGACACATGGGCCTCGGCGTGCGCTGGACCCTGCACGGAGACGGGCGGACCCCCGCCCCCGGCGCGGTGGTGCGGCCGGACGAGCGGCTGACCTGGCCGCGGACCGCGGGGCTCGGCGCCCAGCACGTCGTGGCGATGTTCGGCGCGAGCTTCGTCGCGCCGGTCCTGATGGGCCTGGACCCCAACCTGGCGATCATGATGTCGGGTGTGGCCACGATCGTCTTCCTGCTGGCCACGCGCGGCCGGGTGCCCTCGTACCTGGGCTGCTCGCTGTCGTTCGTCGGCGTGGCCGCGGCCATCCGGGCGTCGGGCGGGAACAGCGCGGTGGTCACCGGCGCCCTGTTCAGCGTGGGCGTGGCCCTGTTCCTGGCCGGCCTCGCCGTGCAGCGGTTCGGCGCGCGGATCATCCACGCGGCGATGCCGCCCGTGGTGACGGGCGCGGTGGTCATGCTGATCGGCTTCAACCTGGCGCCGGTCACGGCCTCCACGTACTGGCCGCAGGACCAGTGGACGGCCCTGCTGACCATGCTGTTCACCGGGCTGGCCGTGGTCTGCCTGCGCGGGTTCTGGTCGCGCATCGCGATCTTCCTCGGCCTGGTCTTCGGGTACGCGGTGTCCGCCCTCTTCGACCTGCTCTTCGGCAAGATCCACTCGCCGGCCGGCGGACCCGAGGCCGTCGACCACTGGCGGCTCGACCTCTCCGGGGTCGCGAAGGCCGACTGGATCGGCCTGCCGGCCTTCCACGCCCCGCAGTTCGAATGGTCGGCGATCCTGGTCGCCCTCCCGGTGGTGATCGCCCTCGTCGCCGAGAACGCCGGGCACATCAAGGCCGTCGCCGAAATGACCGACGACCCGCTCGACGACACCCTCGGCACGGCCATCGCCGCCGACGGCGCCGCTTCCATACTGTCCACCGCGGTCGGCGGCCCGCCGAACACCACCTACTCCGAGAACATCGGCGTCATGGCCGCCACCCGGGTCTACTCGACCGCGGCCTACTGGGCAGCCGCCGGCTTCGCCCTCCTCTTCGGCCTCTGCCCCAAGTTCGGCGCGATCGTCGCCGCGATCCCCGGCGGCGTACTCGGCGGGATCACCGTCATCCTGTACGGCATGATCGGCCTGCTCGGCGCCCAGATCTGGCGGGGCGGCCGTGTGGACCTGCGCAATCCGCTGAACCTGGTGCCGGCCGCGGCGGGCATCATCATCGGCATCGGCGGAGTGAAGCTCCAACTGACCGAATCCTTCGAGCTCGGCGGCATCGCCCTCGGCACGCTCGTCGTCATCACCGGCTACCACACGCTGCGCTACTTCGCCCCCGCCCACATGAAGGAACAGGAGCCGCTGCTCGACGAGGGCACCTCCACGTACGACGAGGAGCCCGGTGGCACCGCCGGCGGCCCCGAGCGCACCGACGGCTGAATCCGCCCGCTGCCCCGGGGCGGCGGGGACCGCCCCGCCCCGCCCCGGGCCGTGCCGCACGGACGACCCCGTCGGCACGAAAGGTGCGGAGAACCGCGCTCCTAGGGGTGCCGGCAAGAATGCTGTCACCAGCCGCAAACGGCGGTGATCAGTCCTCGGACCTGGTGGGTTGGGGCAGTTCCGGCGTGCTCGTCGCCTCGGCAAGTGCGGGGCGACCACCCTTCAGCTCGGGCACGTGGTTGTAGATCGTGTTCCTGGAGACGCCGAGGAGCTTCGCGATCGAGGTGACGGTGTTCTCCGGGCGGGCGAGCAGGTCGCGGGCGTGACGTACCTGCTCCTCCGTCATCGCCGGCGGGCGGCCGAGGCGGGCACCTCGGGCGCGGGCGGCGTCCAGGCCCTCGTTGGTGCCCTGCACGATGAGTTCGCGGATGAACTCCGCGAGGGTCGCGAAGACGTGGAAGACCAGGCGCCCGCCGGCGTGGTCGTGTCGAGCGCCTCGTGCAGCGAGGTGAAGCCGATGCCGCGCTTGCGCAGGCCGGACACGATCGCGATGAGGTCCTGGATGGAGCGGCCGAGCCGGTCGAGCGACGGGACGACGAGGGTTTCGCCCTCGCGCAGGTAGTCAAGGGCTTTACACAGTTCCTCGCGTTCGGCGTTCTTGCCGGCATTCTTGTCGGCGAAGATCCGGATGCACCCTGCTTCGGTGAGTGCGTGGATCTGCCGGTCGAGCAGCCGCCCTTTGGTGGACACGCGTGCGTATTCCACGAGGCCGCCGGTGAACCCCCGCTTACCGATCTTGCTCATCAATCGGTCGATTGATGAGCGGTGGCAATCGGCTGATGGCACGCCCGCGACCCCTCACACTTCGACTGCCAGCGCCGTGCGCGCATGACATGGCGGGGACCGACGTACCAGATGGTGGATGGGGAGAGACTGGACGACACGCGGTGCCACGCCTGGCGGCGAACAGGGCCGGCCAGGAAACGACCACTTCGTCGACGGGGCGGTGGTCTGCGGGTGCCGCCACGACTTGCCTGGTCTCGCGAAGGCCCTGCTGTCGGGTCGGATCGCAGCAGCCAGGCCCGACACCGAGCCGCCGGATGCGCCGTCGCAGCCCGACGAACTTGCGACACCGCCGGATTAAACCCCCGATCCCTACAAAGAATAACTATTCCCATTGACGGCCGAACGGGCGCATCAGGCCCCCGCAGGCAACATACTGACCTGCAGGGCGAATAGCCTTTCATCACAACATCCATTATGGATGGATGCAACCCTGGGGGGCCAGTGGCGTCAGTGACTATCAACTTCAAGCGAATCTTCGTCAAGGACGATGGGGATGGCTGGCTGGACGGGGCCGGCGAGATCTGCTTCAGGCTGGGTGTCGGCGGTGCCAACGAGATCAGTGGCGGGCCGGTCGCCGTCAACTCTGGGGAATCTCACTCGGTCAACCAGATGGTGACGTGGATTCATCCGGAGGAGGAGGTGCTTGTGGTGTACGGAGAGGTCTGGGAGGAAGACAGTGGTGGCACCGGCGCGAACGATCACGCCGGCACCTTCCAGGACACCTTTCGCATCAAGCACCTGGCGTCCAAGCACAGCATGCACAGCCGTCGGCTGAAGGCCCAGGGCGTGGACGTGACGGTTCACTACGAAATCTTTGTGGAGTAGAGCAGAACGAGTCCCTTCATGCGCCGCCGCTGTGGGCGGCGTCCACTCGGGGGCGAGCCGGGGTTCGTCGTTTGGTTGATCAGCTTCTTGGTGGAGAAGGGCTAACTAACGAGCCGCGAGTAGTCCGCAGAGGGCGGTCGAAGCCATGGCAACTGGCTTCGACCGCCCGTTCGACTGTACGGGCGCGATTATGTGGTGGATGCCGCGCCCTCCTCGGCGTCAGCTGAGTCGCGAGGTCTGGGTACGGTGACCGCGGCGAGATTCAGGCGGGCGTCCATGTCGAGGTTCTGCCCACTCCGGTTCGCCAAGGAGGTCCTGGAGCATCAGGGTGTTCACGTAGACCAGGGCGGACTGAAGAATCCCGCAGGCACAGCACGACCATCTCCTGCTCGTCGCGTCGGTTGGATGCGATCTCCCCGCCCTTGCCGTAGGCGATCACGGAGTTCGCGCCGTTGGAGGACTCCATCACGTTCAAGCCCTCCTCGATCTCCCGCTGGAGGTCCCGCAGCCGCAGGTAGCGGGCCACGAAGATGGTCTTCCGGGCGCGGCCGACCTCCAGCATCGCCGCATAGGTGGGGTGGGAAGCGTTGCGGGTAAAGCGCCGCAGGATCGCCTCGGTGGACGCGGTCCGGGTCCGGATTGCGGTCGCACACTTGATCATCTGGTCGTACTGCCGGGCGATGAGTTCCCAGCGGATCGGGCGGGTCAGTGCCGGGGTCAGATGCGGGTAGGCGTCCGGTTCGCCGGCCACCGGCCGGTACAGCTTGACCTTGTTGATCCGCTCAATCCCGGGCAGGAGGTCGAAGTTCAGCAGTCTCGTGATGGCCGAACCCGATTTCCGACTGGCCATGGCTGTCTGTGTAGTTGGCCTCGACGTCCATGGTGGTGCCGTGCCGCATGGCGCCCTCGATCATCGCGCACCACCCGGCGCCGGCTGCGCTTGTCGGTCCGGTGGACGACCTCCGCCCAGTCCCCGCCCATCGCCTTGTGGACCGGCACCGTCTCGCCCAGCGGGTAGTACGCCGTGTTCCCCGCGTTCGCGTACCGGGCCGCCAGCGCCAAAGCCTCGATCACCGGCCGGTGAGCATGGTGGGAGGAACGGAACTCCAGCACGTCCAGCAGCTTGATCAACCCGCGCCGGTAGTGGTTTGGTGTAGGACGCCTTCAGCGTGGTCTGCACCGTGCGCCGGTAGACCGGCCCGCGGGTCTTGAACTCGTGCACCAGCTCCCGCAGCGTCGCCTCGCCCCCGGACACCGCCGGGAACACGACCTGGCGGACCGTCCCCTCCGGAGTGCCGAGCGACGCCTCGGCGAGCTTGAAGAGGATGTTCTCCTTGCCGGATGCCTTCTTGAACGCGTTGATGAGCTGCTCGGTGACCTTCTTCTCCGCCCGCGCCCCGATCCGGTGCACCGTGGAGATCAGGGCAGTCAGCGACTCCTCCGCCGCCCGCAGGGCAGCCCCCACGATCCGGTCGCACCGGCCCGCCGTGGACGGCTCGATGCTCTCCTCGCGACAGCGGGCCAACAGTTCCACCCGGACCTGCTCGGGCCTGCGTTCCTTGTGCGCGACGTGCTCGGCCAGATACGTCGTCAGCTTCTCCGCGTCCGCGACGCTGCACTCACGGAAGCCGAGGTGCTCGCAAGATCACCGCCATTGGCGGCTGGTGACAGCGTTCTTACCGGTACCCCTCCTACGGGGTGCGGCTTCGCCCGAACCGGCGAAACGTGGCCGTGCACCCTCCCGATGGAAGGCGGGCCCTGGGACCCTCGGGCTCATGGCGCAGATGACGGTCGAGATGTCGCTGGACCCGGTGCTCGCGCGGATGCGCGGGCTGCAGGGGCGGCTGCACCCGCGCGACGGGGTCGCGGCCTTCAACCGGGTCTACCTGACGGTCACGAGGGAACTGCGGGAGCGCATCGCCTGCGGGGAGTTCCCCGAGGCGCACACCGCCACGACCCTGACCGTCCTGTTCGCGGAGCGGTACCTCACGGCCGTGGAGACCGCCTCCGACGGACGCCGGGTACCGGCCTGCTGGCGGCCCCTCTTCCAGTACCGGCGCCACCCCGGGGTGCGCCCGCTCCAACACGCCCTGGCCGGGATCAACGCGCACATCGGCTACGACCTCCCGCTGGCGGTGGTGGCCTGCTGCCGGGCCCTGGACTGCGCGCCCGCCGCTCTGGAAGCCGACTTCGACCGGGTCGGCGACACCCTGGTGGCGCTGGAGGAACACATCCGGGAGGACCTGATGCCGGGCCCGGACCTGCTGGAGGTCGCCGACCCGCTGACGCACCTGGTCGGCTCGTGGAGCCTGGAG
Source organism: Streptomyces sp. NPDC090445 (assembly GCF_044769385.1). Lineage (NCBI taxonomy): Bacteria > Bacillati > Actinomycetota > Actinomycetes > Kitasatosporales > Streptomycetaceae > Streptomyces > Streptomyces sp. NPDC090445. The sequence goes on along the minus strand of NZ_JBIVXV010000005.1, from coordinate 316,854 downwards.
CGGGCGCGCGGAGCCGCCTGGTCGGCGGCCCGCCTGCTGTGGGGGCTGCGCCGCTCCCCCGACCTGGCCGAGGAGTTCGCCGAGTCGCTGGACGCCGGCGTGGGCCTGGTGGGCCGCTGCCTCCTGACCCCGACCGCCTGACGCTCCCCCGCCGGCCCGGGCTGCCGCCGGCACCCGCCGACGCCTGAGCGCGGGTCCGGGCGGCACCCCGGAGTACCCGGCTCCGCCGGGCACCGGGCTCCGCCCGGACCCGCGCCTCAAACGCCGGCGGGGCTGGATCCGGCATCGCGCGGGTAGCCGCGCCGGGCGCGGCAGGCCCGTTCGGGGGCTGTGCCTACAGTCGTGCCATGACCGGCTTCGCCACGCACCGCCGACGCGTGCACGACCTGTCCCAGCCGCCCCGCCGGCGTACGCGTACCGGACCCGCCGGAGCCCGCGCGCGGTCTGTGGTGTCCCGATCCCGAGTTCCACCCGGCCGAGCCCCTGCCCACCGTGATGCCGCGGATCATGCGCACCGCGGCCGGGACTGCGGAGGGCTGCCCGGTCTGCGGGGCGGACCGCGGCACCCGGGTCCTGCTCGACGGCCACCGCCGCCACCGGCTCTGCGCGGGCTGCGGGGTCTCGACCGCACGCCCACGGCGCGGGACGGGGCGGTGCCGGCCGCGCGGGCGGAGCGCTGGCGGCTGGTGTGGCGCCGGTCGGCGCCGCCCCGGGACCCCGCCCCGGCGGGGCGGCACCGTAGCGGGGCCTTGCGGCCGGGCGCCCGCAGGCGGGCATGGAAAACGGGCCGCCACCGCGCTGTGTTCGCGGGGGCGGCCCGTGGTCACGGGGAGCCGGGAGGTCGGTCCTCCGGGAGGTCAGTCCTCCGGGAGCTCGACCGGGGCGATCTCGTCGTAGACGTCGCCCGGGCCCGGGTTGGTGGCGTCGGTCCCGCCGCCGAGGTGGTGCATGACGCCCCAGACCGCGTTCAGCGCCGTCGTCACGGCACCCTCGGCCCAGCCGGCCGTCCAGGAGATGTCGTCGCCGGCGAGGAAGATGCCGCGCTTGTCCTCCGGGAGGCGGTCCTGCATGAAGTGGGTGAACAGGCGCCGCTGGTAGCGGTAGTGGCCGGGGAGGTTGGCCTTGAACGCGCCCATGAAGTAGGGCTCGTTCTCCCAGGAGACCGTCACCGGGTTGCCGATGACGTGGCGGCGGATGTCGACCTTCGGGTAGATCTCGCCGAGGGACTTCAGCATGACCTCCATCCGCTCGCTCGCGGACAGCGGCAGCCACTTCAGGCTGTCGTCGCACCAGGTGTACGACAGGCAGATCACGGCCGGCTGGTCCGGGCCGTTGTCGAGCAGGTAGGTGCCGCGGGTCATGCGGTCCGTCAGCGTCATCGACATGACGTCGCGGCCGGTCTCCTCGTCCTTGTCCAGCCAGAACGGGCGGTCCACCGGGATGAAGAGCTTGGAGGACTCCATGTAGTGGGTGCGCTCGATCGCCGTCCAGTGGTCGATCGGGAACAGCGAGTCGTCGCACTCGATCTTGGAGAGCAGCATCCAGGACTGGGCCGTGAAGATCGCGGCGCGGTAGGTGCGGATGTCGCCGGAGGCGTCGGTGACCGTGATGCGGTTGCCGGCCGTGCGGTGCAGGCGGGTGACGGCCGGGCGGGGGGTGCCGTCGTGCAGGGAGGACAGCGAGGTGCCCTGCGCCCAGTGGAGGATCTTCTCGGGCTCGCGCTCCCACAGGCGCAGCGGCAGCTGCTGGGAGCCGCCGACGATGCCGCGGTGGTGGTCGTCCGCCTCGGTGTAGACGACGCGGAGGATCTCCAGGATGGAGTTGGGGAAGTCGGTGTCCCAGCCGCCGGTGCCGAAGCCGACCTGGCCGAAGATCTCGCGCTTGCGGAAGGACTGGAAGGCCTCCGACTGGCACAGGTAGCCGTAGAAGGTCTCGTTGTCGAGCTTCTCGACGAGCTTGGCCCAGATCTCGCGGATGCGCGGGACGTCGCGCTCGCGCATCGCGGTGTTCATGTCGGAGAAGTCGGCGCCCTCCTCCAGGCAGGCGTTCCACGCGTCGGCGACGTCGCGGTAGATCTGCGGGAGGTCGGCGATCGTCTCGGCGTAGTGGCTCTCGCCCTTGAGGTCGACGACGGTGGAGGGGGTCGCCTCGGCCAGCGGGTTCGGGAACGGCTCCGTCTTCAGGCCGACGAGGTCGATGTAGTGCTGCAGGGCGGTGGAGGAGGGCGGGAAGCGCATGGCGCCCATCTCCGCGGTGAGCCCCTCGGTGCCGGTGCCCTCGAAGCCGACGGTGCGCAGGCGGCCGCCGATCTGGTCCGCCTCGTAGACGACGGGCTTGAGGCCCATCTTCATGAGCTCGTAGGCGGAGATGATGCCGGACAGGCCGCCGCCGATGATCGCGACCTCGGTGCCGTGCTCGGTCGCCGGTATCTGGCCCAGGCCCGCCGGGTGGGCGAGGAAGTCGTCGTACGCGTACGGGAAGTCCGGGCCGAACATGGTGATCGGCAGGCGGCCGTCGCTGTGCGGGACGGCGGTGGTGGGCACCGTGGACGTCATGGGGGTACGACTCCTTGCAGGGTGGGGCAGAGGGGGTGGACGGAGCGGGCCGTGGGCCTCGGGCCGGGGGAGGGCCCGGGAGGGCTCAGACGAGGGAGGAGTAGAGCCCGGGGCGGCGGTCGCGGAGGTAGGGGTTGTTCTCGCGCGAGTTCCGCAGCAGTTCGGGATCGGCCTCGCCGATCACCATCTCCTCGCCGCGGCCGGCCCGGGTCCGGGTGACTCCGTCCGGGGAGGCCAGGCAGCTGAGGCCGACGAACTCGAACTCGCCTTCCGGGCCGGTGCGGTTGACGTACGCGATGTACATCTGGCTCTCGAAGGCCCGTACGGGGACGAGCTGTTCGGCGACGAACTGGAACGGGTGCATCTGCGCGGTCGGCACCAGGAGGAGGTCGGTGCCGGCCAGCGCGTGGGCCCGGACGTTCTCCGGGAACTCCACGTCGTAGCAGATCATGATGCCGATGCGGAGGCCGTTCAGGTCGGCCTGGACGACCTGGGTGTCGCCGGGCGTGAAGGCCTCCTGCTCGAAGCAGCCGAACAGGTGGGTCTTGCGGTAGTTCGCGAGGCGGGCCCCGTCCGGGCCGATGAGCTGCGCCGAGTTGTAGACGGTCTCGCCGTCCCGCTCCGGGTAGCCGTACAGGACGGCGAGCCCGTGGCGGCGGGCGATCTCGCCGATGGCGCGGGCCGACATGCCGTCGGCGGCCTCGGCGAGGGTGGCGATGTCCTCGACGGGCAGCGCGTAGCCGGTCAGGAACATCTCCGAGGTCACGAGGAGCCCGGAGCCCGCCTCGGCGGCGCGGGCCGCGGCCTCGTCGAGCGCCTTCAGGTTCACGGCGGTGTCGCCGAGAACTCCGGAGCTCTGGAGGAGGGCGGTGCGCAGCGGGGGCATGGGCTACCTCTGTGACAGATGGGGCGGGGTGTCCTACGAAGGTACGGTTACGCGTTCGACCCGGACAAGCCGTGACCGTTGCGCTGCGCGCATCGATTCGTTGCGCGTTTGTCCGGCGGGGCGGCGATTCGTTGCGCGGGGGGCGTGCGGTTCCCCGGCCCTGCGGTGCGGACCGGGCCGCGGGGGCCCGTCGTGCGGGCCCGCCGGGCGCCGTGTCGCCCCAGGTCATCGAGGGTACCGGCGGTCGCCGGCGCCGGCGGTGCGCCCGTCCGCCGCTCCCGTGGGGCATAAAGCCGCCCGCGATGGTTGCTGACCATGGTGACCGTCGTACCGAGCAGTCTGTTGGCGGTGCGCGGGGGCCGTCGAGACGCTGTGCGGGCCCGGGCGCGCCGCCCGCTGGAGAGGAGCACACCGCACCATGTCGCCCGAAACCGAGACCGCCGCGCCCGCCCACGTCCTGGACAACCCGGTCTGGGCCGCGCTGAACGGCCCGAGCGGCAGTGCGTTCGCCGAGACCGCGCCGGGCGGGCTGGCCGCCCGCTACACCGCCGACACCTCGCCGTTCGGCGCACCGGCCGACCCGCGGGACCCGCGCGCCTGGGCCGACCTGGCGGAGCTGGTGGGGCCGGACGGGCCGGTGTGGGTCACCGGGCTGCTGACCCCGCCGCCCGGGTGGACGACGGAGCTCTCGATCGAGGGGGTGCAGATGGACGGTTCGGCGGTACGGGCCGAGGCCGCGCCGGAGGCGGTGCGGCTGGGCCCGGCGGACGTGCCGGAGATGATCGGGCTGGTGGAGCTGACGAAGCCGGGGCCGTTCTTCGACCGCACCGTCGAGCTGGGCACCTACCTGGGCATACGGCAGGAGGGGCGGCTCGTCGCGATGGCGGGCGAGCGGATGCGGCCGCCGGGCTGGTCGGAGATCAGCGCGGTGTGCACGCACCCGGACCACCGGGGGCGGGGGCTCGCCGCGCGGCTGATCCGGGCGGTGGCGGCGGAGGTCACGGCCCGCGGCGAGCGGCCGTTCCTGCACGCCGCGGGGGACAACACGGGGGCGATCGCCCTGTACGAGTCCATGGGCTTCACCCTGCGCCGCCGCACGTCCTTCATCGGCCTGCGCGCCCCCGTGGCGGCGCCGCAGGGCTGACCGGCACCGGACAGCGGTACCGGCACCGGCACCGGCCCGGAAGGAGCGGAATCTCGCCATCCGGGGTGCCGTGGGGCGGTCGGCAGGTTTGGCGGGGCGTCGAGCGGTCACACGCGGAATCGTCGACGACAGGAGGTACACCGCCATGAACGACGTCTCACGGCTTCCGGGGGCCGCACACCACCACTGGCAGTGGCAGCTGCGGGCGGCCTGCCGGGATCTGGGCCCCGGCCGCTTCTACCACCCGGCGGGCGAGCGGGGTCCGGAGCGGGAGGAGCGCGACGAGGCGGCGAAGCGGGTGTGCGCGGTCTGCCCGGTGCGGGCCGCGTGCCTGGAACACGCCCTGCGCACGCGTGAGCCCTTCGGCGTGTGGGGCGGGCTGACGGAGGAGGAGCGCCGGATGCTGCTGGCCCGCCGCGAGGCCGTCGGGGCCGGCCGCGCGCCCGCCGCCGGCCACGGCGGCCGCTGGTGAACCCCGCCCCCGGCCCCGCCGCCGCATCGCCGAGGGCCGGCCGCGCGGCGGTCGGCCCTCGGCGATGCGGCGCGGGTACGCGGAAGGCCCCCGGCACGGGATGCCGGGGGCCTTCCTTCGTACGGTCGTGCGTCTGCCGCCGCGGTCCGCTCGCCCGCTCCGGTCCGCCCTACGCGGGGGCGCCGGAGGTGAAGCGGCGCAGGAGCGGGGAGAGGACGAGCACCGACTTGGTGCGCTCCACGAAGGGCTCGCCCGCGATGCGCTCCAGGACCCGCTCGAAGTGCCGCATGTCGGAGGCGAAGACCTGGACGAGGGCGTCCGCGTCGCCGGTCACGGTCGACGCGGACACCACCTCCGGGTACCGCTCCAGTCCTCGCCGGATGTCGTCCGGGGAGGTGTTGTGGCGGCAGTAGATCTCGATGAACCCCTCGGTCTCCCAGCCCATGGCGGCGGGGTCGACGCGGACGGTGAAGCCGGTGATGGCCCCCTCGCTCCGCAGCCGGTCCACGCGCCGTTTCACGGCCGGGGCCGACAGTCCGACCTCGGAGCCGATGTCCGCGTAGGAGCGGCGGGCATCCTCGGCGAGGGCGTGCACGATGCGTTCGTCGAGATCGTTCAGTCGCACTGCGGGTGGATCACATTTCTGCCGTGGCCAGTCGGGAGCGGCGGACGCCGTACACGAAGTAGACCACGAGGCCGACGACCATCCAGATACCGAACGCGATCCAGGTCGGCATCGGCAGGCTGTACATCATCCACGCGCAGGCGATGAAGCCCAGGATCGGGGTGAGGGGGAAGAGGGCCATCTTGAAGGTGCGCGGCATGTCCGGCTTGGTGTAGCGCAGGATCACCACGGCGACGTTGACCAGGGCGAAGGCGAAGAGGGTGCCGATGCTGGTGGCGTTGGCCAGCTCGCCCAGCGGGATGAAGGCCGCGAGGGCGCCGCAGAAGAGGGAGACGATGAGCACGTTGACGCGGGGGGCGCCGGTCTTCTCGTCGACCTTGGCGAAGACCTTGGGGACGAGGCCGTCGCGGGACATCGCGAAGAGGATGCGGGTCTGGCCGTAGAGGACGGCGAAGACGACGGAGGCGATGGCGACGACGGCGCCCGCGGCGAGGACGACGCCCCAGAAGGAGTGGCCGGTGACGTCGGTCATGATCTGGGCGAGCGCGGCCTCGGTGCCCTCGAAGTCCTGCCAGGGCATGGCGCCGACGGCGACGAAGGCGACGAGGCAGTACAGGACGGTGACGATGCCCAGCGAGAGCATGATCGCGCGCGGCAGGTCCTTCTTCGGGTTCTTGGCTTCCTCACCGGCGGTGGAGGCCGCGTCGAAGCCGATGTAGGCGAAGAAGAGGGTGGAGGCGGCGGTGCTGATGCCGGCGATGCCGAGCGGGGCCAGCGGGGTGTAGTTGCCGCCCTTGATGCCGAGGATGCCGATGCCGATGAAGAGCAGCAGCGTGACGATCTTGACGACGACCATGATCGTGTTGATGCGGGCGCTCTCCTTGGCGCCGCGCATCAGGAACACCATGGCGAGCAGGACCACGACCAGTGACGGCAGGTTGATGAAGCCGCCCTCGCCCATCGGGGCGGAGAGGTTCTCGGGGATCGTGAAGCCGAACATCCCGTCGAGGATCTCGTTGAGGTACTGGCCCCAGCCGACGGCGACGGCCGCGACGGAGACGGCGTACTCCAGGACCAGGCACCAGCCGCAGATCCAGGCGATGAGCTCGCCCATCGTGGCGTACGCGTACGAGTACGAGGAGCCGGAGACGGGCACCGAGCCGGCCAGCTCCGCGTAGGAGAGGGCCGAGAAGAGCGCGGTGAGGCCTGCGATGATGAAGGAGATCGTCACGGCGGGGCCGGCCACGGGGGCCGCCGTGCCGAGGACCACGAAGATGCCGGTGCCGAGGGTGGCGCCGACGCTGATCATCGTCAGCTGCCACATGGTGAGCGAACGGCGCAGGACGCCGCCCTCACCCTGGCCGCCCTCGGAGACGAGCTGCTCTACGGGCTTGCGACGGAGCAGCGGGTTCACAGGCCCCCGCGACTCCTTCGGGAGCGGCGGCGCCTGGTCGTGGTCGAGCACGAGGGGACTCCTTTGACACTGCGGATGGGGGTTGAGGCATCGGCCGCAGCGATCCGGAGCAGGACACAGACATGCGTCTGGGCAGGGGCGGACCGCCGAGCAGGCGGACCGCGCCACTCCACGTACAGCGAGTGAGCCTACGAGCTGAGAGATACCGCCCGTAATGCACCATCCTTGCACATTGGCGCACGATCGTTGCACGGATCCGTTCTGGATGGCCCTTTGTTGCACGCGGATGATCGATCGGTGCGTGAATCGCCCAAACCGCCCTTCTTGACAGCCCGTCAGGAATACCGCAGCGTGCGGCCATGGACGCCGACAGCACGGCCACCGCCTGGCTCGATCCGCAACCGTTCCTGCGCGGGGTCGCCTGGCTCGACCGGGGCCGCCCGGTCCGCGCCGACCCGGCCGACACCCTGCGCCTGCCCTGGGACACCGGCGAGCGGGCCACGCTGCCGATCGGGGTGCGGCTGGAGTTCACCGCCGCCGACGGGGCCCACGCCGTGGACATCCGCTACCGGGCCACCGTCCCCGGGCCCACCGACGCGCTGCGCGACCTCGCCCACGGCTTCGCCCTGTGGGACCGCCACGGGGTGGTCCGCGAGGTCTGGACCGACCCCGCCCCCCAGGCCGTCGTACGCATCGGCCTGCCCGGCGGGCCCGGCCCCTTCACCGTCCACCCGCCCGAGGCTCAGTCGCCGCGGATCCTGGGCCTTCGCGGGGTCGGCGGCGCCGTGGCCCCGGCCCCGGCCGCACCGCGCTGGGTGGTGCACGGCGACTCGATTACCGAGGGCTGGTGGTCGACCCGCCCCGCCCTCGGCTGGCCGGCCGTCGCCGGCCGGACCCTCGGCTGGGACACCGTCAACCTCGGGTACGCGGGCGCCGCGCGCGGCGAGCTCGCCACCGCCGAACAGCTCGCCGCGCTCCCCGCCGACGTCCTCACCCTCGCCTTCGGCACCAACTGCTGGTCCCGCGTCCCCCATTCGGTGCCACTGCTGTACGAGACCACCCGCGTCTTCCTCGACCTGGTCCGCCAGGGGCACCCGCACACCCCGCTGCTGCTGGTCTCCCCGGTGCTGCGGCCCGACGCCGAGCGCACCCCGAACCGGCTGGGCGCCACCCTGGGCGCCCTGCGCGACGCGATGGAGCGGGCCGCCCGGGACCGGGTCGCCGCCGGGGACGGCCGGCTGGTGCTGCTGCCCGGCCGTGACCTGCTCGGACCCGAGCACCTGGCGGACGGGCTGCACCCCAACGACGCCGGACACCGGGTCCTGGGCCTTGCTGTGGTCACGGCTCTGCGCCGGGCCGGGTTCGACGGAAGCTGAGTGAAACACCCCACACAACCCGCCTTGAACGGATCCGGCTCCCCACCCCGTGTCCTGAGCACAGTTGCCGACGCACCGCACACACCGGGCGCCGGACACGGGAACACCACACGTGGGAGAGAACGAGATGGGCATCAAGCGCGGAACCACCCTGGCCACCGTTGCCGTCGTCGTCGCACTGACCGCCACGGCCTGCGGCCAGGGCGACACCAAGGCCGGCGCGGTCAAGCCGGCGGGGGCCGCCGCGCAGGCGGGATCCGAGTACGGCTCCGACTACGGCGCGGGTGGCGACGCGGGCGCGGGCGCAAACCCGGGCACCAAGGCCGGCGGACAGCTGGCGATCGCGCAGAACGAGCAGCTCGGCCAGGTCCTCACCGACAGCGCCGGCTTCACCCTCTACCGCTTCGACAAGGACACGCCCAAGCCGCCGAAGTCCAACTGCGACGGCGACTGCGCCAAGGCCTGGCCCGCGGTCACGGCCGGCGACGTCACCGCCGCCTCGGGCATGGACGCGTCCGTCCTCGGCGAGGTGGCCCGCAGCGACGGCAGCAAGCAGCTGACGGTCGGCGGCTGGCCGGTGTACCGCTACGCCAAGGACGCCAAGGCCGGGGACGTGAACGGCCAGGGCGTGGGCGGCACCTGGTTCGCCCTCGCCCCCGACGGCAAGAAGGCCGCGAAGGGCGCGGCCGGCCAGGGCGCCGGCGAGGGCTCCGGTGCGGGCGCGGGTGCGGGCGCGGGTGCGGGCGCGGGCGCGGGTGCGGGCGCGGGCGCGGGCGAGGGTTCCGGCGCGGGCGAGGGCTCCGGCGCGGCCCCGGCCACGGGCAAGCTGTCCGTGGCCAAGAACCCCAAGCTCGGCGACATCATCGTCGACGGCAACGGCATGACGGTCTACCGCTTCAAGAAGGACACCGCCTGGCCGATGGCCTCCAACTGCACCGGCGACTGCCTGGCCAAGTGGCCGGTCGTACCCCCGGTGGACAAGGCCAACGCCAAGGGCATCATCGAGAAGGGCTTCTCGGTGCTCGACCGCCCCGACGGCAAGAAGCAGCAGAGCATCGACTGCTGGCCCATCTACACCTTCACCGGTGACAAGAAGCCCGGTGACACCAACGGCCAGGGCGTGGGCGGCACCTGGTACGCCGTCTCCCCCGACGGCAAGCTCATCACCATTTCCTGACCGCCTCCTCTCCCCCCACCCTTCGAGCCGCGCGGCCCCCCGCTCCCCCTCCCCCGGCGGGCGGGCCGCGCATCGTTCCGCCGCGGCGCGCCGCTGCCTACACTCTCGTCGCATGCTGCGCGTACTGGCCGTCGACGACGAGAAGCCCCTCCTTGAGGAACTCCTGTACCTGCTGCGCGCCGACGACCGCGTCGTCAGCGCCGAAGGCGCCTGCGACGCCACCGGGGCCCTGCGCCGGATCACCCGCGCGCTGGAGAGCGGGCCCGACGGGGCTGACGCCATCGACGTCGTCTTCCTCGACATCCACATGGCCGGGCTGACCGGCCTCGACATCGCCCGGCTGCTGGCCGGCTTCGCGCAGCCGCCGCTGATCGTGTTCGTCACCGCGCACGAGGGCTTCGCCGTACAGGCCTTCGACCTGAAGGCCGTGGACTACGTCCTCAAGCCCGTCCGGCCGGAGCGGCTGGCCGAGGCCGTCCGGCGGGCCTGCGACCACCTCGGCCGCAGCGCCGCACGGCAGCCGCCCGCCCCGGCCGGGACGGCCGCCGTTCCGCCCGCCGTCCCGGCGCAGCACCGCCGCACCGAGGCGACCGCCCCCGGCACCGGGGCCGCCGCCGCTGCCGCCGCCGACCGGGCCCAGGACCTGATCGCCGTCGAGCTCGGCGGGGTCACCCGGTTCGTCGCGATCGCCGACATCGCCTACGTCGAGGCCCAGGGCGACTACGCCCGGCTGCACACCGACGCGGGCAGCCACCTCGTCCGCATCCCGCTGTCCACCCTGGAGGAGCGCTGGGCGGCCCGCGGTTTCGTCCGCATCCACCGTCGGCACCTGGTGGCGCTGCGCCGGATCGACGAGCTCCGGCTGGACGCCGGCACCACCAGCGTCCGGGTCGGCGCCGCCGAGCTCCAGGTCAGCCGCCGGCACGCGCGCCAGCTGCGGGACCTGCTGATGCGCCAGGCGACCGGCTGACCCGCCGGCCGGGGGCGGGGCCGGGCGGCCGGGTGGCGCACCGACCGTCCGGCGCACCGACCGTCCGGCGCGCGGGCCGGCCGTTCGTCGCGTCGCACGGGACGTACGGCGCCCCACCCGTGCCGCCGGTCGCACGGCCGCCGGCGCGCCGCGCCCGCGCCCCCTGCCGCCCCTATCGTGGAACCGCAGGTCATCAGGGAAGGGGGTGCCGATGGCCGAGATCCAGGCACTGCTCGACGCAGTGGCCGGACTGCCCCGGACCCGGCCTGCGGGTCCCGCCGAGGCCGAGGTGCTCCTCGCCCGGCTGCGCAGCACCGCCGCCCGCTGGGCCGACGTCCTGTACGCGGCGAACGAGGGAGCCGGCCTCCAGCTGCCGCCCCGGGCGGAGGCCGCGCTGCGGCTCGCGTTCCGGCGCGCCGAGGACTCGTACGTGGAGCTGGAGATCGCGCTGCGGGACTGCGCGGAGCACCGCGACCCGGCCCCCTGACCTCCCGCCTGGCCGAGGGCAGGCCCCCGGAACGCGCCGGATCACGCCTGTTGCGGCCCGGTTGCGCTGCGTAGACTCCGGTCACCCCTGCCGTCCCCCTCCCCCGGCCGAAGGACCCCCGGTGAACCAGACGTACGCGCTGACCGCGGTCACCGTCGTCGTCCTGGTGACGGTCCTGGTCGGCGCGCTGGGCCTGCGGATATCCCGGACCACCTCCGACTTCTACGTCGCCTCGCGCACGGTGGGCCCCCGCCTCAACGCGGCGGCGATCAGCGGGGAGTACCTCTCCGCGGCCTCCTTCCTGGGGGTGGCGGGGCTGGTGATGCTCCAGGGGCCCGACATGCTCTGGTACCCGCTCGGCTACACCGCCGGGTACCTGGTGCTCCTGGCCCTCGTGGCGGCCCCGCTGCGCCGCTCGGGGGCGTACACGCTGCCCGACTTCGCCGAGGCCCGCCTCCAGTCGCCGGCGGTGCGCCGGATCGCGGTGCTGTTCGTGGTCGGGGTCGGCTGGCTCTACCTGCTGCCGCAGCTGCAGGGCGCCGGGCTGACCCTGGAGATCCTGACCGGGGCCCCGCACTGGGCGGGCGGGGTGGTCGTCGCCTGCGTCGTGACCGCGGCCGTGGCCGCCGGCGGCATGCGGAGCATCACCTTCGTGCAGGCCTTCCAGTACTGGCTCAAGCTCACCGCGCTGCTGGTGCCCGCCTTCTTCCTGCTGGCCGCCTGGGCCGGGGACGGCGCGCCCCGGGCCTCCTTCGACGCCCCGGCGGTCTTCCGCGAGCGCACCGCGGTCACCCTCGCCGAGGACGTCCGCCTCACCCTGGACGCGCCGCTGACGGTGACGGTCACCGGGCAGGTCGACGGGCGGACGCACACGGCCGCCCCGCTGACGCTCCAGGCCGGGGAGCACCTCGTACGGGCCCGGGCGCGGCTGGAGTTCACGCCCGGCACCCCCGTGCCGGAGTCCCGGCCGGCGGCCGGGGCGGGGGCCTCGCGCTGGTCGGAGCCGCTGGCCGGGGACCGGCCGGCGTTCGGCCTGTACGCGACGTACGGGCTGATCCTCGCCACCTTCCTCGGCACGATGGGCCTGCCGCACGTCGCGGTGCGGTTCTACACGAGCCCCAACGGCCCGGCCGCGCGCCGCACCACGCTGGCGGTACTCGCCCTGCTCGGCTTCTTCTACCTGCTGCCGCCGGTGTACGGGGCCCTCGGCCGGACCTACGTGCCCGAGCTGGCCCTGACCGGGGACGCGGACGCGGCCGTGCTGGTGCTGCCGGGGCGGATGCTGGGCGGGCTGCTCGGCGAGCTGCTGGGGGCGCTGCTGGCCGGGGGCGCGTTCGCGGCGTTCCTGTCGACGGCGTCGGGGCTGACCATGGCGGTGGCCGGGGTGCTGCACCAGGACGTGCTGGCGCGGCGGGGGGTGCGGGCCTTCCGCATCGCGGTGCTGGTGGCGGTGCTGGTGCCGCTGGCGGGGAGCGTGGCGCTGGCCGACGTGCCGGTGGCGGACGCGGTGGGGCTGGCCTTCGCGGTGTCGGCCTCGTCGTTCTGCCCGCTGCTGGTGCTGGGGATCTGGTGGCGGGGGCTGACCCCGCCGGGGGCCGTGGCCGGGATGCTCACCGGCGGCGGGGCGGCGCTGGGCGCGGTGCTGGCGACCCGGGCGGGGCTGGCCCCCGAGGGCTGGGCGCACGCGCTGCTGGCCTGGCCGGCGGCCTGGTCGGTGCCGCTGGGCTTCCTGACCATGGTGCTGGTGTCGCTGGCGACCCGGTCGCGGGTCCCGGCGGGGACGGCGGCGACCCTGGCCCGGCTGCACCTGCCCGAGACCGTGGCCGGAGCCCTCCCCGGCACGTTCCCGGGGCCCTTCCCCGGTGACGGCCGCCAGGGCAGTGGCCGCCCGGGCGGCGGTCGCTCCGGGGGTGCGCCGTGACCGCGGCCCTGCTGGCCGCCTCGGCGGTGTCGGGGGCCCTGCTGCTGGGCCTGGGCTGGGCGGGCGGGCGGTGGCACGCCCGGCGCGCCGAGCGGGCGGCCGGGCCGGACCTGGGCACTCCGGTGGAGCGGGCCACGTTCCACACCCTGTACACGGCGTCGCTGGCCGCTCCCCCGCTGCGTGCCGGGCTGACCGAGGACGCCGCCCGCAAGGCGGCCCGGCGGCTGCGCTCCCTGCTGGGGACGGAGGCGCTGTGCCTGACCGACCGGGAGTCGGTGCTGGCCTGGGACGGGCCGGGCGCCGACCACCACCAGCGGCGGGCGATGGCGCGGGTCGCGGTCATGCTGGAATCGGGGCGCAGTCAGAGCGTGCGGACCGGCTGCCAGCGGCCGGACTGCCCGCTGAAGTGGGCGGTGGTGGCCCCGCTGACCGGGGAGGACGGGGTGCTGGGGGCGCTGGTGGCGTACGGCTCGCGGGAGTCGGCGGTGCTGGTGCGGGCGGCGACCGAGGTGGCGCGGTGGGTCTCGGTGCAGCTGGAGCTGGCCGAGCTGGACCGCTCGCGGACGCGGCTGATGGAGGCGGAGATCAAGGCGCTGCGGGCGCAGATCTCCCCGCACTTCATCTTCAACTCCCTTGCCGCGATCGCCTCGTTCGTCCGGACCGACCCGGAGCGGGCCCGTGACCTGCTGCTGGAGTTCGCCGACTTCACCCGCTACTCCTTCCGGCGGCACGGGGAGTTCACGACGCTGGCCGAGGAGCTGCGGTCCATCGAGCAGTACCTGGCCCTGGCGGGGGCGCGGTTCGGGGACCGGCTGAAGGTGACGCTGCAGGTGGCTCCGGAGGTGCTGCCGGTGGCGCTGCCGTTCCTGTGCCTGCAGCCGCTGGTGGAGAACGCGGTCAAGCACGGGCTGGAGAACTCCGCCGGGGAGTGCCGGATCACGATCACCGCCGGGGACGCGGGCGCGGAGGCGGTGATCGGCATCGAGGACAACGGGGTCGGGATGGATCCGGCCCTGCTGCGGCGGATCCTCGCCGGGGAGCAGGCCGGGTCCTCGTCGGGGATCGGGCTGACGAACGTGGACGAGCGGATCCGGCAGGTGTACGGGGACGCGTACGGGCCGGTGATCGAGACGGGGATCGGGGCGGGCATGAAGGTCACCCTGCGGATCCCGAAGTACCGGGCGGGCGTGCACAGCTCCGCGCCCGGACAGCCGCGCCCCCGCCCCTGACCTGCGGGACGTCCCCGCGGTCCGCCGGAACGCCGGCGGCCCCGGGCCCGTTCCGCGAGGGGACGGGTCCGGGGCCGCCGGGACGGTCGGAGGGGGAGGTCAGCTCCAGCTGGCGTGGAGCGGCTTGCCCTCGGCGTAGCCGGCCGCGGACTGGACGCCCACGACGGCCTTCTCCGCGAACTCGGCCAGGGAGCCCGCGCCCGCGTAGGTGCAGGAGGAGCGGACACCGGCGATGATCGAGTCGATCAGGTCCTCGACGCCGGGGCGCTGCGGGTCCAGGAACATGCGGGAGGTGGAGATGCCCTCCTCGAACAGCGCCTTGCGGGCGCGGTCGTAGGCGGACTCCTCCGAGGTGCGGTTGCGGACGGCGCGGGCCGAGGCCATGCCGAAGGACTCCTTGTAGAGCCGGCCGTCGGCGGTCTGCTGGAGGTCGCCCGGGGACTCGTAGGTGCCCGCGAACCAGGAGCCGATCATCACGTTGGACGCGCCGGCGGCCAGGGCCATGGCCACGTCGCGCGGGTGGCGGACGCCGCCGTCGGCCCAGACGTGCTTGCCGTACTTCGCGGCCTCGGCGGCGCACTCCAGCACCGCGGAGAACTGGGGGCGGCCCACGCCGGTCATCATGCGGGTGGTGCACATGGCGCCGGGGCCCACGCCGACCTTGATGATGTCGGCGCCGGCGTCGATCAGGTCCTTGACGCCCTCGGCGGCGACGATGTTGCCGGCGACGATCGGGACCTGCGGGTCCAGCGCGCGGACGGCCTTGATCGCGGTGATCATCGACTCCTGGTGGCCGTGGGCCGTGTCGATGACGAGGGTGTCGACGCCCGCGTCGAGCAGCTGCTTGGCCTTGCCGACGTAGTCGCCGTTGATGCCGACGGCGGCGGCGATGCGCAGCTTGCCCGCGGCGTCGGTGGCCGGGGTGTACAGGGTCGCGCGCAGGGCGCCCTTGCGGGTCAGGATGCCGACGAGGCGGCCGTCCTTGTCGACGGCGGGGGCGAGCTTGCGGTGGCCGGCGTCGAGCTGGTTGAACGCGTCGCGGGGGTCGATGTCGGCGTCGATGAGCAGGAGCTCCTTCGACATGACCTCGGAGAGCTGGGTGAAGCGGTCCACGCCGGTCAGGTCGTGGTCGGTGACCACGCCGATCGGGCGGTTGTCGGCGTCGACGACGACACCGGCGCCGT
This sequence comes from Streptomyces sp. NPDC090445, assembly GCF_044769385.1. Taxonomy (NCBI): domain Bacteria; kingdom Bacillati; phylum Actinomycetota; class Actinomycetes; order Kitasatosporales; family Streptomycetaceae; genus Streptomyces; species Streptomyces sp. NPDC090445. Next base: position 301,414 of record NZ_JBIVXV010000005.1, on the reverse strand, counting down.
GGGCCCGCTTGGGCAGCAGGGACAGGGCGTCGGCGACGGTCTGGGCGGGCGCCAGGATGATCGGGGTGTCGAGCACGTGGTGGCGGGTCTTGACCCAGGAGATGACGTCGGTGACGACCTCGATCGGGATGTCCTGCGGGATGACCACGAGGCCGCCGCGGCGGGCGACCGTCTCGGCCATCCGGCGGCCCGCGATGGCGGTCATGTTCGCCACGACGAGCGGAATGGTGGTGCCGGTGCCGTCGGGCGACGCGAGGTCGACGGCCTGGCGGGAACCGACCGCGGAACGGCTCGGCACCATGAACACATCGTCGTACGTCAGGTCGTACGGCGGCTTCAGGTCATTGAGGAAACGCACGTGCAGAACATCCCAGTCGAGTCGGAGGATCCCGTCATACCCATGAGGGGCAGCCGGGAAAACGCACGTACTTCATTCTCCCATGGACCGGCGCGCATGCGGCCCGGGCCGATCGTCCAGGACATGCCGGAGCCCCTCGTGGCTTCCTACGGGAGATGCCTCCCGAAAGGCCGCGAGAGGGCTCCGGGCCGCGGTGGACGGATCAGCGGATGTATGCGCGCCGGGCGCTCTGGCCGGGGATGAACGGCCGCGGCGGCAGCACCGGCGGCGGGCCGGTCCGGCCCGTCCGGGTGGCGGTGGCGGGTGCCGCGGCGCCGACTGCGGCGCGGGCGGGTGCGAGGGTGCCGCGGACGGGGCCGGGGTATCCGGCGGGCGTCCGGCCGCGGGCGCCGAGCAGCATCGACGCGTGGGCGACGCTCGCGAGCGTGGCGTGGTGGTGCCAGCCGCGGAAGGAGCGGCCCTCGAAATCGCGGATGCCCACGGGTTCGCAGGTCTCGGCGAAATCGAGGGACACCCGGTCGGTGAGTTTGGCCAGCAGGAAGAGCTGGGCCAGTGGCCGGTCGCCGATGTTGGTGATCCAGAACTCGGTGGGCAGCAGGGCCGCCTCCGTCCAGGCGCCCATGAGCAGCAGCGGGGTCGGCGGCAGCGGTACGGGCCGGTCCTCGCCGGGGGTCGCGAGGATGGCGGCCGAGGTCAGCAGGGTCACTGCCCCCTCGGCGCGGCCGTGCCGGGTCCACTCGACGACGCGGCGCTGGGAGCGCAGGGAGTCGATCAGTTCGCGGGCGGGCGCGGTGTACGGTCCGGGCCGCTGTCGCCCCGCCCCGCCGAAGGAGACGGGGAGCGAGCCGTCGACCTTGAAGACGAACGGGATGTCCTGGAGGGTGAAGGTCTCGACGCAGCTGGCGACGTCGCCGCCGGCGACCTCCATCACCACGGGCCGCCGCTGGAGCTGCCAGGTGGCGGCCATCCGCTGGACCGCGTGCACGGCGTCCTGCGCGGGGGTGAGCGAGCGCGCCGTGTCCGGGATCCCGGCCCGGCGGCGGCGCAGCAGTTCGCCGGTCCACGGAGCGGGCAGGGTGAGGGTCCATTCGACGGGGAAGCTGGACTCGCTGGAGGCGAGCCAGATCCCGCTGGCCTGCTGGCAGTTGGCGGTGCGGCCGAGCTGGGGGACGAACTGCCGGCCGACGCCGACGGAGCGGTCCCCCGCCTTCTCGATGACCATGGGCCGGACCACCCAGGCCAGCGGGCGCTGGGCGGTGCGTTCGAGGTACTGGGCGAGCGAGCGCCGTACGGGGGTCCAGTCCCACGGCGACTTGCTGATGAACTGCTGGAGGCTCTGCTCGACGGAACTCGCCCCTGTTCCGGCGATGTTGCGGATCGTTTTCTTGCCGCTGGTGCGCACGAGGCCGTTGAGATATACGCGGGCCCAGTTTCGCTGGTCCCGCCGGGGTAACGATTCGAAGAACAGAGAGATCAGGACGTCGATCAATTCGGAGATTTCCTTCGCGGATTCCTCCGGCAGCACTGTTCGAGCCATCTGGGCCTCCCCCGCGACCACTAGATCCAATACCCTACTTGACCGCCCCAAACGGCCGTAGGCCCCGGCGGCTACTTCCTGAGGTCGCTGGCAGATTCGAGCCGCTCTTCCTCTACCACGAGGGGAATCGGGATCTGGTTCGCCGCATAGTAGAGCGCAATGAGGAAGTGCGCGACGAGAGTGAGCGTGGCGGAGAAGAGGGACAGGAGGACGGTGAGCGGGTAGGCGATGGCGCCCAGGCCGAAGCGCAGCCGGGTCGCGCGGGCGCCCTCCTTGTCGACCTGTTCGTGGAACAGGTGGCCGACGCGGGTGACGTACCACCAGAAGGCGAGGAACGCGAGCGCGTAGGCGACGGTGACCGAACTGTAGAGAACGGCGGCGGCGTTGGCGGACCTGCCGCCGTGGACGAGGTGTTCCGCGAGGACGGTGGTGGTGTACGGAATCACCGATACCACCATCAGCACCAGGAGATTCAGGAACAGTAGCGGTCGGTCCACCCTCTTGAGGTGGGTGAAGATGGTGTGGTGGTTCACCCACATCACACCGATGATGAGGAAACTCACCACGTACGCCGCATAGTGCGGCCACTGTTCCCACACGCCGTGCCAGAAGTCCGAGCCCGTTGCCTCCGGGACCTTGAGCTCCAGGACGAGAATCGTGATGACGATGGCGAATACACCGTCACTGAATGCCTCGATACGGCCGGTTTCGCGTTCCATGACTCCCCTTGGTCATTTCCCTGCGCGCACGGGGAGGGCGCTGCCCCCGCCCTCCCCGCACACGCTACCCGGATATCGGCGGTCAGCTGCCGAATCCGGCGGTCTGGCGCCAGATCCGGCCATCGCGGACCACCAGTGTCCCGAATGCGTGCTCCGGTGCGCCGTTCAAATTCATGATCGCCCGGTAGAAGATCGTGTCCTCGGTCTCGATGTACTCCGTGAGCTCCACCAGGGCCGGCTTCAGCGTGAGGTAGCCGGTGAACGTCTCGCGCACGGCGTCGATGCCGACGGAGGCCCCTTCGAAGCGGACCAGCACGGCGTCGTCGGTGTAGTTCTTCATCACCGCGTCGATGTCCAGCGCGGCGAGCGCGTCCATCTGCCGGACGAAGACCGGGTGGAGCTCGGAGATGTCGTACGTGGCCATGGCGACTCCGTTTCAACTGGTGGTGGTGGGTTCGGCAGGTGTTTCGGCGCAGGCGGCGGCCGCGCTCAGCGGCAGCCGGACGATCATCCGGGTCTCCCCCGGACGCGATCGGGCCGTGATCGACCCGCGGTGGCGCTGGGTCACGATGCGGTAGCTGAGGTGCAGCCCGAGGCCGGTGCCCTTGCCCACGTCCTTGGTCGTGTAGAAGGGCTCGAAGATCCGCGGCAGGGACTCCCCGGGGATGCCCCGGCCGGTGTCGGCCACCTCCACGACCAGGCAGGCGCCCTCGGCCCGCACCCGCAGGGCCAGGGTGCCGGAGCCCTCCATGGCCTCGGCCGCGTTGTCGACCAGGTTCGTCCACACCTGGTTCAGCTCGCTCGGATAGCCCGTCAGTTCGGGCAGGTCCGGTTCGTACGCGCGCACGATGGTGATGCCGGCCAGCTTGGCACGCAGCACGACGAGCGTGTTCTCCAGTCCGTCGGGCACCGCGAAGCGCTGCTCGGGCGCCCGGTCGAGATTGGCGTAATCGCGGGTCGCGGCGACCAGCTGGGAGATCCTCGGACCGGCCGCCCGCAGCTCCGCGGCCAGCGCCCGGATCTCCAGCAGCGCCGCCAGGTGGTCGAGGGCGGCGGGCAGGGCCGGCTCGGCGATGCCCTCCAGCCGCTCCAGCAGCCAGCCCAGCTCCAGCCCGAGGTCCGCGACCCCGGCGCCGAGCAGTCCGGGGCGCTCGGCGCCCGCCTCCTCCGCCCAGTCGGCGACCTCCTCCTCGGCGTCGGCCTGGGCGAGCGGGTCGGTGGTGGCCGGCGGGGGCAGCTTGTCCAGCTCCTCCGCCAGCCGGTCGAGCACGGACCGCTCCGCGCCCCCGGCGGCGGCACCCCAGGCGTGGGCGCTGCGGGTGAGCCGGTCCAGGGCCGGAGACAGCTCCTGGGCCGCGCGGGCGACGGCGGCGGCCGGGTTGTTCAGCTCGTGCGCGAGGCCCGCGGCGAGCGTCCCGAGGGCCTCGACGGTGGCCCGCTTGCGGGCCTGCACCTCGGAGGACTTGATCCGCCAGGCCAGCACCGGGATCAGCACGGCCGCCACGCCGTTGCAGCGGGTCAGCATCGCGAAGAACACCGGCTTCGGGTAGGCGACGACGGTGGTCGCCGGACCGCTCGCGGCCGCCGTGGCCACGTACGCCCCGTCCGTCAGCAGCGGCAGCTCGCCGGTGAACCGGTGCGCGGCCGAGGGCTTGCCGTCGTGGTCCTCGGCGGCGGCGCTCTCCTCCTCGGTGGAGTGCCGGGTGAGGACCTCCTCCCGGCCGTCCACGACCTTGGTGACGACCAGCCCGCCCGAGAGCAGCACGTGGAAGCCGGTGGCCTGCTCGCCGTCGCGGAAGAGGACCTCCCCGTCGGCGAGGACCCGGGGCGCGGAGACCGAGACCAGCCAGTCGAGCTGCTCCCCGGTCAGCGCGGCGAAGATCTCCAGCCCGGCAAGGGCCCGGCGCAGGCCGGTGCCGCCGGGGCCGGTGCCGCCCGGATCGGTGCGGCCCGGATCGGTGCCGCCCGGATCGGTGCCGCCCGGATCGGTGCCGCCCGGATCGGTGCCGCCCGGATCGGTGCCGCCCGGGTCGGTGCCGTGCGCGGCGCTCATGGCGTACTCCCTTCGGCCCGGGTCCGGGCGGCCAGCCGCAGCGTGGCGGACAGGGCCAGGACGCACACCCCGGCGACGGCGGCCATGAAGCCGACGGAGGTGCGGTGCAGCCCGTGGATGTTGGTGAGCAGTCCGGCGAGGACCGCCGGCACGCTCATCGCGAGGTATGCGAAGACGTAGACGGCGGCGGTCAGTTCGCCGCGGTGCTCCGGTTCGGCCAGTGCGCTCAGCGCCCGGAAGGCGCCGAGGAAGGCCGCGCCCCAGCCGCTGCCGAGGACGGCCGTGCCGGCCAGGAACACGGCGGCCGAGCCGGTCCGGAGGGCGAGCAGGACCAGGGCGAGCCCGGCCAGCAGCCCGCCCAGGCCGAGGACGGCGGTCCGCAGCGGCGCGGTGCGGCCCAGCAGCAGCTGGGCCGCGGTGGCGGCGCCCGCCAGCAGGGCCACGGTGGCCCCGCCGACGAGGTAGTTGGTGCTCCGCAGCAGCACCAGGGCCAGGTGCGGCCCGAGCGAGAGGTAGAAGCCGCCGACGGTCCAGACGGCGACGACGGTGAGCACGAGGACGGCGAAGCGGCCGCGCACGGCGGCCGGGACGCCGATCCGGTGCGGGACGATCCGCCAGCTGCGCCCGCCGGGGCCGAGCGGGGCGCTCTCCCGCATCCGGGCGACCCCGACCAGCGTGATGGCGAACGCGGCGACGAGCAGCAGGTAGCTGAGCACGGTCGGGGCGGGCGCGTACTGGACGAGGAGCCCGGCGCCGATCCCGCCCAGCCCGATGCCCACCGTCGGCCCCGCGCTGTTGACCTGGGCGCCGAGCGCGGGCCGCGAGCGCGGGGAGAGTTCGAGCAGGGCCGCCCCCATGGCCCCGGTGGCCAGGCCCACGGCGAGCCCCTGCACGGCGCGGGCGGCGAGCAGCAGCCCGGGCCCCTGGGCGGCGGCGAACAGGCCCATGGAGGCGATCGCGAGGACCAGTCCGGCGCCCAGCACGGGGCGCCGGCCCAGGGTGTCGGACAGGGACCCGAACAGCAGGAGCCCGAGCAGGACGGTGACGGCGTAGACGGCGAAGACGACGGTGACCATCCCGGAGGACAGGTCCCATCTCTCCTGGTAGAGCACGTAGAGGGCGGACGGTACGGAGGAGGAGAGCATCAGCAGGACGAGGACCGCGCCCACGACCCAGAAACCGGAGCCCCCGGAGCCGGAGGCGGAGCCCCCGGAACCGGCGGCCGGCGGGCCACCCGGGCGCGGGGAAATCCCCGCGGTCGTCCTGGTCACGTCGGCCACTCCCGTCGATTCCCCGTGGGGGGCGATTCCCCGTGGTGGGCGGTCAGCCGAGGGCCTTTTCCGCCCTCTGCAGCGCGCGGGCGGTGAGTACCCCCGCGAGATGGCCGAGGTATTCGGCCGAGGCGCCGCGCCCGGGGACGAACAGCTCCCGGGGCTCGGCGCGGAAGGCCGCGAGCACGGCCTCCGTGGTGTACGGGCCCCCGCGCAGCCGGGCCTCGACCCCGCGCAGCCGCTGCGCGCGGGCGGCGGCCCCGGTGACCGCGATCCGCGGCCCGTCGGGGGTGATCCGCACGGCGGCGGCGCACACCGGGTGGCGGGTGGCCCGGTCGGCGGTCTTCTCGAAGGCGGCGGCCGGCCCGGCGGCGGGCACCAGCAGCGCGGTGATCACGGCCCCGGGCGGCGGCCCGGCGGCCTCCAGCTGCTCGGCGGTGACGGTGGTCCGTCCGCCGGGGCCCGCCAGCTCGACCACCGCTCCGGCGGCGAGGGCGGCCGCGGGCAGGTCGGTGGGGCGCGGCCCGCGGGCGGCCAGGTTGCCCCCGGCGGTCCCGAGGTTGCGGACCTGGGGGTCGCCGTTGGCGCGGGCGGCCGCGGCGAGCTCCGGTGCCTCGGCGAGCACGAGCGGGCTGCCCGCGAGCTCGGCGAGGGTGGTGAGCGCCCCGATCCGGATCCTGCCGGGGGTGCGGGCGATGCCCCGCAGCTCCGGCAGCCGGCGTACGTCGACGAGGAGGCGGGCGCTGTCCTCCCCGGCGCGCAGGGCGGGCAGCAGGCTCTGGCCGCCGGCCAGCACGCGGGCGCCCCGGGTGCCGGAGAGCAGGTCCAGGGCCTCGGCGAGGCCGGCGGGCCGGACGTAGCCGAAGTCGGTGAGGATCACGGGGCTCCTCCTCGCAGGCGGCGCCAGACCTTCTCGGGGGTGAGCGGCATGTCGATGTGCGTGACGCCCAGGTCGGACAGGGCGTCGACGACCGCGTTGACGACGGCCGCGGCGGGCGGCACGGTGGCGATCTCGCCGGCGCCCTTGGCGCCGAGCACGTTGTGCGGGGTGGGCGTGACCGTCCGGTCGAGCGTGAAGAACGGCGCGTCCGCCGCGCGCGGCAGGGCGTAGCTGCCGAGGTCGCGGGTGAGCAGGATGCCCTGGTCGTCGTAGACGGCGGCCTCCATGAGGGCCTGGCCGAGGCCGTGGACGATGCTGCCCTCGATCTGGCCGCGCACCACCTTCGGGTTGCCGACGTTCCCGGCGTCGTCGACGGCGGTGTACGCCACCACCGCGGTCTCGCCGGTGAGTTCGTCGACCTCGACGACGGCGACGTGGGTGCCGAAGGGGAAGTTGAAGTCCGGCGGGTCGAAGTGGGTGGTCTCGTCGAGGGCGGGCTCGATCCCGGGGGGCAGCCCCCAGCCGTACCAGAGGGCCATCGCCATCTCGGAGAACGTCTTGCCGTTGTCCGGGTTTCCGGCCTCGTGGACCCGGCCGGCGTCGTAGACGACCCGGTCCTCGGGGACGCCGAGGAGCACCGCGCCGGCCCGGACCATCTTGTCCTTGATCTTGCGGGCGGTGAGGGCGATCGCGGGCGCGGCCATGCTGTACGAGCGGGAGCCGTAGGTGCCCTGCCCGTACGGGGCCTTCAGCGTGTCCCCCTCGTACACCTGGACGGCGGCCGGGTCGATGCCGAGCTCGGCGGCGGCGACCTGCGCGAAGACCGTGCCGTGGCTCTGGCCGGTGGAGGCGGAGCCGACGGTGACGGCGACCTCGCCGGTGGGGTGGACGCGGATGTTGGCGCTCTCCCAGGTGCCGCCCAGCATGCCCTCCTGGGACATCCGGGTGGAGGGGCCGACCCCGCAGACGGCGACGTAGGTGGCGAGCCCGACGCCGAGCCGCTTGCCGCGGGCCCGGGCCTCGGCCTTGCGGGCGGGCATGTCGGGGTAGCCGGCCAGTTGCAGGGCCTTGTCGAAGTTCTCCCGGTAGCTGCCGGAGTCGTAGGTCCAGCCGAGGCCGTTGTCGTACGGGAAGCGGTCGTCCGGCACCAGGTTCCGGCGGCGGACCTCGGCCGGGTCCATGCGAATCTCGGCGGCGTACCGGTCGACGAGGCGCTCCATCAGGAACGCGGCCTCGGCGCGGCCGCTGCCGCGCTGGGCGCCGAGCGGCACGGTGTTGGTGAAGGCGGCGTAGACCTCGCAGAACGCGGCGGGGATCTCGTACATGCCGGTGATGGAGCGGCCCATGAGGGCGGTGGCGACGCCGGGGCCGATGGTCGACGGGTAGGCGCCGAGGTTGGCGTGGCTGGTGCAGCGGACGGCGGTGATGCGGCCGTCGCGGGTGCCGGCGAGGGTGGCGTGCTGGCGGTGGTCGCGGCCCTGGACGGTGGAGTTCATCAGGCCGGTGCGGGTGTCGACCCATTTCACGGGCCGGCCGAGCGCCTTGGACAGCAGCAGGACCAGCGCCATGTCGGGGTAGAGGTACCCCTTGGTGCCGAAGCTGCCGCCGACGGTCGGGGCGATCACCCGGAGCTTGTTGAAGGGGATGCCGAGGACCAGCGCGGACAGCAGGAAGCGGTGGTTGTGCGGGCCCTGGGTGGTGGCGTACAGGGTGTACTCGCCGGTGGCGGCGTTGTGGTCGCCGACGGCCGCGCGGGGCTCGATGGGGCTGTTGACGGTGCGCTGGTTGACCAGGTCGAGCTCGACGGTGACCTCGGCCGCGGCGATGGCCGCGTCGGTGGCCTCCTTGTCGCCGCAGGTCCAGTACGCGTTCAGGTTGCCCGGGACGGCTTCGTGCAGCTGCGGGGCGCCGTCGGCGAGGGCGTGGTCGGCGCGGGTGACGACGGGCAGCGGCTCGTACTCGACGGCGATGGCGGCCAGGGCCGCGGCGGCCTGCTGCGGGGTCTCGGCGACGACGGCGGCGATTGGGTCGCCGACGTGCCGGACGGTGTCGCCGGAGAGGACCGGGCGGGCGCCGGGAAGTCCGTAGGGGTGGGGCGGGAAGTGGCTCTCGACGCCGCCGGGGATCCAGATGCAGGGCAGCGGCATGACGTCGGGGAAGTCGGCGGCGGTGGCCACCTTCAGCACGCCGGGCAGCTGCTCGGCGGCCTTGGTCTCGATGGACAGGATCCGCGCGTGGGCGAGCGGGCTGCCGAGGATGGCCATGTGGGCGGTGCCGGGCAGGTTGACGTCTGCGACGTACACGGCCTGGCCTCGCAGCAGCTGCGGGTCCTCGCGGGCGTCGAGGGGCGCTCCGAGCACACCGCCGCCCTGCGCCTGCTTCTGCGCCTGCCCCTGCGGCTCCGCCCGGTCCTGCTCCTGCTCCTGGAGCGGGTTCTCCCCCGTCACGGCGGTCATGGCGTCACCCCTCCTGTCCGGACGCGGTGGCGGGCACGGCCGTGCTTTCCCCGAGCCCTTCGGGGACCTCGGCCCGGGCGGCCGCGCAGGCGCGCTGCACCCCCCGTACGACGCTGTGGTAGCCGGTGCAGCGGCACAGGTTGCCGGTGAGCCACTCCCGGATCTCGGGCTCGGTCGGGGCCGCGCGGTCGGCGGCGTCGTCGGTGAGCGCAGTTTCGACGAGCTCGCCCAGGGCCATGACCATGCCGGGGGTGCAGAACCCGCACTGGGTGCCGTGCTCCTCGCGCAGCGCCTCCTGGAGGCCGGTGAGCCCGCCGTCCTCCGCGGCGACCCCCTCGATGGTGGTCACCGCGGAGCCGGCGGCCGCGGCGGTGAGGACGAGGCAGCTCTTGACGGAGCGGCCGTCCAGGCGGACGACGCAGGAGCCGCACTGCCCGGTGTCGCAGCCGATCTTGGTGCCGGTCAGGCCGAGGCCGTCCCGGAGCCGTTCCACGAGCAGTTCGTTCGGCCGGGCCGAGAACCGCTCGGGTCTTCCGTTCACGTTCAGTGAGAGATCCATGCCAGCGCCTGCGCTTCCGTGAGCGGCCGGTTGAAAAGGGGCCCGCCGGGCTGCTGGAGAATTCCTCCGGAGTGCAGGGGGCCGGTGTCGACGGCGGCGAATCCGAGGTCCGTGATGATTCCCGCGACGATTTCCTTCGCTTTTCCGTCGTCGCCCGCCGTGAAATGGGCCAGGCGCTCGCCCCGGGCGGTGCCGGCGACGGCGAGGGTTTCGTAATGCATGGTGTTCAGGGACTTCACGACCCGGGCGCCGGGGTACCAGTCGGCGACGAGTTCGCTGGAGGTGCGCCCGCCGAGGTCGGCGGGGGTGCCCGGGCCGCCGAACGCGTTCGTGGCGTCCACCAGCACCCGGTCGCGCAGGGAGTCCGGCGGGAGCAGCCCGCGGACGCTCGCGTGGGGCAGCATCAGCACCAGGAGGTCTGCCCGTTCGGCGGCCTCGGCGGGGTGCGCCGCCGAGGCCGCCGGGCCCAGTTCGGCCAGTAACGGGCCGATGGACTGCGGGCCGCGGGCGTTCGCCAGCACGACCTCGTGGCCGGCGGCCGCCAGGATGCGTGCGAGGGTGGAGCCGATCCGCCCGGTGCCGATGATGCCTGTGCGCATGTGCCTCTCCTCGTCGTGGCTGTGGGTGCCGTCCGGCCGTCAGTCCATGCCGATCCAGACCGACTTGGTCTGGGTGTAGCTTTCGAGGGATTCGGGTCCGCACTCGCGCCCGTAGCCGGAGGCCTTGTAGCCGCCGTAGGGCACCGAGGGGTCGTACTGGTTGTAGCAGTTGACCCAGACCGTGCCGGCCTTGATCTGGGAGGCGACCCGGTGCGCCCGCCGCAGGTCCTTGGTGTGGACGCCGGCGGCGAGGCCGTACGCGCTGTCGTTGGCGATGCGGATGGCGTCTTCCTCGGTGTCGAACGGGATGATCGACAGGACCGGGCCGAAGATCTCCTCCTGGGCGATCCGCATGCCGTTGTCGACGCCGGTGAAGACGGTCGGCAGGAAGTACAGGCCCTGGCTGGAGGCTCCCTCGGGGGTCCAGCCGGTGCCGCCGGTGCGCAGGACGGCGCCTTCCTTCTCGCCGATCTCGATGTACGAGCTGACCTTGTCGAACTGGCCGCGGTGGGCCAGCGGCCCGAACAGGGTCTCCGGGTCGCGCGGGTCGCCGGGCTTGAGGGCGGCGGCCCGGCGGACCAGGCGCTCGACCAGCTCGTCGTGGATCGGGCGCTGGAGCAGCAGCCGGGAGCCGGCGGTGCAGATCTCGCCCTTGTTGTAGTAGATGCCGAAGAACGCGAGCTCCTCGGCGGCGTCGAGGTCGGCGTCGGCGAAGACGATGTTGGCGGACTTGCCGCCGAGCTCCATCGTGACCTTCTTCAGGGTGCCGGCCGACTTGCGGATGATCGACTGGCCGACGGCGGTGGAGCCGGTGAAGGCGATCTTGTCGATGCCGGGGTGGTCGGTGAGGGTCTCGCCGAGCTCCACGCCGGGGCCGGTGATCACGTTGAGCACGCCGTCCGGGATCTCCGCCTCCTGGAAGAGCTCGGCGATCTTCAGGGCGGTGAGCGGGGTGGCCGGGGAGGGCTTGTGGACGACCGTGTTCCCTGCCGCCAGGGCGGGTGCGATCTTCGTCATCGACAGCAGGAGCGGGAAGTTGAAGGGGGTGATGGCGCAGACGACGCCGAGCGGCTCGCGCAGGGTGTAGGCGAGCTGTCCGCCGGCCGGGGCCCTGGAGGAGCCGTCGACGCGGGTGACGGCGCCGGCGTAGTAGTGCATCAGCTGGGCGGCCATGGGGGCGTCGACCGTGCTGGAGAAGGCGAACGGCTTGCCCATGTCCACCGTCTCCAGCAGGGCGATCTCCTCCAGGTCGCGTTCGATGAGTTCGCCGACCCGGTTCAGCCGCAGGGCGCGCTCCTGGGCGGACAGTCTGCTCCAGGGACCCTCCTCGTACGCCGCGCGGGCGGCGGCCACGGCCGCGTCCGCGTCGTCGGCGGCGGCCTGGGCCACCGGTACGATCTCCTGTCCGTCCACGGGGCTGATGTCGGGCTCGGTCCGGCCGTCCTGTGCCGGTACCCACTTTCCGCCGATGAACAGCTTCCCGGGGTTGGCCAAGGGCTGGCCGCCGATCGCGCGCCTGGTCATGGCTGATGCCTTCCGGTGTCGGGGGTGCGGGGTGCTAGCCCTTCGCGAGCTGCTGCAGGAACGTCTCGGCGAGGGCCTTCGATGAGTACGGGTTCTGGCCGGTGGTGAGCCTCCGGTCGACGACGACGTGGGAGTCCCAGATCGCGTCGGCCTTCTCGTAGCGGGCGCCGAGCCGGGTCAGCTCGGTCTCCAGGATCAGCGGGAGCCGGCCGGCCATGCTGGTGACCAGTTCCTCGCTGTGCGAGAAGGCGGTCATCCGGTAGCCCTCGAAGGGCCAGCGGCCCTCGCCGTCGCGCAGGGCGAGCAGCGCGGTGTGGCCGTGGCAGACGGTGGCGATCGGCTTGTCCCGGGCGATGGCCCAGCGCAGGACCTGGGCGACGGCGTCGGACTTGGGGAGGTCTCCGATGGCGCCGTGGCCGCCGCTGACGTACAGGCCGTCGTACGCGGTGATGTCCTGCTCGGTCAGGGACTCCACGGCGAGGGGGCTCTTGAGCTGGGGGGTGTTCTCGATGACTCTGACGTACTCGGCGGCGTTGGCGGTGTCCTCGTCGGGTGAGCCCTGGGGGCGGACCCACTTGAGGAACCGGGGGTCGATGCTGGTCCGGTCCACGGTGGGGGTCCGGCCGCCGATCGTCGCCACGTCGACGGTGTGGCCGGCGGCGGTGAACTCGCTGTAGGGGACCACGAATTCCTCGGCCCAGAATCCCGAGGGGTGTTCTTCTCCGTCCAGCAGGTGGAGGGTTGCCTTGGCCGTCATGACGACAAGAATCTTCATGACTTCTTTCTCCTTGTTCAGGAATCGCTGCCGATTCAACACGCCGCTCGCGGAGGGCGTAAGGGGGGAGCGTCAGGCGCGGGATACTTCGTCACGTGCGTCCAACGCGGAGATGATGGTGCGGAATTCACCGACCAGGGGGTGGTCGGGGTGCGCTTCGGCGAATATGCGTTCGCCGTAGAGGGCGGCCATTTCCGGGACGTACGGGAGGATTCCGGCCAGAGGGGCGCCGTACACCTCCTCGGCCCGGCGGCGGGCCTCGTTCCGGTCGACCCCCACGGGAGCCATGCTCACGACAAGTGCGCGGCGGCAGGCGAGCCGCCCGGCGAGGGCGATCGTCTCCTCCACCCCCATCAGGTCGATCCGGTCCGCCCTTGCCATGATCATCAGCACGTCGGCGCTCGCCATGGCGGCCACCGACTCGTTGTTCAGCCCGGCATGGGTGTCGAGCAGCAGGACGTCCAGCCCGTAGTGGTCCGCGAGCCGGTCGAAGCCCTCGGGCAGCAGCCCGACGTCGTACCCGCTCGCCATGAGCTCGCGCAGGTCCGCCGTCCCGGTCCGGGCCGGCACGACGTACGGCCCGCGCGGGCCCGCCCGCCGGGCGGCCGCCTCGATCTCGCACCGCCCCAGCAGGTAGTCGGCCAGGGAGGGACCCGGGCCGAGCCCGAAGAGCAGGTCCAGGGTGGGCGACTGGATGTCGGTGTCGACCACCCCCACCCGGCGCCCCTCGCCCGCCAGCAGCAGGGCGAGGTTGGCCAGGACCGAGGACTTCCCGGTGCCGCCGCGGTGCGAGTGCACCACGATGGTCCGGGCCATCACGCCACCGCCGTACGGCCCGCGGCGGGACGGTCCGCCGCGGCCGGGCCGGCGTGCGGCCCCCGCGCCGCACGCGGTTCGCGGCCTTCCCGGTCCCTCCGGGGGCGCTGGGGACCGGCGGCCCCTCCGGGCCGGTGCAGGGCCAGCATGGTGATGTCGTCGTGCTGTTCGGCTGTGCCGGTGTGCTCGCGTACGGCCGCGTCCATCCGGTCGACCACCTCACTGCCGCTCCCCGGGGGGCCGGCGAGCAGCTCCAGCATCCGCGTGTCCCCGAGGAACGTGCCGTCGGGGCAGCGGGCCTCCGGCACTCCGTCGGTGAACACGAACAGGGTGTCCCCGTGGTTCAGCTGGGCGTAGCCGAGCGTGTACACGCAGTCGGGCAGCACCCCGACGGCCGGCCCGGTGACGTCCAGCGCGAGCGGTTCCCCGCCGTCGGCACGGAGCAGCAGCGGCGGGTTGTGGCCGCCGTTGATGTAGACGAGGCTGCCGGTCAGCGGGTCGAGCACACCGAAGAACAGGGTGGCGAAGTACCCCTGTCTGAGGTGGTTGCGGGTGAGGTACCCGTTGGTGGCGGTGACCGCGTTGAGCAGCGGGGTGGCGCCGACGACGGGGATGCGGCGGCTGCCGCCCGCGCGTCCGGCGGCCACCAGGTGCTGCAGTCCGCTGTTCTCCGCGGTGTGCCGCAGCAGGGAGCGGATGAGCGCCATGAAGAGCGCCGCCCCGACCCCCTTGTCGCAGACGTCGGCGACGACGACGGCGAGTCTGCGGCCCCGGGATATCTCGAACACGTCGTAGAAGTCGCCCGCGACCTGCCGGGCGGGCCGGAACCGGACGTCGATCTCCCAGCCCTCGGGGACCGGCAGGGCGTCGGGCAGGAAGCCGGCCTGGATCTCGCGGCCGATCTCCAGCTCCTTCTCGTAGCCCATGAGCTCGGCGCGGGCGTCGGCCTCCCGCAGGGTGCGGCCGAGTCCGGCGCGCTCGGAGCAGCTGTGCAGCCGGGCCCCGACCAGGGCGGGCAGGAACGGGGGGACGAGGTAGTCGTGGCCGAGCCGGACGTGCTGCTCCAGGGCGGCGAACCCGGTCACCGTCCAGACGACGACGATCGGCGCCCCGGCCCAGCCCCGCAGCCGGCGTACGGCCAGGCGTACGGCATCCCCCTCGGTCTCCGCCGGGGCGAGCAGCACGTCGGCGACGGGCAGCGCGTCCGGCGGGCCGCCGAGCAGCTCGCCCAGGGTGAGGCCGACCAGCTCCGCGTCCATCAGGCGCAGCGCGTCGAGGAGTTCGCCGGGCGGCGGGGGGTACTCGTCGAGGATGATCACGGTGGAGGGCATCGGTCCGTCCCCTCGGCTGTGACGGTCAGCGTGCTGATGTTGCGGCCGTCCCTGCGTGCGTAGCCGAACCCGTCCACGCTGGTCAGCGCCAGGTGGATGCCGAGGCCGCCGATCCGTCGGCGCTCGGGGGGAGTCCCGGGGGCGGGCGGCACGCGCCCCGCGACGGGGTCGAAGGCGGGCGCGCCGTCCACGAGGACGATCTGCACCCGGCCGGGGCCGGAGCGGCCGCGGACGGTGATCCGCCCGCCGCCGCCCCGGTACCCGTGCATGACGATGTTCGTGGCCAGCTCGTCCACGGCCAGCCGGATCCGGTACGTGGCCCGCTTGTCGAGGCCCGCCACGGCGGCCAGCCGCAGGACGAACGCGGCGATCTCGCCCAGCGCCCCCAGCGTGGCGGACACCTCCAGTTCGGCGGGCGTCCTCGCCAGTTCGGCCATCTCGCTCCGGCGGCTCACCGGTCGGAGAGAACGATGCTGCGGTCGAGCCCGGCCGTCCGGATGGTCCGGGAGACGGGCTCGATGGCGCCGACCACCTTGATGGTCACGTGGTCCGCGACCTTCTGCTGGGCGAAGACCAGGGACCGCAGCCCGGCGCTGGCCATGTAGCCGACCCCGGCCATCCTGATCTCGACCGTGGACGTGCCGTGCCCGGCGGCCTTCTCGATGGTCTGGTGGAACTCCGGCGCGGTCTTGGCGTCCAGCTCGCCCGCCAGCTCGATCACGGTGGTGTCGCCCTCGATGCTCAGGGACACGGAAAGCGGCATGTCAGGTCTCCTTCGGGCGTACGGGTCGGAAGGGTGCGGCCGGGTCCCGCCGCGGGGCGGCGCCCCGCGGCGGGACCGCGGCTAGAGCGCGCGGTCCGGGTTCGGGGTGCGGCCGACCAGGACCACCACCGAGCGCGGGCCGATCAGGTACTTCCCGGCGTTGTCCAGCTCGGGCTCGGTGCCGGGGGTGCGGATGTCGTGCGGAGCCTCGGCCCCGGTGTCCGCGAACAGGTGCCAGCTGCGGCCGTGCGGCAGCGCCGGCAGCTCCAGGTCGTGCGCCTCCCAGTGGGAGTTCATGGCCACGTAGACGACGTCGTCGTCGCCGAGGCCGCAGCGGGCCACCGCCAGCAGCCTGCTCTCGCCCGACCAGTCGGGCTGCCAGGCCCGCGCGCCGTGCCAGCTGATGTCCGGCAGGCCCAGGTCCTCGCGGATCTGCCCGGTCGGGTGGGAGGTGGAGCGCAGCTCCCGGTGGCGGCCCCGGAAGGCGATCATCTCCCGGGTGAAGCGGAGCAGTTCGGCGTTCTCGTCGACCTGGCCCCAGTCGAACCAGGACAGCTCGTTGTCCTGGCAGTAGGTGTTGTTGTTGCCCTGCTGGGTGCGGCCGACCTCGTCCCCGGCCAGCAGCATCGGGATGCCCTGGCTGGTGAAGAGGATCGCCAGCGCGTTCTTCGTCTGGCGCAGCCGCAGCTCGTTCACCGCGGGGTCGTCGGTGGGCCCCTCCGCCCCGCAGTTCCAGCTGTTGTTGTCGTTCGCCCCGTCGTTGTTGCCCTCGCCGTTGGCCTCGTTGTGCTTGTCGTTGTACGCGACGAGGTCGGCCAGGGTGAAGCCGTCGTGGGCGGTGAGGAAGTTGACCGAGGCGGAGGTGCCGCGGCCGGAATACAGGTCCGGCGAGCCGGCGAGCCGGGTGGCCAGCTCCCCGGCGACCCCGGCGTCGCCCTTGAGGAAGCGGCGCACGGTGTCGCGGTACTTGCCGTTCCACTCCGCCCAGCGGCCGTACGCCGGGAAGTTGCCGACCTCGTAGAGTCCGCCCGCGTCCCAGGCCTCGGCGATGAGCTTGGTGTGCCGCAGGACCGGGTCGAACGCGAGCGTCTCCAGCAGCGGCGGGTTGGGCAGCGGCGTGCCGTCGGGGGAGCGGCCGAGGATGGCCGCGAGGTCGAAGCGGAACCCGTCGATGTGGTAGTCGGCGACCCAGTGGCGCAGGCAGTCGAGGACGAAGTTGCGCACGACGGGGTGGTTGCAGTTGACGGTGTTGCCGGTGCCGCTGAAGTTGAAGTAGTACCCCTCCGGCGTGAGCATGTAGTAGGTGGCGTTGTCGAGGCCCTTGAAGGAGATCGTCGGGCCCTGCTCGTTGCCCTCGGCGGTGTGGTTGAAGACCACGTCGAGGATGACCTCGATGCCGGCGGCGTGCAGGTCCTTGATCAGGGTGCGGAACTCGTCGCCCTGCATCCCGTAGCGTCCGGTGGCCGCGTAGCCGGCCTTGGGCGCGAAGAACGAGACGGTGTTGTAGCCCCAGTAGTCGTAGAGCCGCTCGCCCGTCTCCGGGTCGGTCCGCGGGTTGTCGCTCTCGTCGAACTCGAACACCGGGAGCAGCTCGATGCAGTTGACCCCGAGCTCCTTCAGGTACGGGATCTTCTCCCGCATCCCCGCGAACGTGCCGGGGGCGGTGACCTGCGAGGAGGGGTGCCGGGTGAAGCCGCGCACATGGGTCTCGTAGACGACGAGGTCCTCGGCGGGCAGCCGCAGCGGTGTGTCGTCCCCCCAGTCGAAGTCCTGCAGGCAGACCCGGGAGCGGTACTGGTAGCCGCGGCTGCGGTCCGGCTCCACGCCCCACACGTCCCGGCCGGCGATCAGCCGGGCGTAGGGGTCGGAGAGGACCTGGCGGGCGTCGAAGCGGTGGCCGGTGACCGGGTCGTAGGGGCCGTCGGCCCGGTACCCGTACTCGATGTTCTCGTGGTCGAGGCCGAAGACCGTCATGGCGAAGACGCTGCCGGTGCGGAATTCCTCGGGGAACTCCAGTTCGGCCATCGGCTCGGGCTCTCCGCGCTTGAAGATGACCAGGGTCATGGAGGTGGCCTGGTCGGAGTAGACGGAGAAGCTGACCCCGCCGGGGACCACGTTGGCCCCGAACGGGTAGGGCTTGCCCGCGCGGACGCGGTACCCGCCCACTTCGTGGGTCGGGTACGCGTCGACGCGCAGGACTTGCTCGGACCGGGACTCGGTCATCGGGCGACCGCGCTCTCGACCGGGGTCCTGGTCCTGTCAGCGGCCCGGGTGCCCGCCTTGGCCTTCGCCTCGGCCGCGGCGGCCTCGCCGGTCTCGAAGAAGTCGAGGAAGCCGGTGGCCGACATGACGAACCGGACTTCCTCGCTCACCCCGTACAGGGTGACGGCGACGCCGGCGTGCTGTGCCTCGCGGTAGACGACCAGCAGCGTGCGCAGACCCGCGCTGGAGACGTACGTGACGGCCGTGAGGTCGATGCGCAGCGGCCTGCCCTCGCGGACCAGCGGCAGGAGCGCCGCCAGCAGCTGTCCCGAGGTCTCGCTGTTGATCTCGCCGGTGGCGACGAGCACGGTGCCCGCCTTGTTCCGGCGTTCCTTCACGTTCAGAGTCATGGCTTGCTTTCCCCTTCTCTCGGGGCGCCCCCCGTTGAGCGCTATGACGTCACCGGCCGCAGCCGGACCTTGACCTTGACCCGCCCCTGGACGTCGGGCAGCCGGACCGTGAGCCCGTCCGCGTCGAAGTCCGTGTACGGCTTCTCGTCGATCTCGACGGACGCAATCCGCACCGAGCCCGCCGGCAGCAGGTCGGGCGAGACGCGCAGCACGCGGTCGGGCAGGCCGGCCGGGTCGGGCTTGAAGTGGAAGTCCATCTCCCGGCCGTTGATGAGCAGGTTGTTGTAGACGGCGGCGAGGTAGCAGAGCTCCGCCGAGTGGTACATGGACATCGAGTGGCTGCCCTTGAGCCGCTCGGTCCCGAGCAGGTACGGGGTACCGCTCGCGAGGACGTTGAAGTAGACGGCTCCCTCGTCGTGGTCGAGGAAGAAGGTGTTGTAGAAGGACTCGGCCTGCCGGGCCTCGCGCAGGAAGTCCTCGCTGCCGATGGTGCCGTGCAGGATGAGGTAGGCGAGGATCGCCTGCTCCTGCTGCCACCAGGCCTTGCGGTCGTGCCAGGCGAAGCGGTACGCCTCCTGGTCGCCCTGCTTGATCCGTTCGACCACGTCGTACCAGCCGCCGCGCTGGAGGTCGCTGCCGGCGTCCGGCATGATCTCGCCGATCTTCCGGGCGAGGTCGGCGTAGGCGGGCTTGGCCTTCAGCGAGTTCATCCGCATCAGGTTCCAGGCGATCTTCAGGTTGTGGCCGACGACCGCGCGGTTCTGCTGCCAGCTGTGCTCGGTGTCGTGCGACCAGTCGCGGAAGAAGCGCTCCTGCACGAAGGGGCTGTGCCCGTAGTCCGGGAACCGCTCCGCGATGGTGTCGAAGGTGTACTCCAGGAAGTCGGCGTACTTCGGGTCGCCGGTCGCCAGGTACAGGTTGATCAGGTACGCGGGCGCGTGGTCGCCGACCGAGTTCCAGTTCTTGCGCTCGGCGTTCTCGCCGAGGGACTCGTGGTCCGCGCTGAACAGGATCGGGTCGATGTGCGAGTAGTAGCCGCCCTGCTCGCGGTCGAGGAAGAACGTGTCGAAGAGCCGGATGGTGGCGTCGGCGTCGTTCTTGATCCGCACGTCGCCGGTGACCCGGTAGGTCTGGATCGGGCCGGCGAGGGCGTAGATCTGCTCGTACATCGGGATCGCGTCGTAGTCGTCGGCGAACTCCGAGGTGAACAGTTTCTTCTCGGTGTCCCCGTCGACGCTGATGCCGTGGTACCAGTAGACGACGTCCTCTTCGCTGTCCACGACCCGCATGTGCTTGCGCAGGTACTCGGTGCCGCGCTCGGCGACCTCCAGGTACTCGTCCTTGCCGGTCAACAGGTAGGCCGAGGCCATGCCGTAGACCAGGCGGGAGATCGTGTCGGTCTCCTGGACGTGGCTGGCGGTCTTGTCGCCGCCGAGCCGGATCTCGGTGCGGTACTCGGTGAAGTCGACCGGCCCGTCGCCGAACTGGGCCCGCTTGTAGAAGTCGGCCAGCGACTCGATCTGCCTGACCCACCAGCCCGACTCCTCGAACCGGTAGTCCTCGGCGCCGCGGCCCAGGAACACCAGGCGCTTGGCGTCGAACCGGCCGCCGTGCTCGGGGTAGTGGACGCCGTAGGCATAGAGGTACCGGCCGGGCGAGAGCATCTCGTCGATGTGCCCGGAGGCGTCGATGTACGGCTCGTCGAGGTTGCGGACCAGCTCGGCGCTGGGGCCGGAGGCCAGCGAGACGTCGAACTCGCGGCCGTCCGAGGTCTTCAGGCGCAGCAGGCGGGAGGCGGTGTCGAACCGGCTGACGTAGCCCGCGATGGTGTCGGAGAAGGAGAAGCTCACGGCGTCCGCCATGTCATGCACCGTCCTTGTCGTGAGAGCGGTCGTCCTCGAATCCCTGACTGACCTCGACGATCACCCCGTCGGGGTCGCGGACCCACACGGTCCGCCAGCCGCAGATGAAGTCGTCGAAGTCGAGCGGTCCCAGGGTCACTTCTGCCGCGTCGCCCAGCTCGGCCAGGAACGCGTCCACGCTGTCGGTCCGGAAGGCCAGGTGGCGCATCCGGCCCGGCTCCTGCGGCCCGTCTCCCCCGGCCACCGCCGGGGGGACCCCCAGTGCCGTGCGGGCCGGGCCGGTGCCGGAGGCGAACAGCTCCAGGTACGCCTCCCCCCGGCGCAGGAACACGATCTGCGCGTCGCCGAGGTCCACGACCCGGGCCCGGGCGAAGCCGAAGTACCGGGTGTAGAACTCCTCGGTCGCCTTCTGGTCCGCGCAGTTCAGACCCACGTGCGACCAGTCCATCCGGCGCATCAGCCGGCCCTCCGCCCCCGGTCGGCCGCGAGCAGGTCGATGATGCGGCGGGCGAACAGGTGGTGGTGGGCGCCCGTGCGCCCGGTGACCAGGTCCCCGTCGACCACCACGTCCTCGTCGACGTACTGGGCGCCCATGTTGCGGACGTCACCGATCAGGTTGTTGTGGCAGACCACCTTGCGGCCGCGGACCTTCCCCGGGATCGAGGACGCCAGCCACATGCCGTGGCAGATGATCCCCTTGAGCACGGTCGGCTCGTCGAAGGCCCGGCGCAGCAGGTCCGTCGCCGGCGCGAGGACGTCCACGTCCTCGGTGTAGCGGAGCCGGTCGGCGACCATGCCCGAGGGCACGATGACCGCCGCGTACCGGCGCAGCTCCTCGTCGCCGATCCCCTCCAGGGACCGGTCGGCGGTGAACGGCGCCCGGAACTCGTGCCCGGTGAAGGTGATCGAGTCGTTGCCCCACAGCCGGGTCAGGAAGTCGACCTCGGCGCCCTCCTCGGCGAACCGGCGCTGGTAGTAGAAGATCTCCGGCTCGTAGAAGTCGCTCTCCACCAGGACCGCGATCCGGGTCCCGCTCAGCGCGCCCTCGCGCAGCACGGCGTCAGCCACGGGACAGCCCCTCTCTGCCGCGGAGGAAGTCCGCCGCGCGCTCGGCGATCATCGCGATCGCGGTGTGGCAGTTGCCCGACGGGACCGCGGGCATCACGCTCGCGTCGACGACGCGCAGGTTGCGCACGCCGTGCACGCGCAGCTCGGGGTCGACGACGGCGAGGTCGTCGATGCCCATCCGGCAGGAGCCGGACTGGTGGTGGTAGCTCTCCGACTTCTGCTTGACGAAGGTCCGCAGCTCGTCGTCGGTGGACAGGCCGGGGCCGGGCTGCAGCTCCTGCTTGTACCAGGGCGAGAACGCGGACGTCGCGAAGATCTCCCGGGCCACCTTGACGCCCTGCACCATCCGCTCCAGGTCCCACCGGTCGCCCAGGTAGTTGGGGTTGATCAGCGGGTGGGCCAGCGGGTCGGCGCTGGCGAGCCTGATCCAGCCGCGCGAGACGGGCCGGACGACCCCGGGCAGGATGCTCACCGTGTTCGGGTGGTCCCTGCCGGCGATCACGTCGAACGGGACGTGGACGAAGGCGATCTGCAGGTCCGGGGCGGGCAGCCCGGGGCGCGACGACAGGAACAGCGCGCTCTCGGACAGGTTCTGCGCGGGTGCCGGCAGCTCCTGCGTGACCTCGGCCATCAGCCCGGTCAGCACGTGGTTGTGGAAGTTCTCGCCGACGCCGGGCACGGCCGCGGTGACGGCGATGCCGTGCTCGCGCAGCTGCTGCGGGTGGCCGATGCCGGAGAGCAGCAGCAGCTTGGGGGACTCGATCGCCCCGGCCGCCACGATCACCTCCCGGCGGGCCCGCACGGTGTGCAGGCCGGGCGCGGAGGCGGCGCTGTGGCCGTCCCGGACGGTCCGGCCGGGAAGGTCCGCGGCCGGGGCCAGCTGTACGTACTCCACCCCGGTGCAGGTGTCGCCGTCGCACAGCAGCCGGGTGCTCTGGGCGCTGGTGCGCAGGGTCAGGTTCGGGCGGGCCAGCGCCGGCTCCAGCCAGGCGGCGAGCGCGCCCTGGCGGCGGCCGTCGGCGACGTCGATGTGGTGCCAGCCGGTGCCGAAGAGGCCGCGGCGGGGACCGTCGGTGTTGAAGTCGGCGATCTCCTCGTGGCCCAGCTCGACGGCGGCGTCGATGAAGGCCCGCGAGACCGGGTTGGGCCGGTGCCGGCCGGCGTGGGTGACCCGCTGCGGGCCCGTGGTGCCGGTGGTGGCGGCGGTGGCGTCCTCCTGGGCCTCCAGGCGGGCGAAGTACGGCAGGACGTCCTCGTGGGCCCAGCCGGCCGCGCCCTGGTAGGCCCAGTTGTCGAAGTCCGAGGCGTGGCCCCGGATGTGCATCATGATGTACAGGTTGCTGCTGCCGCCGGGGCCCCTGCCGCGGGGTTCGTAGGTGCGGCGGCCGTCGAGCCCGGGCTGCGGGACGGTGGTGTAGCCCCAGTCGACGGGCCCGCCGAGCAGCTTGTACCAGGAGGACGGGTCGTCCACCTCGGGCGGGATGCGGTTGCCGCCCGCCTCCAGGACCAGGACGGAGACGTCGGGGTCCTCGCTCAGCCGGTTGGCGAGGACACTGCCGGCGGTGCCGGCTCCGACGACGATGTAGTCGTACTCAGCTGCGGACGTCACGTCTCCCCCTCATCCCTGGCTCAGCACCTGGAACGGGACGGTGTCGTGGAAGTTCGCCATGTAGGCGATCTTCCCGTCCGCGATCCGGAAGAAGTTCATGACCTCGGCCTCGACCGCCCCGCCGGAGGCGCTGACGGCGCTGAGGTGGGAGACGGCCGCGGCCTTCTCCCCGTCGGCGTCGACGATGAAGTGCACGGGCCGGTTCTGGAAGACGCGGTACATCGTCCCCATGCCCTTCATCATCGAGCGCAGGACCTCCAGCCCCTCGATGTGACCGGCGAGCTGCTCGTCCATGACCTGGTCGTCGGCGAACAGGTCGCACCAGCGGTCCCAGTCCCCGGCGTTGGCGTACTCGTAGTACTTCCGAAGGATCTCTCGCGTGTCCACGGCGCTCATCGCGCTCCCCTCCCCTATCGGTCCCTGCGGGTTCCGTCCTGCGCGATCGCCGCCCAGAACTGGCTGAACGCGGTCGCCGAGTCCCCGAAGAGCCCGTCGCGGCCCTCCACGATCCGGCCGTCCCGCCACCGCATGAAGTGGAAGACCGGGTAGTCCATCCGCTCGTACGGGGACGTGCCCGCCGGGTCGGCCCCGTCCCGCACGGCGGTGTTGCGGCAGACGTCGGCGCTGCAGTCCTCGCCGGTCAGGACGGCCCGGATGTCCATCCGGAACGTGCCGCCCGTCAGCTTGTGGGTCCGGCCCATCAGGTCCAGGAACGCGTCGAGGCTCTCGTACCAGCCCGCCAGCGGGTGGTTGCCCGGCACCAGCCAGCGCAGGTCCTCGGCGTAGTACTCCAGGATGCGCGTCCGGTCCCCGGAGCCGAGGGCCCGGTAGGCCGCCTCGACCCGCTCCCGTGTCACTTCGGTCATCGTCGTCGCTCCTCGCTCGCCGGCGCTCAGAGGGAGGCCGAACCGGGCATGGCGGCCAGCTCGTTGACGGTGTACTGCTTGATCAGCGGCCCCTGCGGGCCGGCCACCACGGTCCACGTCTGGTCGGCGTCGAAGCCGAGCCAGGTGCTGCGGGCGGCCGGCGCGTCCCAGATCCTGGCCTGCCAGTTCACGAGGACCCGGACCACGGCCCGGTCGCCCTCGACGACCGGCTCCACCTTCGTGACCGTGTGCACCTCGTCGAAGAACCGGTGGGTGACGGCCTCGTACCAGCGGCCGAACCCCTCGTGCCCGAGGAAGGTGTCCTCGGGGACCTTGAACTCCAGGTCCTCGGTGATCAGCGCGAGCACCTGGTCGGCCGGCGCGTGCCGGTCCAGTGCCGCGTACCAGTTCTCGGCGAACGTGCGGATCGCGTCCTCGGTCAGCTGCTGCCGCTCGGCGGGCATGCGGTCTCCTCCTGTCCGTGCTGGGTGGTGCCGTGACGGGTCTGCTCGGATGCGGGTGCCGGCCCGGATGCGGGTGCCGGCCCGGATACGGGTGCCGGCCCGGATACGGGTGCCGGCTCAGATGCGGGTGCCGGCTCAGATGTGGATGTCGACGAGGAACGGACCGGGGTGCTCCAGCATCCGGACCGCGGCCGCGGCGGCCTCGTCGGGCTTCTCCACCCGCGTCCCCTCGGCACCGAGCGACCGGGCCAGCCCGGCGAAGTCGATCTCCGGGTGGGACAGGTCGAAGGAGTCCGGGAAGCCGTGCTGCGGGATGTCCCGCTCCCGCCAGTACTCGGCGATGTTGTCGTCCAGCAGCCGGTACTTGCGGTTGTTGCAGACCACGAACTTGGCGTCGACGCCGTGCCGCACCGCGGTCCACAGCGCCTGGTAGGTGTACATCGCCCCGCCGTCCCCGGCGAAGCCGACGACCAGCCGGTCCGGGCGGGCCAGCTTGACGCCGACCGCGCCCGGGAAGCCCACCCCGAGCGAGCCGCCGCGGGTCAGGTGGTAGTCGCCCGGCCGCTCCGCCGGCAGGTAGCGGGTGACCAGCGGCGACGTCGTCAGCGCCTCGTCGAAGACGATCAGGTCCCCGCCGGTCCGCTCGGCCAGGGTGCGCAGGAAGACCGCCATCGGCGTGCCGTCCTCCCCGTCCCCGGCGGAGCGGGCGGCGAGCGCCCGCTCCCGGGTGCGGGCGTCGACCCGGGAGGCCGCGGCGGCCCGCTGCCGCGGGGTGAGCCGCTCCTCCAGTACGCCGGCCAGCGCGCGCAGCGCCTGCCGCGGGTCGGCGGCCAGCCCGAGGTCCACCGGGTGGTTCTTGGCGATCTCGTAGGCGTTCAGGTCGATGTGGACGACCTGGGCACCGGCCCGGAAGGGGCTGTCGAGCTCGGGGAACACCTCCGGGAAGACGTAGGTGCCCACGATCAGCACCCCGTCCGCGTCCCCGACCAGCTCCTTGCTGTGCGGGCCGAACATGTGCCCCGTCTGTCCGCGGCGCAGCGGGTGCGAGGCCGCGATGTTCACCTCGGAGGAGTCCACCTCGTACACGTCGGCGCCCAGCAGCTCGGCGACGGCGGCGAGCTCGCGCTGCGCCCCGGAGAGCGCGACCCCGTCGCCGACCAGGACGACGGGCCGCTCCGCGGAGGCCAGCAGCTCGGCCGCCCGCCCCACGGAGGCCGGGGACGGCGCGACATCGGTGAGCGGGACCGTGGCGGGCAGGACCGGCTCGGAGTTGAGCTCGTCCAGCACGTCCATCGGCAGTGCCACGAAGACCGGGCCGCGCGGCGGCGTCAGGGCGATCTTCACCGCCCGGCGCAGGGTGCGCAGCACGGACCGCGGATCGGTGACCCGGGTCGCGTACTTGGTCACCGGCTTCGCCAGGGCCACCAGGTCGCAGGCCATCTGCGCGTCCATGGCGTCGTAGCGGATCCCGGCGTCGCCGGCGACCACGACGAGCGGGGTGTGGCCGCGCAGCGACTGGTAGAGCATGCCGATGCCGTTGCCGAGGCCCACGCCGGAGTGCAGCTGGAGCAGGGCCGCACCCCCGGTGGCCCGGGCGTAGCCGTCGGCGATGCCGGCGGCCACCGTCTCCTGGAGGGCGAGGACGTACCGGAAGTCCTCGGCGGCGTCCACCGCGTCGAGGAATCCCTGCTCCACCGTCCCCGGATTTCCGAACATCACCGTCAGGCCGTCGGCCTTGAACTGCTCGATCAGCCTTTCCCGTCCGGGAGTGGCTCCCATGAATTCCCCCTCTTTCCCGTAGCGTCTCCGGATTGCCGGCCGTGGGGATTACCAGCCGTAGCGGGTGAGGCCGTCCTCCAGGACTTCCACGATCTTCTGCCCCGTGAGGTACGAGTCGGGGGTGGAGCGTCCGGTCACGAACGGGTAGTCGACGATCACCGACAGCGGGTGGCCGAAATTCCCGTGGTAGGCCCCGTTCGGGCCGGTCGCGTCGCGCAGGATGTACTCCAGCGGGTACGGCGGCGGGCCCATGTTGAAATCGGTGCCGAGGAATCCGGTGCCGTCCTTGTAGTCGTACTCCTTGCAGTGGCCGGTGACGTGCTTGCCCCAGATGATGCTCTTGCGGTCGCCCCAGTCGCGGGCGAAGGCCAGGCAGGCGACGCCGTAGCACTCGGCCGCCACGATCTTGTCCGCGTCCCTGAAGGCCAGGATCAGCGCGTGCACGCGCTCGTTGTTGGCCAGGTCGGCGATGGGGCCGCTGCCGCCGACGACGAGGACCGCGTCGTACTCGGCGATGTCCTGCGCGAGCCGGTCCAGGTCGCGGTGGTACTGCTCCAGCTTGCGCAGATAGCCCTCGTCGCTCGTGTACGGGCGCTCGGGCACCCACGCCTCGATGTCCAGCGGCGAGTCCAGCCGGCTCGACTGCTCGAATTCCCGGCCCAGCCGGGCGTTCTCCTCGGTGGTCACCGAGCGGCCCAGCGGGGGGTCGATGTAGTTCGCGTCGAGGCTCGGCGGAAGTGCGTGCGCGCGCTTTCCGGTCGGCGTGGCGAACACGACCTCGTAGCCCCGCTCGTCGAACTTCGAGACCGGGCCTATCAGTTCCTCCGCCCAGTAACCGTGTTCGGAGACAATGACCAGAATCTTTCTGCTCACGGATTCCTCCAGGCGCCGCCTGTTGTGTTGGCGTCCACCACACTGCTTGTGCCCGGGAGCCTGCGTCAAAGCGCCGGTGTGCGACTTCGTGAGGTAGCGGCACACCTGGTGGGGGCACCTCACGAAGTCGTCCGCGGAGTTCATGAAGTAGCCGCGGGACTTCCTGACTTCGGCCGAATCACTGAACCGTTCACGCACCCGCCGCCTATGGTCTGGACGCGCCGTGAATCACGGGCGCGCGGAGGCAGAGCACTGCGCGGACGAGGAGAGGGACGGGGACGGACGATGACGACGGGCCTGTTGTGCACACACACCGATCAGATACGCCCGGTGAAGCCGGGCAGCGAGGGCTGCGAGGAGTGCCTGGCCCTCGGCGACAGCTGGGTGCACCTGCGGATGTGCCTGAGCTGCGGGCACGTCGGATGCTGTGACTCCTCCAAGAACCGCCACGCCACCCGGCACTTCCGCACCACCGACCACCCGATCGCGGCCTCCCACGAGCCGGGCGAGGCCTGGGCCTGGTGCTACGCCGACAAGCTGATGCTGGACCCGGCATGAGTGCGGCCCCCGAGAGCACCAAGGGCGCGGCCGCTGCCGCCCCGACCACGACAAGCACGGCAAGCACGGCAGCCACGGCAGCCACGGCAGCCACGGCAAGCACTGCCACCGCCGCGGCCGCCGAGCGGGCGGAGCACCGGAAGCCGGTCATCCTGGCGGTGGACGACGACCCGCAGGTGCTGCGCGCCGTCCGCCGCGACCTGCGCAGCGCGTACGGCGACCGGTACCGGGTCCTCGGCGCCTCCTCGGCCGCCGACGCCCTCAAGATCCTCGACTCCCTCGACGAGCGCGGCCACGACCCGGCGCTGTTCCTCGTGGACCAGCGGATGCCCGACGTCACCGGGGTCGAGTTCCTCCTCGAAGCCGTCAGCCGCTTCCCCGACGCCCGCCGGGTGCTGCTCACCGCGTACGCCGAGACGGACGCGGCGATCACCGCCATCAACCGGGTCCGGCTGGACTACTACCTGCTCAAGCCGTGGGACCCGCCGCACGAGCGGCTCTTCCCGGTCCTGGACGACCTGCTCTCGGACTGGCTGGCCACCTACCGCCCCGCGTACGACGGCATCATCGTCGCCGGCCACCTCGTCGCCCCCGGCACGCACGCCGTCCGCGACTTCTTCACCCGCAACGGCCAGCCGTTCCGCTTCCTCAACGTCGAGCGGGACCCGGAGGCGCTGACCCTGATCGCGGCCCAGCCCGACGCGACCCTGCCGCTGGTCCGCTTCCCGGACGGCTCCGTGCTCTCCGCGCCGAGCGACACCGAGCTCGCCCGCCGGCTGGGCCTGGCCACCACCGCCTCCCGCCCGCACTACGAGTGCGTCATCGTCGGAGCGGGCCCGGCAGGACTCGCCGCCGGCGTGTACGCGGCCTCCGAGGGCCTGTCCACGCTGATGCTGGACTCCCGCGCCCCGGGCGGCCAGGCCGGCACCTCCAGCCTGATCGAGAACTACCTCGGCTTCCCCTCCGGCCTGTCCGGCGGCGACCTGACCCGCCGCGCCACCATCCAGGCCTCCCGGTTCGGCGCCGAGATCCTGCACCCGGTGGAGGTGGTGTCGCTGACCCGGGACGACCCGGCGAAGATCCTCACGCTGTCCGACGGCACCGAGATCAGCGCCGAGACGGTGCTCCTGGCGACCGGGGTCTCGTACAACCGCCTCCAGGCGCCCGGCGCGGAGCGCTTCGAGGGGGCCGGCCTGTACTACGGCGCGGCCACCACCGAGAGCTCGGCCTGCATCTCGCAGCACGTGTACATCGTGGGCGGCGCGAACTCGGCCGGGCAGGCCGCGGTCCACTTCGCGAAGTACGCGGCCCGGGTCACCGTACTGGTGCGGGCGGACTCGCTGGACGCCAGCATGTCCCGCTACCTGATCGACGAGATCGAGCGCACCCCGAACATCGAGGTGAAGGTCCGCACGACGGTGGTCCGGCTGGACGGCGGCGAACACCTGGAGAAGCTGACCCTGCACGACGCGGGGACCGGCGAGGACACCGAGGTCCCGGCCCGCTTCATGTTCACGTTCATCGGCGCGCGCCCGCACACGGACTGGCTGTCGGGCGTGGTCGAGCGCGACGAGTACGGCTTCGTCCTCACCGGCTCCGACCTGGTCGCGAACGGCGGCGAGCTGCCGGCCGAGTGGAGCCTCGAACGGGCCCCGTACCCCCTGGAGACCAGCGTCCCGGGAGTCTTCGCGGCCGGCGACGTCCGGGCGCACTCCGTCAAGCGGGTCGCGTCGGGCGTGGGCGAGGGCGCGATGGCGGTCTCGCTGATCCACCGGTACCGCTCGATGGGCTGAAGGCGGACAGCGACCGATGGACCGAGGGCGAGAGGGATCGATGGGCTGAGAGCGAACAGGGGCCGGAGCGGCCGCGAACCCCTTGCGATCAAGCGTGCATCGGATGCAACGTCGATTACATGATTACATCCGAGCAGAGCGAGCAGCTGCGCACCTGGTTCGCGGACCGCCTTCCGGTGGACGTCTACGAGTCCCTGGTCGAGGTGGCGGTCGACCGCGAGGAGATCACGGTCGTCGGCACCCTCCCGGCCAACGAGTCGGTCAAGGCGTTCCGCGAGCGCACGCGCCAACAGCGCATGGAGGTGGCCCGCGAGGCGGAGGATCTCTACCGCCGCAAGGTCGCCTGGGCCGTCGAGTCGGGGGACGACCGCATCCTCTTCACCCACCTGGCCGTCCCGGTGATGACGCGCCTGCGCCAGCCGGAGCGCCGGGTCCTCGACACCCTGGTCGAGGGCGGAGTGGCCCGCAGCCGGGCCGACGCCCTCGCCTGGTGCGTCCGCCTCGTCGGCCGCAACACGGACGAGTGGCTGACCGAGCTCCGCGACTCCCTGGCCAAGGTCCGGGAGGTCCGCGAGACGGGACCGGACCGGAAGCGTGACGCCGACTCCGACTCCGACTCCGACTCCCAGAAGTCTGGGTCGGAATGACGAAAGAGCCCCACGTCGCGGCATGATCGCGCAAGGCTTGGCCGCGACCGACGCGCGGCGTCCGGCGTCCGGCGTTCGACGCCGGACGCCAGACGCCGGAGCCCGACAAGGGAGAGGCAGGCAGCATGACCACCACCGTCGAATACATCCGCTACCGGATCGCATTGGACGACCAGCAGGCCTTCGAGGACTCCTACCGGCAGGCGGCGGAGTCCCTGGCCGCCTCACCCGAGTGCATCGACTACGAACTCTCCCGCTGCGAGGAGGAGAACGACCGCGAGCGCTACATCCTCCGCATCCGCTGGACCTCGGTCGACGCCCACCTGAACGGGTTCCGCAAGGGCGAGCACTTCCCGGCGTTCTTCAACGCGATCCGACCGTACGTGAAGGCCATCGAGGAGATGCAGCACTACCGCGTCACCGACGTGGCCGGCCCCGGAAAGGCCTCAACCCAGTCATGAGCACCACCCCCACATCCGGCACCACCCCCACCATCCACGAGTGGATGGGCGGGGAGGAGGCGATGAACCGCCTCACGGATGCCTTCTACGGCCACGCCCTGCAGGACGAGATCCTGGCCCCCGTCTTCGCGGGCATGGACGCGGAGCACCCCCGGCACGTCGCGGTCTGGCTGTCGGAGGTCTTCGGCGGCCCGGCCGACTACACGGCCCACCACGGCGGCCACCGGCACATGGCCACCAAACACCTGGGCCGCGGCATCACCGAGCGGCAGCGCCGCCGCTGGGTGGACCTGCTGATGGACACGGCCGACGAGGTCGGCCTCCCGACGGACCCGGAGTTCCGCGCGGTGTTCGCCTACTACATCGAGTGGGGCACGCGCATGGCCCTGATCTACTCGGGGCCCAACCCGCCCCCGGTGGACGCGGCCAAGATCCCGGTCTGGTCCTGGGGCCAGACCCCTCCGTGGATCCCGAAGTCCTGAACCCGGAACCCAGAGAACCCAGAACCCACTGCTCTCCCGTCGGGGCCGGCCACCGCCGGCCCCGACGGCGTTCGGGAGGCGGGGCGGGAAAGAACCGGACGGGACGGGAAAGGGCAGGAAGTACAGGGGACTATGCCCGGGCGGCGGCCACGACCACCTCCAGGGGCGGCCCGCCCTCCGCCTCCCGCCAATGGGCGCTGGCCTCCTCCAACACCTCCTGCAGGACCGCCCAGTCCCCCGGCCGCTCCTCCCCCAGCTCGCGCCACCCCGTCACCGCCACCAGCCGCCCCGTGGCCTCCGGCAGCCAGGACAGGTCCCTCAGGCAGTCCGCCAGCGCGTCCCAGTTCCGCCCGAACCACTCCGGCAGCGCGAACGCCTCCGCGCAGGCGTCCATCAGCCGCGCCTTCGTCCGTACGCCGTCCAGGTCGAGCCGTACGACCGCCCAGCCCGCCGCCTCGGCGGCCGCCAGGGCCGGGTCGAGCGGATGCGGATGCGAGTGCGGGTGCGGGTGCGGGTGCCGGTGCGGGTCCATGGTCATCGGAGAACCGCCTTGAACGAGTCGTAGTGGTCGTCCGTGTAGTAGAACTCGCCGCCCTGCCCGGTCACGATCCGGCGCGGCCCGCGGTCCCGCTCCCCCGGCGTCTTCACGGTGTACTCGTGGTAGTAGCCGCGCTTCTGCCGCGGCAGGAGCTTCTCGAAGTTCCCGAACACGGCCCCGTCCTGCCGGTACGGGTACGGACCGCCCTTGTCGATCAGCGCGAGCACGTCCCGCGCCTCCCGGGGCAGTGCCTCGGCCCGTACGGTCGCCATGCCCGCGGCCCAGGCGGGCGCGCCCGCCCGCGTACCGCCACGCGTATCGGCGGCGGACGGACCGCCGCCGGCCCCGCCGCACCCGGCGGCGCCCCCGACGAGCGCGACGCACAGGAAGAGGGCGCCGAGCAGACGTCCGAGGAGGCGCGGACGCGAGAACAGCAGTGATCGGGGCGATCGAGGCGATCGGGGCAGAGTCCGGAAGATCATGCCCCGATCGTGTCAAAAGGGCCGCTCGCCCCGGGCGTCACGGGCGCGGGGACTCAGCCGGGACTCACTCGTCCGGGTCGGCCCGGTCCAGCGCCGGCCGCAGGCCGGGGGCCGACTCCGTCAGCAGGTAGTCCGCGACCGCCGTGTCCGTGACCAGGCTGGTCACCAGGCCGGAACGCAGCACCGCGCCGATCGCGGCGGCCTTGCGCAGCCCGCCCGCGATGGCCACGACCTCGGGGATCCGGCGCAGCCGGTCCGCCTCGACGGTGATGCACCGCTCGCCGAGGTCGCGCCCGACCCGGCGGCCGTCCTTGTCGAAGAGGTGCGCGGACATCTCGGCGGCGACGCCGAGCGAGGCGTAGTGCGCCCGCTCCTCGTCCGTGAGCATGTCGTGGACGGTGGAGATGCCCGGCTCCCAGGAGCCGATGGACACCGCCGCGACCGTCACCTTGTCGAAGTACTCGAAGGCCCGCGCGATCCCCGTCTGGTTGCGCAGCGCGGCCGCGGTCGCCGGGTCGGGCAGCAGCATCGGGGCGTAGATGGGGTGCGCGTCGCCGCCCGACACCTGGGCGGCACGGCGCACGGCCTCCACGGACCCGCGCTCGGCCGTGCCCGCGTCGTACACGCCGGTGAGCTGCACGACGGTGCACTGCGGGAGCCGGTGCAGGGAGGCGGCCATGTGGATGGTCGACCGGCCCCACGCCAGGCCGAGGACGTCGCCCTCGCTGACGAGCTCGCCGAGCAGATCGGCCGCGACGGCACCGAGGTTCTCCGGGTCGGGGGCGTCGTCGGCCGTGTCGGCCGGGGACTCCACGACGACCGCATGGCGCAGCCCGTAGCGGGCGCGCAGCGCGTCGGAGCGCTCCGCGTCGAGCTCGGCCGGCACCCGGATCTCGATGCGGACGAGGTCGCGTTCGAGGGCGGTCTCCAGGACCCGGGCCACCTTGAAGCGGCTCACGCCGAACTCCTCGGCGATCTGGATCTTGGACTTGCCCTCCAGGTAGAAGCGGCGGGCCATGGCCGCCGCCTGCACCAGCTCCGCGGGTCCCATCCGCAGGGCTGAACGTCCCGCCGACACACCAGACACCGCGATCTCCTCACTGCTGTTCACACTCTCGACTCGCCGTTCATCCTGTCAGATTCGGCGGCCGTTGATCAGCCTGGACGGCTCCCGTTCACCAAGCCGTCCACCAACCCTTGATTTTGTTGTCCCCGCCGCCCCAGCGACCTCAGTGGCCCCAGGGGCTCGGGTGGGCGGGCCGGGGCGGCGTCAGTGGTCGCACACCCAGGGTGCCGCGGCGATCGCGACGTCCGCCTGTTCGCGCAGCGTACGGACGGCGGACGCCGGGTCGACCGCTCCGTAGACCGCGCTGCCCGCCACGAACACGTCGGCGCCCGCCTCCGCGCACCGCTCGATCGTCGTGGCCGAGACCCCCCCGTCGACCTGGAGCCACATGTCCAGGCCGTGCTTCGCGATCAGCTCCCGGGTCCGGCGGATCTTGGGGAGCATGATGTCCAGGAACGCCTGGCCGCCGAAGCCCGGCTCGACCGTCATGATCAGCACCATGTCGAGCTCCGGGAGGATGTCCTCGTACTGCTCGATCGGCGTGGCCGGCTTGAGCGCCATGGCCGCCCGGGCGCCCTGGGCCCGGATCTCGCGCGCGAGGCGCACGGGCGCGGCGGCCGCCTCGGCGTGGAAAGTAATGGAGCGGGCGCCGGCCTCGACGTACTGCGGGGCCCAGCGGTCCGGG
The DNA here is from genome assembly GCF_044769385.1 of Streptomyces sp. NPDC090445. Taxonomy (NCBI): domain Bacteria; kingdom Bacillati; phylum Actinomycetota; class Actinomycetes; order Kitasatosporales; family Streptomycetaceae; genus Streptomyces; species Streptomyces sp. NPDC090445. The sequence goes on along the minus strand of NZ_JBIVXV010000005.1, from coordinate 267,928 downwards.
TTCTCGATCATCAGGTGCAGATCGAGCGGCGTGTCGGTGGCCCGGCTCAGGGACTCCACGACGGGCAGACCGAGGGTGAGGTTCGGGACGAAATGGTTGTCCATGACGTCGACGTGCAGCCAGTCGGCCCCCTCGACGGCCTTCACCTCATCGGCGAGGCGAGCGAAGTCGGCGGACAGGATGCTGGGAGAAATCTGAGCGGCCATGCCCCAAGCCTGCCATGCCTCCGCGCGGTTCTGGCCACGACCCCGCATCTCGGCATCGACGTAGCACTGCTTAACGGCATTCGGAGATCAATTAACTTGTCCTTCGACATGGGCATCCACCACGGTTCAGTACATGACACCCCCACTCCCCCGGCACCGACACACGCCGCCGCCGTCGACGCCGACTGACACGCCTCCCCCTGGCCCGCAGGTCGACCCGAAGGATTTAAGCCCCACGACCCCACAAAGCCCAACCGCCCCGCCAGAGCCCGCAACGGGCTCGGGGGCGGGGTCAAGGTCGGGCTGGGGGCCGGACGCGGGGTCGGAGTCAGGGGCGGGTTCGGGGTCGGGGTCGGGGACGGGCTCGGGCCCACGGTCGGGCTCGGGCTCACGACCGGACGCGGGCTCACGGCCGGACGCGGGGTCGCCGTGGGTGAACCGGAGCTTCCGCCGTCTCTTCGGCTCCGCCGCCCTCGGACAGTTCGCCGCCAACACCAACCACGTCGCCATCCCCCTCCTCGCGCTCGCCGCACTCGACGCCACCCCCGCCCAGGTCGGCATGCTCGCCGCGCTGTCCACGGCGGCGTTCCTCCTGATCGGCCTCCCCGCCGGCGCCTGGGTCGACCGGCTCCGTACCCGCCGCCTCCTCATCGCCGCGGACCTCACACGGGCCGGGCTCCTCGCCTCGCTCCCCGTCGCCTGGTGGCTCGACGCCCTCACCCTCACCCACCTCTACGCCGTCACCCTCGCCCACGGCTGCGCCACCGTCTTCGCCGACGTCGGCTCGCAGAGCCTGCTGCCCCGGCTGATCCGCCGCGACGGCCTGGTCCGGGCCAACGCCGCCCTGGTCACCCTCATGGCCGTCGCCAACATCGCCGGCCGCGGGGTCGGCGGCGTCCTCGTCGCCGCCCTCACCGCCCCCGTCGCCCTGGCCTGCTCCGCGGCCGCCTACCTGGCGTCGGTCTTCCGCCTGACCCGCCTGGGCGCGGTCCCGTCCCCCGCCCCGGCCCCCCGCACACCGCTCCCGGCCCAGATCCGCGAAGGGCTCGGCCATGTCCTGGGGCACCCGGAACTCCGTGCGCTCGTACTGAGCGCCACCCTCTCCAACCTGGGTGGCGCCGCCATCAACACGATGCTGCCGGTGCTCTTCGTCCGCGAGCTCGGGCTCTCCCCCACGGCCCTGGGCCTGTTCTGGGCGGCCGGCGGCATCGGGCTGCTGCTGGGCGCGCGCCTCGCGCGCCCCGTCGCCGCCCGCGTGGGCTACGGGCGTGCCCTGCTCCTGAGCCTCACCCCGGCCGCCCTGCTGGTTCCCCTGGCCGACCGCGGACCGTGGCTCGGCGTGGCGGGCGCCGGGTGGCTGCTGGCCATGATGACGATCGGCTCGAACAACGTCCTCGCGGTCAGCCTGCGTCAGCAGCTGACCCCGGACGCCCTCCTGGGCCGCATGAACGCCACCTTCCGCTTCATGCTGACGGGCGCCCTGGCCCTGGGCTCCGCCGCCTCGGGACTCCTCACCGAGCTCACCACCCTCCACACCACCCTCTGGACCGGCGCCACCCTCCTGGCCCTGGCCTGGCTTCCCCTGCTCTTCTCGCCGGTACGGAGGCGGGCGGAGGGGACCTGAGGGATTCCCTGATCTCGCTGCCCGCCGAGCAGCCCGTCGTCGAATGGAGAACGAGCGGCTCGGCGGAACCGGTCACCGCTGCGTCATTCGCCGTCGTCGAGCTGCGCCGCCAAACGCAGAGTGAGTTCCGCACTGGCCAGCATCCGGGGAATCTCGATCGGGAGGTTGGAGAATTCCGTCCTCACCACATCGGCAGGGTCGATTCGGCGGGTGACGCCGTCCCGCCCCGTCGCCTCGATCACATAGCGGTATCCGCGGGGCGCGCTGGGGTCGTCCGCCACCTTCCACTGCGCTCCGTGCTTCTGAATCAGGTAATCGGCGACGTAGGACATCAGATCGCTGTGCAGCGTGATCCAGTCCGACTGCTCGAATTCGTTCAGCGGAGCACTTGAAACATAGGCCTGGAGGGCGGGAATGAGACTCATCGGGTCGCGGGTGTAGATCTCGGGCGATACCCCGAGCATGTCGGCGACGTCAACGATGTTCCGGTGGCCCTCCTCGATCCATCCCTGGAGATCCGGTTCACTTGCCTTGGTCACGCCTTGAGCCTTCCGTTGGCCTTCTACTTCTTGGGGGCGGGCCCGTACTCGACGAAGATGACGCGAGCCTGGGTGAGATAGTTCCTCAGGGCCTGCGACGGGGGCGCGTGCAGGAAGACCCAGCGGGGATCGAATTTCGGATCCGCGCGGCGCAGCGCCAGATCCTTGTTGATCTGTTGCTTGATCCCGTCGCTGAGCGGGACTTCCCCCTTCACGGTGCGCGTGGAACCGTCCTTGAGCGTGATCGTCCGCCACTCAAGATAGTGCTTGACCTCCACAGCCAGTGTGCGGCCGTCCGGCAAAACGTCTTCCCAGCGGCGACCCGACCTCGACCGATCACCCGCTCAGACATGCCCCGATACACAGCAGAGGCCCGCGACACGGGCACCAGGCTCGCCGGAACCTGCACACCGACGCCTGACTTCGTCTCAACTTCGGTGCGCATGAACGGCAAAAGCCTACGGATCCCCCTCCGCCCACCCCTCCCAACCATCCGCAATCCGCGCGTTGTTACGAATTCACGACAATCCGGAAGACGCGCCTGGCTGCCCACGTGCGACACCCGGCGATAGCTGCCGTCGCGAAGTCGGCGACACATGCACGTCGCTTGGACCGGAACCCGCACAGGACCGGCGTGAGTGGGGTCGGAGTGGAGCCTTGCTACGCCGTTCGGCGCAGCAGCGCCAGGTACATCGCGTCCGTGCCGTGGAGGTGCGGCCACAGCTGGACGTCCGGGCCGTCGCCGAGAGCGGGGACGCCCGGGAGGTAAGGGCGGGCGTCGATCAGTTCCGCCGAGACGGGCTGGGCGGCCGCGCCGCGGCCCTTCAGGACGTCGTCCACGACCACCCGCGTCTCCGCCAGGTGCGGCGAGCACGTCGCGTATCCGACGACGCCGCCCACCCGCACCGCGGCCAGCGCCTCCCGCAGGAGTGCCCGCTGAAGCGGGGCGAAGCCCTCGATGTCCTGCGGCCGGCGGCGCCAGCGCGCCTCCGGGCGGCGACGCAGGGCGCCGAGGCCGGAGCAGGGGACGTCCATGAGGACGCGGTCGAAGGAGCCGGGCAGCCAGGCCGGGCGGGTGCCGTCGGCGGCGATGACCTGGTACGGGCCGGGGTTGCCGGCCAGTGCCCGCTCGACCAGCCCCGCGCGGTGCGGCTGCTTCTCGGAGGCGAGCAGGAAGGCTCCGCGCTGTGCGGCGAGCGCGCCGAGCAGGGCGGCCTTGCCGCCCGGTCCGGCGCAGCCGTCGAGCCAGCGTGCGTCGCGGCCCTCGACGGGGACGGCAGCCAGGGCCATGGCGACCAGCTGGCTGCCTTCGTCCTGGACGCCGGCGCGCCCCTCGCGCACCGCCTCCAGGGCGCCGGGCTCGCCGCCCTCGGCCATCCGGACGGCGTATGGCGACCAGCGGCCGGGGAGGGCCGCGCCCTCGCCGACGGCGGCGGTCAGTTCCTCGGGGGTGGAGCGGCCGGGCCGGGCCACGAGGGTGACCTCGGGGCGCTCGTTGTCGGCCTCCAGCAGGTCCTCGATGCCGGCGCGCCCGCCGCCGAGGGCGTCCCACAGGGCGCTGACCACCCACCGGGGGTGGGAGTGGTACACGGCGAGGTGTTCCTCGGCGTCGTCCTCGTACGGCGGGGCCACCCGCTCCAGCCAGGCGTCCATATCATGCGCGGCGATCTTGCGCAGGACGGCGTTCACGAACTTGGCGCGCCCGTCGCCCAGCACCACGCGGGCCAGTTCGACGCTCGCCGAGACCGCCGCGTGGGACGGGATGCGGGTGCCGAGGAGCTGGTGCGCGCCGAGCGAGAGGACGTCGAGCACCGGCGGGTCGACCTCGCGCAGCGGACGGTCGATGCAGGCGCCGATGATCGCGTCGTACGTGCCCTGGCGGCGCAGCGTCCCGTACACGAGTTCGGTGGCCAGCGCGGCGTCCCGGGCGTCGAAGTTCTCGTCCTGGCGGGCCTTGCGCAGCAGGGGCGGCAGGACGAGGTTGGCGTACGCGTCGCGTTCGTCCACCGCCCGCAGCGCCTCGAAGGCCAGGATCCGGACCGGGTCCTTCTTGGGCCGGCGGTACGGCTTGGGCTGCTTGCCGCCGGGGGCGGCGGGACGACGGCGGGGCTGTTCGCTCACGTGAAAGGTGCTCCGGATATGGATATACGGGATGAAAGGGGCGTCCGGGTTCAGGTTACGCCGTTGCGAGGTGCTCGCCCGGGGCGATGCGGACCCCGCGCGCCCAGTCGGCGCCCCGCATGGGCTTCTTGCCCTGGGGCTGCACCCAGAGCAGTTCCACGGCGTGCGAGCCGGTGCCGACGTAGACGTTGTTCTTGGCCGGGGCCAGCGCGCCGGGGGCCAGGTCCGTGCGGTCCGGCACCAGCCCCAGCGAAATGATCTTGAGTCGCTCGCCGCGGAACACCGTCCACGCACCGGGCGCGGGGGTGCAACCGCGGACCACGCGGTCGGCGCGCATCGCGGGGGCCGTCCAGTCGACGTGGGCGTCCTCGACGGTGATCTTGGGCGCGATGGAGACGCCGTCGGCGGGCTGCTCCACGGCCCGCAGGGCGCCGTCCTCGATGCCGTCCATGGTGGCGGCGAGCAGGCCGGCGCCGGCGAAGGCGAGACGGGTCAGCAGGTCGCCGCTGGTGTCGGTGGACCGGATCTCCTCGGTCAGGACCCCGTAGACCGGCCCGGTGTCGAGGCCTTCCTCGATCCGGAACGTGGACGCCCCGGTGACCTGGTCCCCCGCCATGATGGAGTGCTGGACGGGCGCGGCCCCGCGCCAGGCCGGGAGCAGCGAGAAGTGCAGGTTGACCCAGCCGTGGCGGGGGATTTCGAGGGCGCTCTTGGGGATGATCGCGCCGTAGGCGACGACCGGGCAGCAGTCCGGGGCGATCTCGCGGAGCCGGGCCTGGAACTCGGGGTCGCGCGGCCGCTCCGGCTTGAGGACCTCGATCCCGGCCTCCATGGCGCGCTCGGCCACCGGGCTGGCGACGAGCCGGCGGCCGCGGCCGGCCGGGGCGTCGGGCCGGGTGACGACGGCCGCGACATCGTGGCGCCCGGAGGCGATCAGGGCGTCCAGGGCGGGTACGGCGACCTCGGGGGTGCCTGCGAAGACGAGCTTCACTGGGGGTCTACCTCGCTATTCTCGCTCGCGATCTCGGCTGTCAGCAGCACACCAGTCTATGGGCCCGCCCCGAAGGGAAGCCGCGCGGGCCGCGATCAAGCACATCGAGCCCATCAATCCCGTCAGACCCATCGCACCGCTCAGACCCATCACACCGCTCATACCGCTCACACCTCTCACGCCCATCAGGCCTCGCACGCCGCTCAAGCCCCAGGCCGCTCGGGCCGGCCGGGCCGCTCAGGGGGCGTACGTACACCCGCGCGCGTCTCGCATATGCCGACACGCCCCCGAAGCGTGACTTCCTCCACGGGTGGCGCGTTGGTCAAGAGAGATTGACCGAAACCGGGCCGCGCAACATCGATGACTGCGGCCCTGTCCGCTCTTCAGCACCGGTTCGAGAGGCTTCTTCATGGCCGACCACGCCACCCACGACGCCCAAGCGCGGGCCAGTCTTCACCTGTTGGTGCGGGACATCGAGCGGGTCCGGCGGCAGGTGGATGCGCTGCGCACGCTCACGGCTCAGCTGGGCAACGTCTACCGCCCCCGCCGCTCCGGTCCCTCCACGGGTTTCGTCGTCTACGGGCGCGCGCCCGCCCCCACCGTCCGGCTCGCGCAGGAGCTGCGGGACAGCGTCGAGACGCTGGTCACCGCGGCGGTGGACTTCGACCGCTCCCTCGGCTTCTCGTGGGACGCGGTCGGCTCGGCGCTCGGCGTCACCAAGCAGGCCGTGCACCGGCGGTACGGGGCCCGGCGGGCGCAGGCCGCCGAGACGGCGGCCGAGCCGCTGGCCGAGGGCACCACGACGCGGACCCTCGGGCCGCTCCCCACGGTCCCTGCGGCCCGCTCGGTGCCGCCGCAGCCGATGCGCGAGGAGTCCCAGGCAGGGGCCGGGGCCGGGGCCGGGGCCGGATCCCGCTCGGCGGCCCTGCCCGGCCCCCGCAACGGCTGACCACGCGCCCGCCGCCGGGACGCCGACCCCCGCCGGCCGGCGCCCTGACGCCGTGACCGCAACGCCCCCGACGGCCGGATTTCTCACCGGCCGCGCGGGGGCGTTCGGCCGTCAGCCGATGTCCACCGGGTCGATCCGGACCCGCACCGCCTCCGCCGCCGGGACCCCCCGCGCCATGCGGGCCGCCTGGGCCGCCTTGAGCGCGGCCGCCAGCGCCGCACCGCTGCCCGGGGGCACCCGGACCAGCGCCCGCTCCCCCGGGGACGGCTCCCCGCGCCGCCCCGGCAGCGGTACCGGGCCCAGCACCTCCGCGTCCGGCGGCAGGGCGGCTCCCGCGAGGAATGACTCCACGGCCTCGCCCCGCCCGACGACGGCGGCCATCCGGGACACCGGCGGGAAGCCGAGCTGGGCCCGCTCAGCGAGCTCCCGCACGGCGTGGCCCACCGGGTCCCAGCGCACCAGTGCCTGGACCGGCCGCAGCGTCGGCTCGGCGACCACCACGACCTGCCCTTCGCCGCGCACCAGCGAGGCGGCGGCGATCCACCGCCGCAGGGCTTCCTCGCCGGCCCGCAGGTCGGGGCGGGTCAGCATCGCCCAGCCGTCGAGGAGCAGCGCGGCCGCGTATCCGGCGCCGGCCGCGACGGGCTCGGCGCCCGGGGTGGACACGATCAGCGCGGGCCGGTCGGGCACCTCGTCGAGGATGTGGTCGCGCCCGGAGGTCCGTACGGGTACGGCGGGGAAGGCGCGCCCCAGCTCCTCGGCGGTCCGCCGGGCGCCGACGACCTGGGCGCGCAGCCGGAACGAGCCGCATTCCTCGCAGTGCCAGGACGGTTCGGGCCGCCCGCACCAGCCACAGGTGAGGTCCCGCGCGTCGGGGGCCTCCAGCGGGCCCGCGCACGCCCGGCAGCGGGCGGGGGTGCGGCAGCGCTCGCAGGCGAGCCGGGGCGCGTAGCCGCGGCGCGGCACCTGGACGAGGACGGGGCCGGTCTTCAGCCCGTCCCGTACGGTCTCCCAGGCCAGGGAGGGCAGGCGGGCGGCGCGGGCGGCCTCGTCCCGGGCGAGGAGTTCGTCGCCGACGGTGCGGATGCGGGGGGCGCAGGCCCGGACGGTCTCGCGGTCGGCGGTCAGGGGCCGGGCCCAGCCGGATTCGACGAGCTGGGCGGCTTCGACGGTGCAGCCGGTGCTGCCGGCGAGGAACCCGCAGCCCTCGCTGACGGCGCGCAGCTCCAGCACCTCGCGGACGTGCGGGAAGGGAGCGCGGTCGTCGCTGTGGCTGGAGTCGCCGTCGTCCCAGACGGCGACGAGTCCGAGGTCCCTTACGGGGGCGAACATCGCGGCCCGGGTGCCGACGACGACCCGTACGGAGCCGCGGTGGACGGCGAGCCATTCCCGGTAGCGCTTCTCGGGGCCGGACTCGGCGGTGAGCAGGGCGTGCCGCCCCTCGCCGAGGAGGGCGGTGAGCGCGGCGTCGACACGGGCGGCGGTGCGGCCGTCGGGCAGTACGGCGAGCGCACCGCGGCCGGAGGCGAGGGTGGCCGCCATGGCCCGGGCCAGCTCGTCGGCCCAGCCGGGGCCGGGCAGGGCCGTCCAGACGGCGCGCGGGATACCGCCTCCGGCGAGGGACCGCAGGAAGCCGGGGCCGGCGCCGTAGCGGGCCCAGCCGCCGGGCTCGGGGGCGGGGGGCGGGGGCAGCGGCTCCGGGGAGGGCTTGGACTCGGCGCGGGCGTTGCGCGGGGGCAGGGCCAGCTGGAGGACGTCGGCGAGGCTGCCGGCGTACCGGTCGGCGATGGCGCGGGCGAGGGCGAGCATGCCCGGGGTGAGCACGACCTCGGGCGAGACGACGTGGGCCAGGGCGGCCAGGGCCCCGCTGTAGTCGGACTCGGCGCGCCGCTCGACGATGAACCCGTCGATCAGCCGGCCGCCCTCGCGGCGCCCGCCGTGGACGTGGTGGGAGCCGGCGCCGAAGCGGACGCGGACGCGGACGCCGGGCTGCGCGGCCTCGGAGAGCTCCTCGGGGACGGCGTAGTCCCAGAGCTGGTCGAGGTGGAGCACGCCCTTGTTGACGAGGACCCGGGCGATCGGCAGGTCGTGGGCGAGGGCCGCGCCCCGCCAGGTGCGCGGTTTGGCCTTGGGCGCCTTGGACTTCGCCTCGGCGACCATCTCGCGCATGAGCGCGAGCTGCTCCGGCGGGCTGCCGGGACCCTTGCCCCCGCCCCCCTGGCCGGGATCGTTCTCGCTGCTCACACCCGCATTCTTACCAAACCGCACCGACAGCGGACGGGGTCCGGGCAGCCTCCCGAGGTCTTGGCCGGCGGCAGTGGGCTTCCTTCACTGCGGGGCACGTCACCCGCTCCGGATGTATCCGTCGACTGCGCACCGGGAGGCGTGCGCCGGCCTACCGGCCGACAGCGTCGCAGGTCACCGCACTTTCCGAGGCACGTGCACGGCCCGGGAGGGGCATGTGCACGCCCCGCGGAAGGCGTACGGCCCGGGACGGGGAACGCGTACGGCCCCGGACCACAGGGGCCGGGGCCGTACGCAGCGCGCTCGGGTGCGCGGGGGTCCTGGGGACCGTCCTCGCGGGGGTCCTGCGGACCCGTCCTACAGGCCGGCGGCGGCGCGCAGGGCGTCGACGCGGTCCGTGCGCTCCCAGGTGAAGTCCGGCAGCTCGCGGCCGAAGTGGCCGTAGGCGGCGGTCTGGGCGTAGATCGGGCGGAGCAGGTCGAGGTCGCGGATGATCGCGGCCGGGCGGAGGTCGAAGACCTCGCCGATGGCGTCCTCGATCTTGGCCACGTCGACCTTGGCGGTGCCGAAGGTCTCGACGAAGAGGCCGACGGGCTCGGCCTTGCCGATGGCGTACGCGACCTGCACCTCGCAGCGCGAGGCGAGGCCGGCGGCGACCACGTTCTTGGCGACCCAGCGCATCGCGTACGCGGCGGAGCGGTCGACCTTCGACGGGTCCTTGCCGGAGAAGGCGCCGCCGCCGTGGCGGGCCATGCCGCCGTACGTGTCGATGATGATCTTGCGGCCGGTCAGGCCGGCGTCGCCCATCGGGCCGCCGATCTCGAAGCGGCCGGTCGGGTTGACCAGCAGGCGGTAGCCGTCGGTGTCCAGCTTGATGCCGTCCTCGACGAGCTCCTTGAGCACGTGCTCGACGACGAACTCGCGGATGTCGGGCGCGAGCAGCGACTCCAGGTCGATGTCGGAGGCGTGCTGCGAGGAGACCACGACCGTGTCGAGGCGGACGGCCTTGTCGCCGTCGTACTCGATGGTGACCTGGGTCTTGCCGTCGGGACGCAGGTACGGGATGGTCCCGTTCTTGCGGACCTCGGACAGGCGGCGGGAGAGCCGGTGCGCGAGGTGGATCGGGAGCGGCATCAGCTCGGGCGTCTCGTCGCACGCGTAGCCGAACATCAGGCCCTGGTCGCCGGCGCCCTGCTTGTCGAGCTCGTCCTCGTCGCCCTCGACGCGCTGCTCGTACGCGGTGTCGACGCCCTGCGCGATGTCCGGGGACTGCGCGCCGATGGACACCGACACGCCGCAGGAGGCGCCGTCGAAGCCCTTCTTCGAGGAGTCGTAGCCGATCTCGAGGATCTTGTCGCGGACGAGCTGCGCGATCGGCGCGTACGCCTTCGTCGTCACCTCGCCGGCGATGTGGACGAGACCGGTGGTGATGAGCGTCTCCACGGCCACACGCGAGGTCGGGTCCTCGGTGAGGAGTGCGTCGAGGATCGTGTCGCTGATCTGGTCAGCGATCTTGTCGGGGTGGCCCTCGGTCACGGACTCCGAGGTAAACAGGCGGCGGGACACATCGCTCCCTGGGGTTGCAGCGGCTGCTGGCTGATCATTTGGCGAAACCTTACCGGGGGCTGCGCCCGGTCACGTTCCGAATGCAGTTTATCGGTCGCCACCGTTCGCCGGACCACCCGTCTCGCCTTCTGGGAGGCGTGTGACCTGCGGCACTCCATTCTGGCTCATGGAATCGGCTTCGAGAAGAGCCAGCCGTCAGGTGAGTCGGGGCGCGACTTGGTCCCAAACGGCGTCCGCCAAGGCCTCCTTGGGACCGTAGGGGACGGCGATCTCCTGACCATCGGAGGAAAGAATCACCGCTTCGTTCTCCTCCGATCCAAAGGTCTTCGTCTCGCCGACCTCGTTCACGACGAGAAGATCACACTTCTTGCGGAGGAGTTTGGCGCGCCCGTTCGCCAGGACTTCGTCAGTTTCCGCCGCGAAACCGACGATGACCTGCCCCTTCCGGGCCCGGTCGGCCGAGATCTCGGCGAGGACGTCGGGGTTGCGGACGAGGGCGACGGGGGCGGGGTCCTGCCCGTCCTTCTTCTTGATCTTGCCGGAGGCGTATGCGGCGGGCCGGAAATCGGCCACGGCCGCGGCCATCACCACGGCGTCGGCGTCGGCGGCCGCCTTGAGCACGGCCTCCCGCAGCTGTACGGCCGTGCCGACGCGGACGACGTCCGCCCCGGCAGGGTCGGCGAGCGCGGTGTTGGCGGCGACGAGGGTCACCCGGGCGCCGCGCGCCACGGCGGTGCGGGCCAGCGCGTAGCCCTGCTTGCCGGAGGAGCGGTTGCCGAGGAAGCGGACCGGGTCGAGGGGCTCGCGGGTGCCGCCGGCGCTGATCACCACGTGGCGCCCGGCCAGGTCGGGCTCGGCCGCCGCCCCGCGGGCCAGGACCCGGACGCAGACCTCGAAGATCTCCTCGGGATCGGGCAGCCGGCCCTTGCCGGTGTCCTTGCCGGTGAGCCGGCCGACCGCGGGCTCGATCACGACGGCCCCGCGGCGGCGCAGCGTGGCCACGTTCTCCTGGGTGGCGGGGTGCTCCCACATCTCGGTGTGCATGGCGGGGGCGAAGACCACCGGGCAGCGGGCCGTGAGCAGGGTGTTCGTGAGGAGGTCGTCGGCCAGTCCGTGGGCGGCCTTGGCCAGCATGTCCGCGGTGGCGGGGGCGACGACGACGAGGTCGGCGGTCTGGCCGATGCGTACGTGCGGCACCTCGTGGACGCTCTCCCAGACCTCGGTGCCGGCCGGGTTCCCGGAGAGGGCGGCCCAGGTGGCCTCGCCGACGAAGTTGAGGGCCGACGCGGTGGGGACCACCCATACGTCGTGGCCGGACTCGGTCAGCCGGCGCAGCAGCTCGCACGCCTTGTAGGCGGCGATCCCGCCGCTCACTCCGAGCACGACCTTCGGCTTACCCACCACACACGCCCCTTCGGCTGACCGTTGCCACGCACCCGTGACCGCTACGTACCTATGACACACCACAGGCCCGGCAGATGTGCTGCCGGGCCTGTGGTGCAAGGAATTCTCGGTGCCTTACTGGACCGGGGCCTCGATGGCCTCGGAGGTCAGCAGACCCGCGTTGATCTCGCGCAGCGCGATCGAAAGCGGCTTCTCGTGGACGTGGGTGTCCACGAGCGGGCCGACGTACTCGAGCAGGCCCTCACCGAGCTGCGAGTAGTACGCGTTGATCTGACGCGCGCGCTTGGCCGCGTAGATCACGAGGCTGTACTTCGAGTCCGTGGCCTCGAGCAGCTCGTCGATCGGCGGGTTGATGATGCCCTCGGGCGCAGTGATGGAAGAGGACACGCTCTACCTTCCGAAGATACGGGTGAAAGATCAGACGTTGGCCGATCGGGTCATCCGGAGCGGATGGAGCACCGGCCAGCGATCACACAACGTCCATCAAGGCTAGCAGCTCGCGCGCCACGTCCTCGACGGAGGTGTTGACCAGGGTGGTGTCGAACTCGGACTCGGCGGCGAGCTCGACCTTGGCGGTCTCCAGCCGGCGCTCGATGACCTCGGCGGACTCGGTGCCCCGGCCGGTGAGCCGGCGGACCAGTTCCTCCCAGCTCGGCGGGGCCAGGAAGACCAGCTGGGCCTCGGGCATGGACTCCCGCACCAGGCGGGCGCCCTGGAGGTCGATCTCCAGGAGGACGGGCTCGCCGTTCTCCAGGCGCTCGGTCACCGCGCCGCGCGGTGTGCCGTAGCGGTTGCCCGCGAATTCGGCCCACTCCAGCAGCTCGCCGTTGGCGATCAGCTTGTCGAACTCGTCGTCGTTGACGAAGAAGTAGTGGACTCCGTGTCGCTCACCGGGCCGCGGCTTGCGGGTGGTGGCCGACACCGAGAGCCACACCTCGGGGTGAACCTTGCGCATATGCGCGACGACCGTGCTCTTGCCGACACCCGAAGGGCCGGAGAGCACGGTCAGCCGCGGACGAACCTCTGCTGCCATAGAGCGATTATCCAGGTTCTCGGGACTGCCTGAGAACGCCGGACGAACTCCGGGCAACACGTCAGCCGGCAGGGGTGCCGAACTCACGCTCCAGGGAGGCGATCTGGTTGGAGCCGAGACCTCGGACACGCCGGGACTCGGAGATGCCGAGGCGCTCCATGATCTGCTTGGCGCGGACCTTGCCCACGCCAGGCAGGGACTCCAGCAGGGCGGAGACCTTCATCTTGCCGATGACGTCGTTCTCCTGGCCCGTCTTGATGACCTCTTGGAGCGAGGCGCCGGAGTGCTTGAGTCGATTCTTCACCTCGGCCCGCTCCCGGCGAGCCGCGGCGGCCTTTTCGAGCGCGGCTGCGCGCTGTTCAGGGGTAAGGGGCGGAAGAGCCACGCCTACGTCACCTCGGATGTCGAACTGTCGGATATACGGACCGGTGGGGAACCCGAAGGCGCCACACCAGGCGAGTGCCCGAACAGCGGTGGAACTCGTTCGCTGCTCGTTCACTCTGGTCGGAGACTAGCGGCCACAACCGCTCCAGTCAGCGAGAACGGACGAAAAGTCCTGGTCAGCCTCCACTGAACCGTACATCACGGACAAACCACCCCGGTTTTGTCCGGTGAAAGACGTTCGATTTTCGTCAGACCGTACGACGAGCACCCCGGTCCGCGCGGTCAGGCGGCGACGGCCTCCCGGATCTCGTCGGCGAACCGGGCCGCCGAGTCGCGCAGCGCGCCGGCGTCCGGACCGTGCCGCAGGACCCCGCGCGACACGTTCGGGACGACGTTGCGCACTGCCGTGCCGAAGACCCGCGGCAGGTCGGCCGCCTCGGCGCCCTGCGCTCCGATGCCGGGGGCGAGCAGCGGGCCGTTGATGTCCAGGTCGAAGGAGGACAGGTCGCCCAGGGTCGCGCCGACGACCGCGCCGAAGGACCCCATGGGGGTGGCGCCCGCGTTCTCCTCGGCCAGGTGGGCGAGCATGGTCGCGCCGATGGTGCGGCCGTCCTCGCGGACCGCCCGCTGGACCTCGGCGCCCTCGGGGTTCGAGGTCAGGGCGAGGACGAACAGGCCGGCGCCGGACTCGCGGGCCAGCTCGACGGCGGGGGCCAGCGAGCCGTAGCCGAGGTACGGGGAGACGGTCAGGGCGTCGGAGAACAGCGGCGAGTCCTTGTGCAGGAAGGTCTCGGCGTACGCGGCCATGGTGGAGCCGATGTCGCCCCGCTTGGCGTCCATGACCACGAGCGTGCCGGCCGCCCGGGCGTCGGCGACGGTCTGCTCCAGGACCGCCACGCCGCGCGAGCCGAAGCGCTCGAAGAAGGCCGCCTGCGGCTTGAACACGGCCACCGTGTCGGCGAGCGCCTCGACGACGGTGCGGGAGAACCGCTCCAGGCCGGCGATGTCGTCGTCCAGCCCCCAGGCGGACAGCAGGGAGGCGTGCGGGTCGATGCCGACGCAGAGCGGGCCGCGCTCGTCCATGGCGGAGCGCAGGCGGGTACCGAACGGCAGGAGCCGCCCGGAGGGCGTCGGTGAGGAGTGGTGGTCGGGCGACGGGTGGGAGGTCACGAGGCGGCCTTTCGGGTTTCGGCGCCGACGGCCTCGGCGAGGGTGGCGTACGGGCTGGCGGCCAGGCGGGCGGCCAGGCCCTTGTGGATGGCGCGGGCGTAGAACGGGCCCTCGTAGATGAACGCGCTGTACCCCTGGATGAGCGTGGCGCCCGCCAGGATCCGCTGCCAGGCGTCGTCGGCGTTCTCGATGCCCCCGACGCCCACGAGGACCAGGCGGTCGCCCACACGGGCGTACAGGCGGCGCAGGACCTCCAGGGAGCGCTGCTTGACGGGGGCGCCGGACAGGCCGCCGGTCTCCTTGACCAGGGCGGGGTCGGACTTCAGGCCCAGGCCCTCGCGGGCGATGGTGGTGTTGGTGGCGATGATGCCGTCCAGGCCGAGCTCCAGGGCCAGGTCGGCGACCGCGTCCACGTCCTCGTCGGCGAGGTCGGGTGCGATCTTCACCAGGAGGGGGACGCGGCGGTCGGTGACGGTGCGGTCCGCGGCCTCGCGGACGGCCGTCAGGAGGGGGCGCAGGGACTCGGTGGCCTGGAGGTTGCGCAGGCCCGGGGTGTTCGGCGAGGAGACGTTGACGACGAGGTAGTCGGCGTGCCGGGCCAGGCGCTCGGTGGAGGTGACGTAGTCCGCGACGGCCTCCTCCTCGGGCACGATCTTGGTCTTGCCGATGTTGACGCCCACGACGGTCCGGAAGACCGGCCGACGGGCCTCCAGGCGGGCTGCCACGGCCGCCGAGCCCTCGTTGTTGAAGCCCATCCGGTTGATCAGCGCGCGGTCCGGCACGAGCCGGAACAGCCGCTTCTTGGGGTTGCCGGGCTGGGCCTGAGCGGTGACCGTGCCGATCTCGACGTGGTCGAAGCCGAGCATGGACATGCCGTCGATGGCCACGGCGTTCTTGTCGAAGCCCGCGGCGAGGCCGAAGGGGCCGTGCATGCGCAGGCCGAGGGCCTCGGTGCGCAGCTCCTTGTGGCGGGGCGCGAGCGCGGCCGCGGCGAAGGTGCGCAGGACCGGGGTGCGGGCGGCGAGGCGGATCCAGCGGAAGGCCAGGTAGTGGGCCTCCTCGGGGTCCATCCGCTTGAAGACCAGGTTGAAGAACAGCTTGTACATCTCTCGAAGATCCCTCTGTGCGCTCATGACGAGGGGGACACCGCGTGCCTCGTGCTCGTGGTGTCCCCCTCTCCGTACGGGCTGCTAGTCGCGTGCGGCGGTCAGGTGCTCGGCGTGCTCCTGGAGGGAGCGGACTCCGACCTCGCCGTGGCCCAGGGCCTCGATGCCCTGGACGGCCGCGGCGAGTGCCTGGACCGTGGTGAGGCACGGGACGCCGCGGGATACGGCCGCGGTGCGGATCTCGTAGCCGTCGAGGCGGCCGCCGGTGCCGTACGGGGTGTTGACGATCAGGTCGACCTGGCCGTCGTGGATGAGCTGGACGATGGTCTTCTCGCCGCCGGGGCCCTCGCCCTCGCTGAGCTTGCGGACCACGGTGGCGTTGATGCCGTTGCGGCGCAGGACCTCGGCGGTGCCGGAGGTGGCGAGCAGCTCGAAGCCGTGGGCGACGAGCTCGCGGGCCGGGAAGATCATCGAGCGCTTGTCGCGGTTGGCGACGGAGATGAACGCGCGGCCCTTGGTGGGCAGCGGGCCGTAGGCGCCGGCCTGCGACTTGGCGTAGGCCGTGCCGAAGACCGAGTCGATGCCCATGACCTCGCCGGTGGAGCGCATCTCCGGGCCGAGGACGGTGTCCACGCCGCGGCCCTGGATGTCGCGGAAGCGCGACCAGGGCATCACGGCCTCCTTGACGGAGATCGGCGCGTCCAGCGGCAGGGTGCCGCCGTCGCCGTTCTTCGGCAGCATGCCCTCGGCGCGCAGCTCGGCGATGGTGGCGCCGAGCGAGATGCGGGCGGCGGCCTTCGCGAGCGGGACCGCGGTGGCCTTCGAGGTGAAGGGCACGGTGCGGGAGGCGCGCGGGTTGGCCTCCAGGACGTAGAGGATGTCGCCGGCCATCGCGAACTGGATGTTGATCAGGCCGCGGACGCCGACGCCCTTGGCGATGGCCTCGGTGGAGGCGCGCAGGCGCTTGATGTCGAAGCCGCCGAGGGTGATCGGGGGCAGGGCGCAGGCCGAGTCGCCGGAGTGGATGCCGGCCTCCTCGATGTGCTCCATGACGCCGCCGAGGTAGAGCTCGGTGCCGTCGTAGAGGGCGTCGACGTCGATCTCGATCGCGTCGTCGAGGAAGCGGTCGACCAGCACCGGGCGGGTCGGGGAGATCTCGGTGGACTCGGCGATGTACGACTCCAGGCGCGCCTCGTCGTAGACGATCTCCATGCCGCGGCCGCCGAGCACGTAGGACGGGCGGACGAGGACCGGGTAGCCGATCTCGTCGGCGATGGCCTTCGCACCCGCGAAGGTGGTGGCGGTGCCGTGCTTGGGGGCGGGCAGGCCGGCCTCGGCGAGGACCCGGCCGAAGGCGCCGCGGTCCTCGGCGGCGTGGATGGCCTCCGGGGAGGTGCCGACGACGGGGACGCCGTTGTCCTTGAGCGCCTGGGCGAGGCCGAGCGGGGTCTGGCCGCCGAGCTGGACGACGACGCCCGCGATGGGGCCGGCGAGGGACTCGGCGTGGACGATCTCCAGCACGTCTTCGAGCGTGAGCGGCTCGAAGTACAGGCGGTCGGAGGTGTCGTAGTCGGTGGAGACGGTCTCCGGGTTGCAGTTGACCATCACGGTCTCGTAGCCGGCGTCGCTGAGGGCGAAGGAGGCGTGGACGCAGGAGTAGTCGAACTCGATGCCCTGGCCGATGCGGTTCGGGCCGGAGCCGAGGATGATCACCGCGGGCTTCTCGCGCGGGGCGACCTCGGACTCCTCGTCGTAGGACGAGTAGAAGTACGGGGTGTTCGCGGCGAACTCGGCGGCGCAGGTGTCGACCGTCTTGTAGACGGGGCGGACGCCGAGGGCGTGGCGCAGCTCGCGGACGACGTCCTCGCGCAGGCCGCGGATCTCGGCGATCTGGGCGTCGGAGAAGCCGTGCCGCTTGGCCTCGGCGAGCAGGGCCGGGTCGAGGCGCTCGGCGGAGGCGAGGTCGTCGGCGATCTCCTTGATCAGGAAGAGCTGGTCGACGAACCACGGGTCGATCTTGGTGGCCTCGAACACCTCCTCCTGGGTGGCGCCGGCGCGGATGGCCTGCATGACGGTGTTGATGCGGCCGTCGGTGGGGCGGACCGCCGCCAGGAGCAGCGCGTCCTTGTCGCCGGGCTCGCCGGTGAAGGCGAACTGCGAGCCCTTCTTCTCCAGGGAGCGCAGGGCCTTCTGCAGGGCCTCGGTGAAGTTGCGGCCGATGGCCATGGCCTCGCCGACCGACTTCATCGTGGTGGTGAGGGTGGCGTCGGCGGCCGGGAACTTCTCGAAGGCGAAGCGGGGGGCCTTGACGACGACGTAGTCGAGGGTCGGCTCGAAGGAGGCCGGGGTCTTCTCGGTGATGTCGTTCGGGATCTCGTCGAGCGTGTAGCCGACGGCCAGCTTGGCGGCGATCTTGGCGATCGGGAAGCCGGTGGCCTTGGAGGCGAGCGCCGAGGACCGGGAGACGCGCGGGTTCATCTCGATGACGATGATGCGGCCGTCGTCCGGGTTGACCGCGAACTGGATGTTGCAGCCGCCGGTGTCGACGCCGACCTCGCGGATGATCGCGATGCCGATGTCGCGCAGCCGCTGGTACTCGCGGTCGGTGAGGGTCATCGCCGGGGCGACGGTGATGGAGTCGCCGGTGTGGACGCCCATCGGGTCGAAGTTCTCGATGGAGCAGACGACCACGACGTTGTCGGCCTTGTCGCGCATCAGCTCCAGCTCGTACTCCTTCCAGCCGAGGATGGACTCCTCCAGGAGCACCTCGGTGGTCGGGGAGAGCGTGAGGCCCTGGCCGGCGATGCGGCGCAGCTCGTCCTCGTCGTGGGCGAAGCCGGAGCCGGCGCCGCCCATGGTGAAGGAGGGGCGGACGACGACGGGGTAGCCGCCGAGGGTGTCCACACCGGCGATGACCTCGTCCATGGTGTGACAGATGACCGAGCGGGCGGACTCGCCGTGGCCGATCTTCCGGCGGACCTCCTCCACGACCTCCTTGAAGAGGTCGCGGTCCTCGCCCTTGTTGATGGCCTCGACGTTGGCGCCGATGAGCTCGACGTTGTACTTCTCCAGCACCCCCTGCTCGTGCATGGAGATGGCCGTGTTCAGGGCCGTCTGGCCGCCGAGGGTGGGCAGGAGGGCGTCGGGGCGCTCCTTGGCGATGATCTTCTCGACGAACTCGGGGGTGATCGGCTCGACGTACGTGGCGTCGGCGATCTCCGGGTCGGTCATGATCGTCGCGGGGTTGGAGTTGACCAGGATGACCCGCAGGCCCTCGGCCTTGAGGATGCGGCAGGCCTGGGTCCCGGAGTAGTCGAACTCGGCGGCCTGGCCGATGACGATCGGGCCGGAGCCGATGACCAGGACGGACTGGATATCGGTGCGCTTAGGCACGCTCGGCCTCCATCAGGGATACGAAGCGGTCGAAGAGGTACGCGGCGTCGTGCGGGCCCGCGGCCGCCTCGGGGTGGTACTGGACGCTGAAGGCCGGCTGGTCGAGCAGCTGGAGGCCCTCCACCACGTTGTCGTTGAGGCAGACGTGGGAGACCTCGGCGCGGCCGTAGGGGGTCTCGGAGACCTTGTCGAGGGGCGCGTCGACGGCGAAGCCGTGGTTGTGCGCGGTGACCTCGACCTTGCCGGTGGTGCGGTCCTGGACCGGCTGGTTGATGCCGCGGTGGCCGTACTTCAGCTTGTAGGTGCCGAAGCCGAGGGAGCGGCCGAGGATCTGGTTGCCGAAGCAGATGCCGAAGAGCGGGGTCTTGCGCTCCAGGACGCCCTGCATGACGGAGACGGCGTGGTCGGCGGTGGCCGGGTCGCCGGGGCCGTTGGAGAAGAACACGCCGTCCGGCTGCACCGCGTAGATGTCCTCGACGGTGGCGGTCGCGGGCAGGACGTGCACCTCGATGCCGCGCTCGGCCATGCGGTGCGGGGTCATGCCCTTGATGCCGAGGTCGACGGCGGCGACGGTGAACTTCTTCTCACCGATCGCGGGGACGACGTACGGCTCCTTGGTGGCGACCTCGGCGGAGAGGTTGGCGCCCTTCATCTGGGGGGATTCCTGGACGCGGGCCAGCAGGGCCTCGTCGCGGACGCCCTCGAAGGCCTCGCCGGAGAAGATGCCGACGCGCATGGCGCCGCGCTCGCGCAGGTGGCGGGTCAGGGCGCGGGTGTCGATGCCGCTGATGCCGACGACGCCCTGGGCGGCGAGCTCCTCGTCCAGGGAACGCGTGGCGCGCCAGTTGGAGGGGATGCGGGCGGGGTCGCGGACGACGTAGCCGGAGACCCAGATGCGGGCGGACTCGGGGTCCTCGTCGTTGACGCCGGTGTTGCCGACGTGCGGGGCGGTCATCACGACGACCTGCCGGTGGTACGACGGGTCGGTGAGGGTCTCCTGGTAGCCGGTCATGCCGGTGGAGAACACGGCCTCGCCGAAGGTCTCCCCCACTGCGCCGTAGGCGCGGCCGCGGAAGATGCGGCCGTCCTCCAGGACGAGTACGGCGGGAGCTTTGGCTGCTCCCCTGGTGGAGGTCGTCATCGTGCGGCGCCTTCCGTCGTGGTGGATGTGTTCATGTGGTTGATGGCTTCGACCCAGGCGGCGTGTTCGGCCGCCCGGTCGGAGCGGAATCCGGAGTCGATCAGCGTGTCGCCGTGCGCCCAGGTCACGACGAGCAGACCGCCCTCGGTGAGTACCTTGCCCGCGATCCCCTTGTCGAGGCGGGCGCCGCGCAGCTGCGCGGCCGGTACGAAGAAGTCGGTGGCACCCGGACGGACCACTTCGAGGCCCTCGTCCGTGAGGGTGAGTTCGACGCGGCTGCGCACGCCCAGACCGTGGGCGACGATCCGGTCGAGCCACTGCCCGGCGGTGGTGGACCCGTGGTACCGGCCGGTGAGGGCCAGCCGGTGCTCGGGGAGTCCGCCGGGGGCGGCGGGCAGTTCCGGCAGGCTGCTCTGCAGGGCGCCGCGCCATTTCCAGCCCTGCCGCATCAGCCAGTACACGAAGGCGATGAAGAGGAGCAGACCGATCACCCACGCGATGCGGGCGCCCCAGTCCGTCACCTCCGCCGACTTCTGTTCGGCGGCCTCTGCGGCCAGTCGGATTGCTCCAGGTGTCACGCGAGTTTCCCGTCCACGACCGTTGTACGGCCCCGCAGGAAGGTGTGAGTGACGCGTCCCGGAAGCTCGCGGCCCTCGTAGGGCGTGTTGCGGCTCCGGGAGGCGAAGTGTGCGGGGTCCACGACACCACGGTACGAGGTGTCGACGAGCACGAGGTTCGCGGGTTCGCCTGCCGAGACGGGGCGCCCGTGGTGTGAGAGGCCGCCGATGCGGGCCGGGGCGGAGGACATGCGCTCGGCGACGCCGGCCCAGTCGAGGAGGCCGGTCTCGACCATCGTCTGCTGGACGACGGAGAGGGCGGTCTCCAGGCCGACCATGCCCATGGCGGCCGCGGCCCACTCGCAGTCCTTGTCCTCGTGCGGGTGCGGGGCGTGGTCGGTGGCGACGATGTCGATCGTGCCGTCGGCGAGGGCCTCGCGCAGGGCCATGACGTCGCGCTCGGTGCGCAGCGGCGGGTTGACCTTGTAGACGGGGTTGTAGGAGCGGACCAGCTCGTCGGTGAGGAGGAGGTGGTGCGGGGTGACCTCGGCGGTGACGTCGATGCCACGGGACTTGGCCCAGCGGACGATCTCGACGCTGCCGGCGGTCGAGAGGTGGCAGATGTGGACGCGGGAGCCGACGTGCTCGGCGAGGAGGACGTCGCGGGCGATGATCGACTCCTCGGCGACGGCGGGCCAGCCGCCCAGGCCCAGCTCGGCGGAGACGATGCCCTCGTTCATCTGGGCGCCCTCGGTGAGGCGGGGCTCCTGGGCGTGCTGGGCGATGACGCCGCCGAAGGCCTTCACGTACTCCAGGGCGCGGCGCATGATCACGGCGTCGTCGACGCACTTGCCGTCGTCGGAGAAGACGGTGACCTTGGCGGCGGACTCGTGCATGGCGCCGAGCTCGGAGAGCTTCTTGCCCTCCAGGCCGACGGTGACGGCGCCGATGGGCTGCACGTCGCAGTAGCCGGCTTCCTGGCCGAGGCGCCAGACCTGCTCGACGACGCCGGCGGTGTCGGCGACGGGGAAGGTGTTCGCCATGGCGAAGACGGCGGTGTAGCCGCCGGACGCGGCGGCGCGGGTGCCGGTGAGGACGGTCTCGGAGTCCTCGCGGCCGGGTTCGCGCAGGTGGGTGTGGAGGTCGACGAGGCCGGGGAGGAGGACCTGGCCGGCGGCCTCGATGACGGTGTCGACACCGTCGGCGGAGAGTCCGGTACCGACCTCGGCGATGGTCTCGCCGTCGATCAGGACGTCCTGTGCCTCGCCGCCGAGGACCTTCGCACCGCGGATCAGGATCTTGGTCATGGCTACTTGGTCTCCTCGGCGGTGCGGGCAGCGGGGGCGGTGGTGGTGACGGCGGGCTCGGAGCCGCCGAGCAGCAGGTACAGGACGGCCATGCGGATGGACACGCCGTTGGCGACCTGCTCGACGACCGTGCAGCGGTCGGAGTCGGCGACCTCGGCGGTGATCTCCATGCCGCGGACCATGGGGCCGGGGTGCATGACGACGGCGTGCTCGGGCATCTTCGCCATCCGGGCGGCGTCCAGCCCGTAGCGGCGGGAGTACTCGCGCTCGGTGGGGAAGAACGCGGCGTTCATGCGTTCGCGCTGCACACGCAGCATCATGACGGCGTCGGACTTCGGCAGCACGTCGTCGAGGCTGTACGAGACCTCGCAGGGCCAGGTGCCGACGCCGACGGGGAGCAGGGTGGGCGGGGCCACGAGGGTGACCTCGGCGCCGAGCGTGTGCAGCAGGTCGACGTTGGAGCGGGCGACGCGGCTGTGCAGGACGTCGCCGACGATGGTGATCCGGCGGCCGTCGAGGCCCTTGCCGAGGCCCGCGTCCCGGCCGACGAGGCGGCGGCGCATGGTGAAGGCGTCCAGCAGGGCCTGGGTGGGGTGCTGGTGGGTGCCGTCGCCGGCGTTGATGACGGGGGCGTCGATCCAGCCGGAGGTGGCGAGCCGGTAGGGGGCGCCGGAGGCGTGGTGGCGGATGACGACGGCGTCGACGCCCATGGCTTCCAGGGTCTGGGCGGTGTCCTTGAGGGATTCGCCCTTGGAGACCGAGGAGCCCTTGGCCGCGAAGTTGATGACGTCGGCGGAGAGCCGCTTCTCGGCGGCCTCGAAGGAGATCCGGGTGCGGGTGGAGTCCTCGAAGAAGAGGTTGCAGATCGTGCGGCCGCGCAGGGTGGGCAGCTTCTTTATCGGCCGGTCGGCGACCCGGGCCATCTCCTCGGCGGTGTCGAGGATCAGGACGGCGTCGTCGCGCGTGAGGTCGGCGGCCGAGATGAGGTGGCGCATCATCTGGGTGCTCCGTAAGTCGGGGGAGGTCAGAGCGGCGGGGCTGGCTTGCCGGCGTGCGGGCAGGGCAGGCCGGCGCGCGGGCCCCGGGAGCGGGGCCCTTCACTCGTACGGGCGTACGGGGGTCCGTGGGTACGGCTACGGCTACTGCGCGGCCGCCGGGGCGGTCTGCTGGCCGAGCAGTACGGCGTCACGGCCGTCCTCCTCCTGGAGCTGGACCTTGACGGTCTCCCGCAGTGAGGTGGGGAGGTTCTTGCCGACGTAGTCGGCGCGGATCGGCAGTTCCCGGTGGCCGCGGTCGACGAGGACCGCGAGCTGGACGGCGCGGGGGCGGCCGAGGTCGCCGAGGGCGTCGAGGGCGGCCCGGATGGTGCGGCCGGAGAAGAGGACGTCGTCGACGAGGACGACGAGGCGGCCGTCGATGTCGTCGCCGGGGATCTCGGTGCGGCCGATGGCGCGGGCCGGCTTCATCCGCAGGTCGTCGCGGTACATCGTGATGTCGAGGGACCCGACCGGGATCTTCGATCCGGTGATCTCTTCGAGCTTGGCGGCCAGCCGGCGGGCGAGGGACACGCCGCGGGTGGGAATGCCGAGGAGCACCACGTCGTCGGCGCCCTTGGCGCGTTCGACGATCTCGTGGGCGATGCGGGTCAGTACCCGCGCGATGTCCTGTGCTTCGAGCACGGGGCGCATCGCATCGGTGCCAGCGCCAATGGCGTTCTGGGCAGCCTGAGCGTCCATGGAAAGGACCTCCTTCTCCGCCTCACGGGACGGACCTTAAAGGACGTCTGCACAACGCCGTCCACGGTACCAGGGGGATTGGGGTGAAGCCGAACCGGGGCGGCGCGGCGCCGCTCGTCCGTGGGCGAGCGACGGCATTCGGCTTGACGCATCCAAGTCACGCTGCGTAACCTCACAGTGAGTTACCAGCCGCGCGGCGGAGCCGCATGGTCTCCATGTACAGCGTCACAGCGTCCGGGAGCGTTATGTCCAGCGAATACGCCAAACAGCTCGGGGCCAAGCTCCGCGCCATCCGCACCCAGCAGGGCCTCTCCCTCCACGGTGTCGAGGAGAAGTCGCAGGGCCGGTGGAAGGCCGTGGTGGTCGGTTCGTACGAGCGCGGGGACCGCGCCGTGACCGTCCAGCGCCTCGCCGAGCTGGCGGACTTCTACGGGGTGCCGGTGCAGGAGCTCCTGCCGGGCACCACCCCCGGCGGTGCGGCCGAGCCCCCGCCGAAGCTGCGTCTCGACCTGGAGCGCCTGGCGGGCGTGCCCGCCGAGAAGGCCGGCCCGCTCCAGCGTTACGCGGCGACCATCCAGAGCCAGCGCGGCGACTACAACGGCAAGGTGCTGTCGATCCGCCAGGACGACCTGCGCACCCTTGCGGTCATCTACGACCAGTCGCCCTCGGTCCTGACCGAGCAGCTGATCAGCTGGGGCGTCCTGGACGCGGACGCGCGTCGCGCCGTGGCGCACGAAGACGCCTGATCCAGGTCCTCGGGACCAGCAGAAACGTTACCGGTGTGGGCCGGGAGCCTGAAGGGGCTCCCGGCCCACACCGGTTTTCGCGTACGGGCGGTACGGGCCGTACGGGCGCCTTCCGCGTCCGGCGGCGGGAGGGGCGTGCGGACAGACGCAGGGGCCCGCGGCGCGGCTGCGCTGCGGGCCCCTGCGTCGTGCCGGGTCGCTGCCGGGGGCTACTCGCCCCGGCGCAGGCTCGGCTTCAGGTCCTTGAAGCGGGCCAGGAGGCCGTTGACGAACGAGGGCGACTCGTCCGTGGAGAACTCCTTGGCCAGCTGCACGGCCTCGTCGATGGCCACGGCGTCCGGGGTTTCGTCCACCCAGATCAGCTCGTACGCACCGAGCCGCAGGATGTTCCGGTCGGCGACCGGCATGCGGTCGAGATCCCAGTCCACGGCGTAGGTGACGATCAGGTCGTCGATGCGGTTCACCTTGTCGGCGTAGCCCTCGACGAGATCCATCGTGAAGGCGTTGACCGGCGGCTGCCGGTCGTCCGACCTCGCGTGGCGGACCCAGTCCGCGAGGACCTCGCGCACGGGCACGCCGCGCTGGTCGGCCTCGAAGAGGATCTGGAAGGCGCGCTTGCGCGCGTTGCTGCGGGCAGCCACGGTTAGCTGCTCACCCGGCCGAGGTAGGCGCTGGTGCGGGTGTCGACCTTGATCTTCTCGCCGGTGGTGACGAAGAGGGGGACCTGGATCTCGTGGCCGGTCTCCAGGGTGGCGGGCTTGGTGCCACCGGTGGAGCGGTCGCCCTGGACGCCCGGGTCGGTGTGCTGGATGGTCAGCTCGACGGCGGCCGGGAGCTCGACGTAGAGCACCTCGCCCTCGTGCTGGGCCACGGAGGCGGTGAAGCCCTCGATGAGGAAGTTGGCGGCGTCGCCGACGGCCTTGCGGTCGACCATCAGCTGGTCGTAGGTCTGCATGTCCATGAAGACGAAGTACTCGCCGTCCATGTACGAGAACTGCATGTCACGGCGGTCGATCGTGGCGGTGTCGACCTTCGTGCCGGCGTTGAAGGTCTTGTCGACGACCTTGCCGGAGAGCACGTGCTTGAGCTTGGTGCGCACGAAGGCCGGGCCCTTGCCGGGCTTGACGTGCTGGAACTCGACGACGGACCAGAGCTGGTCACCGTCGAGCTTGAGCACCATGCCGTTCTTGAGGTCGTTCGTGGAAGCCACGGTTGCGGAATCTCCTGCACTGGAAGACCAGGGGTGCGCGCGCCCAGCCCGGCACGCCGGACTACAGTGCGAGCAGCTCCTTGGTCGTAATGGTGAGTAGCTCGGGACCGCCGTCCGCCTCGGGGCGCACGACGAGCGTGTCATCGATCCGGACCCCGCCCCGGCCCGGGAGGTGGACCCCCGGTTCGACGGTGACCGGCACGCAAGCGTCCAGTTTACCCATTGCCGTAGGTGCAAGCTGCGGGTCCTCGTCGATTTCGAGGCCGACCCCGTGTCCGGTCGACGGAGCGAGGGCCTCCCCATGGCCCGCCGAGTCCAGGACGGAGCGCGCCGCGCGGTCCACATCGCGGTAGGCGGCGCCCGGCAGCAGGGCCTCCCGTCCGGCCCGCTGGGCGGCGAAGACGAGGTCGTACAGCTCGATCTGCCAGTCGGCCGGGCTGGTGCCGATCACGAAGGTCCGGCCGATCTCGCACCGGTAGCCGCGGTAGTTCGCGCCGAGGCAGACGGAGAGGAAGTCGCCCTCCTCGACCCGCCGGTCGGAGGGCCGGTGCCGGGAGCGCCCGGAGTGGGGCCCGGTGCCGACGGAGGTCGGGAAGGCCGGGCCGTCGGCCCCGTGGTCGACGAGCCGGCGTTCCAGCTCCAGGGCGAGGTGGCGTTCGGTGCGGCCGACGAGGATCGACTCCAGCAGTTCGCCCAGCGCCTGGTCGGCGATCTCGGCGGCGATCCGCAGGCAGGCGATCTCCTCCTCGTCCTTGACCAGGCGCTGCTGTTCCACGGCGGTGCCCAGGTCGCCGAGCCGCAGGCGGGGCGCGACGGAGCCCAGGGCGCGGTACCGGGCGACGGTGAGGTGGTGTTCCTCGACCGCGAGGGTTTCGGCCCTGGCCGATCCGGCCAGGTCGGCGGCGGCGACCGCGGCGTCGGCGCCCGGGGTGGGCAGCACGCTGACGGCGAGCCGGTCGTCGAGGCGGCCCTCGTCGACCTCCCCGGTCGGGGGCCCGACGGTGAACAGGGTGTCCTCGGCCCCCGGTCCGACGAGGAGGACGGCGCCGCGCGGGGATCCCCCGGCGAGGTAGCGGACGTTCGCCGGACGCGTGATCAGTGCGGCGGCGTTCCCGGCGGCGGCACAGCGGTCGCGAAGCAGGCCACGGCGGGCCGCGTACACGTCTGACATGTCTTCGAGACTACGAGCGCCCTGAAAATCCGGCCTGGTGAGCGCCTCCGTACGGGGCCGAGCGCTCCGCGGGGGGGGTGCCGCGACGGGCGAGCGAAGCGAGGTGGGGGGCCCCCGGCCGGAGGCTGGGGGAGACCGTCTGCGGGCCGATTGTGGCCGGTCGCGCAGTTCCCCGCGCCCCTTCGGGCCGCTCAGAAGGCGGAGGCGGTGATCGCGCGGGCCAGGGCCTCGTCCAGGGCCCGGGCGGTGCCCTCCACGTCCAGGTCCGAGTTGTCGATGATCGGCAGGCCGGAGCCGTACCAGCCGGCCATCCGGCCGTGGATCCGGGCGACCTCCTCGTCCGAGAGGCGGCGGTTGCCGGAGCGCTGGGCGTTGCGCTCCAGGACGATCTCCAGGCCGGGCAGCAGCACGACGGGCAGGAGGGCGGGGCCGACGTGGCGCTTCCAGCCGCCGAGGCCCACGACGGGGCGGTCGGGGAAGACGGCGTCGTCGAGGATGCAGGAGATCCCGTTGGCCAGGAAGTTGCGGGCGGCGAAGCCGCAGGTGCGGCGGGCCAGCCGGTACTGGGCCTCGGACTGGTCGTTCCAGCCGGACTGGGGGTCGGCGAAGCCCGAGCAGACCCATTCGCGGACGTCGTCGAGGCTGATGTGCGCGGTCGGCACGGGCCGGGAGTTCGCCCAGTGCCGGGCGACCGTGGTCTTGCCGGCCCCTGCCGGGCCGATGAGCAGCACGGCCAGCATGGCGTTGCCGGTGCCGCCGCCGGTCGCGGGGCCGGCGCCGGGCCCGGGAACCGCGACGACGGGCGGCAGCGGAATGTGCCCGGTGGCCTCCGGCCCGGGCGGCGACAGGTGCGGCGGCACCTGCGGGTGCGGGGGCCCCTGCGGGTGCGGGGGCGGAGGCCAGCCCTGTGCGGGCGGTATCGGCGGCTGCGGGGGCACCGCCGGCTGGTGTCCCGGCGGGCCCCAGCCACCGCTGTCGGCCGCCCCCCATCCCTGGTGCATCCGCTGCCACTCCGTCTCGTTCCACCCACTGATGCGAGAACGTTATATGACTGCAGGGGCGGTGCCGCCCACCAGCACGGTCAGCGGTCGACTTCGTCCGCCAGGGCGCGCAGCGCCAGCCGGTACGAGCCGATCCCGAAGCCCGCCACCGTGCCCGTCGCCACCGAGGCGATGACGGACGTGTGCCGGAACTCCTCCCGCGCGTACGGGTTCGAGATGTGCACCTCGATCAGCGGGGCGGTGCGCTGGGCGGCCGCGTCCCGCATCCCGTACGAATAGTGCGTGAACGCACCGGGGTTGATGACCACCGGGATCTTCCCGTCGGCCGCCTCGTGGAGCCAGCGGATGATCTCGCCCTCGTCGTTGGTCTCGCGGACCTCGACGTCGAAGCCGAGCTCCTCGCCCAGCTCCCGGCAGGCCTCCACGAGCCCGGCGTACGAGGTGGCCCCGTACACGTCGGGTTCGCGGGAGCCGAGCCGGCCGAGGTTGGGGCCGTTCAGCACCAGCACCCTGCGGCTCATGCGGACACCTCGCCGTACGCGGCGATCAGGTGCGCCGGGTCGGGTCCCTCCAGGACGGTCGGCTTGGCCAGGCCGTCGAGGACGATGAAGCGCAGCAGGTTGCCGCGGGACTTCTTGTCGACCTGCATGGTCTGGAGCAGCTTGGGCCACTGGTCGCCGCGGTAGGTCAGCGGCAGGCCGACGGAGGCCAGGATCTCCTTGTGCCGGTCGGCGGTGGCGTCGTCGAGGCGGCCCGCGAGCCGGCCGAGCTCGGCGGCGAAGACCATGCCGACCGAAACGGCCGCGCCGTGCCGCCACTTGTAGCGCTCGTTCTTCTCGATGGCGTGCGCGAGGGTGTGGCCGTAGTTGAGGATCTCCCGCAGGCCCGATTCCTTCAGGTCGCTGGAGACGACGTCCGCCTTGACCTGGATGGAGCGGACGATGAGCTCCGCGGTGTGCGGGCCGTCCGGGGTGCGGGCGGCGGCCGGGTCGGCCTCGATCAGGTCGAGGATGGCGGGGTCGGCGATGAAGCCGGCCTTGATGATCTCGGCGAGGCCGCTGACGTAGTCGTTGACCGGCAGCGACTCCAGCGCGGCGAGGTCGCACAGCACGCCGGCGGGCGGGTGGAAGGCGCCCACCAGGTTCTTGCCCTCGGCCGTGTTGATGCCCGTCTTGCCGCCGACGGCCGCGTCCACCATGGCCAGGACGGTGGTCGGCACGGCGATCCAGCGCACCCCGCGCAGCCAGGTGGCCGCGACGAAGCCCGCCAGGTCGGTGGTGGCGCCGCCGCCGACGCCGACGATGGCGTCGGTGCGGGTGAAGCCGGACTGGCCGAGCGCCTTCCAGCAGTACGCGGCCACCTCGGCCGTCTTGGCCTCCTCGGCGTTCGGCACCTGGATGGCGACCGCCTCGTAGCCCTGGTCGGCGAGGTCGTCGCGCAGGGCCTCGCCGGTCGACGCCAGCGCCTCGGGGTGGATCACGGCCACCCGCTGGGCCTTGGTGCCGATCAGCGCGCCGAGCTCGCCGAGCAGCTGCCGGCCGACCAGCACCTCGTACGGGTCGTGTCCGGCGCTGCCGCCGACGTGGATCCGCGTCACCTGGTCTGTCATACGTCCTTCAACTCCAGAGCGTCGAGGACCGCCTGGGCGACCTCTTCGGGGGTGCGGTCGTCGGTGGGCACCTCGACGCGCGCTACTTCGGTGTACAGGGGGCGGCGGGCCTCCATCAGCTCGCGCCACTGGCGGCGCGGGTTGACGGCGAGCAGCGGGCGGGCGGCGCCCAGGCCGACGCGCCGGACGGCCGCCTCGACGTCCATCGAGAGGTAGGCGACCGGCAGGCCGGCCAGCACCTCGCGGGTGCCCGCGTCGAGGACGGCGCCGCCGCCGAGGGCGAGGACTCCGGGGTGCTCGGCGACGGCGGCGGCGACCGCCTGCCGTTCCAGCTCACGGAAGTACGGCTCGCCCTCGTCGACGAAGATGTCCGAGATCGGGCGGCCCTGGGCCGCGACGATGTCGGCGTCCGTGTCCCGGTAGGGGACGCCGAGCCGCCGGGCCAGCAGCTCCCCCACCGTGGACTTGCCGGATCCCATGGGGCCGACGAGGACGACCAGGGGTCCGCCGGTCACCGGATGTGCAGGTTGTCGAGGTACGACTGCACGTTGCGGCGGGTCTCGGCCACCGAGTCGCCGCCGAACTTCTCGACCACGGCGTCGGCGAGGACCAGGGCGACCATGGCCTCGGCGACGATGCCGGCGGCGGGGACGGCGCAGACGTCGGAGCGCTGGTGGTGCGCGGCCGCGGCCTCGCCGGTGACGACGTCGACGGTGGCCAGGGCGCGCGGGACGGTCGCGATGGGCTTCATCGCGGCGCGGACGCGCAGCAGTTCGCCGGTGGTCAGGCCGCCCTCGGTGCCGCCGGAGCGGCCGGTGGTGCGCTTGATGCCGTCGGGGGTGGCGACGATCTCGTCGTGGGCCTTGGAGCCGGGGACGCGGGCGAGTTCGAAGCCGTCGCCGACCTCGACGCCCTTGATGGCCTGGATGCCCATCAGCGCCGCCGCGAGGCGGGCGTCGAGGCGGCGGTCCCAGTGCACGTGCGAGCCCAGGCCGACGGGGACGCCGTAGGCGAGGACCTCGACGACGCCGCCGAGGGTGTCGCCGTCCTTGTGGGCCTGGTCGATCTCGGCGACCATCGCCTTCGACGCGTCCTCGTCGAGGCAGCGCACCGGGTCGGCGTCGAGCTTCTCGACGTCCGCCGGGGTCGGGTACACGCCGTACGGGGCCTTCGCGGCGGCGAGTTCGACCACGTGCGAGACGATCTCGATGCTGGCGGCCTCCTTCAGGAAGGAGCGGGCGACGGCGCCGAGGGCGACGCGGGCGGCGGTTTCACGGGCGCTGGCGCGCTCCAGGATCGGCCGGGCCTCGTCGAACCCGTACTTCTGCATGCCGGCCAGGTCGGCGTGGCCCGGGCGCGGCCGGGTCAGCGGCGCGTTGCGGCCGGTCTCCTTCAGCTCCGAGGGGTCCACGGGGTCGGCCGACATGACCTTCTCCCACTTCGGCCACTCGGTGTTCCCGACCATCACGGCGACCGGCGAGCCCAGCGACAGCCCGTGCCGGACGCCGCCGAGGAACGTCACCTCGTCCTGCTCGAACTTCATCCGCGCACCGCGCCCGTACCCGAGCCGGCGCCGCGCCAGGTGGTCGGCCACCATCTCCGTGGTCACCGGAACGCCGGCGGGAAGCCCCTCCAGCGTCGCCACCAGCGCCGGACCGTGCGATTCCCCAGCGGTCAGCCAACGCAACCTGCTCAACGATGCTCCTCATGCTCGCGCCTGGTACAGCGGCGGCGCGGTCTGGGGGCACCTCCCAGTGGCTGCTGGGGGCGCGCGGCCCGGACCCGCCATACCCGATCCTCCCACGTCCGGGCCGGTGCGCCGGTCCCGGTCCAGCTGGCGGGACGGCGGTGCACCAGTCCCACCCTGGCCGGTGCCCCTATGCCCGGGCAAGATCGGCCGGTGCAGTGCATCAGGTGTGCGTGCGGCGGTGACGGATCGCCGGGTGCGGGATCAGCGGTGGCGGTCGCGCAGGGCGGCCTCGCCCGCGGCGCGCATCGCGGCCAGCGGTCCGGTGGCGCAGCCTGTCATCTGCTCGACCTGGAGGACCGCCTGGTGGACCAGGAGGTCGAGGCCGCCGAGGAGCCGGCCGCCGCGCTCCGACCAGGCGGCCGCGAGGGCGGTCGGCCAGGGCTCGTACAGCACGTCGAAGAGGGTGCCGGGGGCGTCGGGCACCGCGCTGACCAGCTTGTCCGTGGCGCCGGCCGGGGTGGTGGCGATCACCAGGGGGGCGGTGAGGGCCTCGGCGGCCTGCGACCACTCCTCGGTGCGGACGGGGACGCCGAGCCGCTCGCCCCACTGGAGCATCTCGTCGGCGCGGAGCCGCGAGCGGACGTAGGCGGTGACCTCGCCGGTGCAGATCCGGGCGAGGGCGGCCAGGGCGGAGGAGGCGGTGGCGCCGGCTCCGAGGATGGCGGCGCTCTCGACCTTGTCGACGCCGCGCTCGTGGAGGGCGGCGACGATCCCGGGAATGTCGGTGTTGTCGCCGAGGCGGCGGCCGTCCTCGGTGAGGACGACGGTGTTGACCGCCTCGACGGCGGCGGCGGTGTCGCTGATGCCGTCGAGCAGCGGGATGATCGCCCGCTTGAGCGGCATGGTCAGGGACAGTCCGGCCCACTCGGGGCCGAGGCCGGAGACGAACGCGGGGAGCGCGGCCTCGTCGATCTCGAAGCGGTCGTACGACCAGTCGTCGAGGCCGAGCTCCTGGTACGCGGCGCGGTGCAACACCGGTGAGAGGGAGTGCTCGATCGGTGAACCCAGCACCGCGGCCCGTATGCGTGACATCTTCTCTGCCTACCCGCCGTTCTTCTGCTTCTGACGCGCGTTGAACTCCGCGACCAGTTTCTCGTGCTCGGCGAAGGTCTTGGTGAAGGTCGTCGTGTTTCCGTCGACCGACACGAAGAACATCCAGCCGCCCTTGTCGGGGTCGAGTGCGGCGTTGAGGGCTTCGCTGCCCGGGTTGCTGATCGGTCCCGGGGTGAGGCCCTTGTAGAGGTAGGTGTTGTAGGGGTTGTCGAGCTTGCGCGTCTCCTCGCGGGAGACGTTGATGTTGCTCGTGCCCTTGAGGTAGTTGATCGTCGAGTCGAACTCGAGCTTCTGGTTCGTGACGTCGTTGGTCTTCTTCAGGCGGTTGTAGATGACCTCGGACATCTTGCGGTAGTCGTCGTGCTTGTTGCCCTCGACCTGGACCAGGCTCGCGACCGTGACCAGCTGGAGCGGGGTCTCCAGGCCGAGGGACTTCGCCTTGGCCTCGAAACCGAGGTTCGCGTACTGGTCGCTGGCGCTCCGGACCATCTGCTTGAGCAGGGATTCGGGGGTCGTCTCCTTGGTGACGTCGTAGCGCGCCGGGAAGAGGAACCCTTCCAGCGGGTCCTTGATCTTCTGGTTGTCGGCCGCCCAGGCGGGCAGGCCGAGGCCCTTGGGGTCGCGCTTGGCGACCTCCTCCGTGGTGCCCGCGGGCTTGCCGAGCTTCTCGTCGATCATCTTGTAGACCTCGACGGCGCGCTTGCCCTCGGGGAGGACGAGGACGTTGAGCTTCGAGGGGTCGATCATCACGGCGACGGCGGACGCGGCCGACATCTTCTTCTTGAGCGTGTAGACGCCGGGCTGGATGGAGGTGCCGCTCTTGTGCGCCGTGGCGGCGGCGACGAACGCGTCCGCGCTGGCGACCACGCCGTGCTCCTTGAGGATGCGGCCCATCTGCCCGAGCCCGGCACCGTTGGGGATCTGCACCTCGACGGACTCGGAGGTGCCCTCGCCCGTGAAGTC
The DNA here is from genome assembly GCF_044769385.1 of Streptomyces sp. NPDC090445. Lineage (NCBI taxonomy): Bacteria > Bacillati > Actinomycetota > Actinomycetes > Kitasatosporales > Streptomycetaceae > Streptomyces > Streptomyces sp. NPDC090445. The sequence continues at coordinate 234,954 of NZ_JBIVXV010000005.1, read as the reverse complement.
CTCCGCAGGGCCGAACCTCGTCTTGAGGTAGTCGTAGCCGTAGTAGCCGCCACCGCCGAGGACGCCGACGATCACGAGAGCGGCGACCAGGCAGGCCCCACGGCTCCGCTTCGGCTTGTCCTTGCCCTTGCCCTTGCCCTTCGGACGGCCCCCGCGGCGCCCGCCACCGGCTGCCGAGGCGGTCTCCTCGTCCTCGTCGCCCTCGTCGTCGTCCTCGGCTTCCGGTTCCGCTTCCGGGTCCGGAGCCGGGCGGCGGCGGCCCGGGGGCTCCGGCGGCGGGTAGGACTCCTCGGTGCCGTACAGGTCGGGGGTCTCCCCCGGGAAACCGCCGGCGGGCTGCTGGGCGTACGGCTCCGCGCCCGCGTACGGGTCGGCGGCCGCGTACGCATCGGGGGCCTGCGGGTTCTGGGCGGCCGGGTACGCCTGCGGGGCCTGCGGGTCGGCGACGGCGTACTGGCCCTGGCCGGTGTCCCAGACCTGGCCGCCGTACGTCTGCTGCTGTTGCTGCGGGTGGACCTGCTGCTGTTGCTGCGGGTGGACCTGCTGCTGGGCGTGCGGGTGCATCTGCGGGTGCGCCTGCTGCGGGGGGTAGCCCTGCATCTGGTCCGGGTACGGGCCCTGCTGGACGTACTGCTGCTGGTACTGCGGCTCCTGCGGATACTGCTGCTGCGGGCCACCGCCATAAGGCATCTGGCCCTGCTGGGCCTCGTGCCCGTTCCACCCGGGGTCGCCGTACAGCGGGTCCCCCGGGTGCCACGGTTCGGAGCCAGGGCCCCGGCCATATTCAGTCATCGATCCCCTAGAGCCGCGAGACGGAGTGCTCGTGACTCGCGCCGCCACGGCACCCGGTTCCGCCTCTGAAGTGGTGGGCGACGACTGTTCGAATGTCGCCGCGTCTCGCGGAACGTTACCGTACCGCGATCAGACAACCACTTCGACGCACTCTCCAGGCGGATTACCCGATACCCGTTCGGTCTCAAGAGCGTTCTGGAGGATCACCACAGCAGCGGCCTGGTCGATGACCGACCGGCCCTTCTTGGCATTGCGGCCGGAGGCCCGCAGCCCCTGGGCGGCGGTGACCGTCGTCATCCGCTCGTCCACCAGACGGACCGTCACCGGCTTGATGCCCTTGGCGAGTTCGGCGGCGAAGGCGCGCACCTTGGCCGCGGCCGGCCCCTCCCGCCCGCTGAGCGAGCGGGGCAGGCCGACCACGACTTCCAGGGGTTCGTACTCCTCGACGAGTTGCCGCAGCCGCCGGTGGGCGAAGGGGATGTCCCGGCCCGGAACGGTTTCCACCGGCGTGGCGAGCACCCCGTCGGGGTCGCAGGTGGCGACCCCGATACGGGCGTCCCCGACGTCGATGGCGAGACGGCGGCCGCGGCGCAGTGTCATGGTCAGACCGTCTCCACGACGAGGCGCTCGACCGCGGCGATGGCCTCCGGGACGGCGTCCGGGTTCTGGCCGCCGCCCTGGGCCACGTCCGGCTTGCCGCCACCGCCGCCGCCGAGGGTCTTGGCAGCGGTGCGGACCAGGTCGCCGGCCTTGAGACCGCGCTCGCGGGCGGCCTCGTTGGTGGCGATCACGGTCAGCGGGCGGCCGTTCGCCACGGCGAAGAGGGCCACGACGGCCGGGCGGTCGCCCTGGATGCGGCCGCGGACGTCGAGGACCAGCTTGCGCAGGTCGTCGGCGCCGGTGCCGTCCGGCACCTGGCCCACGACGAGGGCGACGCCGCGGATGTCCTGGGCGTTCTCGGCGAGGCCGGCGGCGGCCCGGAGGACCTTCTCCGCGCGGAACTTCTCGATCTCCTTCTCGGCGTCCTTCAGCTTGCCGAGCATGGAGGCGATCTTCTCCGGCAGCTCTTCCGAACGGCCCTTGACCAGCTCCTGGAGCTGGGCGACGACCGTGTGCTCCTTGGCGAGGAAGTTGTACGCGTCCACGCCGACGAGGGCCTCGACGCGGCGCACGCCGGAGCCGATGGAGGACTCGCCGAGCAGCTTCACCAGGCCCAGCTGGGCGGTGTTGCCGACGTGCGTGCCGCCGCACAGCTCCTTGGAGAAGTCGCCGATGGTGACGACGCGGACCCGCTCGCCGTACTTCTCGCCGAACTCGGCGATGGCGCCCTGCTTCTTCGCCTCGTCGATGCTCATGATCTCGGCCGTGACCTCCAGCTCGCGGGAGAGCACGTCGTTGATCTTCTGCTCGACGTCGGTGAGGACCGTGCCGGGGACGGCGTTCGGCGAGCCGAAGTCGAAGCGGAAGCGGCCGGGGCTGTTCTCGGAACCGGCCTGGGCGGCGGTCGGGCCGAGGGCGTCGCGCAGCGCCTGGTGGGTCAGGTGCGTGGCCGAGTGGGCGCGGGCGATGGCCCGGCGGCGCTTGATGTCGATGGCGGCGTACGCGGAGGCGCCCACCGTCACCTCGCCGACCTGGACGGAGCCCTTGTGGACGGAGACGCCGGGGACCGGCTGCTGCACGTCGCGGACCTCGATGACGGCGCCGGTGTCAAGCTTGATCCGGCCCTGGTCGGCGAGCTGGCCGCCGCCCTCGGCATAGAAGGGGGTGCGGTCGAGGACGACCTCGACCTCGTCGCCCTCGGAGGCCGCGGGCGAGGAGACGCCGTTGACGAGCAGGCCGACGACGGTGGCCTCGCCCTGGTTGGTGGCGTAGCCGGTGAACTCGGTGCCGCCGGCGGTGTCGGCGATCTCGCGGTAGGCGGAGACGTCGGCGTGGCCGGTCTTCTTGGCCTTGGCGTCGGCCTTGGCGCGGTCGCGCTGCTCCTGCATCAGGCGGCGGAAGCCGGCCTCGTCCACGGAAAGGCCCTGCTCGGCGGCCATCTCCAGGGTGAGGTCGATCGGGAAGCCCCAGGTGTCGTGGAGCAGGAACGCCTTGTCGCCGGAGAGGACCGTGCCGCCGGCGGCCTTGGTCTCGGTCACGGCGGTGTCGAGGATGTTGGTGCCGCCCTTGACGGCCTTCAGGAACGCGGCCTCCTCGGCGAGGGCCACGGTCTCGATGCGCTTGCGCTCGGTGATGAGCTCCGGGTACTGCTGGCCCATCGTGTCGATCACGACGTCGATGAGGTCCTTGACCACGGGGCCGGTGGCGCCCATGAGGCGCATGTTGCGGATGGCGCGGCGCATGATGCGGCGCAGCACGTAGCCGCGGCCCTCGTTGCCCGGGGTGACGCCGTCGCCGATGAGCATGGCGGAGGTGCGGATGTGGTCGGCGACCACGCGCATCGAGACGTCGGTGTCCTTGGCCTGGCCGTAGCGGACGCCGGTCAGCTCGGTGGCCTTGTCCATGACGACGCGCAGGGTGTCGGTCTCGTACATGTTCTGCACGCCCTGCAGGATCATCGCCAGGCGTTCGAGGCCGAGACCGGTGTCGATGTTCTTGGACGGCAGGTCGCCGAGGATCGGGAAGTCCTCCTTGCCGTCGCCGGCGCCCCGCTCGTACTGCATGAAGACGAGGTTCCAGATCTCGACGTACCGCTCGTCGTTGACGGCGGGGCCGCCCTCGACGCCGAACTCGGGGCCGCGGTCGTAGTTGATCTCGGAGCAGGGGCCGCAGGGGCCGGGGACGCCCATGGACCAGAAGTTGTCCTTCTTGCCCAGGCGCTGGATGCGCTCGGCGGGGACGCCGATCACGTCGCGCCAGATCGTCTCGGCCTCGTCGTCGTCGAGGTAGACGGTGATCCAGAGCTTCTCCGGCTCCAGGCCGTAGCCGCCGTCCGCCACGGAGCTGGTGAGCAGCTCCCAGGCCAGCTTGATGGCGCCTTCCTTGAAGTAGTCGCCGAAGGAGAAGTTGCCGCACATCTGGAAGAAGGTGCCGTGGCGGGTGGTCTTGCCGACCTCTTCGATGTCCGGGGTGCGGACGCACTTCTGCACGCTGGTGGCCCGCGGGGCGGGCGGCTTGGTCTCACCGAGGAAGTACGGCTTGAACGGGACCATGCCCGCGTTGACCAGGAGCAGAGTCGGGTCGTCCGCGATGAGCGACGCCGAAGGGACGACGGTGTGACCGCGCTCCTCGAAGAAGCTCAGCCAGCGGCGGCGAATCTCAGCCGACTCCATCAGTGGTCCTCATTCCGGTTGATGTGGGAGAAGTTCGGTCGGTGGGTGGTCTTGCGGTGCGCGTCGTTCTGGATGGCCCGCATCCGCCGCGGCCCGGGGAGGGCGGTGACGTTGTCGGGCCGGTCGGGGTCCTGCTGCAACCCCAGTGCGTCATTCAGCTCGTCCTCGCGCTGGGACATTCCCGCCTTGACGTCGAGGGCGAACTCCTTGAGGCGGTGGCCGGCCTCCACGGCCTTGTCTGCGGCCTGGGCGGCGAGGCTCTCCGGCGTCAGCTTCTTGAGCTGGCGGTGGACCTTGTTGGTGGCCCACACGCCGGCGGCTGCGCCGGCGGTGAACCAGAAGGCTCGGCGGAACATCGGCGTGGGTCAGCCCTTCTGCTTCCGGCGCCGGGCCGCCGGCACCGTACGCCCAACGATCACGGTACGTCGCTCCTTGGCGGGCGGCGCACCCTCCTGGGTCCGGCCCAGGGCCTTGCGGACCCCGTAGCCGAAGGCCGCGACCTTGACCAGCGGGCCGCCGAAGGTGGAGGCCACGGTGGACGACAGCGCGGACGCGTTGGAGGTGACCTCCTGGACGTCGCTGGCGATGGCGTCGACCCGGTCGAGCTGCGTGCGCGCGGAGCGGACGGTGGTGGAGGCGTCCGCCAGCAGCGGGACGGCCTGCTCGGTCACCTCGGCCACCAGCTTGGTGGTCGCCTTGAGCACCTGGGCCAGCCTTGCCAGCGCCACGGCGAGGAAGGAGACCAGAATTGCCCAGAAGACGGCCACGAGGATCCCGGCCACCTCTCCACCGGACACGTTGCACCGCTCTCTGCATGTTGATCGCTACGTAGAAAAGTCGTTCTCCGACCCTATCGCGCCGGGGATACGCAGCCGTACCGGAAATCCGCGCCCACGGGGCTCCCGGGACTCCGGAAACAATCTTGCCCCCGGCGCGGCCGGCCCCGCCGGGCGGGGTACGTCCTGCAGGTCCGGCGCCGGGTCTTGGGCCGGGCCCGGCGCCGGACCCGGAAAACAGGAAGCCCGCCGGCTCCCCCGAGGGGGAACCGGCGGGCTGACCAGCCTGTGAGGCTACGCCTGCCGGATCAGATCAGCGGGCGTAGTACTCGACGACGAGCTGCTCGTCGCAGATGACCGGGATTTCCTTGCGGTTCGGGTCGCGGTCCAGACGGAAGGCCAGGGCCTTCAGGTTGACCTGCAGGTAGCGCGGGGTCTCGCCCTCGCCTGCGTAGCCACCCTCACGGGCGATCTGGAACGGAACCTTCTCGCGGCTGCGCTCGCGAACGGTGATGACGTCGTCCGGGCGGACACGGAACGACGGCTTGTCGACCTTGGCGCCGTTGACCTCGATGTGGCCGTGGACGACCATCTGGCGGGCCTGGTAGATGGTACGGGCGATGCCCGAACGCAGGACCAGGGCGTCGAGACGACGCTCGAGCTCGACGACCAGCGCCTCGCCCGTCTTGCCCTCGGCCTTCTTGGCGCGGTCGTACGCGCGGGCCATCTGACGCTCGGAGATGTCGTACTGAGCGCGCAGACGCTGCTTCTCCAGCAGACGGACCTTGTAGTCCGAGTTCTGCTTGCGGCCACGGCCGTGCTCGCCCGGCGGGTAGGGGCGGGCCTCGAAGTACTTGACGGCCTTCGGCGTCAGGGCGATGCCGAGGGCGCGAGACTTCTTGACCTTGGGTCGCTTCTGGTTCACGGGGAACCTACCTCCATGTAAGTTAGGTGAGGCTTACCTTATCGAGGAGGACGTAATGTCTCGACCGCATGGGATCCCCCTGCCCAGTGCGCATCGGAGTTCGGATTCCAACGAAACAGAATCCGCTTTCGACGACGATAAGCAAGGTCAGCCGCGTCCCAGGGAAGGCGTTCGGCAGCTCACCGGAGCCGAACGCGTACGAACCCTCGTAGAGTCCAACGCCTCAGTATCCCTCACCCTGCCCGGTGCTCGTGACCAGGGAGAGTGGTGGACGGGGATGCCGGCCGCTGCGACCGTCACCCCGGACGGGGACGTGATCCTCCTGGTATCAGGGGAATCCACGGCTGCCAGGGCAGCCGCTCACGCCCAGGACGACGACCTCACCGCCGTGATCGAGATCACGGATGTGGCGCCGGTGTCCGTGCCCCATCGTATCCGAGGCCGCGCGTGGCTCGCCGGGTGGCTGACCCCGGTCGGCGAGGAGGACCGGCCCGCCTGCGCCGCGCTCCTCGCCGAGCGCCACCCGGTGGGCGAGCTGCTGCGCCTGCACGGCCGCCCGCGGTGGGTGCTGCTCCGGCTGGAGGTCGGCGACATCTCCGTCGACGACCTGTGGGGCGCCGAGCGCGTCGACCCCGACGACCTCGCCGCGGCCGAGCCCGACCCGGTTTCAGCCCACGAGACCGAGCTCCTCCAGCACCTCGCCGCCGCCCACCGCGACCGGATCCGCGACCTGGGCTCCCTGCTCGGCTCCCGGGAGAGCACGGGCCTGACCGCCGTCCCCCTCGCCCTCGACCGGCTCGGCCTGCGCGTCCGCTTCACCTGCCCGGACTCGGCCTCCTCCTTCGACGCCCGCTTCGACTTCCCGACCCCCGTCGGCGACGTCCGCGGGCTGCACCGCGCCATGCAGAACCTCTTCGCCGCGGCCGGCAACCAGCGCTAGGAACCGCGCAGGCGCTCGCGGACCTTCTCCACCACGTCCGCGTACCGCGCCTCCGCGCCGTAGCGCGTCGGCTCGTAGTACCGCTTGCCGTGCACCGCGTCCGGGGCGTACTGCTGCGCCGCGATCGCGCCCGGCACGTCGTGCGGGTACACGTAGCCCACCGCGTGCCCGAGCTTCGCCGCGCCCTTGTAGTGCCCGTCCCGCAGATGCGCCGGAACGGTCCCCGCCAGGCCCGCCCGGACGTCCGCGAGCGCCGCTCCGATCGCGGTCGTCGCCGTGTTCGACTTCGGGGCCAGCGCCAGGGCGATCGTCGCGTGCGACAGGGTCAGCGCCGCCTCCGGGAAGCCGATCATCGCCACCGCCTGCGCCGCGGCCACCGCGAGCGGCAGGGCCGTCGGATCCGCCAGGCCGATGTCCTCGCTCGCCGAGATCATCAGCCGCCGGGCGATGAACCGCGGGTCCTCCCCCGCCTCGATCATCCGGGCCAGGTAGTGCAGCGCCGCGTCCACGTCCGAGCCGCGGATCGACTTGATCAGCGCGCTCGCCACGTCGTAGTGCTGGTCGCCGTCCCGGTCGTAGGACACGGCCGCCCGGTCGACCGTCTCCTCCACCGTCTTCAGGCTGATCCCGTCCTCGCCCTTGGCCATCGCCGCGCCGGCGGCGGCCTCCAGCGCCGTCAGCGCCCGCCGGGCGTCCCCGCCCGCGACCCGCAGCAGGTGCGCCTCGGCGTCCGCCGGCAGGGAGACGGCCCCGCCCAGCCCCCGCTCCTCGGTCAGGGCCCGGCGCATCAGCGCACTCAGGTCCTCGTCGGTGAGCGGCTCCAGCGTCAGCAGCAGCGAACGCGACAGCAGCGGGGAGATGACAGAGAAGTACGGGTTCTCGGTGGTCGCCGCGATCAGCGTCACCCAGCGGTTCTCGACGGCCGGGAGCAGCGAGTCCTGCTGGGCCTTGCTGAAGCGGTGGATCTCGTCGAGGAAGAGGACGGTCTCCTTGCCGTACCCGCCGGCCGCGCGCCGCGCGCCCTCGATGACCGCCCGCACCTCCTTCACGCCCGCGGTGATGGCGGACAGCTCCACGAAGCGCTTCTGCGTCGCCTGGCTCACCACGTACGCGAGGGTGGTCTTGCCGATGCCGGGCGGGCCCCAAAGGATCACCGACGACGAGCCGGCCGGGCCGCCCGCGCCCTCCCCGACCAGCCGCCGCAGCGGCGATCCGGGCTTCAGCAGGTGCTGCTGGCCGACGACCTCGTCCAGGTTGCGCGGGCGCATACGGACAGCGAGCGGGGAGCTCGCCGGGTCCTTCTCCTGGCGCTCTTCGGCTGCGGCGGTGAACAGGTCTGGTTCCACACGGGAAGCCTAAGCGCTCGCGCCGACAGCCCGCGGCGGGCTCAGGAGGTCCAGAAGTCCCACCAGCGGGTCAGGATCAGCATGCCGATGATCCCGGTGTGCAGGACCGGCAGGACCCAGGTGAACTCGTCGAGGAAGCTGCGCAGCCATGCCGGCGCGGGCAGCATGCCCTCGCGCACGTTGTGCGCGGTGACGTACCAGAACATGAAGATCGTGGCGACCCAGGCCAGGCTGCACCACAGGCACAGGGCGCCGATGGTGTACAGCGACTGGTACGTCAGCCAGGCGCAGAAGACGACGCCGAAGAGGCAGCCCGCATTGAAGGTCAGCCAGTACCAGGGGCGGAACCGGGCCCCGGCGAGCACGCTCATGCCGACGCAGATCACGATGCCGTAGGCGACGAGGCCGAGCATCGGGTTCGGGAAGCCGAACACCGCCGCCTGCTCGCTCTTCATGATGTTGCCGCAGGAGACGACGGGGTTGAGGCTGCAGCCCGGCGTGAAGTTCGGGTCTTCGAGCAGCTTGAACTTGTCGATCGTGATCACCCAGGCCGCAAGCAGCCCGGCCGCCCCGGTGATCACCAGCAGCCAGGCCAGCGCCCGGCTCGCGCCGACGGTCCGCACGGTCTTGTCGCCTGTAGTCGTCATGCGGTGCATTCTGCCGCACGGACCTGTGGCCGGGACCGGGGAGTAACCACGTACGGCCACCGTCGTTGTCCGGTCAACTGCTCCCCGCCCGTGCGGGGGTGACCCGGAGATATACGCGTTCGTGACAAACGGCGGCGCGTGCTCCCCGCACTCGCGGGGGTCGAGGCCGGACGGCATGCGCCGCCCGGCCTCCACACATCACACGAGTTTCGCGCGCACGCTCTCGACCAGCGCGTCCAGCGCCACGGCCGTCTGCTCGCCGGACTCCATGTCCTTGAGCTGGACGACCCCCTCGGCCAGGTCCCGGTCCCCCGCGACGATGGCGAAGCGGGCGCCCGAGCGGTTGGCGTCCTTCATGGCGCCCTTCAGACCCTTGCCGCCGAACGACATGTCCGCGGCCACACCGGCCCGGCGCAGCTCGGTGACCAGGCCGAACAGGGTCGGCTTGGCCTCGCCCAGCGCGACGGCGAAGACGTCCGTGCTCCCCGGGATGGCCAGCTCCGCGCCCTCGGCCTCGAGAGCCAGCACCGTGCGGTCCACGCCGAGCGCCCAGCCCACCGAGGGCAGCGCGGGGCCGCCGATCATCTCGGACAGGCCGTCGTAGCGGCCGCCACCGCCGACCGCGGACTGGGAGCCCAGGCCGTCGTGCACGAACTCGAAGGTGGTGCGGGTGTAGTAGTCCAGGCCTCGGACCAGCTTCGGGTCGTCCTCGAAGACCACGCCCGCCGCGGTGACCAGCGCGCGCACCTCCTCGTGGTACGCCTTGCAGGCGTCGCAGAGGTAGTCGCGCAGCAGCGGGGCGTCGACCAGCTGCTTCTGGACGTCGTCCCGCTTGTCGTCGAGCACCCGCAGCGGGTTGATCTCGGCGCGGCGCAGGGTCTCCTCGTCCAGGTCGAGCCCGCGCAGGAAGGCCTGGAGGGTCTCGCGGTACGCGGGACGGCACTCCTTGTCGCCCAGCGAGTTCAGCAGGATGCGGAAGTTCTTCAGGCCGAGGGAGCGGTAGGCCTGGTCGGCCAGGATGATCAGCTCGGCGTCCAGGGCCGGGTCCTCGGCGCCGATCGCCTCGGCGCCGACCTGCGAGAAGTGGCGGTAGCGGCCGGCCTGGGCACGCTCGTAGCGGTAGTACGAACCGGAGTAGTAGAGCTTGACCGGCAGGTTCCCCTGCTTGTGGAGGTTGGCTTCCAGTGCCGCGCGCAGCACGGACGCCGTGCCTTCGGGACGCAGGGCGAGCTGGTCGCCCCCCTTGGTCGTGAGGGTGTACATCTCTTTGCTCACGATGTCCGTGGACTCGCCGACACCGCGGGAGAACAGTTCGACGTTCTCGAAGCCGGGGGTCTCCACGTAGCCGTAGCCGGAGTTGCGCAGGGGTGCGGCAATGGCCTCGCGGACCGCCAGGAACTTGGCGGAGCGGGGCGGGATCAGGTCGTACGTGCCCTTGGGGGCCTTGAAGGTGCTCACGAAAGTCTCGTCACATTCCTCGTCGTGGAGCGGCGGTCGGGTCCGCTCCGAGGCCGGCGGCGACGTCCCGCAGGTACGGGTTGGTCACGCGCTCGCGGCCGATGGTGGTCTGGGGACCGTGGCCGGACAGCACCACGGTCGAGTCGTCGAGCGGCAGGCACACGCGGGCCAGCGACTCGAGCATCTCGGCGTGGGAGCCGCCGGGCAGGTCGGTGCGTCCGATGGAGCCGGCGAAGAGCAGGTCGCCCGAGAAGAACACCGAGGGGATGTCGGCCTGCTCGGGCATCCGGAAGGTCACCGACCCCTTGGTATGGCCGGGCGCGTGCGCCACCGTGAAGTCGAGGCCCGCCAGCTTCAGCCCGGCGCCGTCGGTGAGCTCGCGGACGTCGTCCGGCTCGCCGATGGTGAGCTCGCCCATGAGCGGCATGCCGATGGAGCGGCCGAGGGCCTTCTCCGGGTCGCTCATCATGTAGCGGTCCTCGGGGTGGATCCAGGCGGGAACGTCGTGCGCTCCGCACACCGGGACCACCGAGGCCACATGGTCGATGTGGCCGTGGGTGAGGACGACCGCGACGGGCTTGAGCCGATGCTTCTTCAGCGTCTCCTCGACTCCCTGGGTGGCCTGGTGGCCCGGGTCGATGATCACGCACTCCTCGCCAGCGGCGGGGGCGACCACGTAGCAGTTGGTCCCCCAGGCCCCTGCGGGGAACCCGGCAATCAGCACGTTCGTCCTCATTCGTGTCCGGCGGGAGGGTCGGCAGCGGGCCGTCGATCGCCAATGCTGCTGCTCAGAGCCTACCGGCGCGGCTCGTTCCGCAGCGAACCCATATACGGTACGGCATAACCGAGCCCGGACAGCGGTACCAGACACGTACAAGGAGACGACCCGGTGGTCACGAGCGATCAGCGGCGGCGACAGCTCGCCAGGGAGAAGTTCGAGCGTCAGCAGCAGCGTCGGGCCGAGGCCCGGCGCAAGGGGCGGCAGCGGGCGGTGGTGATCGGCGCGGCGGTGGCGGTGGTGATCGCCGCATTGGTCGGCCTGATCGTCGGCGGCGTGTTCGACTCGGGCAAGAAGAAGGACGAGGCGGCGGACCCGGCGGCGAGTCCCTCGGCCCAGCCGACCCCGAAGCAGTCCCCGGCTCCGGCGATGGCGATCGACCCGAAGGCGAAGTACACCTTCGCGCTGAAGACGAGCGCCGGCGACATCAAGATCGACATGGATGCGGCCAAGACGCCGGAGACGGTCAACTCGTTCAAGGCGTTGGCGGACAAGGGCTTCTTCGACAACACCAAGTGCCACCGCCTCACCACGTCCGGGATCTACGTGCTGCAGTGCGGCGACCCGGAGGGCACCGGCATGGGCGGCCCCGGCTACACGATCGCGGACGAGAACCTCGACGCCCTGGGCAAGCCGAACGAGCAGGGCCAGGTGGTCTACCCGGCGGGGACGGTGGCAATGGCCAACACGGGCCGCCCGCACACCGGCGGCAGCCAGTTCTTCCTGGTCTACAAGGACAGCCCGCTGGCGCCGTCCTACACGCCGTTCGGAAAGATCGACGCGGCGGGCCTGAAGGCGCTGGAGGAGGTCGCCAAGGCCGGTACGGCCGAGGGCGGCCAGGACGGCGCCCCGAAGACCCCGGTGGTCATCCAGAAGGGCGCCGTCACCCAGAACTGACGGACCCGGCGGCGCGCCGGGCCGGCCCCGCGCCCCCCGCGGCGATATTCCGTCGTGCGGGATGCGGACAGCCGGCCCGGCGGTCGCCTATGTTGGCGTTGTGCAGGGCGGGCGCTGCCCGCCCCAGGAAACTGTGGACGATGCCCGGGGGTGGACCCCCTCGCAGGCATCAGGTGGAGGAGGCGCTGTGAGCAGCGACCCGTGGGGCCGCGTCGACGAGACGGGCACCGTGTACGTGCGTACTGCCGAGGGGGAGAAGGTCGTCGGCTCGTGGCAGGCGGGCACCCCCGAGGAGGCCCTGGCCTACTTCGAGCGCAAGTACGAGGGCCTGGTGGTCGAGATCGGCCTCCTCGAACGGCGGGTGCGTACCACCGATCTGTCCGCCAAGGACGCCCAGATCGCGATCGACCACCTGCGCACGCAGGTGGAGGAGCACCACGCGGTGGGTGACCTCGACGCGCTGCGCGTGCGGCTGGACAAGCTGATCGCGAACGTGGAGGCGCGCCGCGAGGAGCGCAAGGCGCAGAAGGCCAAGCAGGCGGACGAGGCCCGGACGGCCAAGGAGACCCTGGTGGTCGAGGCCGAGGAGCTGGCGCAGAGCGACCAGTGGCGGGCCGCCGGCGAGCGGCTGCGGGCGCTGGTGGACACCTGGAAGGGGCTGCCCCGGCTGGACCGCAAGTCCGACGACGAGCTGTGGCACCGCTTCTCGCACGCCCGTTCCGCCTTCTCCAAGCGCCGCAAGGCCCACTTCGCGGCGCTGGACGCGCAGCGCGAGGACGCCCGCAAGGTCAAGGAGAAGCTGGTCGCCGAGGCCGAGTCGCTGTCGAAGTCGACGGACTGGGGTCCGACGGCCGCCCGCTACCGCGAGCTGATGGCGGACTGGAAGGCGGCGGGCCGGGCGCAGCGCGAGGCCGAGGACGACCTGTGGAACCGTTTCCGCGGTGCGCAGGACGTGTTCTTCGCGGCGCGCAGCGAGGTGTTCGCGGAGCGCGACGCCGAGCAGGTCGAGAACCTGAAGCTGAAGGAGGAGCTGGCCGAGGAGGCCGAGAAGCTCGTCCCGGTGACGGATCTGAAGGCGGCCCGTGCCGCGTTCCGCTCGGTCAACGAGCGCTGGGAGGCCATCGGCCACGTGCCGCGGGACGCCCGCGCCCGGGTCGAGGGCCGGATGCACGCGGTGGAGCGTGCGATCCAGGAGGCCGAGGAGGGCGAGTGGCGCCGTACGAACCCGGAGGCGCGGGCCCGTGCGGCCGGTCTGACGGGTCAGCTGCAGGCGGCGGTCGACAAGCTGCGTGCGGAGATCGACGCGGCGCGTGCGGCGGGCAACAACGCCAAGGCCGACAAGCTGGCGCGTGAGCTGGAGGGCCGCCAGGCCCTGCTGGACCAGGCGCTGAAGGGCCTGGAGGAGTTCGGCGGCTGAGCAGTCGGCCCGGGACGCAACGAGGGCCCCGGTACGCGATCGCGCGATCGCGTACCGGGGCCCTCGTTGCGTCCGGTGCCCGGGCGGCTGCGGCCCCGCCACAGGCCGCCGCAGGCCGCTGTAGGCCGCTGTAGGCCGCTGCGGCCGTTACGGCCTGCGGGCCGAGGTGACGCGGTAGACGTCGTAGACGCCCTCGACGCCGCGTACGGCCTTCAGGACGTGGCCGAGGTGCTTCGGGTCGCCCATCTCGAAGGTGAACCGGGAGGTGGCCACCCGGTCGCGGGAGGTCTGGACCGCGGCCGAGAGGATGTTCACGTGCTGGTCCGAGAGGACCCGGGTGACGTCCGAGAGGAGGCGGGAGCGGTCCAGCGCCTCGACCTGGATGGCGACCAGGAAGACCGAGGACTGGGTGGGCGCCCACTCGACCTCCAGGATCCGCTCGGGCTGCTGGGAGAGGGAGTCCACGTTGACGCAGTCCGCGCGGTGAACCGATACGCCACTGCCGCGGGTGACGAACCCGATGATCGGGTCGCCGGGGACCGGGGTGCAGCAGCGGGCCAGCTTGACCCACACGTCGTCGACGCCCTTGACGACGACACCGGGGTCGGCGCTGCCGCGCCGCTTGGTGCGGGCGCGGGACGGCGGGACGCTCTCCTCGATGTCCTCGTTGGCGGCCTCCTCGCCGCCGAGGGCCTGGACGAGCTTCTGGACGACGCCCTGCGCGGCCACGTGGCCTTCGCCGATCGCCGCGTACAGGGACGAGATGTCGGGGTAGCGCATCTCGTGGGCGAGGGTGACGAGGGAGTCGCCGGTGAGGATGCGCTGGATCGGCAGGTTCTGCTTGCGCATGGCCCGCGCGATGGCGTCCTTGCCGTGCTCGATGGCCTCGTCGCGGCGCTCCTTGGAGAACCAGGCGCGGATCTTGTTGCGGGCCCGCGGGGACTTGACGAAGCCGAGCCAGTCCCGGGAGGGGCCGGCGCCCTCGGCCTTGGAGGTGAAGACCTCGACGAGGTCGCCGTTGTCGAGGGTGGATTCGAGCGGGACGAGGCGGCCGTTGACCCGGGCGCCTATGGTGCGGTGGCCGACCTCGGTGTGGACGGCGTACGCGAAGTCCACCGGGGTGGCGCCGGCGGGCAGGGCGATGACGTCGCCCTTCGGGGTGAAGACGAAGACCTCGTTGCGGGAGAGGTCGAAGCGCAGCGAGTCGAGGAACTCGCCCGGGTCCTCGGTCTCCTTCTGCCAGTCCAGGAGCTGCCGCAGCCAGGCCATGTCGTTGACGGTGTCCTGGCCGGCGCTGCCCTTGGCGGCCTGCGGGACGTCGGTGCGGATCTTGGAGGTGCCGGCGACGGTCTGCTGCTTGTACTTCCAGTGCGCGGCAATGCCGTACTCGGCGCGGCGGTGCATGTCGAAGGTGCGGATCTGCAGCTCGACCGGCTTGCCGTTGGGCCCGATGACCGTCGTGTGGAGCGACTGGTACATGTTGAACTTGGGCATCGCGATGTAGTCCTTGAACCGCCCCGGAACCGGGTTCCAGCGGGCGTGGACGGTGCCCAGTGCCGCGTAGCAGTCGCGGACGGTGTCGACGAGGACGCGGATGCCGACCAGGTCGTAGATCTCCGCGAAGTCGCGCCCGCGGACGATCATCTTCTGGTAGACGCTGTAGTAGTGCTTGGGCCGGCCGGTGACGGTGGCCTTGATACGGGCGGCTCTGAGGTCGGTCTGCACCTCGTCGGTGACGATGGCGAGGTACTCGTCCCGCTTGGGGGCGCGCTCGGCGACGAGGCGGACGATCTCGTCGTACATCTTGGGGTAGAGGATCGCGAAGGAGAGGTCCTCGAGCTCCCACTTGATGGTGTTCATGCCCAGCCGGTGGGCCAGCGGGGCGTAGATCTCCAGGGTCTCGCGGGCCTTCTTCTCCTGCTTCTCCCGCTTGAGGTAGCGCATGGTGCGCATGTTGTGCAGGCGGTCGGCGAGCTTGATGACGAGGACGCGCGGGTCCTTGGCCATGGCGACGACCATCTTGCGGACGGTCTCGGCCTGGGCGGCCTCGCCGAACTTGACCCGGTCGAGCTTGGTGACGCCGTCGACGAGGAGGGCGACGGCGTCGCCGAAGTCGCGGCGGAGGTCCTCCAGCCCGTAGTCGGTGTCCTCGACGGTGTCGTGGAGCAGGCCGGCCATGAGGGTGGCCGGGTCCATGCCGAGCTCGGCGAGGATCGTGGTCACCGCGAGGGGGTGGGTGATGTACGGGTCGCCGCTCTTGCGCTTCTGGCCCCGGTGCCAGCGTTCGGCGACCTGGTAGGCCTGCTCGATCTGGCGGAGGGTGGCCGTCTCGATCTTCGGGTCGTTGCTGCGGACTATGCGCAGCAGGGGTTCCAGGACCGGGTTGTACGGGTTGGAACGCTGGACTCCGAGGCGG
This sequence comes from Streptomyces sp. NPDC090445, assembly GCF_044769385.1. NCBI lineage: Bacteria > Bacillati > Actinomycetota > Actinomycetes > Kitasatosporales > Streptomycetaceae > Streptomyces > Streptomyces sp. NPDC090445. The sequence continues at coordinate 219,290 of NZ_JBIVXV010000005.1, read as the reverse complement.
GCGAGCCGGGCGCGCACACGGTTGGAGGACCCTGCGGGCTTCGTCGGTGCGGGCCTCGGTGCGGGCTTCGCGAGGGGCGCCGGCGCGGGCGTGGCGGGGGTCGCCGCGGCCTTGTCGGCCTGGGGGTCGGGCTGCGCGGCGGAGAGTGGCTGGACCTCGTCTGGCAAGAGCGCTCCTCTGGGGGTCCCCCCGGGCGGAGTCCGGGGGAGGATCCGGTGCCCCGGTCAGGTCCGGATATCCCATGGTAGCGAGGGTTCCGTCTGCCTGTTCCCCCTGCCCGTACCGCGGACGGCCGCCGCCCGTGCGCGGGTCCCGGGCGGCGGGGGCGGAGTCCGGGGGGCGGGCCCGGATGTGCCGGAGCGGCGGGCCCGGGGTGGATTCCCGGGGCCCGCCGCTCCGATGCGTGGTTGCGCGGCAGCCCGCCCGGCCGATCGGCCGATCGGCCGTCAGACGATGATCAGGGCGTCCAGCGGTGCGCCCGCGAGGGCTTCGGCCAGCCGCTCCCGTCCCGGCAGGAACGACAGCTCCATGAGCACCGCCACGCCGGCGACCTCGGCGCCGGCCCGGCGGATCAGCGACAGCGAGGCGTGGGCCGTGCCGCCGGTGGCGAGGACGTCGTCGATGACCATGACCCGGTCGCCGGCCCGGAGGTCCTCGGCGTGGACCTCGATCTCGGCGGTGCCGTACTCCAGCTCGTACGCCTGGGCGAGGGTCGCCCCGGGCAGCTTGCCGGCCTTGCGGACCGGCACGAAGCCGATGCCCGCCTGGACGGCCACGGGGGCGGCGAGGATGAACCCGCGCGCCTCCAGGCCGACGATCTTCGTCGCGCCGTAGCGGGCGGCCAGCCCGGCGAGGGTGTCCGTCAGCGCGGCGAAGGCCGCCGGGTCGGCCAGCAGCGGGGTGATGTCCTTGAACATCACGCCCGGCTTGGGGTAGTCCGGCACGTCCTTGATACGGCTGAGGAGCAGCTCGCGGACCTCGGGGGGCAGTGCGGTCATCGCCGCCGCCCCGCGGCCCGGCCCTGTGCCACGATCTGCGGCGCCTCGTCGGCGTCGTACGCCTCGTCCTCCACGGACTCGCCCTTGGCGGCCGCGGCGGCCCGCTTGGCGAGGACCCGCTTGCGCAGGGCCTTCATCGCCGGCTCGCGCTCCTTGAGGTCCACGACCAGCGGGGTCGCGATGAAGATCGAGGAGTACGCGCCGGCCGCGAGGCCGACGAACAGCGACAGCGAGATGTCGTTCAGCATGCCGGCGCCCAGGAAGCCGCCGCCGATGAACAGCAGGCCGGCGACCGGGAGGAGCGCCACGACCGTGGTGTTGATCGAGCGGACCAGGGTGCCGTTGATGCTGCGGTTGGCGACCTCGCCGTAGGTGTAGCGGGTCTGCTTCGTGATGTCCTTCGAGCTCTCCTTCAGGCCGTCGAAGACGACGACGGTGTCGTAGAGGGAGTAGCCGAGGATCGTCAGCAGACCGATCACGGTGCCCGGGGTGACCTCGAAGCCGACCAGCGCGTACACGCCGACGGTGATGGTGAGGTCGTGGATCAGGGCGATCAGCGCGGCGACCGCCATGCGCCATTCGAAGGCGATGGCGAGGTAGATGACCACGAGGACCATGAAGACGGCGAGGCCGGTCCAGGCCTTGTTCGCGATCTGCTCGCCCCAGCTGGGGCCGACCAGGTCCGCGTTGATGTCCTGCTCCGGCATCTTCAGGCCGGTCGCCAGCTTCTTCTTCACGTCGGTGGCGGAGTCGGTGTCCAGGCTGGCGATCTGGATGCGCAGGGTGCCGTTGCCGAGCTTCTGGACGATCGCCGCGTGGCCGGAGGCCTCCTTGGCGAGCTCCCGGGCCTTGGTGTCGGAGACGGTCGTCTTCGCGGTGGTGAAGACGGCACCGCCCTTGAACTCGATGCCCATGTTGAGGCCCTGGACGGCCAGGCCCACGATCGCCGTGATGGTGATCAGGATCGAGACGCCGTACCAGATGAAGCGCTTGCCGACGAAGTCGTAGCCGACCTCGCCGCGGTACAGCTTGGCGCCGAGATCTCCGAGCTTCGACATCTCACGCCTCCTTTGCTTCGACGGGGGCGGGGTTGCGGCGGCGGGAGCTCCGCAGCGGCGGGCGGGCGCCCAGGCGCTTCGGGTCCAGGCCGGACCACGGGTGTCCGCTGGAGAAGAACTTCGTACGGGCCATCAGCGTCATGAGCGGCTTGGTGAAGAGGAACACCACGACCACGTCGAGCAGGGTGGTCAGGCCGAGCGTGAAGGCGAAGCCCTGCACCTTGCCGACGGTGACGACGAACAGCACCGCGGCGGCCAGGAACGACACGAAGTCGGAGACCAGGATGGTGCGCCGGGCGCGCGGCCAGGCCCGCTCCACGGCGGGGCGCAGGGTGCGGCCCTCGCGGATCTCGTCGCGGATGCGCTCGAAGTACACGATGAACGAGTCCGCGGTGATGCCGATCGCGACGATCGCACCGCACACGGCGGGCAGGTTCAGGGCGAAGTTGATGCCCTTGCCCATCAGCGCCATGAGCGTGTACGTGAGGACCGCCGAGACCATCAGGCTGAGGATGGCGATGAACGACAGGCCCCGGTAGTACACGAGCAGGTAGATCACGACCAGGACGAGGCCGATGGCGCCCGCGATGAGGCCGGCCTTGAGCTGCTCCCCGCCGAGGGCGGCGGTGACGGTGGTGACGCTGTCCTCGCTGAAGGAGAGCGGCAGGGCGCCGTACGAGAGCATGTTGCCCAGGTCCTGCGCGGACTGCTGGGTGAAGCCGCCGGAGATCTCGGCGTTGCCGCCGGTCAGCGCCTGGCTGACGGAGGGGTCGGAGATGACCTTGCCGTCGAGGACGATCGCGAACTGGTTCTGCGGGGCCTGCTTGGTGGCCAGCTCACCGGTGATCTTGGCGAACTTGTCGGCGCCCTTGTCGGTGAACTGCATCGTGACGATCCACTGACCGCGCTGCGGGTCGATGACGCCCTTGGCGTCCTTCACGTCCGTACCGGCGACGCCGGCCGGGCCGAGGATCCACTTGCCCCAGGCGGTGCCGCGCTGGCCGCAGGCGACGGTCGGCTCCTCGGGCTTGGCGCCCTTGCCGGCGGCGACGCGCTGCTGCTCGTTGGTGCAGTCCAGGGCCGCGAACTTGGCCTGGAGGTCGGCTGCGGCCGCTTCCGCGCCCGACGGGGTCGGGACGGGGGACGGGGCGGCCTTGTTGTCGTCTGCCTTCTTCGACTCGCTCGCCGCGGGCGAGGGAGAGGCCGTGGCGGCGGGGGCCTTGAGGGCCTCACTGACCGCGCGGCCCTGGGAAGTGGCGCTGGACGACGGGGTGGCCGGCGCGCCGGGCTTGGCGCTGCCCTCTGCCTTGGGGGCACCGGAGGTGCTCGCGGACGGGCTCGCGGACGGGCTCGGCGTGGCCGCGGGGGCGGCCGGGGCGCCGTCGGCGAACGCCAGGACGGGGCGGAAGTAGAGCTGGGCGGTGGTGCCGACCTGCTCGCGGGCCTGCTGCTCGTTCACCCCCTTGGGGATGTTCACGATGATGTGGTCGCGGCCCTGGGTCTGGACCTCGGCCTCCGAGACGCCGAGACCGTTGACACGGCGGTCGATGATGCCGACGGCCGTGTTCATGTTGGTCTCGTTGACGGCGTCCGGCTTGCCCGGCTCGCTCTTCGCCTTGAGCGTGATGGTCGTGCCGCCCGCGAGGTCGATGCCCAGGCGAGGGGTCGTCTGCTTCGAGAGGAACATCCCCGCGGTGAGCGCCACCATCGCGATCAGGATGATGGCCAGGGCGCGGCCCGGCCTCCCCTGAGCCCCCGTGGGCCGTCGGCCCTTCTTCGGTGCTGCCACCTTGTCGTATCTCCCTGTCCAACCGCCCGGGCGGCGCTTCGCTCAGCGCGCGGACGGCCACGAAAATGTGTGGTGGGGACCCCTGCCCCCCGCAGAAGTATCACTGGCGGGGACCGCGCGGCCGCCGGTCGGGCGCCGCCGCGGTCCCCGGGCGCGTGTTACTTCGCGCCGGCCTCGCCGTCGGCCTTGCCGTCCTTGGGCTCTTCGCCCTCGGGGGCGTCCTTCTTGCCCAGGTCGAGCTTCGGCTCCGTCTCGTCCTTGGTCAGGGAGGAGATGTCGTCGGGGACGACGGGCGAGTCGTCGTGGTCGGCCGGGGTCTCGGCGCCGTGCACGATGCGGTTGTACTCCGCGTCGTCCAGCACGGCGGCGATCGCCATCTTCGCGTAGATCGCGTGGACGCCGGGGGCCACCTCAAGGGTGACGGTGTCCTCACCGATCTCCTTGACCGTGGCGTACATGCCGCCGATGGTGCGGATACCGGTGCCGGGCGTCATCTGGTCGCGCATCTGCGCGGCCTGCTGCTGCTTCTTCTTCGCGGAGCGGGTCATCAGGAACATCGCCCCGATGAGCACGATGAACGGGAGGAGTGTCACGAGATTCACGGGACGGAGATCCTTCGCACGACCGCCGGGGAGACGGCCTTTGTTCTACGGGGGGTGGGCACGCCGACCCGAAGGGTCGGCATCGGCGGAGTCTAGGCGAGTCCGCACCGATGGAACAACGCCCAGCATGGCACCGCAGTTCCCGGCCGGTCGAACGTGCGCGCCGTCACGCCCCGAACAGGCCCTGCTGGCCGCCGGATCCGCCGCCGCCCTGCTGCGGCGGGACAAGTCCCAGGTGAGCCCATGCGGCGGGGGTCGCGACGCGGCCCCGCGGGGTGCGGGCGAGGAGGCCTTCGCGAACGAGGAACGGCTCGGCGACCTCCTCCACGGTCTCGCGCTCCTCGCCGACGGCGACGGCGAGGGTGGACAGGCCGACGGGGCCGCCGCCGAACAGCTTGAGCAGGGCTTCCAGCACGGCCCGGTCGAGGCGGTCGAGGCCGCGGGCGTCCACCTCGTACACCTGGAGGGCGGTGGCGGCGACCTCGCGGGTGATCACCCCGTCGGCGCGGACCTGGGCGTAGTCCCGTACGCGGCGCAGCAGGCGGTTGGCGATGCGCGGGGTGCCGCGGGAGCGGCCGGCGATCTCGGCGGCGCCGGCGGTGTCGATCTCGACGTCGAGGAGGCGGGCGGAGCGCTGGATGACGCGTTCCAGCTCCTCGGGGGCGTAGAACTCCATGTGGCCGGTGAAGCCGAAGCGGTCGCGCAGCGGGGGCGGCAGCAGGCCGGCCCGGGTCGTCGCCCCGACGAGGGTGAACGGGGGCAGCTCCAGCGGGATCGCGGTGGCGCCGGGGCCCTTGCCGACGATCACGTCGACGCGGAAGTCCTCCATGGCCATGTAGAGCATCTCCTCGGCGGGCCGGGACATGCGGTGGATCTCGTCGAGGAAGAGGACCTCGCCCTCCTGGAGGGAGGAGAGGATCGCGGCGAGGTCGCCGGCGTGCTGGATGGCGGGGCCGGAGGTGATCCGGATGGGCGCCCCCATCTCCGCGGCGATGATCATCGAGAGGGTGGTCTTGCCGAGACCGGGGGCGCCGGAGAGCAGGACGTGGTCGGCGGTGGCGCCGCGCTGCCTGGCGGCCTTGAGGACCAGGTCCAGCTGCTGGCGGACCTTCTCCTGGCCGACGAACTCGTCGAGGTCCTTGGGGCGCAGGGCCGCCTCGACGGCGGTGTCCTCGCCGTCCGCGGCCGGCGCGACAATGCGCTCGCTGTCGTCGTCCCAGTTCACGGTGTCAGTCTGCCTTCTCGGTTCGTACGGTGGTCGGCTGCCGGCCGGCGGTGCGCCGGCGGCAGCGGCGGTGGGGGGCGGGGCGCGGGAGCGCGGCCGGTCAGCGGGCGCGGTTGAGGGTCTGCAGGGCGGCGCGCAGCAGCTGCGGCACCGGCGCGGACCCGCCGTCGGCGATGGCGGCCTCGGCCTGCGGGGTGACGGCCGCGACGGCCTCCTCCGCCTCGCGGGAGGCGTAGCCGAGGCCGATGAGGGCGGCGGAGAGCTGCTCGGTCCAGGGGGCGGGGCCGGCGGCGGCCGCGCGCTGGGCCCCGACCAGGGCTCCGGCGCCCTGGGGGGCGCCGAGCTTGCCCTTCAGTTCGAGGAGGAGCTTCTGGGCGCCCTTCTTGCCGATGCCGGGGACCGCGGTCAGGGCCTTCTCGTCGCCCGCTTCCACGGCCCGGCGCAGCGCGTCCGGGCTGTGCACGCCGAGCATGGCCTGGGCGAGGCGCGGCCCGACGCCGCTGGCGGTCTGGAGCAGCTCGAAGACCTGCCGCTCGTCGTCGTCGGCGAAGCCGTACAGGGTGAGCGAGTCCTCCCGGACGACCAGGGAGGTGGCCAGTCGGGCGTCCTCGCCCACGCGGAGGCCGGCGATGGTGTTCGGGGTGCACTGCACTGCCATGCCCACTCCCCCGACCTCGACGACGGCCAGGGTGGGGCTGAGCGCGGCGACCGGGCCGCTGACGAAGGCGATCATCGGGTACGGCCTTTCGGGGTGTGCAGGGCGACCGCCTGCTGGAGGCGGTTCTGGGCGGGGGCGCGCCAGATGTGGCAGATGGCGAGGGCGAGGGCGTCCGCGGCGTCGGCGGGCTTGGGCGGTGCGGAGAGCCGCAGCAGCCGGGTGACCATGGCGCCGACCTGGACCTTGTCGGCCCGGCCGGTGCCGGTGACGGCGGCCTTGACCTCGCTGGGGGTGTGCAGGGCGACGGGTATGCCGCGGCGGGCGGCGCACAGCATGGCGACGGCGCTGGCCTGGGCGGTGCCCATGACCGTGCTGACGTTGTGCTGGCTGAAGACGCGCTCGACGGCGACGACCTCCGGGCTGTGCTCGTCGAGCCACTGCTCGATGCCCTGCTCGACGGCGACGAGCCGGTCGCCGAGCTCCGCATCGACCGGGGTGCGGACGACGCCCACGCCGAGCATGGTCAGGGCGCGGCCGGCCACGCCCTCCACCACGCCGACGCCGCAGCGCGTCAGTCCCGGGTCCACGCCAAGTACGCGCACCGCACCCGCCCCTTCTCGGATCGCCCGATCACCCGATCGCGCGTGCGTGCAGGCTATCGGGTGGCACCGACAACGCAGCGGGCCGACGGGGTGTGTTCCCCGTCGGCCCGGCTGACCTGCTGTGGGCGGTGGACGCCGGTCAGGCGTCGACCTTCTCCATGACCTCGTCCGAGACGTCGAAGTTGGCGAAGACGTTCTGGACGTCGTCGCTGTCCTCCAGCGCGTCGATCAGCTTGAAGATCTTCCGCGCGCCCTCCTCGTCCAGTTCGACCTGCATGGTCGGGACGAAGCTGGAGTCGGCCGAGTCGTAGTCGATGTCGGCTTCCTGGAGCGCGGTGCGGACCGCGACCAGGTCGGTGGCCTCGCTGATGATCTCGAACGTGTCGCCGTTGTCGTTGACCTCTTCGGCACCCGCCTCCAGCACGGCGCCGAGGACGTCGTCCTCGGACAGCTCGCCCTTGGGCAGGATGATGACGCCCTTGCGGTTGAACAGGTACGAGACCGAGCCCGGGTCGGCCATGGAGCCGCCGTTGCGGGTCATGGCGACGCGCACGTCGGACGCGGCACGGTTGCGGTTGTCGGTGAGGCACTCGATGAGCACCGCGACACCGTTGGGACCGTAGCCCTCGTACATGATCGTCTCGTAGTCGGCGCCGCCGGCCTCGAGGCCGCCGCCGCGCTTGACCGCGGAGTCGATGTTCTTGTTCGGGACCGACTGCTTCTTCGCCTTCTGCACGGCGTCGAAGAGCGTCGGGTTGCCGTCGATGTCGGGACCGCCCATACGGGCCGCGACCTCGATGTTCTTGATCAGCTTCGCGAAGAGCTTGCCGCGCTTGGCATCGATCACGGCCTTCTTGTGCTTCGTCGTAGCCCATTTAGAGTGGCCGGACATCCGCCTGTCTCCTTCGCGTAACCAACATGGTGTTCGCCTCTGATCCTACCGGGAGCCTATTACGGCCCCGTGCGCACCATGTCGACGAAGTAGGCGTGGACCCGGTGGTCCCCGGTCAGTTCCGGGTGGAAGGACGTGGCGAGGACGTTGCCCTGGCGGACGGCGACCGTGTGGCCGTCGTACGCGGCCAGGACCTCGGCCTGCGCGCCGACCGACTCCACCCACGGGGCGCGGATGAAGACGCCCTCGACCGGGCCGCCCTCGATGCCGGCGAAGTCGATCGCCGCTTCGAAGGACTCGTTCTGGCGGCCGAAGGCGTTGCGGCGGACGATCATGTCGATGCCGCCGAGCGTCTCCTGGTCCTCGCGGCCGTCGAGCAGCTTGTCGGCGAGCATGATCATGCCGGCGCAGGTGCCGTACACGGGCATGCCGGACCGGACGCGCTCGCGCAGCGGCTCCAGCATGCCGAAGAGGACGGCGAGCTTCGACATGGTCGTGGACTCGCCGCCGGGGATGACGAGGGCGTCGACCTCGGCGAGTTCTTCGGGGCGCCGAACCGGCCTGGCCACGGCATCCGCCGCGGCCAGGGCGATCAGGTGCTCCCGGACGTCGCCCTGGAGGGCCAGGACGCCGATGACGGGGGGGTTGTTCATCTTCGGGGGTGCCTTACCAGCCGCGGTTGGCGTAGCGCTCGGCCTCGGGCAGGGTGTCGCAGTTGATGCCGACCATGGCCTCGCCCAGGTTGCGGGACGCGTCCGCGATGATCTTCGGGTCGTCGTAGAAGGTGGTGGCCTTCACGATGGCGGCGGCGCGCTTGGCCGGGTCGCCCGACTTGAAGATGCCGGAGCCGACGAAGACGCCCTCGGCGCCGAGCTGGCGCATCAGCGCGGCGTCGGCCGGGGTGGCGACACCGCCGGCGGAGAACAGCACGACCGGGAGCTTGCCGAGCTCGGCGACCTCCTTGACGAGCTCGTACGGGGCGCGCAGCTCCTTGGCGGCGGCGAACAGCTCGTTGTTGTCGAAGCCGCGCAGCTTGGCGATCTCGTTCTTGATCTGGCGCAGGTGGCGGACGGCCTCGACGACGTTGCCGGTGCCGGCCTCGCCCTTCGAGCGGATCATGGCCGCGCCCTCGGCGATGCGGCGCAGGGCCTCGCCGAGGTTGGTGGCGCCGCAGACGAAGGGGGTGGTGAACGCCCACTTGTCGGAGTGGTTGACCTCGTCGGCCGGGGTCAGGACCTCGGACTCGTCGATGTAGTCGACGCCGAGGGACTGCAGCACCTGGGCCTCTACGAAGTGGCCGATGCGGGACTTGGCCATGACCGGGATGGAGACCGCTTCGATGATCTCCTCGATCATGTTCGGGTCCGACATGCGGGCCACGCCGCCGTCCTTGCGGATGTCCGCGGGGACCCGCTCCAGGGCCATGACGGCCACCGCGCCGGCGTCCTCGGCGATCTTCGCCTGCTCGGCGTTGACGACGTCCATGATCACGCCGCCCTTGAGCTGCTCGGCCATGCCGCGCTTGACGCGCGCAGTGCCGGTCTCGGGGGTCTGCGGGGTGGAGGAAAGCGTGCTCACGGGTGAACCTCACTCGAAGGAAGACGGTGCTGCCATGGTGCTGCGGCAATGCTCCGCCGAGCAAACCGCCCCCGACCAGTCCACCGCAAGGGCCAATGAGGAGCCGGTGGCTCCTTTCGACTTGGCCAATGGGTACAACTACGGCCGGTCCGCGAGATCGGCCGGGGGCTCGTCGTCCATCTCGAAGGCGAGGGGGAACGGGGCGTGCCCGGCCAGCCTGAACCAGCGGACCTTGCGGTGCCGGCGCAGCGCGCGCGCCGCCCGTACGGCGTCGTTGTGGAAGCGGCGGGCCATCGGCACCCGGCGCACGGCCGCGGCGAGGTCCTCGGCGGCGGCCTCGCCGCCCGGGGCGGCCTTGAGCTCCTCCACCTGGGCGGCGTCGGCGAACACCGCGCGCAGCGCCTGGCTGAGCTCGCTCTCGGCGACCTCGCGGTGCTCCTCGTCGGCCTGGCGAGCGGCGTGCGCGGCCTCGTACAGCACGATCGAGGAGGCCGGGTCGAGCGCGCCGGAGGTGGCCACCTCCAGCACCACCGAGGCGCGGCGGACGAGCTGCGCGTCCAGGGCGGCGCGGGCGGCGTCCATGCGCGTGTGGAGCCGGTCCAGGCGTCCGGCGGTCCAGCTGAGGTAGACCCCGACAACAGCGAGAACCAGCGCGGTCCAGACAAGGGTTTCGATCACGGCCCGCGACTCTACCGCCACCCCCGGGCACCCCCCGGCCCCGGGTCCGGGCAGCGCCCGACCTCGGGACCGGACACAAGGCCGGACTCAGACCGGGCCCGGATCCGGGGCTCGGACCTGAGGCTCGGACCCGGGGCCCGGACCGGACCCGGACCCGGGGCCCGGACGCAGACCGGAGTAGACGCGGGCCCGCACCTGGGCTCGGACGGAGACGCGGGCGCGGGCCCGGCCCGGGCTCAGACCGGGACCGGGACCGGGGCTCAGGCTCAGGACGGGCCTGGGGCTGGGTGCAGGACCGGGTGTGGGTGGGCGGGTCAGGAGGAGGGGTCTCGGGTGAGGCCCAGGCGGGTGCGGAGGGGGATGCGTTCGTCGGTGGCGACGGCCGACGCGCCGTCGGTCACCGTCTCGTAGACGGCGAGGATGTCGGCACCCACGGTCGACCAGTCGAAGCGGCGCACGTGCGCGGAGCCGCGCGCGCTGAGCTCCGCCCGCCGCGCCGGGTCCCGCAGCAGTTTCACCGCGGCCGCGGCGAGGGCGTCGGCGTCCTCGTTCGCGAACAGCTCCCCCGCCGCGCCCTGGTCCAGGACCTGGGCGAACGCGTCCAGGTCGGAGGCGAGTACGGCGGCCCCGGCCGACAGGGCCTCGACGAGGATGATGCCGAAGCTCTCGCCGCCGGTGTTGGGGGCGACGTACACGTCCACGCTGCGCAGCAGCCGCGCCTTGTCCTCGTCCGAGACCATGCCGAGGAACTCCACGCGCTCCCGCAGCTCGGCGGGCAGGGAGGCCACGGCCTCCTCCTCGTCGCCGCGGCCCGCGACGAGCAGCCGTACGTCGGGGCACTCCTCGGCGATCCGCGGGAACGCCGCCATCAGCACGGGCAGGCCCTTGCGCGGCTCGTCGATGCGGCCGATGAACCCGAGGGTCTGCCCGGCCCATTCGGCCTTCGGCTCGGCGGAGGCGAAGAAGTCCACGTCGACGCCGTTCGGGATGACGACGGCGTCCCCGCCGAGGTGTTCCACGAGGGTGCGCCGGGCGTACTCGCTCACCGCGATCCGCGCGCTGATCTTCTCCAGGGCCGGCTGGAGGATCGGGTACGCCGCGATCATCGCCCGCGACCGCGGGTTGGAGGTGTGGAAGGTGGCCACGATCGGGCCCCGTGCGGCCCAGCAGGAGAGCAGCCCGAGCGACGGCGAGGCGGGCTCGTGGATGTGGATCACGTCGAAGACGCCCTCGTGCAGCCAGCGCCGCACCCGCGCCGCCGACAGGAACCCGAAGTTCAGCCGGGCCACCGAGCCGTTGTAGGGCACCGGCACGGCCCGCCCGGCCGAGACCACGTACGGCGGGAGGGGGGTCTCGTCGTCGGCCGGGGCGAGCACCGACACCTCGTGGCCGAGGCGGATCAGGTGCTCGGCGAGGTCCCGGATGTGGAACTGGACGCCGCCGGGCACGTCCCACGAGTACGGGCAGACGATGCCGATCTTCACGCGGAGCGCTCCTCCAGGTCGTCCAGCCACAGCCGCTGGAGCATGTGCCAGTCCTGCGGGTGGTCGGCGATGCCCTGCGCGAAGGCGTCGGCCACCGCCTGCGTCATGGCGGCGGTCTTCTCGGTCCTGGTCCCGGTGGCGGGGACCTCCACCTCGGGGTGGATCCGGCCGTACAGCTTGGGCGTGTCGCCGTAGTACAGGGTGGCGGGCAGCAGGGCGGCGCCGGTCTGCTGGGCCAGCAGGGCCGGCCCGGCGGGCATCCGGGCGGTCGCGCCGAAGAAGTCCACCTCGACGCCGGACGCGGACAGGTCCCGGTCGGCGACGAGGCAGATCAGGCCGCCGGCCCGGAGCCGGCGGGCCAGGGTGCCGAAGGCGGCGCCGCCGCTGTGCGGGAGGACCTCCATGCCGAGGCTCTCGCGGTAGGCGACGAAGCGGTCGTAGAGCGACTCGGGCTTCAGCCGTTCGGCGACGGTGGTGAAGGGGATGCCCAGGTGCCCGGTGACCCAGGCGCCGGCGAGGTCCCAGTTGGCCAGGTGGGGCAGGGCGACGATGACCCCGCGGCCGGAGGCGACGGCCTCCTTGAGGATGTGGTCGTCCTTGAGGGAGACGTCGGTGCCGAACCGCGCGGGGTCCATCGTCGGCAGCCGGAAGGACTCCATCCAGTACCGCATGTACGAGCGCATGCCCGCCCGCGACAGCTCCCGGAGCCGCTCGGGCCCGGCGTCCGGCACGACCCGGGCGAGGTTCGACTCCAGCCGCAGCACGCCCTTGCCGCGGCGCCGCCACGCGAAGTCGGCGATCCGGTGGCCGAGGGCCACCGCCGCGGGCTCGGGAAGCTTCTTCACGGCGGCCCAGCCGAGCCCGTACAACCCGTCGACCAGGCGGTCCTGTGCGGCGCCCATCAGGCGGCACCCGGCCCGGACGCGGCCGCGGCGTCGGCCTCGGCCGCCTCCCGGCGTACGGTGACCACGCGCTGGATCAGGGTGACGAGGGAGCCGACCGCCACCGCCCAGAGCGCGACCGGCAGCAGCACGCCGAGCCACGAGGGCGCGCCAAAGGTCTGCAGCCCGGACAGGCCGGCCGCGACCAGCGAGATCACCAGGCGTTCGGCGCGCTCGACGAGGCCGTTGACGGCCACGGGCAGGCCGATGGACTCGCCGCGGGCCTTGGTGTACGAGACGACCTGGCCGCTGGCCAGGCAGAAGATCGTCACCGCGCACAGCACGTTGTCGTTGCCGAGGCCCGCGTACCAGAGCGCGAGGCCGCCGAAGATCGCCGCGTCGGCGACCCGGTCGAGGGTGGAGTCGAGGAAGGCGCCCCAGCGGCTGGAGACCCCGGCCTGGCGGGCCATGTTCCCGTCGAGGAGGTCGGAGAACACGAAGAGCGTGATGGTGATCGTGCCCCAGAAGAACTCGCCCCGGGGGAAGAAGACCAGCGCTCCGGCCACCACACCGGCCGTGCCGATGAGCGTGACCGCGTCCGGGCTCACCCCCCGCCGGAGGAGAAAAGCGGCGAATGGCGTGAGAACACGCGTGAAGAACGCACGCGCGTACTTGTTCAGCATGGCCTTCCCGGAGGGTCGCTGGGCCGTACGGCCCCATCGGCCACCGGCTGGCCCATCGTAGCCAGCGGCCCGGGGCGGCATACCCGCGCACCCACCGGTTCGTGCCGGGCAATCGGCCGGGCGCCGCCGGAGCCCGCCGGCACCCGGCCCGGCCCCCTGCCCGAAACCCGCGGGGAGCCGGTCCGGCCGTGCTCCCGCCATGCGCCGGACGGCGGCGCGTATTACATATGGACGCAGAGTGACGCCGGTGCAAAGCTCGAAGGACGCCGATCACCTCCTCACCGTCACCCCGGGAGGCACGAGCATCATGGGAGCCACATCACACCAAGCCGGAGCCGCCGGCAGGGCACCGACGGCCGACCGGCCCTCGTCCGTACGGAACGTCGTGCTGGTCGGCCACAGCGGGGCCGGCAAGACCACGCTCGTCGAGGCCCTCGCCCTCACCGCCGGAGCCGTCACCAGGGCCGGCCGGGTCGAGGACGGCGCCACCGTCTCCGACCACGACGAGATCGAGCACCGCCAGCAGCGTTCCGTACAGCTCTCCCTCGTCCCCGTCGAATGGGGCGGGGTCAAGGTCAACATCCTGGACACCCCCGGATACGCCGACTTCGTCGGCGAGCTCAGGGCCGGTCTGCGCGCCGCGGACGCGGCCCTTTTCGTCGTCTCCTCCTCGGACGGCATCGACGGCGCCACCCGCATGCTGTGGGAGGAGTGCCAGGCCGTCGGCATGCCCCGCGCCATCGTCGTCACCCATCTGGAGGCGGCCCGCGCCGACTACGCCCAGATGGCCGCGGTCTGCGGGGAGGCCTTCGGCGCCGACGACCCCGACGCCGTCATCCCCCTCTACCTCCCGCTGTACGGCCCCGCCGGGCCCGACGGGCACGCACCCGTCACCGGCCTCCTCGGCCTGCTGACGCAGCGCGTGTACGAGTACGCCGGCGGCGACCGCGTCGAACGCGACCCCGCGCCCGAGGAGCTCGAACAGATCACGGAAGCCCGCTCCCGCCTCATCGAGGGCATCATCGCGGAGAGCGAGGACGAGACCCTCATGGACCGCTACCTCGGCGGCGAGGACATCGACCTCAAGACGCTCGTCGACGACCTGGAGCGCGCCGTCGCCCGCGGGACCTTCCACCCGGTCCTGATGGCCGCGCCCGCGGCGGACGGCGCCCGCCAGGGCCTCGGCACCGTCGAACTCCTCGAACTGGTCACCGGCGGCTTCCCCACCCCCCTCGAAACCGCCCCCGTCCCCGTCACCGCCCCCGACGGCGCCGAACGCCCGGCCGTCACCTGCGACCCCGACGGCCCCCTCGTCGCCGAGGTCGTCAAAACCTCCTCCGACCCCTACGTGGGCCGCATCTCCCTCGTGCGGGTGTTCTCCGGCACCCTCCGCCCCGAGCAGACCGTCCACGTCAGCGGCCACGGCCTCACCGACCGCGGCCACGAGGACCACGACGTCGACGAACGCATCGGCTCCCTCACCTCCCCCTTCGGCAAACAGCAGCGCCCCCTCACCCAGGTCATCGCCGGCGACCTGGCCTGCGTGGCCAAGCTGGGCCGCGCCGAGACCGGCGACACCCTCTCCGCCAAGGACCGGCCCCTGCTCATGGAGCCGTGGCAGATGCCCGACCCGCTGCTCCCGGTCGCCATCCAGGCCCACAGCAAGGCCGACGAGGACAAGCTCTCCCAGGGCCTCGCCCGCCTCGTCGCCGAGGACCCGACCATGCGGCTGGAGCAGAACCCGGACACCCACCAGCTCGTCCTGTGGTGCCTGGGCGAAGCCCACCAGGACGTCGCCCTCGAACGCCTGCGCACCCGGTACGGCGTCCAGGTCGACCCGGTCCCCCACAAGGTCAGCCTGCGCGAGACCTTCGGCGCGAAGGCCGCGGGCCGGGGCCGGCACGTCAAACAGTCCGGCGGCCACGGCCAGTTCGCCATCTGCGAGATCGAGGTCGAGCCGCTCCCGCCGGGCAGCGGCATCGAGTTCGTCGACAAGGTCGTCGGCGGCTCCGTGCCCCGGCAGTTCATCCCCTCCGTCGAGAAGGGCGTCCGCAGCCAGGCCGCCCGCGGCGTGGCCGCCGGCTACCCCCTCGTCGACATCCGGGTGACCCTCCTCGACGGCAAGGCCCACTCCGTGGACTCCTCCGACGCCGCCTTCCAGACCGCCGGCGCGCTCGCCCTGCGCGAGGCCGCCGCCGAGGCCACCGTCCACCTCCTCGAACCCGTCGCCGAGCTCACCGTCCTCGTACCCGACGACTACGTCGGCCCCGTCATGAGCGACCTCGCCGGCCGGCGCGGCCGCGTCGTCGGCACCGAGCAAGCCCCCCAGGGGCGCACCCTGGTCCGCGCCGACATCCCCGAGATCGAGATCAGCCGCTACGCGATCGACCTGCGCTCCGTCTCACACGGCACCGGCAGCTTCACCCGCGACTACGCCCGCCACGAACCGATGCCGCCGCATATCGCCGACAAGGTGCGCGAACAGCTGGAGAAGGGAAGCACTCTGGCGTAGCGCCAGGGAGCCGCCCGTCCAACCCTCTTGCGGCGGGCGGCATTTCCCTGTCCCATGACCGTGGGGGCAGATACGCCGATAGGCTCATCCGCGCGGCACAACAGCACGACGCACAGCGATGGGGGCAGCGGTGGCGGACGACGGATTCGACTTCAGGCCCGGGGCACAGATCCCACTCCAGGGCGGTGGCGGCCAGACCGCCGCGACCAACGCCCTCGCCTCGGCGGCCTACCGCGACGGGGGCAAGGACACCAAGCTGTCCGCGATTCTCGACGCCAACAACGAGTACCACTCCTCCACCGTCAAGGCCCCGAGAATCTCCCTCTTCGAGCCGAACCTCGGCGAGGCCTTCTGCCGCGCCGTCGAGGCCCGGACGCTCCCGGCCGGCCGCAAGCCGATCATCCAGTCCTTCGGCGCCGACCCGCAGACCGTGGTGGAGCACTGCCTGGCCGCCTCCCACATCCGCAAGCAGCGCGACCGCAAGCTGCGCCTGATCATGCTGGTCGCCGGGGTGGTGTTCCTCCCCGGCCTGCTGCTGTGGCTCGGCCTGTTCCAGCTCCGCAAGACCCTGCTGGGCAGCGAGAAGTACGCCTCCTGGATGAGCACCCTCGTCCTGGTCGGCGTCGGCCTCGTCGCGGCCGTCATGATGTTCCGGCTGCCGTTCGACGGGTTCCTCGGCCTCTACCTGCGCGGCATGATCATCGCGCCGGCCCTCGGCTGGTTCCTCGCCCGCCGGATCTGCGAGTCCACCGCCGCCGACCTGCGCTCCCGCTGGGACGGCCTCCTCTCGGGCGGCGGCATCGGCGCCAAGATCCCCGAGGCCGTGCCCGGCAACCCCGACGAGAAGGCCCGCGAGGACCTGCGCCACGCCCTGGCCAAGCTCACCGCCGAGAACCGCAGCAACTCGGTCTTCTACGCCGGCCCCAAGGGGATCCTCGGCATGGGCACCCGCTGGGGCAGCTGGCAGCTGGCCGAGGAGCTCGTCCCCAAGACCGAGGGCGCGGACATCCACCCGTTCCGCAGCTGGGACGTCATACGGGCCGTCGACACCGAGCTGCGCAAGCTGGAGCGCGGCCCCCTGCACACCGGCGGCCTCCCGCCCGCGTCCGTCCAGCACTGGATCGTCGCCCCCGTCGGCGAGGGCGCCGCCGAGGTGGCCCGCCCGTCGGGCGCGGACGTGGACACCTTCCTCGTCAAGGCGCACGAGATCACCCGCATCTGCAACGAGCAGCAGTTCAGCGGCGGCAACCGGCACTACCTCGGCATCCAGTACCCGCTGTGGGACGGCCAGCTCGTGATCACCATGCTGGTCACGGTCACCGTGCTCTACAAGACGCTGCGGGTGGAGGTCACCGGCCACGCCCTCGGCCCGGTCCACGGCCTGTTCGGCACGAAGTCCAAGCCCCCGGTGGTGGAGGTCCCCAAGTCGATCAGGTTCTGGGAGACCGTGGAGCGCCCGCTGCCCCTGATCGACGCCCAGGAGGTGGTCCGGCTCGCCGTCCGGGCCCCGCTGACCTGGTACCCGCCGCTGCTGGACTACTTCGGCGGCAAGCTGGTGCTGCCCGAGCCCTTCGGCGCCCGCCACGTGTGGGCGGGCCAGCCGTGGCGCCACCGGTTCATGGCCGACGACGCGATGCGCGCCGCGACCCCGGTCCTGCGCGCCGTCCACGCCGCCGCGATGCGGGTCCTGGACGAGAACGGCGTCGACACCGAGCGCTTCGGGAACCGGTCGATGGTGGTCAGCGGCATGGTCCAGGACGCGTCCCCGCGCAAGGCGGACGTCTACGACGCCTGAGCGCTCCGCGGGAAGCCCGTCCGGTCATGGCACCGCAGGCCGGTGGGGGCTGGTCGCGCAGTTCCCCGCGCCCCTTACGGGGCGCGGTACCCGGGCTCAGTCGTTCGGCCAGGCGTCGGCGAGCATCTGCCGGGTGTCGGCAAGGAGCTGCGGCAGCACCTTCGTGTGGCCGACGACGGGCATGAAGTTCGTGTCCCCGCCCCAGCGGGGCACGATGTGCTGGTGCAGGTGCGCGGCGATACCCGCGCCCGCCGCCGAGCCCTGGTTCATGCCGATGTTGAAACCGTGCGCCCCGGACGCCTTGCGCAGCGCGACCATGGCCCGCTTCGTGAGGTCGGCCAGCTCGGCCGTCTCGGCCGCGTCCAGCTCCGTGTAGTCGGCGACGTGCCGGTACGGGACCACCATCAGGTGGCCGCCGTTGTACGGGTAGAGGTTCAGCACGGCGTAGACGTGCTTGCCCCGGGCGACGATCAGGCCGTCCCCGTCGGACATCTCCGGGATCCCGCAGAAGGGGCAGCCGTCCCCGGCCTCCGGGCCGGTGGGCTTGTTCTCGCCCTGGATGTAGGCCATGCGGTGGGGCGTCCACAGCCGCTGGAACGAGTCCTGCGTCCCGACGCCATTCTGCTGCTCCGGCTGAGTCGTCATGTGATGCAGCATATGACCTTGCCCTGGCGCGGCGTGTCGTCGGGGCGGAGATCGCCCCGCGGGCGGGGATCCTGGCCGGATGCACGAAGTATCGGCCGAGCGCAGGCAGCACTGGGAGGACCTGACCGAGGTCCCCCTGCTGATCGCCTCGCTGCTCTACCTCGCCGCCTACGCCGTCTACGTCCTCGTCCCGCCGGCGGAGAGCTGGGTGCGCGGCGTCGCGCTCGTCGTCGTCGGCGGCACCTGGCTGTGCTTCGTCGTGGACTACCTGGTCCGGATGCTGCTGAGCGGCCTGCGCCCGCTGCGCTTCCTGCGCACGCACGTGCTCGACACCCTGGTCCTGCTGCTTCCGCTGCTGCGCCCCCTGCGGCTGGTGCAGATCTACATGGCCCTGCAGCGCCGGCGGGACAGGCCGCGGATGGACCTGTACGCGCGGGTGGTCGCGTACGCCGGGACGGCTGCCGTGCTGCTGGGCTTCGCCGGCGCCCTGGCCGTGTACCAGCAGGAGCGGTACGCGCCCGGGGCGAGCATCGTCACCTTCGGGGACTCGGTCTGGTGGGTGTGCGCGACGCTGACGACGGTCGGGTACGGGGACGTGGTCCCGGTGACGACGATGGGCCGCGTGATCGCCGTCTTCATGATGGCGTTCGGCCTGGCGCTGCTGGGCGCGGTGACGGGCTCGTTCTCGTCGTGGCTCGTCCAGGTCTTCGAGCGGGACGAGCGGAGGCCCCCGCGGAACGGGAAGACCCCCGGGAAGTGAGACTTCCCGGGGGCTTCAGCCCCGCTGGCGCGGGGATCAAGGCACCTTCAGCTCGTGGTGCTTGCGCATCTTCGGATCATCCCCGCTCACGCGGGGAGCAGATCACACCTGGACTCGGCGCTCCACTACGGAAACGAGCTTGGCCAGTGCCTCGTCACGGGCGATCCCGTTCTCCTGCGAACCGTCGCGGTAGCGGAAGGAGACGGTGCCGGCGGCCATGTCGTCGTCACCGACGATGATCATGAACGGAACCTTCTGCTTCTGCCAGGTCCGGATCTTCTTCTGCATGCGGTCGGAGGAGGCGTCCACCTCGACCCGCAGGCCCTTCTTCTTCGCCTCGGCGGCGAACTCCTTCAGGTAGTCCACGTGCGCGTCGCCGATCGGGATGCCGACGGCCTGGACCGGGGCGAGCCACGGCGGCATGGCGCCGGCGTAGTGCTCCAGCAGGACCGCGAAGAACCGCTCGATGGAGCCGAACAGCGCACGGTGGATCATGACCGGGCGCTGGCGGGAGCCGTCGGCCGCGGTGTACTCCAGGTCGAAGCGCTCGGGCAGGTTGAAGTCGAGCTGGACGGTCGACATCTGCCAGGTGCGGCCGATGGCGTCGCGGCACTGGACCGAGATCTTCGGGCCGTAGAAGGCGGCGCCGCCCGGGTCCGGGACCAGCGGGAGGCCCTGCTTCTCGGCGACCTGCTGGAGGGTGGCGGTGGCCTCCTCCCAGACCTCGTCCGAGCCGACGAACTTCTCCGGGTCCTTGGTGGACAGCTCCAGGTAGAAGTCGGTCAGGCCGTAGTCGCGGAGCAGGTTCAGCACGAAGGTGAGGGTGCGGTCCAGCTCCTCCGCCATCTGCTCGCGGGTGCAGTAGATGTGCGCGTCGTCCTGGGTGAAGCCGCGGGCCCGGGTCAGGCCGTGGACGACGCCGGACTTCTCGTACCGGTACACGGTGCCGAACTCGAACAGGCGCAGCGGCAGCTCACGGTAGGAGCGCCCGCGGGCGTCGAAGATCAGGTTGTGCATCGGGCAGTTCATGGGCTTGAGGTAGTAGTCGGTACCACCGTCGAGCTGCATGGGGGGGTACATGCCCTCCGCGTACCAGTCCAGGTGGCCGCTCTTCTCGAAGAGCTGCCCCTTGGTGGCGTGCGGCGAGTAGACGAACTCGTAGTCCTCCTCCTCGTGCCGCTTGCGGCTGTAGTCCTCCATGACCCGGCGGATGATGCCGCCCTTGGGGTGGAAGACGGCGAGGCCGGAGCCGATCTCGTCCGGGATGGAGAAGAGGTCCAGCTCGGTGCCGAGGCGGCGGTGGTCGCGCTTCTCGGCCTCGGCGAGGAAGTCGAGGTGGGCCTTCAGCTCGTCCTTCGACGGCCAGGCGGTGCCGTAGATGCGCTGGAGCATCGGGTTCTTCTCGCTGCCGCGCCAGTAGGCGGCCGCGTTCCGCATCAGCTTGAACGCCGGGATGTTGCGGGTGGTGGGCAGGTGGGGACCGCGGCAGAGGTCCTTCCAGCACAGCTCGCCGGTCTTGGCGTCCAGGTTGTCGTAGATGGTCAGCTCGCCGGCGCCGACCTCGACGTTCGCACCGTCGTCGGTGGAGGCCGAGCCCTTGATGCCGATGAGCTCCAGCTTGTACGGCTCGTCGGCGAGCTCCTCGCGGGCGGCCTCGTCGGTGACCACGCGGCGGGAGAACTTCTGCCCGCGCTTCTGGATTTCCTGCATCTTCTTCTCGATGGCCTTGAGGTCATCGGGGGTGAAGGGCCGCGCGACGTCGAAGTCGTAGTAGAAACCGTCCCGGACCGGCGGGCCGATGCCCAGCTTGGCCTCGGGGAAGAGCTCCTGCACGGCCTGCGCCATGACGTGCGCGGTGGAGTGGCGGAGGATGTCGAGGCCGTCCGGGGAGGAGATCTCCACGGGCTCGACGGTCTCGCCGTCCTGGACCGCGTAGGAGAGGTCCTTGAGCTCGCCCGCCACGCGCGCGGCGATCACGGTGCGCTCGTCGGCGAAGAGGTCGGCGGCAGTAGTGCCCGTGGCCACCACGCGCTCGTCCCGCTCGGAATCGCGTTGGATGATCACACGGACGTCTGACACCGGTTTCTCCTGACTGAAGGAATGCCACAGCGAACGCTGCGCGACTGAATCGTACCGAGAGCGGCGGCCCGCCCGCGAAACGGTTATGCCTGTTCCCGCGCTGATTCCCGTGCGGGGCGCGACCTCCCGTTCGCTAGCGTGGGGGCATGGCGACGACGACCGGGCCGGTGGGGCCCCTGGACCTCGGCCACGACGCGACCGCGGCCGCCGTGCACCGGATCGGCCGGGCGGCGTACGCGGTGGAGGCGCGGCTGATCGGCTTCGACGGCATACCGGCGCTGCGCGAGAGCCTCGCCGAGCTGCGGGAGCGGCCGCTGCGCTGGCTGGGGGCGGCGGGCGCGGGAGCGGACGGACCTGACGGTTCGAACGGGTCGGGCGGCCCGCTCGCCGGGTTCCTGGCCTGGGAGCGGGAGCCGGACGGCTCGGTGTGCGTGGACCGGTTGTGCGTGGACCCGGCCTGGTTCCGGCGGGGTGTGGCCTCGCTGCTGCTGCGGGCCCTGCTGGCCGAGGTCCCGGCGGACCGGCCGGTGACGGTGTCGACGGGCGCGGCGAACTCCCCGGCGGTGGCGCTGTACGAGCGCTTCGGCTTCGTCCGCGGGGCGGACTTCTCCCCCGTACCCGGTCTGGTCATGGCCTCCTTCACCCTGGTGCCGCGCACCGGCCGGGCGGCCGCTGCCCCGGCCGGCGGCTGAGCGGCCGCGGCGAGGCCGACGGCGGTTCGGCAGCGTCCCGGAGGGGAGCGGGGAACTGCGCGACCGGCCGCAACCGGCCCGCGGACAAGCGCCGACCCCTCACGGGACCTCCCCCATAGCGCTCGGTCTCGGTCAGTCGTCGGCGGCCAGGACGTCCGAGGGGTCGAGGGACTCGTCCATCGACTTGATCAGCCGGTCGCGCTGGGCCTCGTCCAGGGGAACGGCCCGTACGTCGGTGATCTCGGCGACGCGGCGGAAGCCGCCCCGCCGCTGGAGCCGCCCGGTGACCCTGATCGGCACTCCGGCGAGGTGGGCGTGCCCGGCCACCCGGTACGCCCGCTCGTCCAGGGCCATCCGCACCTGCGGGACGTCGGCCCCGGACAGCACCCGGAGGCGGACCGCCCCGCCGGCCGCGGGTGTGGTGCGGCGCATGCGGACCACCGTGCCGGTGATCTGCACCGGGACGGAGGGCTCGTCCCGGGTGTAGCGCGCGGAGGCCTCGCGGAGTGCGGGCAGGTCCCCCGGGGAGAACTCCACCGGTTCGGGCCGGGCCGCGCATCCGGCGGGAGCCCCGGCCGCCGGCGCCCAGGCCAGCGCGATCCGGGCGCCCTCCGAGCCGCTGACGAGGTCGATCAGCGCGTCGGCGAGCTCCCGGCTGACGCCGGTCTGGACCGCGGCGTCGAAGGCCTCCATCCCGCCGGTGGTGCGCCGGTAGTCCGCGGCTTCGCGGGCCGCGTGCAGGGCGTGGTGCAGCCAAGTCACGGTGCCGCGGCCGCCGGCGACGGGCAGGTACGCGGTGAGCCGGCCCCCGGCGGAGGACGGCCCGGCCACCACTCCGTCGAGGTCCCGTTCGGCCTGGCGGCGGTGCCGGGCCCCGTAGTACCCGGCGGTGGACCGGGCCGCCAGCGCCCCGGCGAGCAGGAGGCTGTGGGCGGCCGCGCGCAGGTGGTCCTCCACGGTCAGGGCGCGCGGGCTGCGGCCGGGGGTCCGCGGGACCTGGGGGTTCTGCCGCTCCCAGCGGATCTCGTCGCTGGGGACGCTCAGCCCGTGGAGCACCTCGCGGGCGCAGGGCAGGGCGCCGCGGGCGAGCGCGGCGAGCGCTTCTTCGAGCAGGTCGGTGCAGTCGGGGAAGGCGCGGGTCTCCGGGACGAGGAGGCTGGTGCCCGTGCGGGCCGCCGGATCGGCCTCGGGCGGCGTCCACCGCCCGTAGCGGCCGGCCGCGCCTCCGCGGCGCTGCCAGCCGTGCCGGCGCAGCAGGACGCCGAACACGGCCGGGTCGACCCGTTCGGGGTCGGGGACTCCCGGGGCGGGGCGGTCGCCGAACTCCGGCAGGGCGGCAGGCGGTTGGAGGCGCGGTGGCGGCCGGTGCATCAAGGTGTCCCTCCCGACCCGACGAGGGTCATGATCTCGCACAGCGCCCGGTCGTCGAAGATCCGTGTGGTGGGGATCCGGACGGTGGTGCGGCGCCGGCCGGTCACGGGGTGCCCGGCGAGGTTGGTCCAGTAGCAGCAGTGCCGCAGGTCGAGCCGGTCGTGGCCGGCGGACAGCCAGCGGTCGCGCTCGCGCGGGACGAGCATCACGACGAGGATCTTGTGGACGGCGACCGGGGTCCGGGCCAGCTTCACCAGGTGGGCGTTGTCGAGCGTGAAGGCGAAGGTGGGCCCGGGCGGTTCGGGCGGGATCTGGTA
This sequence comes from Streptomyces sp. NPDC090445, assembly GCF_044769385.1. Taxonomy (NCBI): domain Bacteria; kingdom Bacillati; phylum Actinomycetota; class Actinomycetes; order Kitasatosporales; family Streptomycetaceae; genus Streptomyces; species Streptomyces sp. NPDC090445. Next base: position 195,991 of record NZ_JBIVXV010000005.1, on the reverse strand, counting down.
GGTCGCCTTCAGCTGCACCTTGATGGTGACCTCGTCGTCCACGACGTGCTCGGGCGCGCCGTGGCTGACCTGCCAGTCGATGCCGTTGTCGGGGAAGGGCTGGGACAGCGAGCAGCCGGCGGCGGCCGCGACGGCGTGCAGGTATCCCACTTGGAGGGTCTCCATGCAGGCGGTGGTGGCGAGTGTGCCGCGCAGCGGTGCGGGGCGCGCCTGGTCGCGCGCACCCGTGCGCCCCTGCAGCACCCCGCCCGGTTCGGGCTGTGTGAGTGCCATGGCCGGATGCTCCCCATGCCCTTGCGGGCTCTGGCCGGATGAGAGCGGGCGGGGTGACGGCCGGTCATGTGTGCGGTCCCCCAGGGTGGTTGTCTCCCCAGCGGGCGGGCCGCAAACGGCGTACGGCGCAAACGGGCCGGGTATCACGGATTCGGGCAAGGGTGGCGTGTTCGACGTACGCCCCATCTGCCGATCGGGGACGAGGAGTTCGCCATGACACGCTGGTACGAGGGCCCGCTGGCCGCATTCGACACGGAGACGACCGGGGTGGACGTGGAGCAGGACCGGATCGTGTCCGCCGCTCTCGTCGTACAGGAGTGCGCGGGCGGCCGGGTCCGCCAGACGCGCTGGCTGGTCAACCCGGGGGTGCCGGTTCCGCGGGAGGCCACGGACGTGCACGGCCTGACGGACGAGTACCTCCAGCACAACGGCCGGTGGCCGGCGCCGGTCGTGGAGGAGATAGCCCGGGCGCTGGCGGAGCAGCAGGTCGCGGGCCGCCCGGTGGTGGTGATGAACGCGCCGTTCGACCTGACCCTGCTGGACCGGGAGTTGCGCCGGCACCGGGCGTCCTCGCTGGCCCGGTACCTGGACAACCGGCCGCTGACGGTGCTGGATCCGCGGGTACTGGACAAGCACCTGGACCGGTACCGCAAGGGGCGGCGCACGCTGACGGCCCTGTGCGAGCACTACGGGATAGAGCTGGACGGCGCGCACGACGCGGCGGCGGACGCACTGGCCTCGCTGGAGGTCGTACGGGCGGTGGGGCGGCGGTTCGCGGGCCGGCTGGAGCGGCTCTCGCCGGCCGAACTGCACACGCTGCAGGCGGTGTGGCACGCGGCGCAGGCGCGCGGGCTGCAGGCGTGGTTCGCGCGGCAGGGGACGCCGGAGGCGGTGGATCCGCACTGGCCGCTGCGGCCGGAGGTGTCGACGGCGGCGTGAGGCGGTGGGCGGCGGCCGTGGGGTGGTGGGTGCCGGGCGGCGGGTGCGGGGCGGGGCGGGCGGTGCGGTGCGGGCCGGGAATGCGGAAGGCCGGTCCGTCGTATGACGGACCGGCCTCTCCCGGTGGGCGATACTGGGATCGAACCAGTGACCCCTTCGGTGTGAACGAAGTGCTCTCCCGCTGAGCTAATCGCCCGGGAACGCACTGAACAATACAAGAGGCACGGGGTCAGGTCCAAACCGCATCCGGCCCGGCGGCCAGCCGGGCGGCCAGGGCGCGCCGCCCGGCCCGCATCATCAGCGTGTGGTTGAGCCGGAAGAGCGGCCGGGCGGGCAGCGACAGGCGGCGCAGCAGCGGCCGCCGCACCTCGACCTCCTGCTCGTAGAGCACCCTCGTCCCGCCGCCGCCCGGGAGCGGGCGTACGGTCCAGCGCGCCCAGCCCTCGATGTCCCCGTGGAGGGCGGCTTCCAGGATCCGGCGCGCGGGGTCGTGCAGCACCTCGGAGGCGGTGATCCGGATCTCGTACGGGAGGACGGAGCGGATGCGCAGTGCGCTGCTGTGCGCGTCGATCCGCTCGATGCCGCGGACCTGCGGCCACCAGCTCCCGTAGTCGTCGGCCTGTTCCAGTACGGAGTAGACGCGTTCGGGCGGGGCGTCGAGGTCCCACAGGCTGCGGAAGCGGTAGCGGCTCCACCGGCCGCGGCGGCTGCGGTCCATGCCTTCAGTCTGGCGCGCCGGGCGGGGGCCGGGGCGTACTCAGCGCGGATCTGAGTACGCGCACCCATGTCCCCGGGGCGTGAGCGGGGCCACACTCCGAGCATGAACATGCCTCTGCCGCCCGCCGAGGAGCTGGCGCTGATCGACCGCGAGCTGGCGCAACTCGATGCCCGGCGCGGCTACTTGCTGGCCCGTCGGGCCTGGCTGCTGCAGTTCGCGGCGGCGTCCGGGACGGCCGGCGGCGGGTTGCCGGTGTCGCAGCCCGTGCGTACGGCGGAGGCCTCGGGCCCGGGTGCGCAGAACGTGCTGCTGACGCTGGGTGCGGTGCTGCTGGCCGTGGCGGCCCTCGCGTTCACCCTGGTCAGCTGGGGCTCCCTGGGGATCGGGGGGCGCTCGGCGGTGCTGGGCGTGGTGACGGTGGCGGCCCTGGGCGCGCCGGCGCTGCTGCTGCGGCGCGGGCTGCGGTCGACGGCCGAGTCGGTGGCGGCGGTCGGGCTGCTGCTGACGGTGCTGGACGCGTACGCGCTGCACGCGGTGGCCCTGCCGGGGACCGGCGGCACGGCGTACGCGGCCGGGGCGTCGGCCGTGCTGGCCGCGGTGTGGGCGGCGTACGGGGCGCTGCTGGCGAGGCTGGTGGTCCCGGCCGCGGGGGCGGTGCTCGCGGCGCAGCTCCCGCTGCCGCTGGCGGCGCTCGCGTCGGCGGAGGGGCCGGTGGGGCTCGGGTGGGCGCTGCTGGCGACGGCGGCCCTGGACTGCGCCCTGGCGGTGTTCGGGGGCTTCGCGGCGGGGCTGCGGGCGCGGGCGGCCTGGACGGGGCCGGCGGTGTGGGTCCTGGCGGCGGTGTGCGGGGCCGGCGCGCTGCTGTGCGGCGTGCCGGGGCTGGCGGCGGCGGGGGCTGCGGCCGCTGCCGCGGAGCCGGCGCTGCTGGTCGCGGGGTGTGCGGTGCTGGGCGTGGCGGTGGCCTGGCGGGTGCCGGCCGCGTCGGGCGCCGCGCTGGCGGGCGGTCTGGCGGCGGTGGCGGCGCTGGCCGGCCCGGCCCGGCCGGAGCTGGCGCCGGGCTGGCCGGTGGTGCTGTGCCTGCTGCTCGCGCTGCCGCTGCTGGGCGCGGCCGCGGTGGCCGCGCTGCCGGGGGCGGTGCGGCGCGGCCTGGGCGGGGCGGGAGCCGCGGTGGCGGCGGGGGCCGCGCTGTGGGGTCTGGCGTCGGCGCTGGCGCCGGTCCTGTCGCGGGTGGAGGTGGCCCGGGACGCCTGGACCCCGGTCGTCCCGGCCGGGGTGGCGGCGTACGGCCCCGGCGCCGCGGCGACCACGGCCCTGCTGGTCACGGCGGCGGCCGCATGGTGGACGCCCCGCCTCCTGCCGGAGCGCTCCGCGGGAGGTGCTGCTGCGGTCCGGCGCTCGTCTGCGGCCCGGTCGTGGCCGGTCACGCAGTTCCCCGCGCCCCTTCGGGGCGCTGCCGAACCGCCGTCGAGCGCGGACACGGCAGGGGTGCCGGGTACGGGTGTGTCGGTGGCGGCGGCTGTGCGGGCGGTCGCGGTGGTGTGCGGCTGGGCCGGGCTGTTCACGGCCCCGATGGGCAAGGGGCTGCCGGTGGCGGTGGTGCTCGGGGCGCAGCTGGCGGTGACGGCGGCGACCGCCGCGCTGGCACTGCGGGCGGCGGCCGGCACCGGGGAGGCGGCCGGCGCGGGCACGGCGAGCGCCACGGGCGCCACGGAGACCACAGGTGCCGCGGGTACGGCGGGTTTTGCCGACGGTGTCGGGAGGGTGGCCGCGGTGTGTGCTGCGGTCGGGGCCGTGGATGTGGCTCTCGCGGCGCTGGACGGGCGCTGGGCCACCTTCGCGGTGTTCGGGGCGCTCGGTGCGGGCTGTGCCGCGGTGGCGGCGCGGCGGAGCGCCCCGGCGGACGTGCGGGCGGGCGCGGCGGTGCTCGCCGTCGGGTACGCGGCGGCCGTGGTGGCGGCGCTGTGCGCGCTGGCGGGGCTCGCGGTGGCCTGGTGGTCCCTGCCGCTGCTGGCGGTGGCCGCGGCGCCGGCGGCCGCGGGGCCGCGGCTGGGCCGGGTGCGCCCGGCGGCGGAGGCGGCCGGGGCCGGGGTGGGCGTGGTGGCGCTCGCGGCGGCGGTGCGGGAGCCGGCGGTGCTGTCCCTGGCGTGCGCGCTGGCGGCGGTGGTCTGCGCGGGGGCGGCCGTCCGGCCGGAGCGGCGCCGGCTGGGCTGGGCGGCCGCGGTGCTGGGCGTCGTGGCGGCGTGGCTGCGCCTGTGGGTGTCCGGGGTGACGGTGACGGAGGCGTACACGCTGCCGGTGACGGCGGCGGCCCTGGCGGTGGGGCTGCTGCGCCGCCGCAGGGACCCGGAGGCCTCGTCCTGGACGGCGTACGGGCCGGGGCTGGGGGCGACGCTGCTGCCCGGCCTGGCCGAGGCCTGGCAGGACCCGTACTGGCTGCGGCCGCTGCTGCTGGGCGCGGCGGCGCTCGCGGTGACACTGGTGGGCGCGCACCGCAGGCTGCAGGCCCCCCTGCTGCTGGGCGGCGGCGTCCTGGCCGCGGTGGCCCTGCACGAGCTGGCGCCGTACGTGGTCCAGGTGGTCGGGCTGCTGCCGCGGTGGCTGCCGCCGGCACTGGCGGGGCTGCTGCTCCTGGCGGTGGGGGCGACGTACGAGAAGCGGCTGCGGGACGCGCGCCGGCTCCGGGCGGCGCTGGGCCGCTTCCGGTGAGGAACGCCCGGAACCACCCGGAACGCCTGGAAACGCCGAGGGCCCGGAGACGGTTTCCGTCTCCGGGCCCTCGGTCCGGGTGGGCGATACTGGGTTCGAACCAGTGACCTCTTCGGTGTGAACGAAGCGCTCTCCCACTGAGCTAATCGCCCGGGCGCACCGCAAACATTACCCCATGTGAGCGGCGCTCTTTGACCATCACTGGTCCTTGAGGTCCCAGGGCATCGTGAGGCCGTACTTCCACAGGTAGAAGCCGATCAGCGCGCCGGCGATCACGAGCCCGACCGTGGTGAGGATGATGTTGCGGCGGCGGACCTTCGGGTCGAGGGCCTTCTGGGCGGCCTCGGTGACCTTGCGCTTCGTCCAGCGCAGGACGAGGTGCGCCCAGGCGAACTCGGTGGCCCAGATCGCCAGACCCGCGAAGATCGCGACCCACCCGGGGCCGGGCAGGACGAGCATGGCCGCGCCCGCGACGATCACGGCGAGGCCGACGACGAAGACGCCGACCTGCCAGCTGATGTGCAGCGAGCGGCTGCGCCGGATGAAAGCGGGCGCCTTCGACACGTGCGGCGCCGCTTCGGTGGCGGTCGCGACACTCTCGGCACCGGCTTCGTTGCCGGTCTGCCCGGCTGCGGACCCTCGGGCCTCGCGCTCACTCCCCGTATTCATGGGCCCGAATCTACCGGAGCCGGAAGCACACGGGTACGGCGGTGTGGATCCGCCGTCCGAGGGACCCAGAGGTCCGCAAAACGGTCAGAGGGGTTTACAACGGCACCGTAGGTGGCATGTCGATTTCGCCGACGTGCGAATCCCCGAGCGCACACTGAGCGAAAGGCCCTGGCGCTTATGAACACCACGGTCAGCTGCGAGCTGCACCTGCGCCTCGTTGTGTCGAGCGAGTCCTCACTGCCTGTTCCCGCGGGCCTGCGGTATGACACGGCCGATCCCTACGCCGTGCACGCCACCTTCCACACCGGCGCCGAGGAGACGGTCGAATGGGTGTTCGCCCGCGACCTCCTCGCGGAGGGTCTCCACCGGCCCACCGGAACCGGGGACGTCCGCGTCTGGCCGTCCCGCAGCCACGGTCAGGGCGTCGTCTGCATCGCCCTGAGCTCACCGGAGGGAGAAGCACTGCTCGAAGCACCCGCCCGGGCGCTCGAGTCATTCCTCAAGCGCACGGACGCCGCGGTCCCACCCGGGACCGAGCACCGGCACTTCGACCTGGACAAGGAGCTCTCGCACATCCTGGCGGAGAGCTGAGCCAGCCCCCGCGGGGAGCGCCCCCGGCGGCAGCCGGGGACCACTGCGCAGCACCGTCCGACTCGGGGCGACGGTGCGGGCTGGGGAAAAACCACATACGGCAGTGCCGGCGCTGTTCTCGCGGAAGCCGCCCGCGAGGGCGGCGCCGGCGCGCTTTCCGCCCCCGCCGTCCGCACCGGGGCACCTCCCGGCGGCGGCCGGGGGCGGCTAGAGTCGGCCCCCAAGCGGCGGCACCGGCCCGTCGCCGCAGGCCCGGCCACAGGGAGCGAGTTCCGTGCAGATCCCCCACGACACCCGTGGCGCGCTCGACGTCGTCGTCGCGCTGGTGAACACCGCGGCCGAGGCGGACCAGCCCGACGGACTCGCCGACATCGGCTCGCTGCGCGAGTTCGTCCGCGAGTACAAGATCAGCGACGTGGGCGACCTGGGAGCCCGCGACCTGGCGGGCGTCCGCGCGGTCCGCGGCAAGTTCGCCCAGATCTTCGGGGCGCCGCACACCCGCGCCGCGGCCGGGCTGATCAACGAGCTGGTCGCCACGGCCGGCACGACGCCCCAGCTGACCAACCACGACGGCTACGACTGGCACGTCCACTACTTCGCCCCCGGCGCCTCGCTGGGCGACCACCTCGCGGCGGACGGCGGCATGGCCCTGGCCTTCATCGTGGTCTCGGGCGAGGAGGAGCGGCTGCGCCGCTGCGAGGCCCCCGACTGCCGGCGGGCCTTCGTCGACCTGTCCCGCAACCGCTCGCGGCGCTACTGCGACAGCCGGACCTGCGGGAACCGGCTGCACGTCGCGGCGTACCGGGCGCGGCGCAAGGAGGCCGACGCGGCGCCGTCAGAGCAGGAAGAGGTCGTGCACGGCGGCGAGCAGCAGCAGGGTGCCGATCACCCCTAGGAAGATCATCAGGGGCGGCTGGGAAAGCGCGAAGAGGCAGCCTCGCGGCTCCTCGGCAACGGGGGCGGGAGCCGCGGCCGGCGCGGGAACCGTCGGCTCACCCTGCGATGTCTCGAGCATGTCGGGGCGATGATGACCCAGCGCCACCGGGCACTGCCCCCAACACGCCTTCGTGCGGGCGGGAGTTCACCCCTTCTCGTCATCCCCGGGGCAAACCGGGGGCGGCGGCCGGCAATCCGTGCTTCCGGCTCGGACCCTGCGCTTCCGGCTCAGATTCCGTGCTTCTTCAGGATCGCCTCGATGTCGGAGAAGTCGTCGTCGGGTGCGGACGCCGGCCGGGCCTTCGGCTGCCCGAGGGAGGGTGCGGACGCGGCGGGCGCGACGGCCTCCGGTGCGGCGCTCCCCCGGGCCGCCCGCGGCGCCTTCCCGGGCTTGCCGGCCTTCCCGGCAGCCCGGCCGGACTGGTCGGTCCGGCCGGTCTGGTCCGCCTTGCCGAGGGCGCGGCGCTCGACCGCGCGGGTGGTGGCGAACAGCGCCCAGGCGAGCGCGAGCACGCCGAAGCCGGCCCACACGGTCGGCTTGAAGACGATGTCGGAGGCCCACGCCACCACGCCCGTCAGCACGAGCCCGGCGGGCACCAGCGCGTACGCCGCGATCCGTGCGGCCGTGAGGAAGCGCTTGCGGTAGGCGGTCACCGCGGCGATGCCCAGGCCCGCCGCGGCCAGCGCGGAACATATGGTCTCGGCGAGCATGCGGTCCTCCAGGGCGGTGGCAGCGGTGGCAGCGGGGTCGGTGCTCCGTTCCCTCCATCCTGCACCGGTCGCCGCCGCCGGGGCCATGCGCGGGAGGGGCCTGCGGCGGATCTCCGGGACATCTCCGGGTACGCCTCCTCCTCAGGGGGTGCGCGGCGCTGCCGGGGGGCGGCGGCTGGGAGACTGTCGGCATGACCGATTCCGTGATCCTCGACGTCTGGTGCGAGCTCCAGTGCTCGGACTGCCACAGCGCTCTGGACGACGTACGCGCCCTGCGGGCCCGCTACGGCGACCGGCTGGACATCCGGCTGCGCCACTTCCCGCTGGAGAAGCACAAGCACTCCTTTGCCGCGGCACAGGCCGCCGAGGAGGCCGCCGAGCAGGGGCAGGGCTGGCCGTACGCGGAGGCCGTCCTCGCCCGCACCGCGGAGCTGGGCGAGCGCGGCGAGGCCGTGCTGCTGGAGGTGGCTCGCGAACTCGGCCTCGACGCCGAGGAGTTCGACACCGCCCTGATCGACGGCCGGCACATCCTGATCGTCGACGCCGATCACGCCGAGGGCAAGGCGATCGGCGTGACGGGCACGCCGACGTACGTCATCGGCGGCGAGCGCCTGGACGGCGGCAAGAGCCAGGAGGGCCTGCGCGCCCGGATCGAGGAGATCGCGGACCGGCTGCTGGCCGCCGACAGCGACTGACCGGGAGCGGTCTAGAGCAGGTCCTTGGCGAAGTTGATGCCGGTCGGCCGGTAGCCGAGGGACGCGTAGAGCCTGAGGGCCGGGGTGTTTCCGGCGAAGACGTGCAGGCCGAGCGTGCGGTGGCCGCCGGCCAGGGCCGTACGCTCGGCCAGCAGCATCAGGTCCCGCCCGTGCCCCCGGCCGCGGTACGGCTCGGCGACCGCCACGTCGAAGACGTACGCGCCCTGCCCGGACGGCGCGGGCGCCACCCACAGATGGCCGACGGGAACACCTGCCGCCTCCAGCACGCACAGGCCCACCCCCGGGGTGTCCAGGCCCCGGGGCAGGTCCCGGGCATGGTCGGCCTCCGACTTCGCCCGTGCCGCCTCGGGCGGCATCCCCCGGCCGACCCAGTCGGCGGCGTAGCCCTCCAGCGCCTCGGCGAGCCAGACCTCGTACTCGGCCGGTGTCATCGGGCGGCCCTCCACCCCGCCGGACAGGGCGGGCGGCTCGGCCGGGAGGTCCTTGGCCATGTTGCGGCCGGACTCGGTGTAGCCGAGGGCGGCGGCCAGGCGCAGGCCGGCCGGCGAGGCCGTCGGGACGGAGGCGGTGACCCGGCGGCATCCCCAGCCGCGCAGCACCTCCTCCGCGGCGAGCGCGGCGACGGTGGCGCGGCCCCGCCCGCGGTCGGGCGGGTCGACGGCCAGGTCGCGGATCACGCCGACCGACGGGCCGAAGGGGGTGTCGCAGGCGATGAGCAGCGCGCCCACGCGCCTGCTGTTGACCCGGATCTCGTAGGGACGCGACCGGGCGCCGCCGGCGTCCTGCTGGAGCGGCCCGCTGGGCCGCAGGGTGGTGGTCATCCTTCTGGTTCTACCCGCCCCGCGGCCGCGTGCACAGCGAATTCAGGGCAGGGCGGCCGGGGCGGCTACGGGTCGAGGTCGTCGGCGGAGCGCGCGTCGAAGATCCGCATCGCCTCGGCCGTGACGGGTCCGGGGGCGGGCGTGGCGAGGGAGCGGCCGTCGATGCGGCGGACGGCCTGGACGTCGCGCAGGGTGGAGGTCAGGAAGACCTCTTCGGCCCGTTCCAGCACGTCGAAGGGCAGGTCGGTCTCCTTGGCGCCGGCCCATTCGGCGACGAGGGCGCGGGTGATCCCGGCGAGGCAGCCGGAGGACAGGGGCGGGGTGTGCAGTTCCCCGTCGAGGACCACGAACACGTTGGAGCCGGTGCCCTCGCACAGCCGGCCGAGGGTGTTGGCGAACAGGGCCTCGGAGGCGGCGGCCTTGTGGGCGGCGGCGAGCGCGACGACGTTCTCCGCGTAGGAGGTGCTCTTGAGGCCGGCCACGGCCGAGCGCTCGTTGCGGACCCACGGCACGGTGATCACGGACGTGGTGTCCGGCCTGCGGGTGGTCTCGCCGACGGCGACGACCAGGGTGGGCCCGGAGTCGCCGCGGTCGGAGCCGAGGGGCGACAGCCCGCCGGTGTACGTGATGCGCAGCCGGCCCAGGGGCATGGGATTGGCTCCGAGGACGGCCTCGCAGGCCCGGCGGACCTCCTCCGGGTCCGGGTCGGGCAGGCCGAGGCCGCGGGCCGAGCGGGTCAGCCGCTCCACGTGGCGGGTGAGTGCGAAGACCCGGCCGCCCTCCGCCTTCAGCGTCTCGAACACGCCGTCGCCGACGGTCAGCCCGTGGTCGAACACGGACACCCGTGCACTTTCGGCGTCCCGCAGCGCGCCGTCGAGCCAGATCCTCACCGTTCGATCCCTCCGCTCAGCCAGGGGTGCCGGTCACCGCCTGCTGCCCTGACGCTACCCGCAGCAACCGGGCGGCCTTCAGCTCCGTCTCGGCCCATTCCCGGTCCGGGTCGGAGCCCCAGGTGATGCCGGCTCCGGTGCCGAAGAGGAGGTGCGGGCCGCCGGGGGCCTGCCGGTCGATCCAGAAGGTGCGGATGCCGACGGCGAGCTCGGCGGTGCCGCGGTCGGCGTCGACCCAGCCGATGCCGCCGCAGTAGGGGCCGCGCGGGGCGGTCTCCAGGGCCTCGATGATCCGCAGGGCGGAGGACTTGGGCGCGCCGGTGACGGAGCCGGGCGGGAAGGTCGCGGCGAGCAGTTCCGGCCAGCCGGCGCCGTCGGCCAGTTCCCCGCTGACGGTGGAGACGAGGTGGACCAGGCCCGGGTGCTCCTCGACGGCGCACAGCTCGGGGACGGTGACGGAGCCGGTGGCGCAGACCCGGCCGAGGTCGTTGCGGACCAGGTCCACGATCATCACGTTCTCGGCGTGGTCCTTGGGCAGCAGGTCCGCGGCGGTGCGGCCGGTGCCCTTGATCGGGCCGGACTCCACGTGGTGGCCGGCCCGGCGCAGGAACAGCTCGGGCGAGGCGGTGGCGATCTCGACGCCGTGCGCCGGGAGGCGGATCGTTCCCGCGTACGGGGCCGGGTTGCCGCGGGCGAGCAGTGCGGTCAGGGCGTCCACGTCGGCGCGGTCCGGCTCGGGCAGCGGCGCGGACATCACGCGGCAGAGGTTGGCCTGGTAGACCTCGCCGGCGGCTATGTGCTCGCGGATGCGGCGGACGCCGGCCGTGTACGCGGCCCGGTCCAGCGAGGAGGACCACCGGTCCGCGGCGGGGCCGCGCCAGGCGCCCGGGACGGGCTCCGGGACGGGCGCGGGGCGTACGTCGCCGAACCGCGCGCAGACCAGGCGCCCCTCGAAGTCTGCGGCGACCGCCCAGAAGCCGGAGGAGTCGAGGGCCGCGGGGTCGCTGGTGACGTCGCGGAGATCGGTCGCGAGGAGGCCGCCGAAGCGGGCCAGAGGAAGCAGGTCGTGCACGGCTGCGAGTCTATGACCGGTGGCGCAAAGCCGCCGTGGAGGTGACCGGCGGGTGACCGGTGGTGATCGGGTGGCAGCACGCTGCGGAAACGCGTTTTTGAGCTGGCCCGGGAATCCGCTAGAGTTCAACACGTCGCCAGGGAGCGAAGGGGAAAAACCCCGGAGCGAACAGGGTGACAGTGCGGACGTAGCTCAGTTGGTAGAGCACCACCTTGCCAAGGTGGATGTCGCGAGTTCGAGTCTCGTCGTCCGCTCTGAGTGGGGGATCTTCCCGAGAGCCCCTGCGACTCCGGGGTGGAGTGGCCGAGAGGCGAGGCAACGGCCTGCAAAGCCGTCTACACGGGTTCAAATCCCGTCTCCACCTCCAAGGACGATTAGCTCAGCGGGAGAGCGCTTCCCTGACACGGAAGAGGTCACTGGTTCAATCCCAGTATCGTCCACCGGATCTTCGGATCCCCCGCGCGATTAGCTCAGCGGGAGAGCGCTTCCCTGACACGGAAGAGGTCACTGGTTCAATCCCAGTATCGCGCACGCAGTACCCTGCAACACTTGTTTGACCTGCGGCTTTCGAGCCGTGGAGCCCGCGCGATTAGCTCAGCGGGAGAGCGCTTCCCTGACACGGAAGAGGTCACTGGTTCAATCCCAGTATCGCGCACCGCCCGGAAGCCCCGGCCGTCTCGACGGCCGGGGCTTCCGCGTTGCCGGTCGTCCCGGACCCGGGAGCCTGCCTCACTGATGGGCGCGTGCCGCCCGGTCGGGCGGGAGCGCGGCGATCCGGGCGCAGGACTCCACCATCAGCCGTTCCACGTCGTCGAGCCGGCGGCGGTTCTCGGCCGACCTCGCCAGGGCGAGGGCGGCGGTCTGCACCGTCAGGGCGCGAGCCGCGAGGTCCAGGGGGGCCGGTCCGGGATCGCGGCCGGCGGGCCCGGCGGCCGGTCCGCCGGCGGCCCGGTAGGCGTCGAGGAACCGGCCCCAGGCGTCGGCGCCGAGGACCCCGGCCGCGTACCAGGCGGCGGGCCGGGCCAGGTCCCAGGCCGGCGTCCCGACGCCCAGGTCGTCGACGTCGATCAGCCGCCAGCCCCCGTCGGCGGCGCTCCCCCGCACCAGCTGGCCCAGGTGCAGGTCCCCATGGCACAGGACCCCGCCGGGCGGCGCCGGGACCGCCCCCCGCACCCAGGCGGGCAGGGTCCGCGCGGCGTCCCGCACCACCCCGGGATCCAGGCCCGGCTCGAAGCGGTGGCCGGCGTGCCCCGCGGACGCGGCGCGGGCGAGGCGGCCGAGGGCGCGGGAGAGCCGGTCGGGGCCGCGCATCGGCGGGAGCGGGCCCGGGAGCCCGTCGAGCGGAACCTGGTGCAGGGCGGCCAGCAGCCGGGCGGCCGCCTCCCAGGGGGCGGCCTCGGGGCGCTCGGGGTCGACCGGGACGCCGTACGGCCACAGGGACACCGGGCGGCCCCGCAGCAGGCCCGCCCCGGGGCGCAGCGGGGGCAGCAGGACGCCCGCCAGGGCCCGGTCGGCGGCGATCCGCATCCGGACGGCCAGGTCGTCGCAGTCGCTGTCGGCGGCGTGCGCCTTGGCCACGATCCCGCCGCAGCGGACGACGGTCCCGTCCTCCCGGTCGGCGAGGAGCTCGTACGGCGCTGCGGGCTCGCCGGTGGCGTACACGGCCAGCGCGGCGGGCAGCGGCGCCGCGGGGGCGGGCACGGAGCCCTTCCCGAGGCGCCGGGCGGCGTGCTCCTGGTTCATCGCTGCTCCCGGACTGTCGTCACTCGCCCTCTCGGAAGCAGGTTACGAAAAGGCGGCCGGGATGACGCGGGCATGCGCGAGCGTGCGCGGGCGTGCAAGGGCCCGCGCGGACGGGTGTGAGCGGGGGATGTGCGTGAGTGCGGGCGGGTGTGAGCGCGGAGCGGTTGTGCGTGAGCGCAGGACGGGTGTGCGTGAGCGTGCTGCCCGTGCGACTCCCCAGTCGCACGGGCAGCACCCTTCACCTGCCGTCCGCCGTTCCCCCGTCCCCACGGGGTTCGACGGGCCGATGTCCCGGCCCGGGCCGCTCTCCCGGACCCGGGGCGCCGCTCAGCGCCCCAGCATCACGCCCACGGACGACGCCTGTGCCGCCACCTGGTCGAAGCCTCCGAAGAGGAAGAGCAGGAGGGCGGCCAGGGGGAGCACCATGGCCGCGGCCACCAGCGGGTGGCGCGTACCGGACTCGTGGGCGTTGAACGCGAAGGCCTTGCGTCCGTACCGTGCCATGTCCGCCATGGTCCTCTCCCCTGTCGTCTGGCTGCGGCGGGCCCGGGACCTCGGGGGACGAGAGTGCCGCCCGCCGCATGTCCTCCACACTAGGCGGGCGGGGGTGGCGGGGCGTCCTGCCCTCGTACCCATTGGAGGGCCTCCAGGAGGATGACGCAGGCACGTTCGGCGTACTCCGCTGGTTGGAGGCCGCGTCCCCGGGATGGGGGATGTCCCGGAGGGGCCGGCACCAGCCGGTGGCACCGGGACGGCGCGGTGGGCGGCACCGGGACGGCCGGGCATGATCGCGGAGGATGACCGGAGGGTAGTGAATTCGCTCACTTCCGTCACTCCCCGCACACGCGTGTCGGATACGGGACACCCGGACGGCCTCCCGGCTCGCGCGCCCCGCGCACGCGGCCGCCGCCCGCCGGGCAGCGCCCCTCCCCGGACGCCCCGCAACCCCAACCCCCTTGGCCCACAGGCGGTTTGACGAGTCGGCCGACCGGCCGCGGCACACCCTCCCACCGGCCTGAGACACCCTCAAGTGGGCGCTGCCGCACTGACAACCGATAGCGGGGGCGAGGGCGCGGCCTCTGAGCGCTCGTGCCGGATCGTCCGTAAGCTGTGCCACGTCAAGCAGGACGACCGGGCAGCGGGGTGGACATGGCGATGATGCGGCTCCGGCGCGAGGACCCGCGAGTCGTCGGCTCGTTCAGGCTGCACCGGCGGCTCGGCGCCGGCGGGATGGGTGTGGTCTACCTGGGGTCCGACCGGCGCGGGCAGCGCGTCGCCCTCAAGGTGATCCGGCCCGACCTGGCCGAGGACCAGGAGTTCCGCTCCCGGTTCGCCCGGGAGGTGTCCGCCGCCCGGCGGATCCGCGGCGGGTGCACGGCGCGCCTCGTGGCCGCGGACCTGGAGGCCGAGCGGCCGTGGTTCGCCACCCAGTACGTGCCCGGGCCGTCGCTGCACGACAAGGTGGCCGAGGACGGCCCCCTCACGGCCGCCCAGATCGCCGCGATCGGCGCCGCCCTGTCGGAGGGGCTGGTCGCCGTCCACGAGGCCGGGGTCGTACACCGGGACCTCAAGCCCTCGAACATCCTGCTGTCGCCCAAGGGGCCGCGGATCATCGACTTCGGCATCGCCTGGGCCACCGGCGCCAGCACCCTCACCCACGTCGGCACCGCCGTGGGCTCCCCCGGGTTCCTCGCGCCCGAGCAGGTGCGCGGCGCTGCCGTCACCCCGGCCACCGACGTCTTCGCGCTCGGCGCCACCCTCGCGTACGCGGCGACCGCCGACTCGCCCTTCGGGCACGGCAGTTCCGAGGTGATGCTGTACCGCGTGGTGCACGAGGAGCCGCACCTGGTCGGTGTCCCCGACGCGCTCGCGCCGCTCGTACGGGCCTGCCTGGCCAAGGACCCGGAGGACCGGCCCACCACGCTGCAGCTGTCGATGCGGCTGAAGGAGATCGCGGCCCGCGAGGCCCAGGGGCTGTCCGACGGGCGTCCGCCGGCGCAGCGGGTGCCGCGGCCCGACCGGCCGACGGGGCTGCTGCCGCAGCCGTACCCGGAGGAGCGCACGGAGCGGCGGGAGCGGCGCACGGGCGGCACGCCGGCGCCGCAGGCGGCAGCGAAGGCCGCCGGCCGGGGCGCGGCGGGCGGCCCGTCCTCCCGGCCGTCCTCGCCGCGGCACCCGGGCGGCCCGTCGTCACGGCCGACGGCGGGGCGTACGGGCGGCCGCCCGGCCCCCCGCACGACGGGGGCGGGGCGGCGGCCCTCACGGCCGGACCCGCGGCTGATGCGGCAGCGGCTGATCGTGTTCGTCGTGGTGACGCTGATCGTCGCCCTCGGCATCGCCGCCGCCCAGAAACTCTGACGGCGGCGCGGCGCGGGCGGCGTACGACGCGGCAGACGGCCGGGCAGACGGCTGCTTGCCGGGCTTGCGCGGCCCGTCAGCCCTTGGGGCGGGTCGCGTAAAACGCCACCGCGGAGGCCGCGGCCACGTTGAGGGAGTCGATGCCCTCGGCCATCGGGATCCGGACCCACTCGTCGGCGGCGCGCAGCGCGTGCGTCGACAGGCCGTGGCCCTCCGAGCCCAGCATGATCGCGCAGCGTTCGAAACGCTCCGGCGGCACCTGGTCCAGCGGCGTCGCCTTGGGGCTCGGCGTCATGGCCAGGATGCGGTAGCCCGCCTCCCGGACCTTCTCCAGATCGGCCGGCCAGGAGTCGAGGCGGGCGTACGGCACCGAGAACACCGACCCCATGGACACCTTGATGGCACGCCGGTACAGCGGGTCGGCGCAGTCCGGGGACAGGAGTATCGCGCTGATGCCGAGGGCGGCGGCACTGCGGAACGCTGCGCCCAGGTTCGCGTGGTCGACGAACCCCTCGAAGACCGCGATGCGCTGACCGGCCCCCTCCCCCGCCAGCAGCTCGGACGCCTCGGGCAGCGGCTTGCGCTGCATCGAGGCGAGGGCGCCGCGGTGCACGTGGTAGCCGGTGACCCGTTCGGCGAGCTCCGGGCTGACGGCGTAGACGGGGGCGGGGAGTTCGTCGATGACATCGCGCATGACGTCGACCCACTTGGCGGACAGCAGCATCGAGCGCATCTCGAACCCGGCGTCCTTGGCCCGTCTGATGACCTTCTCGCCCTCGGCGATGAACAGGCCCTCCTCGGGTTCGCGGCGGCGCCGCAACTCCACGTCGGTCAGGCCGGTGTAGTCGCGCAGGCGCGGGTCGTCGGGGTCTTCGACGGTGATGAGATCAGCCACAGGGTGATACTGCCTTGTCCTGGGTGTGGTGCCAACGCCCCTGCCGGGCGGCGGGGGTTCAGTGGGTCGGGGGCGTGGGGCCGGCCTCCGCGACCCGTACGACGTCGCCGATGACGATGACGGCCGGCGGGCGGACGTCCTCGGCGCGGACCCGCTCGCCGACGGTGGCGAGCGTGGCGTCGACGCGGCGCTGGGCGGCCGTGGTGCCCTCCTGGACGACGGCGACCGGGGTGTCCGCCGGGCGGCCGTGGCGGACCAGGGCCTCCGCGATCAGGCCGATCTTGTCGACGCCCATCAGGACCACCAGCGTGCCGGTGAGCCTGGCGAGCGAGGCCCAGTCCACGAGGGACCGCGGGTCATCGGGACCGACATGCCCGCTCACGACGGTGAACTCGTGGGCCACGCCCCGGTGGGTGACCGGAATGCCGACCGCCGCGGGCACCGAGATGGAGCTGGAGATGCCGGGCACCACCGTGCAGGGGATCCCCTCCTCGGCGAGCGCCTGCAGCTCCTCCATCCCCCGGCCGAAGACGTACGGGTCCCCGCCCTTGAGCCGGACCACGGCCTTGCCGGCCTTCGCATGCTCGATCAGGGCGTTGTTGATGGCCTCCTGGGCCATGTAGCGGCCGTACGGGATCTTCGCGGCGTCGATGACCTCGACGTGCGGCGGGAGTTCGTCGAGCAGATCGCGGGGACCCAGCCGGTCGGCGATGACCACGTCCGCCTCGGCGAGCAGGCGCCGGCCGCGGACGGTGATCAGGTCCGGGTCACCCGGGCCGCCGCCGACGAGGGCGACGCCCGGCACGCCCTGAGGGCGGCCGCGGTGGGCGGGAGCGGTGAGGGTGCCGTCGCGGAGCCCCTCGACGACCGCGTCACGGACGGCGGCGGAACGACGCGGGTCATTGCCCGTCAGCACGGCCACGGTCACACCCTCCACACGGCCCGTGGCCGGGGTCCAGGCGGTCGCGGCGGAAGCATCGTCGGCGCGCACGCACCAGACCCGCTCGCGCTCCGCCTCGGCAGAGGCCTGCTCGTTGACCTCGCGGTGCTGGGTGGCGATCAGCGCGTACCAGGCGCCGGCCAGGTCGCCGTCCCGGTAGCGGCGGCGCTCCCAGCGGATCTCACCGGTCTCCGCCATGGCGTCCACGGAGGGGGTGGCAGAGGGCGAGACGAGGAGGACGTCGGCACCGGCCGCGACGAGCGCCGGCAGCCGGCGCTGGGCGACCTGGCCGCCGCCGATGACGACGACGCGCCGGCCGGCGAGGCGGAGTCCTACGGGGTAGGCGGGGTGTGCCGGGTGTGCCATGGCGGTTGCGGCTCCTGGTGCGGCGGATCTGCGGGCCGCTGCTGCGCTGGAGCGGCTTGGCTGGTGGTGCGGTTGGGTCGGCGTGACGTGCGGTTTCGCTGTCCGGGTCCACGATAAGGCCCCCGGCCCACCTGCCAACCCCGGGGCCCGCCAACCGGTCCCGCTCGGCCCGAGCACCCGACCCGACGGCCCCCGGAGCCCGTCCCGGGGCGGGGCCCGGCTCCGCCCGAACCCGCGCCTCAAACGCCGGCGAGGCTGACATGGGCAGCGCCTCAGCCCCCTTGCCCATCCCACCGAACCACGGGCCCCGCCCCCAGAACCCGTCCCGGCCGACTCCCGGGCTCCGCCCGAACCTGCGCCTCAAACGCCGGCGAGGCTGAACGCGCGGGTCCAATCCAGCCCGATTCAGCCCCGCCGGCGATTGAGGCGCGGGGGTCCGGGGGCTGGCCCCCGGCAACGGCGGCCCGGCCGAGCGACCCGGCAACGCCGCCGGACCTGCCGGACCAGGCCCGCAATTGCAGCCTCGTCGGCGATTGAGGCGCGGGGGTCCGGGGGCTGGCCCCCGGAAACGGCGGCCCGGCCGCAGGACGACACCCGGCCCTGCCGACCCGAGCCCGCGCATCCGGCCTCGCCGGCGGTTGAGGCGCGGGCGAGGCCGGGGGTGGGGCCGGGGGTGGGGCCGGGTTACTTTTCCGTGACGCCGGCCGAGTCGAAGGTGGCGACCTCGTGCATCGCGCGGGCCGCGCTCTGGACCAGCGGGAGCGCCAGCAGCGCGCCCGTGCCCTCGCCGAGGCGGAGGTCGAGGTCGACCAGCGGCCGCAGGCCCAGCTTGTTCAGGGCGGCGACGTGCCCCGGCTCGGCGCTGCGGTGGCCGGCGATGCAGGCCGACAGGGACTCCGGGGCGATGGCGCGGGCCACCAGCGCGGCCGCGCCGGCGCTGACGCCGTCGAGGATCACCGGCGTACGCAGCGACGCACCGCCGAGGATCATGCCGACGATCGCCGCGTGCTCCAGGCCGCCGATGGCCGCGAGGACGCCGATCGGGTCGGCCGGGTCGGGCTGGTGGAGTTCCAGGGCGCGCCGGACGACGTCGACCTTGCGGGCGTGCGTCTCGTCGTTGATGCCGGTGCCGCGGCCGGTGACCTCGGACGGGTCGGCGCCCGTGAACACGGAGATGAGGGCGGCGGACACCGTGGTGTTCGCGATGCCCATCTCGCCGGTCAGCAGGGCCTTGTTGCCGGCGGCGACGAGGTCGCGGGCCGTCTCGATGCCGACCTCGATGGCGGCGACGGCCTCCTCGCGGGTCATGGCCGGGCCGGCGGTGAGGTCGGCCGTGCCGGGGCGGACCTTGCGGGGCAGGAGGCCGGGGGTGGCGGGCAGCTCGCCGGCGACGCCGACGTCGATGACGCAGACCTCGGCGCCGACCTGGTTGGCGAACGCGTTGCAGACCGCGCCGCCGCCGAGGAAGTTGGCGACCATCTGCGTGGTGACCTCCTGGGGCCACGGGGTGACGCCCTGGGCGTGCACGCCGTGGTCGCCCGCGAAGATCGCGACCGCTGCGGGCTCCGGGATCGGGGGCGGGGAGACCCGGGACAGGCCGGCCAGCTGCGCCGAGATGATCTCCAGCATGCCGAGGGCGCCGGCGGGCTTCGTCATGCGCTTCTGGCGCTCCCACGCCTCGCCGAGCGCCTTGGCGTCGAGCGGGCGGATGCTGGCGACGGTCTCGGAGAGCAGGTCGTGCGGTGCCTCGCCGGGCAGCGCGCGGCGCCCGTAGGTCTCCTCGTGGACGACCCACGCGAGCGGCCGGCGCTGCGACCAGCCGGCCTGTGCCAGCTCGGGCTCGTCCGGGAACTCGTCGACGTAGCCGACGCACAGGTAGGCGACGACCTCCAGGTGCTCGGGGAGGCCGAGCTCGCGCACCATCTCGCGCTCGTCGAAGAAGCTGACCCAGCCGACGCCGAGGCCTTCGGCGCGCGCAGCGAGCCAGAGGTTCTCGACGGCGAGGGCGGAGGAGTACGGGGCCATCTGCGGCTGGGTGTGCCGGCCGAGGGTGTGGCGGCCGCCGCGGGTGGGGTCGGCGGTGACGACGATGTTGACGGGGGTGTCGAGGATGGCCTCGATCTTCAGTTCCTTGAACTGCTTCGCCCGGCCCTTGGGCAGCGACTTCGCGTAGGCCTCGCGCTGGCGCTGGGCGAGTTCGTGCATCGCCCGGCGGGTCTCGGCGGAGCGGATGACGACGAAGTCCCAGGGCTGGGAGTGGCCGACGCTGGGCGCGTGGTGGGCGGCCTCCAGGACGCGCAGCAGCACCTCGTGCGGGATCGGGTCGGTGCGGAAGCCGTTGCGGATGTCGCGGCGTTCGCGCATGACGCGCAGGACGGCCTCGCGTTCGGCGTCGGCGTAGCCGGGGGCGGCCTCGCCCGGGGACGGCTCCACCGGCAGGTCGGCGGCCGCGTCCTCGGCGGCGGCCGCGCCCTCGACAGTGGCCGTGCCCTCGGCGGCGGGCTCCTCGGCAGCGGACTGCTCGGCCGGCGCGGCCTCGTCTGCCTGGGCCTCGGCCGGGGTCGGGGCCGGGGTCTGCTCGGGCTGGGCTTCGGCGGCCTCGGCGGCGGCCGGCTCCTCGGCCGGCTGGGCCGCGGCTTCCGCGGGCTGCGGCTCGGCGTCGGCCTCGGGCTCGGCCTGGGCGGGGGCGACGGGCTCCGCCACGGCCGCGGCTTCGGCGGCCACGGGCTCCGCGGCCTCAGCGGGCTGGGCGGCGACGCCCTCGGCCGCGGGCTGCTCGGCCGCCGGGGCGGGCTCGGGCTGCGGCTGCGGCTGCTCCGGCTGGGTCTCGGCGTTCTCGGCGGCCACCGGGGCCGCGGCGGGCTCGGGGGCCGCGGCGGGCTGCTCCGGCGCGGGCACGGCCTCGGGGGCGGCGGGCTGCTCCGGCTGGGCTGTGGCGGCCTCGGCCGCGGGCTGCTCGGCAACCGGGGCGGGCACGGCCTCAGGCGCGGGAACGGTCTCCGGGGCGGGGACGGTCTCCGGGGCGGGTACGGCCTCGGCGGCGGGGGCGGGCTCCGCCACCGGGGCGGGCTGCGGCTGCTCGGCGGGCACGGGCTGCGGCTGTTCGGGCTGGGCCGGAGCCGCCCCGGCGGCGGCCGGCTGCTCGGGCGCGACGGCCGCGGCGGGCTGGGGCTCGGCAGCCTGGGCGGGCTGGGCGGCTTCGGCAGGCTGACCCGGCTGCGCCTCGGCGGCCTGAGCCGGCACCGGCTGCGCCTCGGCGGCCTGGACCGGGACCGGCTGTGCCTCGGCGGCCTGGGGTTCGGCGGGCGGCCCGGCCTGGGCGGGGACGACGGGCTCGGCCGCGGCGACGGGCTGTGCCACCGCGGGGCCCGGCTCCGCCGCCCACGGCGCGCCGGCCTGCGGCGGGATCTCGCCGAGCTGCGGTCCGGCGGGGGCGCCGCCTTCCGCGCGCGGCACGTCGAGGTACTCGGGGCCGATGGTCGGCGGTCCCGCCTGGGGCATGGGCATCGGCATGGGCATGGGCATCGGCATCGGGGTCACGGGCGTGCCGGCCGGGGGCGTGGCGGTGACGACCGGGGCGGCGGCGGGCGCGGCCTGCATCGGCGCCATGGGGGGCATGGGGGCCATGGGGGCGGCCATCGGGACGGCGGGCCCGCGGTCGGCGAGCGAGCGGACGATGCCGGCGCCGTTGGTGGCGTCGGGCATGGGCGGGCCCATGTGCAGCGGTCGCGGGGCGGTCATGGGCGGGACGGGGCCCACCGGGGAGGCCGGGGCGCCGGTCGGCGTGGGCACCACGAGGCCGCCGAGGTCGAGGGCGCCGGAGTCGCGGCCGCCGGCCTCGTGCGCGCCGAGGGTGTACGGGGTCTCGCCTGCGGCCGGGTCGGGGAAGCCGGGCAGGGAGTGGCCGGGGTCGATGTATCCGGCCTGGGCCATGGCCTGGGCTTGGGCCTGCGCCATGGCCTGGGCCTGGGCGTCGGCGTAGTCGGCGTAGGGTGCGTCGCCGTACGGGGTCTCGACGGGGAAGGCCGGCGCCTGCGGGACGATCTGCGGGTCGCTCCAGGCGCCGCCCTGGCCGTGTCCGCTCGGCATCAGCAGCAGTTCCTCGTCCTCCGGCTCGGCCGGGTTGTCCACGAGGTCCTGGAAGGCGTAGCCCCCCGGGACGGGAGCGGGGACGGAGCCCGGGTGCGGGACCGGAGCGGGAATGCCCTGCTGATTCACCATGCCCGCGTTGTCCGGGAGCCCCTCGCCCGGTACCTGGCCGGTGTCAGTCATGCGTACCCCTCGCCCATCGTGTTGCCTCTTCGATCGCCCGGCGCCCACATGACCCAACGAGCGGGGTTGCCGTGCGACGCGTGCTGCGTGCGTACGTCCCGTGCGACAACCAGTAAGCATTGTCGCGCCCGTTCGCCACCATGGCGGCCAGAACCGCCATGGTCGGCTGTGGACTGCGCCACGTCGCGCGTCTTGTCGTGCCGTCGCCCCGGGACATACCAGGGCAGTACGACGATCGGCCAGCCTACCCCGGGCTCAGGCCTGGCGGATCACCGGGCGTTCGGCTGCCAGGAGGAACACGACGGAACGGTCCTGTTCGGCCCAGGTGCGGGTGTCCAGGCCGACGGACTGGAGCAGGGCGCATTCGACGGTGTACCCGCCTTCGGCCAGGGCGCGTCCGATGGCTTCCGCTTCGTCGCGGGTGGAGGCGTGGCTGACGATCCGCTCGGGGCGGCGGTCTGCGACGGCGGCGACGACCGCGGCTCCTCCGCCGCCGACGCGGACGACGTCCGGTTCGGGGAGGTCCTCCAGGACGTGCGGGGCGCGCCCGGCGACGACTTGGAGCTGTAGGCCGCGCGCGCGGGCGGCTGCGCCGGCGCGTTCGCAGGCGCGCGGGTCGGCGTCGACGGCGATGACGGCGGCGCCGAAGGCGGCGGCTTCCACGGCGAAGACCCCGGAGCCGGATCCGATGTCCCAGACGAGGTCGCCGGTGCGCGGGCCGAGCCGGGCGAGCTGGGCGGCGCGGAGCGGGGCGGATTCCCCTTCCGCGGCGTGGGGCAGGGGGTGGGCCCAGCCGCGTTCGGCGGTGCGGGCGGGGTTCTGGCCGAGCAGCCAGGGCGGGTCGGCGGCGATGCCGTGGCCGCCGATGGCGATGACGACGTTGGGGTTGCGCCAGACGTGGTCGGGGGCTTTGTCGGAGGTGACGACGGTGACCTGCTCGCGCTCGGTGCCGAGTTCCTCGCAGATGACGAAGGTGCGGTGGACGGGGCCGAGCAGCAGGGCGAGTTCGGCGGGTCCGGCGCCGGGCGAGGTGAGGACGGCGACCTTGCCGTGGGCGCGGCAGACGTTGACGGCGCGGCGCAGGGTGCGGGGGTTGGCGACGACGACCTGGGCGTCGTCCCAGGGCATGCCGGCGCGCGCGAAGGCGGCGGCGACCGAGGAGACGGCGGGGACGACTTCGACTTCGAGGCCGTACTCGGGGGCGCGCAGGGTGCGGACGGCGCCGAAGAAGCCGGGGTCGCCGTCGGCGAAGACGACGGCGCTGCCGCGGTGGCCGGCGATGCGGCGGGCGGCGAGGCCGAGGCTGCCGAGGCGGATGCGTTCGGCGGCGGGCGGGAGCTCGGGGAGTGCGAGGTGGTGGGCGGCGCCGGCCACGAGGGTGGCGGCCGAGAGCGCGGACCGGGCGGCCGCGGTCAGGGGGGAGCCGTCCCAGCCGATCACCGTGACCCGGTCGGCCATCGTCGTCTCTCCTGCTGGCTGGTGGGGGCGGGCGGGCGGGGCGGGTGTCGTCGGGCCGGGCGCGGCCCTGTCGTCGGGCCGGGCACGGCCGTGTCACCGGGGGCCGGGCACGTCGAGACTACCCGGCCGCCGGTTCAGTTCCAGTCGGCGCAGACGCGGTGGCCGCCCGCGTCGGCCCGGTGCACGACGGCGTGTCCGTAGCCTTCCTGGCCGCCGTACTCGTCCGGGTCCTCCAGGTCCTCGGGGAGGAGGCTCCAGACGATGAGGTCGGTGCGGGTGTCGCTCCAGGTGCCGTCGGCGTTCTGGGCGCGGACTATCCACGCGTTGCGCAGGACGCCCTCGCTGATGCAGCCGATCTTCTGGGCGACCTGCTGGGAGGCGGTGTTGTCGGCGGCGGTGCGGAGTTCGAGGCGTTCGAAGCGCTGGTCGCGGAAGAGCCATTGGGCGACGGCGAGTACGGATTCGCCGGCGTAGCCCTCGCCGCGGGCCCAGGGGGCGGTGACGTAGCCGACCTCGGTGCTGCGGGTGCGCCAGTCGGTGTTCCTCAGGTGCACGCTGCCGACGAGGCGCTGGGTGAGGAACTCGGAGACGGCGAAGGCGATGCCGCGGCCCTCGGTGCGTTCGGCGCGGGAGTGCAGGGTGGCCCAGGCGTGGGCGTCGGCGTGGGTGTAGGGGTGCGGCAGGGCGGTCCAGGCGGTGACCTGCTCGTCGTTCATCATCTCGGCGAGCGCGGTGACGTCCTCCACGTCGAAGGGGCGCAGCACCAGCCGGTCCGTGCTGATGGTGACGTCCGGGAAGGTGGTTGTCATGCGCAGCTCCATGCCTGAGAGGTGGGGCGACCGTGGTGCGGGACCGAGTGTGCGGGGCGGCGTCGTGCGGGCCGTCCAGCCACAGCATGCAGCATCGCCCGGCGGATGTGCATGGCCGCCCCTGCCCGGAAGCGGGCAGGCCGCGGCCCCGCGCGCCGGGGAGGGCGTGCGGGGCCGTGTGCACTGGTGGCGCGGGGTGCGCCGGTTGCGGTGGGTACCGCGGGTCAGGAGGCCGGGGTGGCGGCGGGGACGACCGAGCCCTGGTACTTCTCCTCGATGAACTTCTTGACCTCGTCGGAGCCGAGGAGCCGGGCGAGCTTCTCGATCCGCGGGTCCTTCTCGTTGCCGGCCTTGACCGCGAGGAAGTTGGCGTACGGGTTGCCCTCGGCCTTCTCCAGGGCCAGGGCGTCCTTGGCGGGCGAGAGCTTGGCCTCGATGGCGTAGTTGCCGTTGATGACGGCGGCGTCGACGTCGTTCAGGGCGCGCGGGACGGTGGCGGCCTCCAGCTCCTTGAACTCCAGGCCCTTCTTGTCGGCGATGTCGGACAGCTTGGCGCTGGTGCCGACGCCTTCCTTGAGGGTGATCAGGTTGTTCGCGGCGAGGAGCTGGAGGGCGCGGCCCTCGTTGGTGGTGTCGTTGGGGACGGCGATGGTCTGGCCGGGCTTGATGTCGGCGAGGGCCTTGGCCTTCTTGGAGTACAGGCCGAGGGGCTCCAGGTGCACGTTCACGACGGGCACGATGTGGGTGCCGTTCTTCTTGTTGAAGTCGTCGAGGTACGGCTTGTGCTGGAAGAAGTTGGCGCCGACCTGGCCCTGCTCGGTGGCGGTGTTGGGCAGGACGTAGTCCGTGAACTCCTTGACCTCCAGCTTGAGGCCTTCCTCGGCCGCGAGCTTGTCCTTGACGAAGTTCAGGATGTCGGCGTGCGGGCTCGGGGAGGCCGCAACGACGAGGGGCTTGGTCTCGTCGGCCTTGCCGTCGCCCTGCGCGGAAGACGGGTCCGAGGCGCTGCCGCAGGCGGTGAGGCCCAGGGCGAGCGCGGCGGTGGCGGCGGCGATGGCGGTGAGCTTGGTGTTCTTACGCACGAAGAGTGCCTTTCATGTGGTGCAAGTGCGCAGGTCGTGCGCGGGTCTTGCGGGTGGTGGCCCAAGCACGACAAGTGCGGGCTCTGTGGGGGTGGGGGTCTGTGGGGTCCGGATCCGGGTCCGGGCGGTGCCGTGTCCGTACGGGGTTGCCGGGTCCGTACGGGGTTGCCGGGTCCGTACGGGGGTGCCGGGTCCGTACGGGGGTGCCGGGTCCGTACGGCGGTCAGGCCGTGCGGCGGTCGGTCAGGCCGTACGGCCGCGGCGGGCGAGGAGGCGGACGACGCCGTCGCCGATGAGCTGGATCACCGTGACGACGGCGATCAGGATCACGACGGTGGCGATCATGAATCCGGTCTCGAAGCGCTGGAAGCCGTAGGTGACGGCCTTGGAGCCGAGGCCCTCGCCGCCGACCGCGCCGGCCATGGCGGAGTAGCCGACGAGGGTGATCAGGGTGGTGGTGACGCCGGCGACGAGCGAGGGCAGGGCCTGCGGGAGGAGCACCTTGCCGACGATGGTCGGGATGCCGCCGCCCATGGACTCGACGGCTTCGACGAGGCCGTGGTCCACCTCGCGGACGGCCGTCTCGACGAGGCGGGCGAAGAAGGGGATGGCGCCGATGGCGAGCGGGACGATCATCGCGGTGGGGCCGATGAAGGTGCCGACGACGGCGGTGGTCACCGGGATCAGGGCGATCAGCAGGATGATGAACGGCAGCGAGCGGCCGATGTTCACGATGACGCCGATGGCCTTGTTGAGCGGCCGGTTCTGCAGGAGGCCGCCCTTGTCGGTGAGGACGAGCAGGATCCCGAGGGGCAGTCCGCCGAGGACGGTGACCAGGGTGGACCACAGGACCATGTAGAGGGTGTCGTACGTGCCCTGGGTGAGCAGGGGCTGCATCTCGGACCAGGTCACTGGGCACCATCCTTGACGAGCTGGGCGAGCTCGGCGTCTGCGTCTTCGGCTGCTGCCGCGGCTGCGGCTGCGGTTGCGGGCGTGTCGGCGTCGTCGGCGAGCTCGACCTGGAGGCCCTGCTCGCGCAGGAAGCCCACCGGGACGACGTTGTCCTCGTAGCGGCCGGGGAGTTCGATGCGCATGCGGCCGATCTGGCGGCCGGCGACGGTGTCCATCGCGGCGCCGAGGATCGAGATGTCGATGTTGTACGTGCGCGCCAGCTGGGAGATGACCGGCTGGGTGGCGGACTCGCCGTGGAAGGTGACGTCGACGACGGTGCGGTCGGGGCCGGTGGCGTCGCCGCTGACGGGGAAGAGTTCGGCGGCGAGCTCGGAGCCGGGGGTGGCGAGCAGTTCGGCGACGGTGCCGGTCTCGACGATCCGGCCCTTCTTCATCAGGGCGGCGGAGTCGCAGATCGTCTTGACGACGTCCATCTCGTGCGTGATGAGCAGGACGGTCAGGCCGAGCTGGCGGTTGAGGTCGCGCAGCAGCTGGAGGATGGAGCGGGTGGTCTCGGGGTCGAGGGCGCTGGTGGCCTCGTCGGAGAGGAGCACCTTGGGGTCGCCGGCGAGGGCGCGGGCGATGCCGACGCGCTGCTTCTGGCCGCCGGAGAGCTGGCCGGGGTAGGCCTTGGCCTTGTCGGCGAGGCCGACGAGGTCGAGGAGTTCGAGGGCCTTGCGGGAGCGTTCGCGGCCGGGGACGCCGAGGATCTCCAGCGGGAGCTCGATATTGGCCTGGACGGTGCGCGAGGACAGCAGGTTGAAGTGCTGGAAGACCATGCCGATGCGGCTGCGGGCCTCGCGGAGCTCGCGGCCGGCGCGGCGGCCGCGCCCGGCCAGGGCGGTGAGGTCGACGCCGTCGACGGTCACGGTGCCGGAGGTGGGGCGTTCCAGCAGGTTGACGCACCGGATGAGGGAGGACTTGCCGGCGCCGCTCTGGCCGATGACTCCGAAGACCTCGCCCTCGCGGACGTGGAGGTCGACGCCGTCCAGGGCGGTGACCTCGCGGCCGCGGGACTGGTAGACCTTGGTGAGGCCCGATGTGGTGATCACAGGAATTCCGTCGCTGTCGAGTGCGCGGCGCAGCCTGGTGGCGGCCGGGCACGGGGCAAACATCTGGGGGCGCGATACGGGTCGAACCGGAATGTTTCGGCGGTTTCCACGCATGCGCGGGGCGGGAGCGATCCGTTCCGGTTCCTGCCGCCGGGATGCGGCGGCGGGCCGGACGGGCTCGGCCGGTCTCGCTTCGGGGCGCGAGACGGGAGGAGAGGGGCCCTCAGAAGGCGCACATTCGACACATACAACGAGCACCGGGCGTCATCGTCGCCTCGGTCGCAAGGGTGCGGCTGCTCGTCGTGGTCATGGGCCCCAGTAAAGCAGAGATGCCCCTTGCGCGATCAAAACCGTCCGGATAGCGGACAAACTTCGGCCACATACCGGACATCACCGGTCCGCCCCCAACCCGCCCGAGGGGCCGGTACGACGCCGCTGACCTGCACGGACACCTGGCCGGCCGGGTCGCGGGGCGGGTCCGCTCCGGGCTCGGTGCAGGGCCGCCCTGTGGTCAAGACCACTGCCGGGCTCCGGGCGGCCGCTCGCCGGGCGAAAGGCGGACACGGGGCCGGGCCCGAGAGCGAGCGCGAGGCCGGGCACAGGGGCGGGCACGAGGCGGGGTGCAGGGGCGGGCACGAGGCGGGGTGCAGGGGCGGGCACGGGGCCGGGCGAAGCGGTCCGGGCGGCCCGTAATACGCTCCCTGCATGCTCGACGCCCTGACGGTCGCCCTCGGCGCGACCGCCCTCGCCCTCGCCGCCTGGTGCGGCTTCGCCGCGCTGCGGGACCAGCCGACCAAGGACTGGCACTTCATCGGCATGGGCGTGGTGAGCCTGCTGGCGCTGGCCCAGCTGGTGGTCGGCGTGGTCGTGCTGGCCCGGGGCGGGAAGCCCGACGAGGGCTCGGTGATCTTCGTGGCCTATCTGCTGGGCGCCTTCGCCGCGGTCCCGGCGGCCGGGCTGCTCTCGCTGACCGAGCGGACCAAGTGGGGTTCGGTGACGGTGGCCGCCGGCGCGGTCGTCCTCGCCGTGCTCGAAGTGCGGCTCTACGACATCTGGGGGACCCCCGGTGCCTGACACCGACATGACCACCGGGCCGGCCGAAGGGGCCGCCCCCGCGCCGCGCGAGCGGCTGGTCTCCGGGCCCGGGCTGCTGCTGGTCTGGGTGTACGGCGTGATCACGGTCGGCGCGGTCTCGCGGTCCGTCTACCAGATCTCCACCGAGTTCGACCGGGCGCCGCTGCCGTACGCGCTGACCGGCCTGGCCGCGCTGGTCTACTGCTTCATCACGTACTCGCTGGTGCGCGGCGGAGAGGCCGCCCGCAGGGCGGCGCGGCTGTGCTGCGCCGCCGAGCTCGCCGGCGTACTGATCGTGGGGACGTGGACGCTGGTGCGCCCCGAGGCCTTCCCCGACTCCACCGTGTGGTCGCAGTTCGGGATGGGCTACCTGTTCATCCCGGTGATCCTGCCGGTCACCGGGATGCTCTGGCTGCGCGTCAGGCGCTGACCGCGAAGTCGGCGGCGCCCGCCTCCTTCTCCAGGACCAGCAGCTTCACGCCGTCGCCGGCGGTGCGTCCGCCGACCTGTACGTAGCCGGCGTTGCGGTAGAGGCGCAGGTTGGACTCGCTCTTGTGGCCGGTGTGCAGGCGGAAGCGGGCGGGGGCTCCCCCGTGGGCCGCGAGGGCCTCCTCGACGGCGCGCAGCAGGCGGGCGCCGAGGCCGTGGCCCTGCATCCGCGGGTGCACGCAGAGCTTGGCGATCCGGCCGGTGCCCTCGGCGTCGACGCTGCCGCGCACGGAGCCGACCACCTCGTCGCCGAGCCGGGCGACGAGCACGGTGTCGGACGCGAGCTCCGCCTTGAGGGAGTCCAGGGTCTGGGTGAGCGGCTGGATGCGGTAATTGCCGTACAGCTCGGCCTCGCGCTGGAAGGCCAGGTACTGGAGTTTGAGGATCTGCTCGCCGTCCTCGTCGACCGCCGCCGAAATCGTCACGCTCATGCCCATTTGCGCACGCCTCCTGCTCACCTGGTAGCCCGTTGGTCTACCGCTCCCTTCCCCGAAGGTGAGGAGCCGCAACCTCCGACGCGAGCATTCTGCGCAGACATCCCAGGCAGCGGGAACGAACTGGCCCTAAACTTCCTTGTGAGATACCCAACTCCCCTGCGATTTCACGGTAGGTCAAGTCTCTGGGCGAGAGAAGTGCCTGCATGAGCTCGGGACAGCGTCCGGGCAATCGGGCGACCGCCGATCGGAGGGCCCGCCCGTCCTCCCGGTGCAGCAGGGCCTCTTCGGGGGCGGCGCCGGCGTTTCCCGGGCGGCAGCCGTCCGCGACGTGGTGGCGGTGCCCGTACGGGATCTCACGGCGGGCGCGGCGCCGGGCGAGGCGGGCTTCGGCGCGCACGGCCCGGCGCAGCCAGCGGGCCGGCTCGGCGGGGGCGGGGCCGTGTTCGAGCAGCCTGACCCAGACGGCTTGTTCCAGGTCGGCGGCGTCCACACCGGCGCCGGGGGCCTCCGCGGCCGCCTCGGCGGAGAGCAGCGGGCCCAGGCTGTTCAGGAGGTCGGCGTCCTTCTGCAGGTCCATGCCGGGCGGGACGCGCGGGCCGTGCCGGGCGGTTTCCCCGCCCGGCACAGCTCACCCGAAGGCGGCGTTCCGGTTATCGGTTGACGCCTGCGGTCAGAGCACTGAGAGCACTAGCGTCCGCGGCCGGGGCGGAAGGCCTCCGCCGCGAGCAGCCCGGTGTCCGGGTTGTCGGTGAAGATGCCGTCGATGCCCTGCTCGAAGTACGTCCGGAAGGCGCCGAAGGCGTCGCCGTACGCGGCCGGGTCGGTGCCCTTGCGGTACTCGGCGGGCAGGAAGTTGTTCTCGTTGCGCGCGGTGTAGGGGTGCAGCACGAGGCCCTGCGCGTGGGCGTCCCTGACCAGGGTGGTCGGGGTGCCGAGCCGGCCGGCCGTGTCGCGCGGCACGATCAGGTCCAGGGTGGGGCCGATGCCCTGGGCGAATCCGGCGATCCACTTCAGTCCCCCGGGCGTGACGAGGTCCGCGACCGTACGCGGGTCCT
This sequence comes from Streptomyces sp. NPDC090445, assembly GCF_044769385.1. Lineage (NCBI taxonomy): Bacteria > Bacillati > Actinomycetota > Actinomycetes > Kitasatosporales > Streptomycetaceae > Streptomyces > Streptomyces sp. NPDC090445. The sequence continues at coordinate 165,968 of NZ_JBIVXV010000005.1, read as the reverse complement.
TGGCCTGTTCGAAGTCCCAGGGGCGGGTGTTCGCGGCCCCGAGCAGGACCACGCGCGGCGCCGCCACCAGCCGGGCGAGGCGCTGGATGCTGGAGGGCTCGAAGGACTGCAGGAAGACGGGGGCGTTCCGGCCGTCGCGGCCGTGGCGGCGCAGCAGCCGGGCGAGGGGCTCCTCCAGGCCGAGGCCGAGGGAGCGGAAGTGGCTGGGGTGCTTGGTCTCGACGTGCAGCCAGACCCGCCTGCCGCGCCGCTTGCCCTCCCGGTCGGCCCAGCGGAGCACCTCCTCGAAGGTCGGCACCTCCCAGCGGCCGTCGTAGAGGGTGTTCCGCTGGCGCAGGGCGGGGATGCGCTCCTTGGCGCGGAGGGTCTTCAGCTCGGCGAGGGTGAAGTCCTCGGTGAACCATCCGGTGACCGCGACCCCGTCGACGGTCTTGGTGGTGCGCCGGGAGGCGAACTCCGGGTGGTCGGCGACGTCCGTGGTGCCGCCGATCTCGTTCTCGTGGCGGCACACCAGGTGTCCGTCCCGGGTGGGCACGAGGTCCTGCTCGACGACGTCGGCGCCCAGGTCGAGGGCGAGTGCGTACGAGCCGAGGGTGTGCTCGGGCCGGTAGCCGCTGGCGCCGCGGTGCCCGATGACGAGCGGGACGGGCAGGTCCTTGTACCCGCCGCCGTGGCGCGCCTCGGCGGCCCCCGCCGTCTCCCCGGCCCCCGCCGCCTCCGCGGATCCGGCCGGCGGCCCGGCGGGCTCCGCCGCCTGCGCGGATCCGGCCCCGAGCCCGGCCATGCCGGCGCCCGCCGCCAGGACGGCCGCCCCCAGGACCGTACGCCGTGCTGCCCCACCCTGCGTCATCAGTGCCACTCCCGTCGTCTGAAGGGCCCGCGGCCCGGCGTGGTCCGGCGGGTCCGGCGGGTCCGGATCGGCCTGCCGATGGTAGGCAGCTGCCGGTGGCGGGCAGGGGGGTACAGGCCGAACTTGGCGCAAACGTGTGTCAACACGATGTTTCAACCTCGTGAACCCGATGTGCGAGCGCACCTGACCCACGAGTATCGTCCTCACCTGCACGCACGGCCGCCGTGTCGTGCGAAGCCGCTTCTCGATGCCGGAGGGCTCACGTTGTTCCGTACCGCGCTCATCAAGGCCACCGTCGGACCGGTCATGCGCATGATGTTCCGCACCCGTGTGGAGGGCATCGAGAACATCCCCGGCTCCGGCCCGGTGATCCTGGCGGGCAACCACCTCACCTTCATCGACTCCATGATCCTGCCGCTGGTGTGCGACCGCACGGTCCACTTCATCGGCAAGGACGAGTACGTCACCGGCAAGGGCATCAAGGGCCGCGCCATGGCGTGGTTCTTCACCGGCTCCGGCATGATCCCGGTGGACCGGGACGGCGCCAACGGCGGCGTCGCCGCCCTCATGACCGGGCGCCGGATCCTGGAGGAGGGCAAGGTCTTCGGCATCTACCCGGAGGGCACCCGCTCCCCCGACGGCCGCCTCTACCGCGGCCGCACCGGCATCGCCCGCCTGACCCTGATGACGGGCGCCCCCGTGGTCCCGTTCGCCATCGTCGGCACGGACAAGCTGCAGCCCGGCGGCAAGGGCATGCCCCGCCCGGGCCGGGTCACCATCCGCTTCGGCGCGCCGATGGAGTTCTCCCGCTACGAGGGCATGGACCGCGACCGCTACGTGCTGCGCGCCGTCACCGACTCGGTGATGGCCGAGGTCATGCGGCTGTCGGGGCAGGAGTACGTGGACATGTACGCCACGAAGGCGAAGGCCGCCTGACCACGAGGGCGAAGGCAGCCTGACCCCTCGGGCCCTACTGCCGCTGCAGTGACCGGCTGACACCCGCCGCGGTCGTCGTGGCGAGGATCCAGCCGGTCACGATCAGCAGGTACGACAGCCACTGGCCCCAGCCGCGGGGCGCGAAGGCCTGCTCCTGGCCGAAGCCGATGATCGGCAGCAGCAGGTCGAGGGTGTAGAAGACCGGGTTGAACTCCGGCGCCTCCCCCGCCTTCAGCGGCGGGGGCGGCCGCAGCCCGTACGCGACCGAGCCCGTCAGCAGCAGGGCCAGCAGCCAGCCCGCCGCGCGCAGCGGCCGGAACCCGTAGCCGACGGTGGCGTCCTGGAGCAGCCCCCACAGGCGGGTGTGCCGGGGCAGGGTGCGCCGGTGCCGCCGCAGCTTGGCGAGCTGCACGGTCCGGGCGGCGGCCTCGTCGCCGGCGGTGCGGTAGGCCGCGGCGAGCTGCTCGTAGGAGTACGGCAGGTACCCGAACTCCTCCCGCTCCAAGGCAGGCAGCCGCTCCTCGGGGGGCAGGTGCGGGGAGAGGGTGCGGTAGGTCAGGCCGGCGATGCGGATCCGGTCGGGCCAGGTCCCGGGTTCGACGTACAGCAGGTCGAGGGTGGAGCGGCGCAGGTTCACCGCGCCCCGCACCGGCTCGCAGCGGTTCAGCCACAGCTCGCCGATGGTGCAGCTGGAGGCGCGCAGGGCGGTCTCGCCGGGGGCGTGGAAGCGGGCCCGGGCGAAGTAGGCCTGGCCGGGGATGCGGGATCCGGTCAGGTTGACCATGCCGCGGGCGTCGAGGCGGTGGGCACGCAGGTCGGTGCCGACGGTGAGGGTCTCCGCGTGCAGGGCGATGCCGCCGGGGGCGTCGAGGCGGGCGCCGTCGAGCTGGACCTGGCCGCCGACGGTGGCGCCGTTGATGCGGGTCTGGCCGTGGACGGTGAGGCCCATGGCGATGACGTCGGTGCCGATGTCGGCGTGGTTGAGCTGGAGCGGGGGCTCGTCGGCCGCTTCCTCCGCGTCAGGGGCGCCGATCACGGCCTGCTGGAGGAAGAGGCCGCCGGATATCCGCGCGCCCTGGAGGCGGACGGGGCCGCCGATGCGGCAGCAAGAGAGCCGCAGGACGAGGTCCACGCGGAGGTTGGAGGCGGTCAGGCCGGGCAGCACGGAGTCGGAGAGGACGAGGGCGCGCAGCTGGGCCCCGTACATGACGGGGGCGCGTTCGAACCAGCAGGAGCGGAGCCGGACGCCGTGCTCGATGGTCGCGTACCTCCAGTCGATCCTGCCGGTGATCCGGGCGCCTTCGACCTTGAGGCCGGCGACCAGGCCCTCCGCGGCGCTCCCGCTCAGCAGGAGGGCGGTGAGCACCTCGGCGCGGATCGTCCGCTCGGGGCCCCAGGCCGCGCCGTCGGCGGCGTCCTCGTCGGGGTGCTCCCGGAAGTCGACGCCCACGCCGCGCGGGAACGCCTCACGGACGCGGCGCTCGGCGGGGGTCAGGTCGTTGATCTCCATCGCGAGGATGGTGGCGCGCACGCCGACAGGGTGTCAACTTCGTGCGCGACACCACCCTTTGGGGTGAACATCAGTGGTGGGCGGCGACGCCTTCCTGGAGCTTCTGCCCCTTGAGCAGGAACCAGGCGGCCACGGCGGTGGCCAGCAGGACGAGGGCGCTGACGCCGGAGGCGTAGTGCAGGCCGTCCACGAAGGCCCCCTGCGCGGCGTCCAGCAGCGTGTGCCCGGTCTGCGGGTCCAGGGCGCCGGCGGCTTCGACGGCGCCGCCGAGGGATTCGTGCGCGGCCTCGGCGAGCGGCGCGGGGACCGCGGCGGGGGCGGTGAAGCCCTGGTAGACGCCGGTGACGATGGAGCCGAGGAGGGCGATGCCGAGGGCGGCGCCCAGCTCGTACGCGGTCTCGGAGACGGCCGAGGCGGCGCCGGCCTGCTCCTTGGGGACGCTGGAGAGGATCACGTCGGCGGTGACGGTGAAGGAGAAGCCCGCACCGAGGCCGACGATGAGCAGGGACGCGCCGAGCAGCGGGTAGCCGCTGTCCTGCCGGACCAGGGTGAGCACGCCGAGGGCCAGGCCTATCGCCCCGAGGCCGCCGGCCACGACGGACCGGACGGAGAACCGGCGGGCCCACCGGCCGGCGATCAGGCCGGTGACCACCGCGCCGATGGCGGCGGGCAGTTCGGCGAGGCCGGCCTCCAGCGGCTCGCGGCCCTGGACGAGCTGGAGGAACTGGGAGAGGAAGAACAGCAGGCCGGAGAGGCCGAAGACGGTGAGGAGGTCGGCGACCACGGCCCCGGAGAACCCGCGGTCCTTGAAGAGCCGCATGTCGAGCAGCGGCGCGGCGAGCGTGAACTGGCGGCGCACGAAGGCGTACAGGGCGGCCGCGCCGATCACGGTGGCGAGGCCGGCGTCCCAGGTCGGGCCGTGGGTGGCGGCTTCCTTGACGGCGTAGACGACACCGATGACACCGACGAGGGAGAGGGCGACGCTGATCAGGTCCCAGGGTCCGGCGACCGGGTTCTTGGACTCGGGCAGCAGCTTGATGCCGACGAGGACCAGGACGATCATCACGGGCAGGTTGATGAGGAAGACCGAGCCCCAGTGGAAGTGCTGGAGGAGCGCTCCGCCGACGACGGGGCCGACGGCCGCGCCCGCGGAGGCGGTGGCGCCCCAGATGCCGATGGCGAGGCTGCGCTCGCGCGGGTCGGTGAAGATGTTCCGGATCAGCGCGAGGGTGGAGGGCATGAGGGTCGCGCCGGCCACGCCGAGCAGGGCCCGGGCCACGATCATCGTCTCGGGGCTGGTGGCGTAGGCGGTGAGCACGGAGACGGCGCCGAATGCGGTCGCGCCGGCCAGCAGGAGCTTCTTGCGGCCGATGCGGTCGCCGAGGGAGCCCATGGAGACGAGCAGGCCGGCGATGACGAAGGAGTAGATGTCGCCGATCCAGAGCAGCTGCGTGCCGGACGGCTTGAGGTCCTCGGAGAGGGACGGGGTGGCGAGGCCGAGGACGGTGGCGTCGACGGCGACGAGGAGGACGGCCAGCACCAGCACGGCCAGCGCGAGCCAGCGCCCGCGGCTGCCGCTCCCGCCCGTCTCCGCCCCCGTCCGGGGCTTCAGCTGCTCGGTTGCGGTCATTTCCTATCACTCCGTTGCGCACCACCGAGCAAAAGCTCGATGATCATGTGTTGGAAGTCCTTGGCGGCCACCCGGCCGTCCATGACGGCCCAGGCGCAGGTGCCGATGAGGCCGTAGAGGGCCTCGGTGAGCCAGGCGGGGCTCAGGTCGATCCGGATGTCGCCCTCCGCCTGGCCGCGCCGGAACAGCGCGCTGACGCGGGCGTCGAGCCGGGCCCATCCCTCGTTGACCTGGTCGCCTTCGAACAGCTGGTTCTCGGTGACGAGGAAGGCCAGCAGCTGGGCGTTGGACTCGCTTTCCGCGACGAGCCGGCGCAGCGCCTCCACGGCGGTGCCCTCGTCGAGGCGCGCCCGGTCGAAGGCGTCCTCGAACTCGCGGATGCCGAATTCCTCCAGGGCCCGCACGAGGGCGTCGCGCCCGGCGAAGTGCCGGTGGAGGGTCGCGCGGCCGATTCCGGCGGCGCGGGCGACCTCGTCCATCGTGGCGGTCGATTTGCGGGAGAGCAGGGCTGCGGCGTCGCGGAGCACCTGGTCACGATCCATGGCCATGAGACAACAGTACACCAAATGAGACGTTGACGTCTCATTCTTTATTGCGGTGCCCTCGGGCACCGGGAACGGAAGACTGCACCGATGACGACGAAGCCCCTGCTCCTGATCGACGTGGACGGCCCGCTTGTCTCTGCGGTTTCCTTTTGTCTCGTTGTCTCGCTAGCCAACCCGACCCCGCGCTAGCCATGCCCTGGCGGGCACGCGTGTCTCACACTGCTGGACAGCCATTGATCAGTGGCCGACGTCGGTGATCGTCCCGATAATCGCCACGGCCGTGGACAGAGGTTCACCCGGCCAAAGACTTGATTGATGGGGTGGACGCGCTGCTGCCGGCGTACGACGAGCAGGTACGGGGACATGTTACGGAACAGGCACCGATGGGCTCCGTGGTCGAGCGGGACGGGCTGGTGGTCCGCACCCACTACGCCACGCACGGCACTGTTCGGCACTCCCCCTTGGGCAAGGAAACCGACCGGACAGAAGTCACCAGGCTGATCCGTCGGCAGCAAGAGGCCTTCGCCGCCCGGTGCGAACCGGCCGAGTGGCGGGCTTACAGTCACGACCCGATGCCCATGGACGAGCCATTGCTGGCCGCCGGCTTCGCAGTTGTCGGGCCGACCCGGACGCTACTCATCGCCGAGCTCGGCGATCTGACAAGCACGACGGCACCAGCGCAGGGCCTGCGCGTGCGTCGGCTGGGCTACGGCTACCACCGGATGCGGGAGCTCGGCCGACTGGTCGCGGCCTGCGGGCCGTACCCGCGCGGCCTGGCAGGCATTCGTGAGGACCACGGGAACCTGCTGAGCTGGGCACTGAACGTCCAGCTACTGGAAGCGGAGACCCGACTCGTCGGGGCCGGCTGGGCAGAGGCCGTGGGGGCGACGGAGTTCGCCGCGGTTCGGGGTCTGACCGGCCCACACACAGAGTTTCTCCCCCACTGGGTCCAGTGGGCATGCAACAGCCGCGCCCTCCACATGGGTATCGGCCAGGCACCGGAGCTCAGCTCGTCGGAGGGGTCCGCACGCTGAACGGCTACCAGGCCAATCCAGAGGATCACCGATGGGGCGTGAGGGAAGACGTGCTCGCGGTTGCTGTCCCACATATGAGAGCGCCTATCTCAACGGCACCTACCGCCGCTGGCACGTGCTGACTCCAGCTGAACGGCTCCGCCTCGTCGGGCCCGGCGGCGGAAGCGCCCTCCCCGCCGTCCAGTCCGACGGCTCGCCCTTTCTGGGCTGGGCAACCACACTCCGCCGAACCTCCGCCCACATCCGCGACCAGTGGGAGCCCGCGTTCCCCCGACGCCGCCTGTCACAGGCGGCCTGACGAGCCTTCACCTTCGCTCAGGAGCCATTCCCTCACCGAAGGAACACGGTCCAAGAGTCGACTGATCCGCATGCCTTCCTCTCGCGAAGTCACCCTCGGCAACGGACTGAAGTCGGCGGGAAGCACGTCCAACAGGCTGATCACATGACCTCCCTCACGCATCGTGATCAACAGCTCGCACCGCAGCTGACGCGGAATGGCTGGGCGATGAGCCAAGCTGTTCCACAGCGCCGGCCATAGGTAGTGGTTACCACTGGGCGCCGCATTGACCGTCACCCACGCGGGGTCCAACCGCTGGTTGAGGCCGAGGTTACGTGCCCGCTCCTCCAGCCTGAGCAGCGAGACCGTATCGATGACCTTCACCTCGCGAGGTACCGGGGGATTCGAGTTCACCGCCCCATGCTGCCCGACAGCTCCCTCTACAGAAGAACCGAGGCCAGATCCGCTACACGATTCCGGCGCGCTGCGCCTGCAGTTCGGAGCGGACGAGTTCGAGCAGACGGCCGGCCCAGTTGCGGCCGCGGCCGGCGTTGTCACCCCAGAAGGAAGAGTCGGCATCGTCGTAGATGAGGGTGGCGTCGTCGGTTGCCAGAAGGATCTCTGCCAGGTCTGGGTGCTGGGCGTACTTGGCACGTAGGAGCTTGATCATGACGGCGCTGCGGGCGTGTTCCCAACCCGCGCGCTGATTGGCGTCGGCGGCCAGCTTACGGGCGGCGTACGAGGTATCCGCCGCTGCGATGGCGGCTTGTGCCATGCAGCCGTCGACCGACAAGGCCCAATAGGCGTGGGCAACGGACGAGTAGGTCGTCCCGCCGATGTCGATGGACGCAGGGTAGTCGCTGCGCAGACCCACCTTGCCTGGGTCATCGACGCGCTGCCGCGGGTACGAGTGGTACAGATGAACCGCCGCGGCGTGCGGAGTCGCAGGCCCGTCCGCAGGAACCCGGGAGGGCCGTTCGGCGATCAGCCGGGCGCGCTCTTCGAAGTAGTTGACGGCTTCGTCGTACGTCTCCTGTGAGACGGGCTCGCCGGACCAGTTTTCCGGCACGCCGCCCGGCCCGGCCACCAGCACTCGGAGGGGCCAGTCCTTACGGTCCATGTCGCCGAGCGCGTAGCGGCGCCGCGTCGCGGGGATGGCGAGATAGGCGGCGTGTGCGGCGGCACGGTTCTCCTCGGTCCGGTCAGCGAGGAACATGCCGACAGCGTCCAGGCACCGGCCGGTCGAATCGGGGCGGCCGTTCAACTTGTCGATGGTGTCCCGTACCTCGGCGAGCAGCAGCTCCGGGGTGAACCACGTACGAGGCTCGCTGAACCTCCACGCGGCCAGGTCGTGGGCTGATGCCTCGCCGCCCTCCGGGAGGTCGGTGGCCACCCAACCGGAGCAAAGCTTCTGCTCGAACTCATCGATGGTGACCAGGCCCCAGCAGTCGATGAGCCCGTCGGCGTAAATGACGAGATCGGTGAGAAAGAACGTCCCACCGTTGCGAATGAAGGCGTGACGCCAGGTTCCAGGTATACGGACGCCGTCCGCCTTACGGTATGTGATCCGGTTGCCGATCATCCCGTCATTGTGCCGGGCCACGCCACACGCCCTCCAGCCCATTAGCGGACACTCATCCGCTGCGAGCCGGAGGCCACCACCCCTGCGCCCGTGAGAATCGGTCGGACACGTCTCATGCCCGCATAAGCCCGCTGAACCCGTACGCGGCACAGGCCCAGCGCCGCCCCGCGGGGTACGCCACCCACCGGATGCGGCCGAAGGGCTGGATTGAGGCCGAGAGCAGGAAGCCGCTGCGCGTGTGGCTGAACCCCAGCCACGGCGCGGAGCTGCTCGCCTTGGCGGACGCCTACGAGCTGGTCTGGGCGACGACCTGGAAGGACGAGGCGAACGACTGGATAGGCCCGCCCCTCGGCCTGCCGCGGCTGCCGTACATCGACTGGCCGCAGATGCACGGGCGGGCGCCGCGCGGAACCTTCTGGAAGACGCAGTACGTCCTGGAGTACGCGTGCGGGCGCGAGTTCGCCTGGATCGACGACGACATCACGGACGTGACTCCTCCCCCGTGTGAACGCGGGGGCTTCTCGCTATGCCGGGTTGGCGTCGCGACGGACCAGCCCGGCCCGTAGAACGTTGATCGCGCCCACCGTGTCGGCGTGCTCCTGGTGGTCGCACGAGACGCAGTGGAACTTCTCCTGGGTGGGCCGGTTCTCCTTGGCGGTGTTCCCGCATTCGGGGCACCGCCGGGAGGTGTTGCGGGGGTCCACGGCCATCACTTCCCGTCCGGCGCTTTCAGCCTTGGCGGTGAGGATCTGGAGGAACACCCCCCATCCGGCGTCAGCGATCGAGCGGTTGAGCCCGGCCTTCGCGGCGGCCCCGTTGGGCAGGAAGCTGCCTGGAGTTTCGGGGTCGGGCTTGGGGGCGGGGGCCTTGCTCATGTTGCGGATCTTGAGGTCCTCGTGCGCGATGAAATCGTGCTCGCGGACCAGGACCAGCGCGGTCTTGTGCGCGTGGTCCAGGCGCTGGCGGCGCACCTTGCGGTGCAGGTTGGCGACCTTGGTGACGGCCTTGCGACGTCGCTTCGAGCCGCGCTTGCACCGGCTGAGGGCCTGCTGTGCTGCTTCGAGCTTAGCGGCGGCGCGGCGGCCGTGGCGGGGGTTGGCGACGCGCTCACCGCCCGAGGTGGTGAGGAAGGAGGCTATGCCCATGTCGATGCCGACCACGCTGCCGGTCACGGGGAGCGGATCGGGCTCGGCCTGCTCGGCGGTCAGCATCACGTACCAGCGCTTGCCCTCACGCTTGACCGACACGGTCTTGATCCTGCCGACCACCCGTCGGTGCCGGTGCACGCGGACATGCCCGACACCTTGCAGGCGGACGCGGGTTACGGGGTCGTGCGGGGTGGAGTCCCAGCGGCAGCCGTCTCCGTCCTTGGGGAAGTCGACCGTGTCGAACCGGCCGGCCCCGTGGAAACGCGGGTACCCGGGCTTGTCTGCGACCTTGATCCGGCGGAAGAACGCGGCGAACGCCTTGTCGAGACGACGAAGCGTGGCCTGCTGCGACGAGAACGACCACCGGCCCTGACGCTCCGGGTCGAACGCCCGGATGTCCTTGAGCTGGGCGGACTGCTGTCCGTACGTGATGCTCGTCTTCGAGACGTGCCGGTAGGCGTCACGGCGCTCCTGCAACGCCCCGTTGTAGAGCGAGCAGTGATCACGCATCATCTCGCCGAGCGCGGCCTGCTGGCCCACTGTGGGCCGCATGAGGAACTTGTACGCACGGATCATCCGGCCCACCCCCTTCCCGGTCGGCTCGGTGATCATACTACGGTTGGGGTATGTCACCACGCTGGGAACCAAACCCCGATGTCCGCACCGGCCGCCACGTCGCCTACAACCTCCACGCCCACTTGGTGTTCGTCACCAAGTACCGGCGCGGCATCTTCGATGACGACATGCTCAAGCGCTGCGAAGAGATCATGCGGGCCGTGTGCGCCGACTTCGAGACGGAGCTGCGCGAGTTCAACGGCGAGGCCGACCACGTGCACCTGCTCGTGCACTACCCGCCGAAGGTGGCCCTGTCGAAGCTGATCAACTCGCTCAAGGGCGTCAGCTCCCGGAGGCTGCGGGCCGAGTACACCGGCCGGATCAACCGGGTCGGCATGGGCTCGGTGTTCTGGTCCCGCTCCTACTTCGCAGGCTCGTGCGGCGGTGCACCGCTCACCGTGATCCGCCAGTACATCGAGGGCCAGAAGCGGCCCGTCTGACTGCTACCCCGAAGGCCCAGCGAACTCCGGTGCTTCGCGCCTCCGGGTCAAGGATGCGTTTCCCTCCCCGACTGAAGCCGGGGATACCCACGCAAGATCAACGGATGGACCGCGCATATGTCGGCCAACGCCACCCCTTCCGGGCCCTGTTGATGCGGATCGACGAGCGGATCGGGCTGATCCGGCCGGACTTCGAGAGGCTCGCCGACTGGGCGGCGTGACGGCGCGGCGGCTTTGATCATGTTCACCGGCCTACCTAGCATGCCCATGCCACCCCCTGCGACCTGCCGCCCGACGAAAGCGACCCATGCGCATCCAGCGGATCCTCGCCACGACCGCCGCCCTCACCTGCCTCGCCGCCCTCTCCGCGTGCAAGGGAGGCGGCCAGGCGGCCCCACCGGGCGAACCCGCCCCCTCCGGCTCCTCCGCCTCCTCCGCCTCCTCGGGCGCGGCCGGGGACGCGGCCACCGAAGGCCCGCTCGTCAGGGCGCAGCAGTACCTGCGCGAGTGGGCCGGGTGCGAGAACCTGAGCTCGAAGGCCGACGACCCGAGAATGCCGCGCGGCGACTTCCCCAAGGCCGGGCAGTGGTCGGTAACGGAGATCGGCGTCTGCAGCACCACGGCCGAGAAGAGCGACATCGTCATCGCCGTCCCCAAGGACACGAAGGCGTTCCAGGAGGGCTACAAGCAGTACGTCATGGACCGGCTCAAGGGGGGCGACGCCGGCTACGGCCACGAGAGCCGGGTACTGATCGGCAAGGGCTTCGTCGCATTCCCGACAACGGCCACGACGGCCATGAAGCTGGTCCGCTCCGACCTGCGCGTCCTGGTCTGCAACCCGGGCGGCCAGGTGCCGGAGGGGTACAAGCGCGAGAAGCCCCTCGTGGAGGGCTGCGGCCTCACGGACTTCGTCTCCGCCGAGGACGGCTCGGGCAGCCCGAACTTCGAGACCCCGCAGAACCCGTCCGGCGAGGAGAAGCTCGGCCAGCCGAAGAACGGCAGCCTCGGCCTCCCGCGCGCGGGCAGCATCGCCGAGCTGCGCAAGCTCGTCGGCAACAGCCTGGACTGCCCGAAGAACTTCTCCACGGACCCCGAGGCCGTGGCGATCGAGTCGATCGACTACCAGCCCGTGATCAAGGGCAACGCCCTGGAGTGGGGCGTGACGGGCCGCGCCCTGTGCGGGCAGCCGGCCGGCGAGCGGCGCGCCCACGACCTGAGCTGGCTCGACACCGTCGGGGACATGAAGAAGCTCCAGACCAAGGCCAAGGCCGCTCAGCAGGCCGACCTGAAGGACGACGGCAAGCTGAAGGCGACCGGGAGCCTGCTGCTCGTCGGCGAGAACATCGCGGTCGAGACCAACAGCCCGTCCTCCCGGTTCGGCCTCTACCAGCTGCAGTTCCTGTACCTGAACTGCATGCCCGGCTTCTCCGCCCCGTCCGGGTACCGGCTGGAGAAGTCGCAGGTCGAGGGCTGCGTCCTGACCAACTACGAGCCGGACCACCCGCTCGACTGAGCCGAGGCCTCCGCGGGCCCGCGCCCGCGGAGGCCTCGGGCGCAAGGGGACGCGGACGCGGCGGAGGGGCGGCCGGAGCACAGGTGCTCCGGCCGCCCCTCCGGGCGTGCCGCGGCGTGCGGACGTACATGCCCCGGGCCCGTTGAGGGCGTACGGGGGTGCGGGCCGCAGGGCCGCGGGCGTACGGGGGCGGCGGCGCGGGGCCGCCGCCGGCGGGCCGGGCTACTGCTTGTGCACGGCCCAGGCGTGCTGGATCACCAGGTCGGCCTTCAGCTCGGTGAGCTGCAGCGCCACCGCCGAAGGGGCCGTGCCGCCGCGGCCGCTGCGCGAGGCGAGCGCGCCGGGGACGTTGAGGACGGTGCGGACCTCCGGGGTGAGGTGTTCGGAGATCTTCGCGAACTGGTCGTCGGTGAGCTCGTCGAGCTCGATGCCGAGCCCCTCGCACTCCTTGACGCACCCGCCGGCGACCTCGTGCGCCACCCGGAACGGCACGCCCTGCTTGACCAGCCACTCCGCGATGTCCGTGGCGAGGGAGAAGCCGGCCGGCGCCAGCTCCTCCATGCGCTCCCGGTTGACCGTGAGGGTGGCCATCATGCCGGTGAAGGCGGGGAGCAGGACCTCCAGGGTGTCGCAGGAGTCGAAGACCGGCTCCTTGTCCTCCTGCAGGTCCCGGTTGTAGGCGAGCGGGAGGGCCTTGAGGGTGGCGAGCAGGCCCGCCAGGTTGCCGATCAGCCGACCGGACTTGCCGCGGGCCAGCTCGGCGATGTCCGGGTTCTTCTTCTGCGGCATGATCGACGAGCCGGTGGAGAAGGCGTCGTGCAGGGTCACGAAGGAGAACTCCTTCGTGTTCCAGATGATGACCTCCTCCGCGATCCGGGACAGGTTGATCCCGATCATGGCGGTGATGAAGGCGAACTCGGCGACGAAGTCGCGGGAGGCCGTGCCGTCGATCGAGTTGCCGGCCGAGCCGCGCTCGAAGCCGAGGTCGGCGGCGACCGCCTCCGGGTCCAGGCCGAGCGAGGAGCCCGCGAGGGCGCCCGATCCGTACGGGGAGACCGCGGTCCGGGTGTCCCACTGGCGCAGCCGCTCGGCGTCCCGGGACAGCGACTGGACGTGGGCGAGCACGTGGTGCGCGAAGAGCACCGGCTGGGCGTGCTGGAGGTGGGTGCGGCCGGGCATGGCCGTGTCCGGGTGCGCCTCGGCGAGGCCGACCAGGGCGTCCTGGAGGTCGGCGATGAGGCCGCCGATGATCCGGGCGTGGTCGCGCAGGTACATCCGGAAGAGGGTGGCCACCTGGTCGTTGCGGGACCGGCCGGCGCGCAGCTTGCCGCCGAGCTCGGCGCCGAGCCGCTCCAGCAGGCCCCGCTCCAGGGCGGTGTGCACGTCCTCGTCGGCGATGGTCCCGGTGAAGGAGCCGTCGGCGACGTCCGCCTCCAGCCGGTCGAGGCCGACGATCATGCGGTCGAGCTCGTCGGCGGTGAGCAGCCCGGCCTTGTGCAGGACGCGGGCGTGGGCGCGGGAGCCGGCGATGTCGTACGGGGCGAGGCGCCAGTCGAAGTGGACCGAGGCGGAAAGCTTCGCCAGGGCCTCGGCGGGGCCGTCGGCGAACCGGCCGCCCCAGAGCCGGACGTCACCGTTGTTGCTGCTCACTGCTGATGCTCCTCGATCACTGCATGGCTTCGGGTGGGGAACGGCCTCCCCGCCGCGCAGGGAGCGGGGAGGCCGGCCGTCACAGGGGTGCCCGCACCGCGGGCGCCGGGATCAGCCCAGGTCTGCGTCAGGCTCCGCCTGCCAGATCACGGCGCGCGGCGATCTTCGCGGAGAGGGCGAAGATGTCGATGAAGCCCTGGGCCTTGGACTGGTCGAAGGTGTCGCCGGTGTCGTAGGTGGCGAGGTTGAAGTCGTAGAGGGACTCCTCCGACTTCCGGCCGGTGACGACGGCGCGGCCGCCGTGCAGGGTCATCCGGATGTCGCCGGTGACGTGCTGGTTGGCCTCGTTGATGAAGCCGTCCAGGGCCCGCTTGAGCGGGGAGAACCACAGGCCGTCGTAGACGAGCTCGCCCCAGCGCTGCTCGACCTGCCGCTTGTACCGGCCGAGCTCGCGCTCGACGGTGACGTTCTCCAGCTCCTGGTGGGCGGTGATCAGCGCGATCGCGCCGGGGGCCTCGTACACCTCGCGGGACTTGATGCCGACGAGGCGGTCCTCGACCATGTCGATCCGGCCGATGCCCTGGGCGCCGGCCCGCTCGTTGAGCTGCTGGATGGCCTGGAGCACGGTGACGGGCTTGCCGTCGATGGCGACCGGGACGCCCTCCTTGAAGGAGATGACGACCTCGTCGGGCTCGCGCGGGACGGCCGGGTTCGAGGTGTACTCGTAGATGTCCTCGATCGGCCCGTTCCAGATGTCCTCCAGGAAGCCCGTCTCGACGGCGCGCCCGAAGACGTTCTGGTCGATGGAGTACGGGGACTTCTTGGTGGTCGCGATCGGGAGGTTCTTCGCCTCGCAGAAGGCGATGGCCTTGTCCCGGGTCATCGCGTAGTCGCGGACCGGGGCGATGCACTTCAGGTCGGGGCCGAGGGCCTGGATGCCGGCCTCGAAGCGGACCTGGTCGTTGCCCTTGCCGGTGCAGCCGTGGGCGACGATGCCGGCGTTGTGCTTCTTCGCGGCGGCGACCAGGTGCTTGACGATGGTGGGCCGGGAGAGCGCCGAGACCAGCGGGTAGCGGTCCATGTAGAGGGCGTTGGCCTTGATCGCCGGGAGGCAGTACTCGTCGGCGAACTCGTCCTTGGCGTCCGCGACCTCGGCTTCGACGGCACCGCAGGCGAGCGCGCGCTTGCGGATGACGTCCAGGTCCTCGCCGCCCTGGCCGACGTCCACGGCAACGGCGATGACCTCGGCGCCCGTCTCCTCGGCGATCCAGCCGATGGCGACGGAGGTGTCCAGGCCGCCCGAGTAGGCGAGTACGACGCGCTCGGTCACGGGTTTCTCCTTACGGTGCAATCCAGCGATGGGCATAACTATGCACTGCTCCGTATGTTTCGTCAATCGGCCGGTGTGGTGCGCCCCTGACCAGCGGAAATATCGACAGCGCCCGCAGCGCCCCGGCCACTACGCTCCCCGTATCGATCGGCGCACAGCGCCGCGGGCGGACACGGCGGACCGGGGAGGGCCCATGGGAACGAAACGGCGGCGGGACGCGGAGGCGGGGCGCACGGCCGCGCGGCAGCTGCTGGACGGCGGCACGGTCCCGGTCGGCGGGGTGCTGCCGCACGGCGGCCCGGAAGCCTGGCTCGCCTTCGACGAGCAGGTACGGAGCGCGCGCGTCGGCCGGGTCGGCGTGGGCGGACCCGGCGCTGCGGGGCCGGGCGGGCCGGGCGCAGTGGAGCCGGGCGCAGTGGAGCCGGGCAGGCCCGGTTCCGCCGCGCCGGGCGGGCCGACGCGGCCGCGTTTCGGGCGTTTCGGGCGGCTGCGCCGACCCGCCCGGGCCGCCGAGACGCCGCTGGAGCTGCTGCTGTGCCACCCCGACGGCCGGGTGCGGGAGGCGGCGCTCGGCGCGAGGGACACCCCGCTGCCGCTGCCCCTCGTGGTGATCCGCTGCACCGACTGGGTTCCGCGGGTGCGTACGCGGGCCCGCCGGGTGCTGGTGCGGGCGCTGGCCGCCGATGCCCGGTACACCGTCTCCGCCGCTGTCCCGCTGGTCCTGCGGCTGGGCGGGCGGGAGCAGGGCGGCTGGGCGGTGGAACTGTTCGAGGCCGCCCTGCGGCTCCGGCAGCCGCGCTACGGGCAGTGGTGGGAGGTCGGCCTGCTCACGGGCCCGCCTTCCCGCAAGGAGGCGGACGGGATCCTGGCCGGGCTGCGCCTCGCGGCGGATCTGCCGACCCGCCGCTTCGCCGCCCGCATCAGCCTCGCCCGCGGCCTGCTGGACCTGCCGGACCTCGCCCGGCACGCCGCCGCCGAACGGGATCCGGCAACGGCCCGCCTGTGGGCCGACACCGCCCTGAAGGCACTGGCGGCAGCAAGAGCCGGCACCCCGACCGCCGACGCGGCGATCGACACGGCGATCGACGCGCTGCTCGCCGGCCCCGTCCCCACGGTGCGCTCGGCCGGGGTCACCGCCCTGCGCGCGGCCGGGCGGGCGGCCGAGGCCGAGCGGTACCTCGCCGACCGCTCCGCCCTGGTACGGGCCTGCGCGCGCCGGCTCGTCGACCAGGACGGGGGCGACCCGCACGCCCGCTACCGCCGGCTGGTCACCGACCCGGCCGGCCCGTCCCCGTACGCGGTGGCCGGCCTCGCCGAATGCGGCCGCGCCGAGGACGTGCCGCTGCTGCGGGAACTGCTCGGGCACCCCGTCGGCCGGGTGCGCGCCGCCGCGCTGGCCGGGCTGCGGCAGCTCGGCTCCGCTCCCGGCGACGCGGAGCTGCTCGCGCTGCTGGACGACCCGGCCCCGTCGGTGGCCCGCGAGGCCTGCCTGACCCTGCTCCCCATGGCCGGCCGGCTCGACCCCGGCCCGCTGGCCGCCCGCTGCACCCCGCGGGCGGCCCTGCACGTGCGCCGGGCGGCCTTCCGGCTGCTGCGCGCGCGGGGCGGGAGCGAGGCGCTGCGGGCCGCGGTGGCCCTGTCCGGGGACTGGGAACCGAAACTGCGCGGGACGGCGCGGGCGACCGTACGCGGCCGGCACCGGCAGCCCGCCCGGTTCACCGGGGAGGCGGACCGGGCCGAGCTCGCCACCCTGCTGCGCAGGGTCGTGCGCCTGTTCGGCGCGTACGAGTCTTCCGTCCGGCGCGCACACCCGGGTCCTGCCGGCTCACATCCCGCTCCCCGAAAGGGGGGTGAGGCCGAATAATGCCCCCATGGGAAAGCTCTACGACCACATAGACGGCCGGCTCCGCACCTTCATCGAGGAACAGCCGGTCTTCTTCACCGCGACGGCCCCGCTGGCGGCGGACGGCCACGTCAACCTGTCCCCCAAGGGCCGCAAGGGGACCCTCGTCGTCATCGACGAACTGACGCTCGCCTACCTCGACTTCGGCGGCAGCGGCGCCGAGACCATCGCCCACGTACGGGAGAACGGCCGGATCACCCTGATGTGGTGCTCGTTCGACGGCCGGCCGACCATCGTGCGGGTGCACGGCCGGGGCGAGGCGGTCTTCCGCGACGACCCCCGCTGGGGCGAGCTGATCGGGCGGTTCGCGGAGGTCGACGGTCCGAGCGCGCGGGCGGTCATCGTCGTGCACGCGCTGCGGGTCTCCGACTCCTGCGGGTTCGCCGTCCCCTTCATGGGGTACGAGGGCGAGCGCGAGCTCCATGCGGAGTACTTCGGGCGGCAGACGGACGAGGAGTTCGCCGCGTACTGCGAGCGGAAGGAGTACGTCGGGGTGAGTGTCGACGGCCTGCCTGCGCTGCCGCTGCCCCTTCCTGCCCGTACCGTCTGACATGTGCTGCGTACCGCTCTCGTCACCGGCTCGCTGATCGTCACCGCCCTCCTCCCCCACGGCCAGCCGCCCCTGCCGGACCGGCTCGCCGACACCGGCGGCGGCAGCCAGCTCATCACCGCCGTCGCGGCCGCCCCCGGCTCCACCACCGGGCGGGTGGTGTGGTGGGAGCGGCTGGCGGGGCACTGGTTCGAGAAGGGCAGCACGGAGGCGCGGTTCGGGTCGAAGGGCCTGACGGACGGCGCGACCCGGGTCCAGGGCACGAACACCACCCCGACCGGCCTGTACGCGCTCCCGTACGCCTTCGGGATCCGCCGGGCCCCGGCCGGGACGAAGTACACCTACCGGCCGGTGACGCGCAACTCCTGGTGGTGCCAGGACATCGCGTCGGCCAGCTACAACCGCTGGGTGGAGCCGCTGCCGGCGGACTGCGCGGCCGGCGAGTCCGAGCACCTGGTGACGTACGCCCGGCAGTACGCGCACGGGATGGTCATCGCCTACAACTACGACCAACCGGTCCGCGGCCGCGGGGCGGGCATCTTCCTGCACGTCAACGGCAAGGGCGCGACGGCGGGTTGCGTGTCGGTCCCGCTGGAGGCGATGCGCGCGATCCTCCGCTGGGCCGATCCCGTGCGCAAGCCGCACATCGCGATCGGCACGGAGTCCGGCGACCTGGCGATCACCCGCTACTGACGGCCGATGCGGACGACGGCACCCGCGGGACCGGGTCGGGCGGTCCCGCGGGCAGGGATCCGTCAGCCTTCCTTCTGGGCCAGGCGGAGCATGTGGTCGGCGAGGGCCTGACCGCCCGCCGGATCGCGGCTGATGAGCATCAGCGTGTCGTCGCCGGCGATCGTGCCGAGGACGGCGTGCAGTTCGGCCTGGTCGATCGCCGAGGCGAGGAACTGCGCGGCACCCGGCGGGGTGCGCAGGACGACGAGGTTCGCGGAGGCCTCCGCCGAGATCAGCAGTTCACCGGAGAGGCGCCGCATGCGCTCCTCCTTCGCCGACTCGCCGAGCGGGGCCTGCGGGGTGCGGAAGCCGCCCTCGCTGGGCACCGCGTAGATCAGCTCGCCGCCGGTGTTGCGGATCTTCACCGCGCCCAGCTCGTCGAGGTCGCGGGAGAGCGTCGCCTGGGTGACGCTCAGCCCGTCGTCCGCGAGCAGTTTGGCCAGCTGGCTCTGGGAGCGGACCGGCTGCCGGTTCAGGATGTCCACGATCCGGCGGTGGCGGGCGGTGCGGGTCTGGGGGACGGAAGGACCGCCCGCCGGCTCCGCGTTGGAGGAGGACCCCCACTGCTCGTTGTCCTGCGCCTGGCTCATCGTCGTCTCATTCCCCGGTTCGTCCGTCCCCGTTGGCTGCGTCGAGGATGCCGGGCAGTGCCTGGACGAACGCGTCCGCCTCGGCCTCGGTGAGCACATACGGGGGCATGAGCCGTACGACGTCGGGGGCGGGCGCGTTGACCAGGAAGCCGGCGTCCTGGGCCGCCTGCTGCACCTGCGGTGCGTACGGCCCGGTCAGCACGATACCCAGGAGAAGGCCCTCGCCACGGACATGGGAGACCAGCGGGTGGCCGTCGCCGCCGCCGAGGCCCTCGATTCCGGAGCGGAGCCGCTCCCCGCGGGCCTTGACCCGGTCGAGGAGCCCGTCGGCGGCGATCGTGTCGAGGACGGCGAGGCCGGCGGCGCAGGCGACGGGGTTCCCGCCGAAGGTGGTGCCGTGCTGGCCGGGCTGCAGGAGGTCGGCGGCCGGCCCGAACGCGGCGACGGCGCCGATCGGCAGGCCGCCGCCGAGGCCCTTCGCGAGGGTGACGAGGTCGGGGTCGACGCCCTCGTGGGCCTGGTGCTCGAACCAGTGGCCGCACCTCCCGATGCCGGTCTGCACCTCGTCGAGGACGAGGAGGGTGCCGGTGGCGCGGGTGATCTCCCGGGCGGCCTTGAGGTAGCCGGCGGGCGGTACGACGACGCCGTTCTCGCCCTGGATCGGCTCGATGACGACGAGCGCGGTCTCCTCGGTGACGGCGGCCCGCAGGGCCTCGGCGTCACCGTACGGGACGTGCGTGACGTCGCCCGGCAGCGGCCGGAACGGGCCCTGCTTCGCGGGCTGGCCGGTGAGCGCGAGGGCGCCCATGGTCCGGCCGTGGAAGCCGCCCGAGGTGGCGACCATGTGCGTCCGCCCGGTCAGCCGGCCGATCTTGAAGGCGGCCTCGACGGCCTCGGCCCCGGAGTTGCAGAAGAAGATCCGGCCGGGGCGGCCGAAGAGCTGGAGCAGCCGCTCGCCCAGGGCGAGGACGGGCTCGGAGGCGTACAGGTTGGAGACGTGGCCGAGGGTGGAGACCTGGGCGGTCACGGCGGCGACGATCGCGGGGTGGGCGTGGCCGAGGGCGTTGACGGCGATGCCGCCGACGAAGTCGGTGTACTGCTTGCCGTCGGCGTCCCAGACCTGGGCGCCCTCGCCGCGGACGAGGGCCAGGGCGGGCGTGCCGTAGTTGTTCGTCAGCGTGCCCTGCCAGCGGGCCGCGTACTCCTGATTGGCGGTCACGACTGCTTCCCTCCCCTGGTGTCGAAGTGCTGCAGGTCCTGCGGGTCCGGCACGACCATCGTGCCGATCCCCTCGTCGGTGAAGATCTCCAGCAGGATCGAGTGCTGGACGCGCCCGTCGATCACGCGGGCGGTGCGCACCCCGTTGCGTACGGCGTGCAGGCAGCCCTCCATCTTCGGCACCATGCCGCTGGAGAGCTCCGGCAGCAGCTTCTCCAGCTGGCTGACGGTGAGCCGGCTGATCACCTCGTCGCTGTGGGGCCAGTCGGCGTACAGGCCTTCGACGTCGGTGAGGACCATCAGCGTCTCGGCTCCGAGCGCGGCGGCGAGCGCGGCGGCGGCGGTGTCGGCGTTGACGTTGTAGACGTGCCCGTCGTCGGCGCTGCGCGCGATGGACGAGATCACCGGGATCCGTCCGTCGGCGAGCAGGGCCTCGATGGCGCCGGTGTCGATGGCGGTGATCTCGCCGACCCGGCCGATGTCCACCTGCTCCCCGTCGATCTCGGGCATGTGCCGGACCGCGGAGATGGTCTGGGCGTCCTCGCCGGTCATGCCGACGGCGAACGGACCGTGCTGGTTGAGCAGGCCCACCAGCTCGCGCTGGACCCGGCCGGCGAGCACCATCCGGACGACGTCCATGGCCTCCGGGGTGGTCACCCGCAGGCCCGCCTTGAATTCGCTGACCAGGCCTTCCTTGTCGAGCTGGGCGTTGATCTGGGGGCCGCCGCCGTGCACGACGACCGGGCGGAGCCCGGCGTGCCGGAGGAAGACCACGTCCTGCGCGAATGCGGCCTTGAGCTCGTCGTTCACCATGGCGTTGCCGCCGAACTTGATGACGACGGTCTTGCCGTGGTGACGGGTCAGCCAGGGCAGGGCCTCGATGAGGATCTGGGCCTTCGGGAGGGCGGTGTGCTTCCGCGCGGTGCCGGTCATGAGCTGTAGGCGCTGTTCTCGTGGACGTACTCGGCGGTCAGGTCGTTGGTCCAGATCACGGCGGACTCGCCGCCGCTGCACAGGTCGGCGGTGATGCGGACCTCGCGGTCCTTCATGGAGACGAGGTCGCGGTCCTCGCCGACGGAGCCGTTCTTGCAGACCCACACGCCGTTGATGGCGACGTTCAGCCGGTCGGGGTCGAAGGCGGCCCCGGTGGTGCCGATGGCGGAGAGGACGCGGCCCCAGTTGGGGTCCTCGCCGTGGATGGCGCATTTGAGGAGGTTGTTGCGGGCGATGGACCGGCCGACCTCGACGGCGTCGTCCTCGCTGGCCGCGCCGACGACCTCGATGCGGATGTCCTTGCTCGCGCCCTCGGCGTCGCCGACCAGCTGGCGGGCGAGGTCGTCGCAGACGGTCCGCACGGCCTCCGCGAAGTCCTCGTACGCCGGCACCTGCCCGGAGGCGCCGGAGGCGAGGAGCAGCACGGTGTCGTTGGTGGACATGCAGCCGTCGGAGTCGACCCGGTCGAAGGTGCTGCGGGTGGCGGAGCGCAGGGCCCGGTCGAGGGTGGCGCTGTCCAGGTCGGCGTCGGTGGTGACGACGACGAGCATGGTGGCCAGGCCGGGGGCGAGCATGCCGGCGCCCTTGGCCATGCCGCCGACGGTCCAGCCGTCGCGCGTCACAGCGGCGGTCTTGTGGACGGTGTCGGTGGTCTTGATGGCGACGGCGGCGGCCTCGCCGCCGTCCGCGGAGAGGGCGGCGACGGCGGTGCCCACGCCGGGCAGCAGCTTGTCCATGGGGAGCAGGACGCCGATCAGGCCGGTGGAGGCGACGGCCACCTCGCCGGCGTTGTGCTCGCCGCCGAGGGCTTCGGCGACCTTCTCGGCGGTGGCGTGGGTGTCCTGGAAGCCCTTGGGGCCGGTGCAGGCGTTGGCGCCGCCGGAGTTGAGGACGACCGCGCTGACGGCGCCGCCGCGCAGGACCTGCTCGGACCACTGGACGGGGGCGGCCTTGACGCGGTTGGAGGTGAAGACGCCGGCCGCGGCCAGGCGGGGCCCGTTGTTGACCACGAGGGCGAGGTCCGGGTTGCCGTTCTCCTTGATCCCCGCGGCGATGCCCGCCGCGGTGAATCCCTGTGCTGCCGTGACCGTCACTGCATCTCCTCGTTCGCTTCTTCCGTCGTCGTCCGCAGCCCGGCGGCTGCGCAGGGGGCGCTGGGTACGGCGCTCACGGTGCGACTCCGATCGTGGACAGCCCCAGGCTCTCGTGGAGCCCGAGGGCGATGTTCATGCTCTGGACCGCGCCGCCGGCGGTGCCCTTGGTGAGGTTGTCGATGGCGCTGATCGCGATGATCCGCTGCGCGGCCTCGTCGTGGGCGACCTGGATCTGAACGGCGTTGGAACCGTGGACGGATGCCGTCGCCGGCCACTGGCCCTCGGGCAGCAGGTGGACGAAGGGCTCGTCCGCGTACGCCTTCTCGTACGCGGCGCGCACCGCGTCGGCGGTGGTGCCGGGGAGGGCCTTGGCGGAGCAGGTGGCGAGGATGCCGCGGGACATGGGCGCGAGGGTGGGCGTGAAGGAGACGGAGACGCGCTGCCCGGCGATCGGGGACAGGTTCTGCACCATCTCGGGGGTGTGCCGGTGGCCGCCGCCCACGCCGTACGGGCTCACCGACCCCATGACCTCGGAGCCGAGCAGGTGCGGCTTGAGGGCCTTGCCGGCGCCGGAGGTGCCGGTCGCGGCGACGATCACCGCTTCCGGTTCGGCGAGCCGGTCCGCGTAGGCCGGGTAGAGGGCGAGGGAGACGGCGGTGGGGAAGCACCCGGGGACCGCGATGCGCTTGGACCCCTCCAGCGCGGCGCGGCCTCCGGGCAGCTCGGGCAGCCCGTAGGGCCAGGTGCCGGCATGGGGGGCTCCGTAGAACCGGTCCCAGTCCGCGGAGTCCTTCAGCCGGTGGTCGGCGCCCATGTCGACGACGAGCACGTCCGGGCCGAGCTCGGCGGCGACGGCGGCGGACTGCCCGTGGGGCAGGGCCAGGAAGACGACGTCGTGGCCGGCGAGGACCTCGGGCGTGGTCGGCTCCAGGACGCATCCGGCGAGCGGGACCAGGTGCGGCTGCAGGGAGCCGAGCCGCTGACCGGCGTTGGAGTGGCCGGTGAGCGCGCCGATCTCCACCTCGGGGTGGGCCAGGAGCAGGCGCAGGAGCTCACCACCCGCGTATCCGCTCGCTCCGGCCACCGCTGCACGTACCACCATCGAACCCTCCTCTTGGATGGCATGACTATACGTAGCTCCGCACTTTTATGCAATGAGCACCGCTCCGTACGCTGCGTGATGCGCCACCGCCGACACCCGGTACCTCGCCGGGGTGGCTCCTCGTGTTACTCCGCAGGCGCGATCCGCCAGGTGCCACGACGCACGTCGAGCGTCGCGGTGAGGTCGGCGTGCCGCGGGAACGAGACGCCCAGCCGCCACGGGTCCGGCAGGGCAGCCAGCTTGATGGCGATCAGATCCTCGGTGACGTCGCCCAGGGCTCCGATCCAGTGAGGTGCGGTGGCGATGAGCTGCTCGGGCAGCCGGGGCCCGGGCTCAGGAACACGCGAGAAGGGCTCCTCCGTGAGTTGGGCAAGGGCGGAGCCGGCCAGCAGGGTCAGCAGGCGCGCCAGGACCGCAACCGGCAGGGCCGGGTCGCGTGTCTCCAACGCCACGTAGCAGTCGTCGTGGCCCGAGAACCAGACCCGGGAGGCTCCCAGGTGGCTCAGGAGCGGCTCATCGATGCCGGTCGTGGCCAGCACGAGGGCGAGCTCGTCGAGCTGCTCCGCAGTCACGTCCACGGGCACGTCGACCAGAGTCAGCTCGTACGGCGACCCGGTGCCGTCGAGGAAGCGGGGCAGGAGGTCGCGCTCCACCACCAGGAACTCCTCCGCAAGTCCGTTCGTACCGGACGCCCGGGACCCGAGGGAGTGGACCGTGCACGGCACGCCGAGCTCGGCCGCGATCAGCGAAGGCCGCAGAGGATGCCCGTCCTCATCCAGAGAGGAGTTGGTCTCCAGCGACACCACCGCCACCGCGTCGTTCGCCACGGCCACGAACAGGTCGACCAGCTCGCCCGCCCGGGCCGCACCGGCGCTCACCCGCCACAGTTCCCCGGCCTCGCGGACGCTGAAGCCCAAGGGGAACGGCCGGCGCTCCACGCCGACACTGTTCACGCTGAACGCGCCCTGCCGCCCGACCTCGATCACTGCCCCACCCCCGAGAACCCGCCGGACCCCACCGACCAGCCCGTACGCGTCAATCATCGCCGGTCGGCAGGGCGGGCCTGCCACGATCGACCGCCCCTCGACGTGAGCGCGGTCCAGGGATCACGGCCGCCGGGACCTGAGCGCTGTGGTCGGCCAGACGGGCCGACTGCAGCGCTCAGTCACAGCCGCTGGCCTGCGGCTGTGTGGGGCGGTGGGGTGCGGAGCGTGTCAGGCGTCGGTGGCGGCGCGGCGAATCGCGGCGAGCGAGCGGGCCACGTCCTCGTCGGTGGTCGACCAGTTGCTCACGGAGATCCGCATGACGCGGCGGCCGTGCCAGGTGGAGCCGCTGATCCAGGTGTCGCCCTCGTCGAGCAGCCGGGCGAGGATCCGGTCGGTGCGGGCGTCGCTGCCGAAGCCGGCGCAGACCTGGGTGAACACCACCTCGTTGAGGACGGTCGCGCCGTCGGTCCCGGCGATACCGTCGGCGAAGGCGCAGGCGTGCCGGCACAGCCGGTCGACCAGGTCCGCCACCCCCGACCGGCCGAGGGACCTGAGGACGGCCCACACGGGGAAGGCCCTGCCGCGCCGGGAGAGCTCGGGGACCTTGTCGATCGGGTCGCCCTGCTCGTCGTGGATGAGGTAGTCGCCGCGCTGGCCCATCGCCGCCCGGAGTGCGGGCGGGTCCCGCACGATGGCGAGGCCGCAGTCGTAGGGGACGTTCAGCGTCTTGTGGGCGTCCGTCGCCCAGGAGTCGGCGGCCGCGCAGCCGTCCGTGAGGTGCGCGTGCGCCGGGGAGGCGGCCGCCCACAGCCCGAAGGCGCCGTCCACGTGTACCCAGGCGTCCGCCTCGCGGGCGGCGCGGATCGCCGCGGGGAAGGCGTCGAAGGCGCCGGAGTGGATGTCCCCGGCCTGCAGGACCACGATCGTCGGGCCGGGCCCGCCCGCGGCCAGGGTGCGGCGCAGGGCCTCGGGGTCGATACGCCCCTGGCCGTCCGCGCGCACGGTTTCGGGTGCGCCGAGTCCCAGGTAGCGCAGTGCCATGTCGACGGCGATGTGGCGGTCGGCGCCGGCGACGACGCGGACGGGCGGGCCCCCGGCGAGCCCGTCGCGGGCGGCGTTCCAGCCGGCGTCCCGCAGCACCGCGTCCCGGCCGGCGGCGAGGCAGGTGAAGTTCGCGGTGGTCGCGCCGGTGGTGAAGCCGACGGCGCTGCCGTCCGGCAGGCCCAGCAGGTCGAGCAGCCAGGTGCTCGCGATGTCCTCGGCCGCCGCGTAGGCGGGCGAGGCGGCGCGCATCACGCAGTTCTGGTCCCACGCGCTGACCAGCCAGTCCGCGGCCAGCGCGGCCGGTTCGGTGCCGCCGACCACGAACCCGTGAAAGCGGCCGCTGGGGAACGCGGTCAGGCCCGGCTCACAGGCCTCGGCCATCAGGTCGACCACATCGGCGGGCACGCCGGGGCCGTCGGGCAGCTCGGCACCGAGCGCCCGCACGACCTCGTCGACCGAGGCGCGGGCGGGCACCCGCCGCTCCGACAGGCTCGCCAGCCAGCGCACGGCGTGGCCGTGTGCCCGTCGGAGCGCGGCCTCGCGCGCGTCCATACCTCGTACTGTGGGACGCCCGCCGCCTCCCTGCAAGCCGCGCCCCGTCGGCCGGCCGGCCGGCCGGCCGACGGGACGGTCGTCAGGTCAGGGCGTGGCGGACCCAGACGTTCGGTTCGACGTACGCCGCGTAGCCCTGGTCCGGGTCGCAGTGGACCGGGGTGAGGGCCCCGGGCACGTGGACCGGGCCGGCCGTGTCGAAGGGCAGGCCCGTCCAGGCGCGCCACTCGTCCAGGGATCCGGTGACCGTCATCGACAGCGGCGCGATCGAGTCGATCACCCCGCCGGCGCGGACGTGGACGCGCAGCCACGGGTCGTGGGGCAGGCCGTCCTCGCGGGTGCGGTACGCGTACTCCCGGATCGGCGTGTCGGGCTCGGCCGGCTTGCCGCTGGGCCGGACCGGGGCCACCACCTCGGCGAAGCCGCGCGCCCGGGCGTTGTCCCGCATCGCGGCCAGCATCCGCCCGGACAGGCCCTCGCCCTGCCGGCCGGTGTCGACGCTGATCTCGATCGCGCTCACCGTGTCGGGCTCGATGCCGCGCCGCAGGTCGGAGAAGGCCCACAGGAACACCTGGTCCCAGCCGCGGGCCGGCAGCACCCCGTCCCGGCCGGGCGCGTGCAGCGCGAACGGCACGCTGAACCCGCGGGCGACCACCGTGTCGCCGTCCAGGGCGACCAGCACGTACTCGGGCAGCTCCGCCACCACCCGCGGGTACAGCAGCCAGGCGAGGGAGTCGTTGCCCGAGAACTCGGGCCACGAGTCGTCCATGTCGTACAGCCGCTCGGCGAGTTCGGGGCGCCCGGCGATCGTGGTGATCTCGATTCCGTTCATGTGCGCAGGCTAGGGGCGCTGCGGCGGCGCCCCCACCGGATTACGCGGGGGCCTGGAGCGCCAGGTGCCAGTGCCCCGACCAGCCGGTCAGGGTGAGGGTGGACAGCGGGGGGACGTCGACGTTCCAGTACGTCTGCGGGGCGGCCCGCAGCGCGTACACCAGGGCCGCCCGGACCACCGAGGGCTCCGCGACCGCGACGATCGCGCCCCCGTCGTCGGCGGGCCGGGTGTCGAGCCAGCCGCCGATGCGGGAGATGAACGCGAGGAGGGATTCGCCGCCGTGCGGGGTGGCGAGCGGGTCGCTGAGCCAGAGCTCGACCCCGCCGGGTTCGCGGGCGGCCACCTCGGCCAGGGTCAGGCCCCGCCAGCGGCCCATGTCGCACTCGCGGAGAGCGGGCTGGGCGAGCGGCGCGTACCCGAGGGCCCGTCCGGTGGCGCGGCTGCGCGGGCCGGGCGAGCAGTAGCGCAGTTCGGCGGCGCCCAGGGGCACCAGCCCGTGTGCGGCGGCGGACAGGGCGCGCCAGCCCTCGTCGTCCGGCGGGCGGTCGTCGTCGAAGCGCTCGGCGAGCAGCGAGGAGCCACGGGCTGCGGCGACGAGCGAAACCCGAACGTTCATGCGGCGATGGTGGGCCGCGTACCGCACCGGGTCAAGCGTCCGACGGTCAGGCGTCCGGCGGTCAGGCGTCCGGACCCGCGGTGCCGGCCTGCTCCTCCCCGAGCCCGCTGCGCAGCCGCTGCACGGCCTCGCCCAGCTCCGCCGCGCCGGACACCCCGGCGAAGCTCAGCCGTACGTACGGACCCGGCGGTTCCGCGCAGAAGTAAGGACGTCCGGGCGTGACCGCGACGCCGGCCCGCAGGGCGGCGGCCGCGAAGGCCAGGTCGTCGTCGCCCTCCCCGCCGGGCCGGACCCACAGCTGGAAGCCGCCGGACGGCAGCCGGTCCAGCCGCAGCCCGGGCAGCCCGCGGCGCAGCGCGCCGGCCAGCATGTCGCGCCGGTGCCGCAGCTCGGCGGCGACGGTGCGCAGGTGGCGCGGCCAGGCGGGGGCGCCGACGAGTTCGAGGGCGGCCTCCTGGAGCGGGCGGGGGACGAAGAAGCTGTCCACGACCTGGATGGCGCGCAGCCGGTCCAGGACGGGGCCGCGGGCGGCGAGCGCGCCCACCCGCAGGCTCGGCGAGGTGATCTTGGTCAGTGACCGGACGTGCACGACGACCCCGTCGCGGTCCTCGGCGGCCAGGGTCGGGGGCAGCGGCCCGGCGTCCTCGTGGGCGAGGGCGCGGGCGTAGTCGTCCTCCACGACGAACGCCCCGGCCGCCCGGGCGATCCGCAGCACCTCGGCCCGCCGCTCGGGGGCCAGCACCGCGCCGGTGGGGTTCTGGAAGAGCGGCTGGCATACGAACACCCGGGCCCCGGTGGCTTCGAACGCGGCGGCCAGCAGCTCCGGCCGGACACCGTCCGCGTCGACGGGGACGGGCACGGGCCGGCACCCGGAAGCCCGGGCGATCGACAGCAGCCCGGGGTAGGTCGGCGACTCGACCAGGATCGGCGCCCCCGGCGGGGCCAGCGCGCGCACGGCGGTGGTCAGCGCGCTCTGCCCGCCCGCGGTGACCAGCACGTCGGCGGCGGAGACGGAGCCGCCGATCTCCCGGGCGAACCAGTCGCGCAGCTCGGTCAGCCCCTCCATGGGCGGCCTCCCCCAGGCGCCGGGGCGCCGCCCGGCCCGGGCCAGGGCGGCGGCCATGGCCCGCTCGGGCTGGAGCGAGGGGTGCAGGTAGCCGCCGTTGAGCTCGATGACCCCGGTCGGCGGCGCCGCGAGGGAGTTGAGCACCCCGGAGGCGTCCACGGAGCGGGGGATCACCTCTCCGGCGCCCTCCGCACTGAGGGCCACCGCCTGCCAGGAGGTGTCGCCGGGCGCGGGTTCGGTCGTTCGGGGGCCGGCCCGGTAGGCGCCGGCGCCGGGCCGGGTGACCACGAGGCCTTCGGCGGCGAGCTGGGCGAGGGCGCGGGAGACGGTGACGGGGCTGACCCGGAAGCGCTCCACCAGGGCCCGGCTCGACGGCAGCTTTCCACCCACCGAGTAGCGGTCCAGCTCGGAACGCAGGACATCCGCCAGTTCCGCCACACTGCTACGCTCATACATGAGAGCACAGAATAGCGCTACTTCCCCCACCGCGATAGCAGTCGGCACCCCGGACAGCGCCTCGGCCGGCACGGCGTCCGGCACCGCGGCCGGCACCGCGTCCGGCACCGCGTCCGGCACCGCGCTCGCCGCCCTCGGCGTCGTCGCCTTCTCCCTGACGTTCCCCGCCACCGCCTGGGGCCTGGAGGGCTTCGGCCCCTGGAGCTTCGTCTCGGTGCGCAGCGTGCTCGCCGCCCTGATCGCGGGGGCCTTCCTGCTGGCCGGGCGGGTCCCGCTGCCGGCCCGTGAGCACTGGGCGGGGCTGGCGGTGGTCGTCGCGGGGGTGGTCGTCGGCTTTCCGCTGCTCACCACCGTGGCGCTGACCACCTCCACCACCTCGCACGCCGCCGTCGTGGTCGGGCTGCTGCCGCTCACCACGGCCGCCCTGTCGGCCCTGCGCACCGGGGTGCGGCCGTCGCGCCGGTTCTGGGCCGCGGCCGTCGCCGGGGCCGCCGTGGTCCTCGGCTTCACCCTGGCCGAGAGCGGCGGCTCGCTCTCGACCGGCGACGGCTTCCTGTTCGGGGCCCTGCTGGCCTGCGCCGCCGGGTATACCGAGGGCGGGCGGCTGGCCCGCGCCATGCCGGGATGGCAGGTCATCGGCTGGGCGCTGGTGCTGGCCCTGCCGCTCACGCTGGCCGGTTCCGCGCTGGGGCTGGCGTACGAGCCGGTGCGGCTGACCGTGCACGGGCTGGCGGGGCTGGTGTGGGCGGCGGCGGGCTCCACCTTCCTCGGCCTGTACGTCTGGTACCGGGGCATGGCGGAGATCGGCGCCCCGCGGGCCAGCCAGCTCCAGCTGGCCCAGCCGCTGCTGACCCTGGTGTGGTCGGTGGCCCTGCTGGGTGAGCGGCTGTCGCCCGCGGCTCCGGCGGCCGCTTGCGCGGTGCTGGTCTGCATTGCCCTCACCCAGCGGGCCTAATCACCCCCACCCAGCGGGCTTAATCCGGACTATTCGCCGTAAACTGACGTCACCGGATCCAGACCGCCTCCGAGGAGGTCAGCTTATGCGCGCGACCGAAGGCGACCAGCTGGTGCAGCACGGCAGAGTCGTGGGGCAGCACGACAAGGTCGGCGAGATCACTCAGGTACTGGGCGAAAACGGCAGCCCGCCCTACCGGGTCCGTTTCCCCGACGGCCACGAAGCCCTGATGTCCCCGGGCCCCGACTGCGTGGTGAAGCACCCGGAGGAACCCCGGCACTGATGCGGCGCCCCGGCGGCCCGGCGCCTCAGCGGGGCGGCACCGCCGTCGGGTAGTGGTCGGCGACGACCCTGGCCATCGCTCCATGGGGGTCCGCGGCCACCTGCTTCGCGGAGAAGTAGGCGTGGCCGCGGACCTCGGCGTACCGGCGGGCGAAGGTCAGGTGCCGGGACAGCTCGGCGGGGTCGCGCCAGGCGGCCGTCGCACTGCCCGGGTCGCAGCGGTACAGCGCCTCCCCGATGTACAGGTCGACGTCCGTCCCGGCCACGGTCTGCGCCCACCACGGGACGAGCTTCGCGTAGTCGGCCGTCGGGTGGCCGATGTGCCAGTACACCTGCGGCACCACGTAGTCGATCCAGCCCTCCCGCACCCATGTGCGGGTGTCCGCGTACAGGTCGTCGTACGTGGCGAGGGACCGGGTGTCCGAGCCGAGCGGATCCCGGTCCCGGTTGCGCCAGACCGCGAACGGGCTGATGCCGAACCGGGCCGAGGGGCGCACGGACCGCACCCGCTCGGACATCTCCCGGACCAGGGTGTCGACGTTGGAGCGGCGCCAGTCGGCGCGCGTGGCGAAGCCGGCGCCGTGGCGCGCGTACGCGTCGTCGTCGTCGAAGTACTGCCCGGCGACGGGATACGGGTAGAAGTAGTCGTCCCAGTGCACCCCGTCCACCGCGTAGCGGGAGACGGCGTCGAGCATGGCCTCCTGCACGAAGGCGCGCACCTCGGGAAGTCCGGGGTTGTAGTACAGCTTGCCGCCGTACGGGACCGTCCAGCCGGGGTTGCGGCGCGCCGGGTGCGAGGACGCGAGGCGCGCGGGGTCGGTGTGGTTGTTCGCGACCCGGTACGGGTTGAACCAGGCGTGCAGTTCGAGCCCCCGGGCGTGGGCGTCCGCGACGGCGGTGCCGAGCGGGTCCCAGCCGGGGTCGACGCCCTGCCGGCCCGTCAGCCACTGCGACCAGGGTTCCCGGGCGGCCGGCCACATCGCGTCGGCGGTGGGCCGGACCTGGAGGAACACCGTGTTCAGGCGGTGTGCGACGGCGGCGTCGAAGAGGGAGGCCAGCTCGTCGCGCTGCTCCCCCGCGTCCAGCCCGGCCGTGGAGGGCCAGTCCACGTTCTCCACGGAGGCGATCCACATGCCGCGGAACTCCGCCGCGGCCTTCCGCCGGGAGCCCGGCCGGCCCGCCGCCCCCGCCGACTCCGCCGCCCGGGCCGGGCCCGCGGCGGCGGCGGCGAACGCCCCCGCCGCCCCTGCCAGCAGCCCCCGCCGTCCGATGTACGCCATGTGACGACTCCGTTCCGTTGCGTGACATCGCCTGTCTGCGCTCAGCATGCCCGCCCCGGCCCGCCACCACCGGCAAGATCGGGGGTAACGTCGGGGGGCGTGGCGGGCGCCGGATTGCAGTTACCACTGACGACAACGGGGGACCCGCCGACGACGGAGCAGCGAAAGGCACGAAGTGACTGACCTCCCTTCCGACATCACACGGGTCGGCGTAGTGGGCTGTGGCCAGATGGGTGCCGGCATCGCCGAGGTGTGCGCCCGCAGCGGTCTCGAAGTGAAGGTCGCCGAGACCACGGGCGAGGCCCTGGAGCTCGGGCGGACCCGGCTGCAGAACTCCCTGACCAAGGCCGCCGCCCGCGGCAAGATCAGTGAGGAGGAGCGGGACGCCACCCTGGCCCGCCTCTCCTTCACCACCGACCTCGGCGAGTTCGCCGACCGTGACCTGGTCATCGAGGCGGTCGTCGAGAACGAGCAGGTCAAGACGGAGATCTTCCAGGTCCTGGACCAGGTGATCACCCGCCCGGACGCCATCCTCGCCTCGAACACCTCGTCGATCCCGCTGGTCAAGCTGGCCGTGGCGACCTCGCGGCCCGACCACGTCATCGGCATCCACTTCTTCAACCCGGCCCCGGTGCAGAAGCTCGTCGAGCTGATCCCCGCGCTGACCACCGGCGAGGAGACCATCAAGCGGGCCGAGAGCCTCGTGCAGGGCGTCCTCGGCAAGCACGCCATCCGCGCCCAGGACCGCTCCGGTTTCGTGGTCAACGCGCTGCTGGTCCCCTACCTGCTGTCCGCGATCCGCATGTTCGAGTCGGGCATCGCGAGCCGCGAGGACATCGACAACGGCATGGAGTTCGGCTGCGCCCACCCGATGGGCCCGCTCAAGCTCTCCGACCTGATCGGCCTGGACACGATCGTCTCGATCGCCGACTCGATGTACTCGGAGTTCAAGGAGCCGCTGTACGCCGCTCCCCCGCTGCTCCAGCGGATGGTCGACGCGGGCCGCCTCGGCCGCAAGACCGGCTCGGGCTTCTACGCCTACGGCTGAGCCGCCGCCCACGGCTGAGCCACAGCCTGCAGCTGAGCCACCCGCCGCCGGCCGCGCCCCGCAGGGCCGGTTCCGCCGCGGCGGGCCGCCCCGGCGGAACCGGCCCGGGTGGTCGCCGCCGGGCGGGACGGGGTCAGCCGAGGCGCAGGTGGTGCAGGAGGAGCAGCCCGGCCGCCGTGTTCGCGGCCGGGACCTCGCCGCGGGCGATCATCTCCGGTACGAGTTTCAACGGCACCCACTCGCGCCGCGAGGACTCGAAGTCGTCCTCGGGATGGCCGACGTACGTGGCCCCCTCCGCCCAGAAGAGGTGGTGGCGGGCGTCGGTCAGCCCGTTGGAGGGCTCCACGGTCATCAGGGGGCGCAGCGGGCCGGGCCGCCAGCCTGACTCCTCCTCCATCTCCCGGGCCGCCGCGCCCGCGAGGTCCTCGCCGTCCTCGACCACGCCCGCGGGCAGTTCCCAGCCCCAGCTGTCGGTGATGAACCGGTGCCGCCACAACAGCAGTACCTCGTCCGCCTCGTTGACGGCGGTGGCGGCGGCGACCGGCCGCAGCCGGATCACGAAGTGGTCCAGGTGCCGCCCGTCGGGAAGTTCCACATCGGCGCGGTTCACGTCGAACCAGCGGTTCTTGTACACGGTGTGCTCACTCAGGTTCGTCCACTGCACGGTTCTGCCACCTTCCGGATCGTCGGTGGCAGCATGGCAGCAGCCGCAGCGGTCACAGCGGAACGCGCAACGCCCCGTCGATGAGCCGGGCCGTCTCCTCGGCGCCCGAACAGCCGCTGCTCAGCAGCTGCTCGCGGACCGCCCGCAGCCGGTCCCGCAGCCGCAGCGACTCCATCCCCTTGGCCCGCTCGGCCATTTCGGCGGCCGTCGCCGCCGCCCCGTCCGCCTCCCCTTGGCGCAGCTGGATCTCGCACAGCATCGCGAGCCGGTGGACCCGGCCGCGGTCGTGGGCGGGGGTGCCGACCGCGGCGGCCGCCTGCTCGTGCGCGGCGTCGAGGTCCCCGAGGCTCAGCAGCGCCTCGGCCACCTGGACGTTGACCAGCCCGGGCTGGACGTACCCGGTCTCGTCCGGCTCCGAGCCCGGCCGGATCCGCTCGGCGGCCGCCTCGGCGTGCCGGATGCAGGCCAGCGCGGCGGCCGGGTCGCCGAGTCGGGCGTACGCCTTGGCCTGCATCGCGTACAGGTCGGCGGTCAGGGCCGGGGTGGTGTCCCGGTTCGCGGAGCGCAGGGCGGCCTCGGCGAAGGCGACGGCCTGGCGGTGCTCGCGCAGGTGCAGGGACTGGTTGACGAGCAGGGCGATGACGTAGGCGCCGAGCCCCCGGTCCCCGCTCGCCTTGGCCAGCCGCAGCGCCTGGTGGAAGTAGCGCTGGGCGAGGCCGTGGGCGTCCGAGTCGTACGCGCAGATCCCCGCGACGGCGACCAGGGATCCGGCGGCCCGGTGCAGGCTGCGGCCGACCGCGTCGGGGTAGCTGCCGCGCAGCATGGGCGCGGTCTCGCTGCCGAGGAAGCGGACGATGCGGGCCCGGGTGGCGACCCCGCCGGCCCGGCGGTACATCAGCTCGTAGTGGGCGCGGGCGGCCCGCAGGATCTCGATGTGCTCCGGCCCGATCCGCAGCGGCCCGTCGCGGGAGACGTCGGCGTCCTCGGGCGGGTTCTCCCACTCCCAGACGGGGATCACCGCGGGCGTGCCGGTGACCGCCTCGGTGGTGAGCAGCGGGTAGCGCCCCTGCCGGTCGGAGCGCCACAGGGCGGCGGCCCGGTCGACGAAGCCCTGGAGCGGGGAGGAGTGCGGGGCGGCGGGCTGGCCGGGCAGCCCGAGCCCGACGTCGTCGAGGGAGACCGGGCGGCGGAGCCGGCCGCCGAGCACCTCGCAGATCAGGTCGGGGACCTGGCCGCGCGGCCGCTGCCCCTTCAACCACCGGGTGACGGCGGTGTGTTCGTAGCGCAGGGCGAGACCGCGGGACCGGCCCGCCTGGTTCACGTGCGCGGCAAGTCCGGCGTGGGACATGCCCGCCTCGGCGAGGAGGGCGTCGAGCAGGGCGTTGGGCTGCATGGGCCCCTCCAAGGGCTCGTCGGTCTCAGGCTAGTGGGTGCGGAGTTCACCCGGGGTGTGAAACGAGTACGCGCATAAATGCGATACGCACTCTGCCGCTGAAGGCCCCGGGAGCGGTTCACTGAAGAGCCTCGCCAAAGAGGCAGCCCGGGTCGTCGGCTCCCCCTCGTACAGTGCGACGACCCGCACCGCGCCGCCCGGCCTGTTGTCTGCCCGACACTCCACGGCAGGCGGGCGGCGCGCCTCGGCTCCGCCGGCGCCCGGTTGGTCACCGGGTCCCGGCAGGGGCCGGGAGGAACGCGCGCCGGGCCCTCCCACCGGGGCCCGGTGTGCGGTTCCGGCCGCCGTTCGTGCGCGGTTCCGGCCGCCGTCCCGGTACGGGGTTCAGGCGCAGCGGTCGCTGCGGAGGACCAGCAGGGCCACATCGTCGGTGAGCCGCCCGCCGGTGTGGCGCAGCAGTGCGGCGTGCACGCCCGCGACCAGCCGCGCGGGTGCGGGCGCCGGCTCCCTGGCCAGGATCCCGGCCAGGACGCGGTGCAGCGGGAAGAACCGGCCCGCGGCGTCGCGGGCGTCCTCGGCGCCGTCGGTGTGCAGGAACAGGAGGTCGCCGGGGCGCAGTCGGCCGCAGTCCCCCGCCACCAGCCCGTCGGGCACGGGCACCACCCCGAGCGGTGGCAGGGGATCGCCTCCGTCGAGCACCCGCACCCCCTCCCCCGCGGGTGCCCCGTCCGCTTCCCGTCCCGCCGCCGGCCGGAGCGCACACCCTCTCCTCGTCCGGGGCACGGCCCCTCCCGGCCCCGCCGGCAGGTGCGGCGCGGGTACGGACAGCGCCACCCGGTTCCGGGTCGGGGCGGCGTGGGGGACGGCCCCGCAGGGCTCCGGCGGCCCGTCCTCCGGCCGGCGCAGCAGAACCGGCCACGGGTGGCCGCAGTTGAGGGCCGTCACGGCGCCGTCCCGCCCGATCTCCAGCAGCAGCACCGTCACGAACTCCTCCGCGGACGGGGACCCGGGCTCGGCCGGGCAGGCGGACGGGTGTTCCGCCCGGGCCCGCTCCCGTACGTGCCGCCCGAGCGCCCGCTCCATGCGCCGCAGCACCCCGGCCGGCGAGGCCTCGTCGTAGGCCGCCTCCCGGAAGGCGCCCAGCACCGCGGCCGCGGCCGCCAGCGCCGGCAGGCCGTGCCCGCGTACGTCCCCGATGACGACCCGCACCCCGTACGGGGTCGCCACGGCCTCGTACAGGTCGCCGCCGACCGCCGCGCCCCGGCTGGCCGACAGCTGGGCCGCCGCCACCGCGAGCCCCTCGATCCGCCCGGGCAGGGGCCGCAGCAGCGCCCGCTGGGCGGCGCCCGCGATCTCCTGGGAGCGTCTGAGCCGGGCCCTCAGGCCGCGCCGGACGTGCAGGGCGCAGCCGGCGGCGAGGAGCAGGAAGGCGGCGCAGCTGGCGAGGCCGGCCCACAGCGGCCGCCCGGGCGCGGACAGCTCCCAGGACACCGCGGCGCCGCCCCAGGCGAGGACGCCCGCCCGACGCAGCCGGCGCATCTCCCCACGCGTGATCATCCCTGGGACTCCCCGTGTCCGGCCCTGGGCACCCGGCCGCCTCGATTCTGGCGACCCGGCCCGCCCCCGGAACACGGCCGGGGAAGGTTCTCACCCGAATGAGTGAGGGGCGCATCCGGTTCCCCGGACACGCCCCTCACCTGGCCCTACGCGGGGCGGACGGCGGCTACGCGCCGCGCAGCACCGCCCCGGTGCGCTCGGCGGCCAGCGCCACCGCCGCGTCACGGGCGGCCGTGGACTCCTCGGCCGTCAGCGTGCGGTCGGCCGCGCGGAAGCGCAGCGCGTACGCCAGGGACTTCTTGCCCTCGCCCACCTGCTCGCCGGTGAACACGTCGAACAGCCGCAGCGACTCCAGCAGTTCGCCCGCGCCCTTGCGCAGCGCCGCCTCGACGTCGGCCGCCGGGACGGACGCGTCGACGATCAGCGCGACGTCCTGGGTCGCCACCGGGAAGGAGGAGATCCGGGGCGCCTCCACGGCCTCGCCGCCGGCCGCCGCGAGGCGGTCGAGGTCGAGCTCCATCGCGCTGGTGCGGGCCGGCAGGCCCAGCGCCTTCACGACGCGCGGGTGCAGCTCGCCCGCGTGGCCGATGACCTGCTCGACCCCGTCGAGGGTGACGACAAGCTCGGCGCAGCGGCCCGGGTGCCAGGGGCCGTACCGGCCCTGGCGGACGACCAGCTCCGCACCGGCCTCGACGGCCAGCGCTCGGGCGGCCTGGACGGCGTCCGCCCAGTCGGCCGGGCGGCCCTTGCCCCACCAGCCGGCCTGCTCGCGCGCTCCGGCCAGCACGACCGCGGCGTACCGCGGCTGGGCCGGCAGGGCGGCGTCGAGCGCGGCGATCTCCTCGTCCGTGGGACGGCGGTCGACGGGCAGCCGCACCGCGACGCCCGGCCGGTCGCCGGCCCGGAAGACCGAACCGGTCTCGAACAGGGCGAGGTCGTGGCTGCCGCGGCTGTCGTTGCGGCGCAGCGCCTGGAGCAGGCCCGGCAGCAGCGTGGTGCGCAGCGCCGGCTCCTCGTCGGAAAGCGGGTTGACCAGCCGCACGACCTGGCGGGCGGCATCGTGCGCGGGCAGCTGCAGCTGGTCGAAGACCTGCTCGCCGATGAACGGGTAGTTCAGCGCCTCGACGTAGCCGGCGCCGGCCAGCGCCCGGCCGACCCGGCGGTGCAGCAGCTGGCGCACGGTCAGACCGCGGCCGGACGGCACCTGGGGCAGGGTCGACGGGAGGTTGGCGTAGCCCTCCAGCCGGATGACCTCTTCGGCGAGGTCGTTCGGCTCGGCGAGGTCGGGCCGCCACGACGGGACGGTGACGACGAGCTCGTCCTGGCCGTGGACGTCGCAGCCGACCTCCTGGAGGCGGCGGACGACGGTCTCGCGGCCGTAGTCCACGCCCGCGACCCTGTCCGGGTGGTCCGCGCGCATCGCGACGGTGCGCGGGGCGCCCGGGGCGACGAGCTCGGTCACGCCGGCCTCGGCGGTGCCGCCGGCGAGCAGCACGAGCAGGTCGACGGTCCGCTGCGCGGCCGCGGAGGCGGCCTGCGGGTCGACGCCGCGCTCGAAGCGCTTGGAGGCCTCCGAGGACAGCTTCAGGCGGCGGGCGGTGCGCGAGATGGAGACCGGGTCGAAGTGCGCGGCCTCGATCACGACGTCCGTGGTGCCGGTGACGGCGCCCGTCTCCGGGTCGGCCGCGGAGTCCGCGATCTCCGTGTCGGCTCCGCCCATGACGCCGGCGAGGCCGATCGGCCCGCTGTTGTCGGTGATCACCAGGTCCTCGGCGTCGAGGGTGCGCTTGACCCCGTCGAGGGTGGTGAACTTCTCGCCCTGCTCGGCCCGGCGGACGCCGATGGCGCCGTCCAGGCGGGAGCGGTCGTAGGCGTGCAGCGGCTGGCCCAGCTCCAGCATCACGTAGTTCGTGACGTCCACGGCGAGGGAGATCGGGCGCATGCCGGCCTTC
Source organism: Streptomyces sp. NPDC090445 (assembly GCF_044769385.1). Lineage (NCBI taxonomy): Bacteria > Bacillati > Actinomycetota > Actinomycetes > Kitasatosporales > Streptomycetaceae > Streptomyces > Streptomyces sp. NPDC090445. The sequence continues at coordinate 128,043 of NZ_JBIVXV010000005.1, read as the reverse complement.
TGCAGGCGGCGCTTGAGCCAGATCGGGGAGCGGGCCTCGGGGTCCAGCCCGGTGACGGTGCGCGCGGTGAAGCGGTCGCAGCCGGCCGGGTCCTCGATCTTGACGAGGTAGCCGTACGAGTTCGGCGCGGGCACGTCGAGCAGCGCCGGGTCGCGCAGCGGCAGGCCGAACGCGGTGGCGGTCTCGCGGGCGATGCCGCGCATCGACATGCAGTAGCCGCGGTCGGGCGTGACGTCGATGTCGAGGACCTCGTCGACGAGCTCCAGCAGCTCGATGGCGTCGGTCCCGACCTCGTGCTCCGGCGGCAGCACGATGATGCCGTGCGTGCCGTCGTCGCCCATGCCCAGCTCGTCGCCGGAGCAGATCATGCCGTGCGAGTTCTTGCCGTACGTCTTGCGCGCGGCGATCGCGAAGTCGCCGGGCAGGACCGCGCCGGGCAGCGCCACGACGACCTTGTCGCCCACGGAGAAGTTCCGGGCGCCGCAGACGATCTCCTGGGGCTCACCGGTGCCGTTGGCCCGGCCGACGTCGACGGTGCAGAAGCGGATCGGCTTCTTGAACTCCGTCAGCTCCTCGATGGTCAGCACCTGGCCGACGGCGAGGGGGCCCGTCAGGTCCGCGCCGAGCCGCTCGACGGTCTCGACCTCCAGGCCGGCGTCGATGAGCTTGGCAGCGACGTCTCGACCGGTGGTGCCCGCGGGCAGGTCGACGTACTCCCGCAGCCAAGAAAGCGGGACCCGCATCAGATCTCCATCCCGAACGGCCGGGTGAACCGGACGTCACCCTCGACCATGTCTCGCATGTCTTCCACGTTGTGCCGGAACATCAGCATCCGCTCGATGCCGAAGCCGAAGGCGAACCCGCTGTACACCTCGGGGTCCACACCGCAGGCGATGAGCACCTTCGGGTTGACCATGCCGCAGCCGCCCAGCTCGATCCAGCCCTCGCTGGAGCAGGTACGGCACGGGCGGTCGGGGTTGCCCACCGACGCGCCGCGGCACACGTAGCACTGCATGTCCATCTCGGCGGACGGCTCGGTGAACGGGAAGAAGTGCGGGCGCAGCCGGGTCGTGGTCTCCTCGCCGAAGAGCTCCTTGACCATGTGGTCGATGGTGCCCCTGAGGTCGGCCATGGTCAGGCCCTTGTCCACGGCCAGCAGTTCGACCTGGTGGAAGACCGGGGTGTGCGTGGCGTCGAGCTCGTCGGTGCGGTACACGCGGCCCGGGCAGACGATGTAGACGGGCGGCTCGCGGCGCTCCAGGAGCGAGCGGGCCTGCACCGGCGAGGTGTGGGTGCGCAGCACGACACCGGACTCGTCGCCCTGGACGCCCTCGGGGCCCTGGACGAAGAACGTGTCCTGCATCTGGCGCGCCGGGTGGTCCGGCGTGAAGTTGAGTGCGTCGAAGTTGAACCACTCCGCCTCGGCCTCGGGGCCCTCGGCGACCTCGTAGCCCATGCCGACGAAGACGTCCGCGATGCGGTCCATCAGCGTGGTCAGGGGGTGCCGGGCGCCGGCCGGGACGCGGTCGTACGGCAGCGTGACGTCCACGGCCTCCTCGACCAGGACGCGCTCGTCGCGCTCGGCCTCCAGCTGGGCGAGGCGCTCCGCGAACGCCTTGTTCACGGCGCCGCGGGCCTGGCCCACGCGCTTGCCCGCCTCGGCCTTGGCCTGCGGGGGCAGCGCGCCGATCTCGCGGTTGGCGAGGGCGAGCGGCGAGGTGCCGCCCGCGTGGGCGGTCTTCGCGTGCGCCAGTTCGTCGAGGTCGCCGGCGGCCGCGAAGGCGGCGAGCGCCTCGTCCCGCATGCGCTCGATCTCTTCCGGTTTCAGTGCCTCGACCTCGACAGGGTCGTACGACTTGTTCGGTGCCGACATCTCTTCCCGTGCTTCCGATGGGCTGGCTGGAGGTCCCCGCTCGACACAAGAAGCTCGACACAAGGACGCAAAGGTGCCAAAGGACGAGTCTACGGGCCGCGGGGGAGGTGAGGAGCCCGAGGGCCGCCTGGCGAGACGCTCCGCAGTGCTGGTGCTACTGCGCGAGGTACGCGGGCGCGCCGACGGGCAGGATAAATCGGAACTCTGCGCCGCCGCCCGGGCCGCGGCCGACCGTGATGGTGCCGCCGTGGGCTTCCACGATGCCCTTGACGATGTACAGGCCCAGGCCGGTGCCGCCGCGCTTGCTGCCCCGCCAGAAGCGGGTGAAGACGCGGCCCATCGACTCCTCGGGGATACCGGGGCCCTCATCGGTCACGGTGACGGCGGTTCCCTTCTCGGTCTTGCCCGCTGCGTTCGTCAGGCTGGTCGGCGATACGTCGATGGTGACGGTTCCCTCGCCGTGGCGCACCGCATTTTCCAGGAGGTTGCCGAGGATCTGGTCGATCTTGTCCGGGTCGGCCCACAGGGCGGGCAGGGAGCGGCTCACGCGGACGAGGAACCGGTCGGGCGCCTGGCCGTTCGCGGTGAGGGCCTGGACGTGCCGGCCGACGGCGGCGGCGATGTCGACGGGCTGGCGGCGGACCTCCAGGCGCCCGGAGTCGATGCGGGAGATGTCGAGGAGTTCGGCGATCAGGCGGGTGATGCGGCCGGCGTCGGCGTCGACGGTCTCCAGCATCAGGCGCTTCTGGTCGTCGGTGAACCGCTCCCATTTGGCGAGCAGGGTCGCGGTGAACCCCTTGACGGAGGTCAGGGGGGAGCGCAGCTCGTGGGCGACGGTGGCGATCAGCTCGGCGTGGCTGCGCTCGGTGCGGCGGCGGGCCTCGGTGCCGCGCAGGGTGACGACGAGGCGGCGCAGCGGGCCGGCGGGGTGGGCGCGTACGTACCGGGCGGAGACGAGGACCTCGCGGCCGCCGGGGAGCAGGAGGTTCCGCTCGGGCTGGCCGCGGCGGGTGGCGAGGCCGCCGTACGGGTCGGTCAGGGCCCACCAGCGGCGGCCGTCGAGGTCCTCCAGCGGCAGGGCCCGGTCGATGCGGGCGCCGAGGGCCTCGGCCGGCGCGAGGGCGGTGATCCGGGCGGCGGCGGAGTTGAAGCAGATGACCCGGCCGGTGTCGTCGGCGACGACGAGCCCGTCGGGCAGGTCGTCGGGGTCGATGCCGAGGCCGGTGACGTCGGCGGGGTCCGGGCAGGCGGCATCCGGGCCGGCCGGGGCCGGGCCCGCCCGGTCTGCGGGGTCCGGGCCGACGGGAGCGGCGGCGTCCGGGCCGGCGCGGCCGCCCGGGTGCTGCGCGGGCACGGCTCCCAGGGAGGGCGCCCCCGCCTCGTTCGTGGCCGCTGGCGAGCTGTTCGTACCGACGGTCATGTCCCCGTACCCCACATCTCCGAGTAGCGCAGTGGGCCCCCGGGCGGCCACATTACTAGCTGGGGGTCACGGAGCGGCACCCTCCGGGCGCCCGCTGTGCACGCGCGGAAGCATAGAGGCACACGGCGGCGGCCGTGGCGAGGTTCAGGCTTTCCGCCTTGCCGTGGATCGGGACGCGTACGACGGCGTCGGCGAGCGCCCGGGTCTCCTCGGGCAGGCCCCAGGCCTCGTTGCCGAAGACCCAGGCGGAAGGGCCGCCCATGGTGCCCGCGTCGAGCTCGGCGTCCAGGTCGTCCTCGCCGGCCCCGTCGGCGGCGAGGATCCGCACGCCGGCCGCCCGCAGCCCCTCGACGGCCCGCTCCACGGGCACGCCGACGGCGACGGGCAGGTGGAAGAGGGAGCCCACGGAGGCGCGGACGGACTTGGGGTTGTACAGGTCGACGGAGGCGTCGGTCAGGACGACCGCGTCGGCGCCGGCGGCGTCGGCGCAGCGGAGCACGGTGCCGGCGTTCCCGGGGTCGCGGACGTGGGCGAGGACGGCGACGAGCCGGGGCCGGGCGGCGAGGATCTCCTCGAACGGCGAGTCGAGGAAGTGGCAGACGCCGACGATCCCCTGGGGGGTGACGGTCTGCGAGACCTCGGCGAGCACCTCGTCGGAGGCGTGGTGGACGCGGACGCCGGCGGCCCGGGCGGCGGCGATGATCTCGCCGTAGCGCTCGGCGGCCTCGACGGTGGCGAACAGCTCGATCAGGGTGGGGCCGGTGGCCCCGCGGTGCTCGACGGCCTCGCGGACGGCCTGGGGGCCCTCGGCGAGGAAGCGGCGCTCCTTGGTGCGGAAGTTGCGCCGTGCCAGCCGCCTGGCGGCGGCCACCCGCGGGGACCGGGGGGAGATCAGCTCGGCGGGGGCGGGGGTACCCATGGTCGGTCGGCTCGCTTCCGTGCGTACTGCGGGTGTACTGCGGGTGTACCGCGGGAGTGGCAAGGGGGCGGGGCGGGGCCCCACACGCACCGGACCCGCAGGCACAGGGCCTGCGGGTCCGGGCTGAAGCCAGTGAAGGCCTGCTGCTCAAGCGCAGTGCTTAGGCGGCGGCGGGGGCCTTCGGGGCGTTCACGTCGGCCGGGAGCGCCTTCTGGGCGACCTCGACCAGCGCGGCGAACGCGTTGGCGTCGTTGACGGCCAGCTCCGCGAGGATCTTGCGGTCCACCTCGACGTTGGCGGCCTTCAGACCCTGGATGAGGCGGTTGTACGTCATGCCGTTCTGGCGGGCAGCGGCGTTGATGCGCTGGATCCACAGCTGACGGAAGTCGCCCTTGCGCTTCTTGCGGTCGTTGTAGTTGTAGACCAGCGAGTGGGTGACCTGCTCCTTGGCCTTGCGGTACAGGCGCGAACGCTGACCGCGGTAGCCGGAGGCCGCCTCGAGGATCGCCCGGCGCTTCTTGTGGGCGTTTACTGCCCGCTTGACGCGTGCCACTTGTTAACTCCTTGTAGCGGGGCCGCGGGTGTGTTCACGCGGCCCGAAAGTTCGATGGGGTACCGGTCTCGGCGTCCCGCCCCGGTGGGGGCGGAACGTCAGATGCCGAGAAGCTTCTTGATCTTCGCGGCGTCGCCCGGGGCCATCTCGGCGTTGCCGGTGAGGCGACGCGTCAGCTTGGACGACTTGTGCTCGAGCAGGTGGCGCTTGCCGGCGCGCTCGCGGAGCACCTTGCCGGAGCCGGTGACCTTGAAGCGCTTCTTCGTACCGCTGTGCGTCTTGTTCTTCGGCATGGCGCCGTTATCTCCTCGTCAGTGGCGTTCCCCACCGGTCCGGTACCGGACCGGCTTGCAGGAACGTCATGGTGTGTCGGTGATCCGGGACCGGATGCCCCGGGATCAGGCCTCGGCCTGTGCCTCGTCAGAGGCGTCGGCAGCCTCGGCAGAGGCGACCTCGTCGCCCTCCGCGGCGTCCGCTTCCTTGGCGGCGGCCGCACCCTGGCGCTCGGCCTTGCGAGCGGCCTGGGCCTCGCGGGCTTCGGCCATCGCCTCGGTCTTCTTCTTGTGGGGACCGAGGACCATGATCATGTTGCGGCCGTCCTGCTTCGGGTTCGACTCGACGAAACCGAGCTCCTGGACGTCCTCCGCCAGACGCTGCAGCAGTCGGTAGCCGAGTTCCGGCCGGGACTGCTCGCGACCACGGAACATGATCGTGATCTTGACCTTGTCGCCCTGCTTGAGGAACCGAACGACGTGACCCTTCTTGGTGTCATAGTCGTGCGGGTCGATCTTCGGCCGGAGCTTCATCTCCTTGATGACCGTGTGCGCCTGGTTCTTGCGCGCCTCACGGGCCTTCATCGCCGACTCGTACTTGAACTTGCCGTAGTCCATGAGCTTGCAGACCGGCGGACGGGCAGACGCTGCGACCTCAACCAGGTCCAGGTCGTACTCCTGCGCGAGTTCAAGCGCCTTCGCAAGCGGGACGATGCCCACCTGTTCGCCGCTGGGACCGACGAGTCGCACCTCAGGGACACGAATCCGATCGTTGATGCGGGGCTCGGTGCTGATGGATCCTCCTCGGTAGCACCACACGGCTGTCAGGCAGACAGCCGCTGACGTCTGTGTCGTCGTGACCAACCGCGGCAGGGCAACAAAAATGCCCCGACGGGCACAGGCAGGGGCTCCAAGACAACCGGAGCACCGCCGCATGCGAACCGCGGGGCGCAGACTCGGGCGGCTTTCCATCGTCCGTACGGAACGATGGATGCCGCCTGACCGGTGACCCGCCGCCCCGGAGGGCGGTCAGGTGGGAGAACGGAGCCTCCACTTGTGGGCCGGGGACGTACGTCTCCGGCCGGTCGTAGCCCAATATAGCATTCCGCGCCAGACCTGCTCACCCGGTGGCAGGTCAGGCGCCCGCGCGGCCCGGCTTATCGTGTGGGACATGACTGACGCGACCCCCTCCCCCGCCGCCGAGGCCGACCAGGCCCCCGACTACGACGACCTGACGCGTGACATCGCGGACGTGCCCGCAGTCGAGGTGATCACCACGGTGGCCGTGCACCTGCTGAGCGCCGCGGCGGTCAACCTGGGCCTGGACAAGCCGGACTCCGAGCACAAGGACCTCGACGAGGCCCGCAAACTGATCACGGCCCTGGCCGGCCTGGTCACGGCCAGCGCCACCGAGATCAGCTCCTTCCACGCGGCCCCGCTGCGCGACGGCCTGAAGTCGCTCCAGCTCGCGTTCCGCGAGGCGTCGATCGTCCAGGACGAGCCGGGCCAGGGGCCGGGCGAGAAGTTCACCGGCCCCGTCTACGCCTGACGGGCGAACACCCGGCCGGGCAGGCCGGGTGTCCGGCGGGCCGGGAACGGCATACGGCAGGGCCGGGGCGGTGCGCCCCGGCCCTTCGTGTTTTCGTGCTTCTTCTCACTCCGCTTCCCGCTCCGGCGGGCTCAGCGGGTGAAGAGCGCCTCCCCCGGCGGGGCCGGGGCCGTCTCGGGGAGCAGCGCCAGGTCCAGCCCGCGCACGAGGCGGGCCCGCAGGGTCTCGTCCGCCGCCAGCGCCTCGGCGATCCGGCGGGCGGCGGCCGCGGCCTCGGCCTCCGGGCCTGCGGCCGGCACGACCACGAGGATGCCGTCGGCGTCCGCGCCCGCCGGGACCAGGTGGGCGCGGAGCACGGAGGGCTCCGCCGCCACCACGGCCCGTACGGCCTCCCGCACCGCCGGATCGGCCAGCGGGTCGGCGTCGGTGCGGCCCTCGGCCAGCGCGAGCAGCGCGGAGCCGGTGAGCTGGTAGGTCACGGGGCCGGCCATGTCGAGGAGCAGGGTGTCGGCCTTCTCGTGCGCGACGGCGGCCAGCGCCTGGCGCAGGGGTACGGCCACGGGCCGGGCGCCCGGGTCCCACAGCGCGAGCGAGGCGATCGAGGTGAACGCGGGCAGCGCGCGCCGGTTCCCCGCCTGCAGGGTGGGGACGGCCATGTCGCTGGTCTTCTCGCGCTTGAGGCCCGTCTCCGGGTCGGTCTCGACGTCGCCGAGGATCGCGACGACCGGCACGAGCAGCCGGGCCCCCCGGAGCGCGGCCAGCAGCTCCGGCTCCTTCGCCCGGTCCTCGGACCAGGCGGCCAGGGCCGCGCTCAGCCGGGGGTCGGCGGAGCCGTCATCGTCGGAAAAACCGGGATCGGGGATGGTTTTGTTCGCCACGCTTCCCGACCCTATCCCCCTCCGCGGCGGCGCCGGCGCCCGGTCGGGCCCCGCGGCCCGGAAGGGTCCCGGGGCAGGACTCGGAGGCGGTCGGGGCTCGGGACGCGGCCGGGGCTCGGGACGCGATCAGGACTCGGAGGCGTGCCGCGCGGCTCGGGGCCGCCGGGACAGTACGGCGGCCAGGGCGAGCAGCGCCAGCCCGGTGCCCGCGGCCACGGGGACGCGGAGCCGTTCCGCCCGGTCGGCGGGGCGGGCGGGTTCGGGGCCCGGGCCGAAGTACCGCTGTCCGGCGGCGACGGCCGCGGGGAGTGCCGGCTCGGGGCGCAGGGCCTCCGCGGCCTGGAGGGCGGCGACGGGGTCCACGAGGCCGTGGCCGCGGGAGTCGTCGCGGCCGCCGGCGGGGGCGTCGGCGGCGGTGTCCTGGAGCAGCTTCTTGATCTGGGCCGGGGACAGGTCCGGGTGGGCGGCCTTGAGGAGGGCGACGGTGCCGGAGACGAACGCGGCGGCCGCGCTGGTGCCCCAGCCCTCGTAGTACGCGCGGTCGGGGTCGGCGATGACGACATCGACGCCGGGGGCGCTGACGCTGGCGTACCAGTTGCGGGTGGAGAAGGCGGCCTTCCGGCCGCTGCGGTCCACGGCGGTCACGGCGATGACCCCGGGGTAGGCGGCCGGGTAGGAGGCGTGGTCGCCCTGGCGGCCGCCGTTGCCCGCGGAGGCGACCACGACGACGCCCTTGGCGAGGGCGTACTGGACGGCCTCGTCCTCGGCTGCCTCGTGGTGGGCGGAGTCGCTGTCGTCGCCGAGCGACAGGTTGATGACGTCCGCGCCGTGGTCGGCGGCCCAGCGGATGCCCTCGGCGAGGGCGCCGCCCTTGCTCTGGCGGGCCTTGGACCGGCCCGGGTCGCCCTCTTCGAGGATCACCCGGACCGGCAGGATCCTGGCCTGCGGGGCCACGCCGAGCACGCCCTGGCGGCGGTTGCGGCCGTGGCCGTGCCCGGCGATGATCCCGGCCATCGCCGTGCCGTGGCGGGCCCAGGCGCGGTCTCCGGGGCCGGCGCCCATACCGATCAGGTCGGTGCCGTCGAGGACCTGTCCGGCGAGGTCGGGGTGGGTGGAGTCGACGCCGGTGTCGAGGACGGCGACGGTGACGCCGTCGCCCTGGGTGATGCCCCAGGCCTCCTCGGCGCGCAGGGCGGTCAGGGCCCACTGGCGGTCGCGCACGGCGTCGGCGGCGGCCGGGGGTGCGGTGGCGCCGACGAGGACGGCGCCGAGGACGAGGGCCGCGGCGGAGCGGGTGCGGCTCACCGGGCGGCCCCCGCGGAACCGGAGCCGGAACCGGGGCCGGGGCCGGAACCGAAGCCGGAATCGGGGCCGGAACCGAAGCCGAAGCCGAAGCCGGAATCGGAGCCGGGGCCGGGGCCGGGAGCGGCCGCCGTCGCGGTCTTCGGGGCCGTCGGGGAGGCGAGGGAGCGGACGGTGCCCTCCATCCGGTCGGCGACCGCCTTGGCCGCGTGGCCGAGTCCGGCCTGGGCTACGGCGCCGGGGGCGTTCTTCCGCATCGCCTCCTCGGCCGGGACGGGCGCCTCCAGGGTGCGGCCGTCGGCGAACGCGGAGACGGCGTAGACGACGACCGGGGCGTCGGGCAGCACGGACGCGGTCCAGGCGGCGCGGCGGGCATCCGCGAAGCCGTACGCCGGCGGGGCGGTGAGCCGGCCCCGCAGGCCCTCCATCGCGGTGGCGTCGGCGGGGGTGAACACCATGCCGACGGCGATCAGGGAGCTCCGGGTGGCGTCGGCGTAGGTGGCGCGCAGGACCCGGGTGCAGCCGGTGGGGGCGAGCGCGGCCTGCCAGTCGGGGGCGAGGGCGGGCCCGCAGTCGGAGTCGGGTGCGAGGGCGACCCGCGTCCAGGTGCGGTCGGCGCCGCCGGGGCCGCTGTCGGGGCCGGTCAGGACGGGCGGGAAGAGGCTGTCGGCGGGGGCGGCGCGCCAGAGCGAGGCGGCGGTGCGGTAGGCGGCCTCGGGGGTCGGCGGGCGGCCGGCGGCATGCCGTTCGGCCCAGCCGGTGAGGGCGGCGGCGGCCAGCAGGCCGGTCCCGAGCACGGCGCAGAGGGCGGCGGCCGCGGTACGGGCTCCGCCGCGGGGGCCCCGCGGATCGCGATCGCGGTCGCGGTCGGGTTCGGGGTCGGGGTCGGTCAGGGCCGCGGTCTGCGGTGTCGACGTGCTCATCCGGCGGCTCCGCCCCCCGTTTCGTACGGCTGCCTCCGGGGTACTGTACGCGGCCGCCCCGACCGCCCCTGCCCTCCGGCCGGCGGCGACGGCCGGGGCCAGGGCTGCCGGGGCGGGTGTGACGCGGGGGTTACCCGGGGGTACGGCGGCGTGGCAAGCTGCGGGCCATGACTGCTGCCGCCGGTGGGGACCGGGCCCGGTACGACCGGGCCACCGCGCATCTCGACGCTCCCTTGGCCATCGTCGACCTCGACGCGTTCGACGCCAATGCCGATGATCTGGTGCGGCGGGCCGCCGGGAAGCCGGTCCGGGTGGCGAGCAAGTCCGTCCGCTGCCGGGCGCTGCTCGAACGGGTCCTGGCCCGGCCGGGGTTCGCCGGGATCATGTCGTACACCCTCGCGGAGTCGGTCTGGCTGGCCCGGTCGGGGTTCGAGGACGTGCTGCTGGCCTACCCCTCGGCCGACCGGGCCGGCTTCGCCGAGCTCGCGGGCGATCCGAAGCTGGCCGCGGCGATCACCGTCATGGTCGACGACCCGGCGCAGCTGGAGCTGATCGACCGGTCCCGCGGCGGCGGCACCCAGGAGATCCGGGTCTGCCTGGAGCTGGACACCGCGCTGCACCTGTTCGGCGGCCGGGTCCGGGTCGGCGCCCGGCGCTCGCCGCTGCGGGAGCCCGCGCAGTTGGCGGCGCTCGCCCGGACGGTCGCGGCCCGGCCGGGGTTCAGGGTGGTCGGGCTGATGGGGTACGAGGGCCATGTCGCCGGGGTCGGCGACGCGCCGGCCGGGCGGCCGCTGCGGTCCCGGGCCGTCCGGCTGATGCAGGCGGCGGCCCGCCGCGAGCTGGCCGCCCGCCGCGCGGAGGCGGTGCGGGCCGTGCGGGCGGTGGTCCCGGACCTGGAGTTCGTCAACGGCGGCGGCACCGGGAGCGTGCAGCAGACGGCCGCCGAGGACGCGGTCACGGAGATAGCGGCCGGGTCCGGGCTGTACGTGCCCCGGCTGTTCGACAACTACACGTCGTTCCGCGGCCGGCCGGCGGCGCTGTTCGCCCAGCCGGTGGTCCGTCGGCCGGGCGTCGGCGTGGTCACCGTGCTCGGCGGCGGGTACCCGGCCTCGGGCGCGGCCGGCGCCGACCGGCTCCCCCAGCCGTACCTGCCGGCGGGGCTGCGCTACGACCCGCAGGAGGGCGCGGGCGAGGTGCAGACGCCGCTGCTCGGCGCCCCGGCCGACGACCTGCTGATCGGCGACCGGGTGTGGTTCCGGCACGCGAAGGCGGGCGAGCTGTGCGAACGCTTCGACGTCCTGCACCTCGTCGAGGGCGACCGCGTGACGGCGGTCGTCCCCACGTACCGCGGCGAGGGCCGCACGTTCCTCTGACTCCCGCCTCCGACTCCCGGACGGCGGCCCCTGCCCTTCACCGGTCCGACCCGTGTCCGACGGGGCGGCCGGGTCGTGGGCTTCCGACCCCCACGGCGCAGGGGTGTCGTCCTCGTGGCCGGCCCGGGCCTCCTCGGGGAGCCACGTGCGCCAGGATTCCATGTCGAACTCCCCCTCCTGCACGGTCAGCAGGTGTTCCAGCCGCCCAGCTTGATCCCGGGGGCTTTGGCGAGGTGGGCCGTGCACCGGAGCCCGGTCTCGGCCTCCAGTGCCTCGAAGCGGTCGTCGAGTGCGTCGCGGAGGTCGCGGGGCAGGTCCCGGCCGGGTACTCGGTCACCTGGGTGTGGCGGGACGTGTGCCGAACACTGGGGCTGGGGTCCGACAGCCGTGGCGGGCCCCGTCGGAGACCACCACTTCTTCTACGGGGAGAACTGACATGCGCACGAGCGCGGACAACCTCATCGAGCACCTCCGGGGCAGCGGGCTCGCTGTGGACGCGGTCGTGGGGAACGGGCCGGGTCCCTCGGTGGAGGACGCCTGGCGGGCCATGGCCGGGTTCGAGGTGGAGCCCAGCGCGTCGTTCCCCCTGGACGCGGACCGGGCGGGGGTGCACGGGCTGTGGCTCGACCACGCCCGCCGGGCCGGGGTCGTCGGCGACGACGGGACGTTCCTCATCACGGCGGTGGTCACCGGGAGTCGGGAGGTCGGCTGGGTCCGGGTGCGGCTCACCGGGGCCGCCGACGTCTCCCGGCTCGTCGACGACCAGGGGCGGATCGAGTTCATAGCCCGGTCCGCGTCCGGCGACCGCGTCTGCGGCATCACCGCGGAGGAGTACGGCCACTGGGTCGTCAGCCTCGCCCTCCAGGACGGCTCCGGCCCGGATGCGGGGCAGCCGGGCGTCGTGTGACGCCCGGCTGCCGGGTGGGTGGTTCGGTGGCGGACCGTGGTGGTCCGGTGCGGCTACAGGGGGGTGACGTACGCGCCGGAGATGCCGCCGTCGACGAGGAAGTCGGTGGCGTTGATGAAGGAGGAGTCGTCGCTGGCGAGGAAGGCCACGGCGGCGGCGATCTCGGTGGCCTCGGCGAACCGGCCGACGGGGATGTGCACGAGGCGGCGGGCGGCCCGCTCGGGGTCCTTGGCGAACAGCTCTTGGAGGAGGGGGGTGTTCACGGGGCCCGGGCACAGGGCGTTGACGCGGATGCCCTCGCGGGCGAACTGGACGCCGAGTTCGCGGGACATGGCGAGCACGCCGCCCTTGGAGGCGGTGTAGGAGATCTGGGAGGTGGCGGCGCCCATGATCGCCACGAAGGAGGCGGTGTTGATGATGGAGCCGCGGCCCTGGCGCTGCATGTAGGGCAGGGCGGCCTTGCAGCACAGGTAGACGGAGGTGAGGTTGACGTCTTGGACGCGCTTCCAGGCCTCCAGGCCGGTGGTGAGGATGGAGTCGTCGTCCGGGGGCGAGATGCCGGCGTTGTTGAAGGCGATGTCGACGGAGCCGTAGGTGTCGAAGGCGGTCTTGAAGAGGGCTTCGACGTCTTCCGGGCTGGTGACGTCGACCTTGACGAAGGTGCCGCCGACCTCCTCGGCGGCGGCCTTGCCGGCGGTCTCGTCGATGTCGGCGCAGACGACGTTGGCGCCCTCGGAGGCGAGGCGGCGGGCGGTGGCGAGGCCGATGCCGCTGCCGGCCCCGGTGATGACGGCGGTGCGGCCGACCAGGCGGCGGCAGACGATCTCTTCGGTGGGCTGGGCGGTCATGGTTCAGGCCTCCGTGCTGATGAAGACGTTCTTGGTCTCGGTGAATGCGGTGAGGGCGTCGGGTCCGAGCTCGCGGCCGAGTCCGGACTGCTTGTAGCCGCCGAAGGGTGTCCAGTACCGGACGCTGCTGTGGGAGTTGACGGACAGGTTGCCGGCGGCGACGGCGCGGGAGACGCGCAGGGCGCGGCCGACGTCGCGGGTCCAGAGGGAGCCGGAGAGGCCGTACTCGGTCGCGTTGGCCAGGCGTACGGCGTCCTCCTCGTCCTCGAAGGGCAGGACGACGGCGACGGGCCCGAAGACCTCCTCGGCGGCCACGGGCGCGGTGGGGGCGACGTCCGTGACGAGGGTCGGGGGGTACCAGAAGCCGGGGCCGTCGGGGGCGGTGCCGCGGATCGCGGTGAGGTCGTCGGTGACGTAGGAGCGGACGCGGTCCAGTTGGGCGCGCGAGATGAGCGGGCCCATCTGGGTCTTCTCGTCGGCGGGGTCGCCGACGACGACCCCTTCGATGCCGGGTGCGAGCAGGTCGAGGAAGCGGTCGTACACGGTCCGCTGGACGAGGATCCGGGTGCGGGCGCAGCAGTCCTGGCCGGTGTTGTCGAGGAAGGACATGGGGGCGGCCGCGGCGGCCGCCTCCAGGTCGGCGTCGGCGAAGACGATGTTGGGGCTCTTGCCGCCGAGTTCGAGGGTGACGCGCTTCACCCGGTCGGCGCACTTGGCCATGATCTGCTTGCCGACGCGGGTGGAGCCGGTGAAGACGATCTTCGCGACTCCGGGGTGTTCGACGAGCGCGTCGCCGGCGGTGTCCCCGCGGCCGGGGAGCACCTGGAAGAGGTGCTCGGGGATCCCGGCTTCGAGGGCGAGTTCGGCGAGGCGCAGTGCGGTGAGGGGGGTGGTCTCGGCGGGCTTGAGGATGACGGCGTTGCCCGCGGCGAGCGCCGGGGCCAGGCCCCAGGCGGCGATCGGCATGGGGAAGTTCCACGGGGCGATGACGCCGATGACGCCGAGGGGTTCGAGGAAGGTGACGTCGATGCCGCCGGGGACGGGGATCTGCCGGCCGGAGAGCCGCTCGACCCCGCCGGCGGCGAAGTCGAGGAGGTCGCGTACGTTGCCGGCCTCCCAGCGGGCGTTGCCGATGGTGTGGCCGGCTTCCCGGACCTCCAGGAGGGCCAGTTCCTCGATGTGCCCGTCGACGACCGCGGCGAAGCGGCGCAGCAGCCGGGCCCGGTCGGCGGGGGCGGCGGCCGCCCAGGCCCGCTGGGCCGCGGCGGCGCGGGCGACGGCGGCGTCGACATCGTCCCGTGTGGCGGCCGGGACGATGGCGACGGTTTCCTCGGTGGCCGGATTCAGTACTTCCAGCGCGTCGGACACGTGGGCCTCTCAGACGTTCGGATCAGGGGTGCGGTACCGCGCCCGTGAAGGGCGCGGGGAACTGCGCGACCAGCCCCCGCCGGCCCGCGGTTCGTGACCGGGCTTCCGGCGGAGCGCTGGGCAGCGCTGGAGGCGGGGGCTAGAGGCGTTCGAAGGAGCGGCGGCGCTCCCAGTCGGTGACGGCGGAGTCGTAGGCGTCCAGTTCGACGCGGGCCATGTTCAGGTAGTGGGCGACGACCTCGGGGCCGAAGGCGGCCTTGGCGATCTCGCTGTTCTCCCACAGCTCCGCGGCCTCCCGCAGGGTGGCGGGGACGTGGGCGTAGTCGCCGGTGTAGGCGTTGCCGGGGCAGGCGTCGGGCAGTTCGAGGCCGTTCTCGATGCCGTGGAGGCCGGCCGCGACCAGGCCGGCGACGGCGAGGTAGGGGTTGACGTCGCCGCCGGGGAGGCGGTTCTCGAAGCGCATGGAGCGGCCGTGTCCGACCACTCGGAGGGCGCAGGTCCGGTTGTCCATGCCCCAGGCGACGGCGGTCGGGGCGAAGGATCCCGGCCGGAACCGCTTGTACGAATTGACGTTCGGGGCGTAGAGAAGGGAGAAGTCGCGCAGCGCGGCGAGCTGGCCGGCCAGGAAGTGCCTCATGACGGGTGACATTCCGCCGGGTCCGTCGCCGGCCATCGCGTTGCGTCCGTCGGCGTCGGTGAGCGAGAGGTGGATGTGACAGGAGTTGCCCTCGCGCTCGTCGAACTTGGCCATGAAGGTGAGCGAGACGCCCTCCTGGGCGGCGATCTCCTTGGCCCCGGTCTTGTAGACGGAGTGCTGGTCGCAGGTGGTCAGGGCCTCGTCGTAGCGGAAGGCGATCTCGTGCTGCCCGAGGTTGCACTCCCCCTTCGCGGACTCCACGACCAGGCCCGCGCCCTGCATCTCGTTGCGGATCCGGCGCAGCAGGGGTTCGATGCGGCCGGTGCCGAGGACGGAGTAGTCGATGTTGTACTGGTTGGCGGGGGTCAGTCCGCGGTAGCCGGAGTCCCAGGCCTGCTCGTAGGTGTCCTTGAAGACCATGAACTCCAGCTCGGTGCCGACCATGGCCGTGTAGCCGTGCCCGGCGAGGCGCTCCAGCTGGCGGCGCAGGATCTGCCGGGGGGCGGCGGTGACGGGCCCGCCGTCGTTCCAGGCGAGGTCGGCGAGGAGCAGGGCGCTGCCGGGATGCCAGGGGATCCGGCGCAGGGTGGCGAGGTCGGGGCGCATGGCGAAGTCGCCGTAGCCCCGCTCCCACGAGGACATCTCGTAGCCGTCGACGGTGTTCATGTCGGTGTCGACGGCGAGGAGGTAGTTGCAGCCCTCCGTGCCGTGCTCCATGACCTCGTCGAGGAAGAACTGTGCGGCGAACCGCTTGCCCTGGAGCCGCCCCTGCATGTCGGGGAAGGCCAGGACGACTGTGTCGATCTCGCCGGCGGCGACGAGGGCGCGGAGCTCCTCGGGCGCGAGCGGCGGCATGCGGTCAACCACGGGGATCTCTCCTTCGGTGAGCCGAGGAGGCCTAAGGTATTGAAAAGAACCATTGATTGGGAAGGGGAGGAGCAGAGATGACCGACACGGCGGACGAAGGCGGCGCGATGGCGCGGCTGAATCCCGTGCTCCGCCAGGTGCGGGCGGGCAACGGTTTCGAGGAGGCGCTCGAACAGATCCTCCAGGTGGTCCGGCTGGGCCTGGTGCCGGGCGGGGAGCGCCTCCCGCCCGAGCGGGAGTTGGCGGAGGCGATGGGCATCAGCCGGGTCACCCTGCGCGAGGTGCTCAAGGTGCTGCAGGAGCAGGGCCTGGTGGAGGCGCGCCGCGGGCGGTACGGCGGGACGTTCGTGCTGCCCCGCCCCGACACCCCGGCCGGCGGCACCGAGGACGAGCTGCGCCGGCGCGTGGCGGGTGTGGACCTGGAGGACGTCCTGCGGTTCCGCGAGGTCCTGGAGGTGGGCGCGGCCGGGCTGTGCGCCTCCCGAGGGCTGTCGGAGGAGGACTCCGGGCGGCTGCTCGGCGCGCTGGCCGCCACCCACGACGCACCCCTGGCCGACTACCGCCGCCAGGACACCCTCTTCCACCTCACACTGTGCGAGCTCGCCGGGTCGGCCACGCTCACCGCCCAGTACGCCGCCGTCCGCGCCAAGGTCAACGACCTGCTGGACTGCATCCCGCTGCTGGTGCGCAACCTGGAGCACTCCCAGGCGCAGCACACCGCGCTCGTGGACGCGGTGCTGGAGCGCAACACCGACGCGGCCCGCGAGGTCATGCGCGAGCACTGCTGCGGCACGGCGGCGCTGCTGCGCGGATTCCTGGCCTGAGAAGGGCGCCCCACACGTCACCCCGAGAGGTTTTCGTAACCCTCGTTTTACGCAGGGGTCTTGCGCACTCCACTCGACTGGCGCAAAGGTACGCGGCACAACCATTGTCCCGGGCAGGAGCGACGCACATGGCCGACGACACCGGGGCACGGCTGACAGCCGTGCCCGAATCCACCAGATCCCCCGAGGGCGGCGACGACTACCTCCAGCGGCGCACCCTGCGCCGCGGCAGCGCCGGCTGGCTGCTGCTGACCGGCCTCGGCGTCGCCTACGTCGTCTCCGGCGACTTCTCCGGCTGGAACGTCGGGCTCGCCCAAGGCGGCTTCGGCGGACTCGCCGTGGCCACCGTGCTGATGGGCGCGATGTACGCCTGCCTCGTCTTCTCCCTCGCGGAGCTGTCCGCGATCCTGCCCACGGCCGGCGGCGGCTACGGCTTCGCCCGCCGGGCGCTCGGCCCCTGGGGCGGCTTCCTCACCGGCACCGCGATCCTCATCGAGTACATCCTGGCCCCGGCCGCGATCGCCATCTTCATCGGCGACTACGTCGAGTCCCTGAACCTCTTCGGCCTCACCTCCGGCTGGCCCGTCTACCTCGCCTGCTTCGCCATCTTCATCGGCATCCACCTGTGGGGCGTCGGCGAGGCCCTGCGCTTCTCCCTCGTCGTCACCGCCGTCGCCGTCGTCGCCCTGGTCGTCTTCGCCGTCGGCGCGTTCACCGAGTTCGACCCGGCGCGCCTCGACGACATCCCCGTCGACACCGCCGCCCTCGGCGCGAACTCCTGGCTGCCGATGGGCCTGCTGGGCATCTGGGCCGCGTTCCCCTTCGGCATGTGGTTCTTCCTCGGCGTCGAGGGCGTGCCGCTCGCGGCCGAGGAGGCCAAGGACCCGGTCCGCTCGATGCCGCGGGCCCTGTCGACCTCCATGGCCATCCTGGTGCTCCTCGCCCTCGTCACCTTCCTCGCCTCCACCGGCGCGCGCGGCGCCGACGCCATCAAGGACGCCGGCAACCCGCTGGTCGTGGCCCTGGAGGGCAACCCGGGCCTGGGCTGGCTCAAGACCTTCGTCAACTACGCGGGCCTCGCCGGGCTCGTGGCCTCGTTCTTCTCCCTGATCTATGCCGGCTCGCGCCAGCTGTTCGCCCTGTCCCGCGCCGGCTACCTGCCCCGCTTCCTGTCCCTGACCTCGCGCCGCAAGGCCCCGTACCTGGGCCTGCTCATCCCCGGCGCGATCGGCTTCGCCCTCGCCGCGGCCACCGGGAACGGCCCGCGCATGCTCAACATCGCGGTCTTCGGCGCGACCATCTCCTACGCCCTGATGGCCCTGTCGCACATCGTGCTGCGCCGCCGCGAACCGGGCCTGGAGCGCCCGTACCGCACCCCCGGCGGCATCGCGACCTCCTCGGCGGCCTTCCTCCTCGCCCTGTCGGCCCTGGTCGCCACCTTCCTGGTGGACAAGGACGCGGCGTTCATCGCCCTGGGTGTGTACGCCGTCGCCCTCGGCTACTTCGCGTTCTACAGTCGGCACCACCTGGTGGCCTCGGCGCCGGAGGAGGAGTTCGCCGCGCTCGCCCGAGCCGAGGCGGAGCTGACCCGGGACTGACCGAACCCGCCGGCCCCGCGGGCCCCGCCGGCCCCGTCGGCCCCCGCCGGCTCCACCCACCCCGACCTTTCGCCCCCCTCCCCCGAACTGCCCCTGGAGGTGGCACTCGTGCCCAGGCCGCTCATCGGCATCACCACCTACGTGGAGGAATCCACCCGCTTCAGGGTGTGGGACGTCCCGACGTCCCTCGTGCCCTCCGGGTACTACGAACTCGTCCAGGCGGCGGGCGGCGCGGCCGTGCTGCTCCCGCCGGACGAACCCGGAACCGCGGCCGAGGTGCTGAGCCGGGTCGACGGCCTGGTCGTCGCCGGCGGCCCCGACCTGGACCCGGTCCGCTACGGGGCCGCACGCGACCCGCGTACGGGCCCGCCGGCCACGCAGCGGGACGAGTGGGAGCTGTCCCTCGTCGAGGCCGCCCTGGCCGCGGGCCGCCCGCTGCTCGGCATCTGCCGGGGCATGCAGGCACTGAACGTGGCGCTGGGCGGCACGCTGGTCCAGCACATCGACGGCCACGTCGAGGCCCCCGGGGTCATGTCCTGGCACCCGGTCCGCCCGGTCGCCGGCACCCGGTACGCGGAACTGGTCCCGGAGGAGGCGGAGGTGCCGACGTACCACCACCAGGCGGTGGACCGGCTGGGCCGCGGCCTGATCGCCTCCGCCCACGCGGTGGACGGCACGGTCGAGGCGATCGAGCTGCCCGACCCCGACCGCTGGGTGGTGGGCGTGCAGTGGCACCCGGAGCGGGACAAGGACACCCGCGTCCTGGAGGCGCTGGTCGCCGCGGCGGCCGCGTACACCCCGGCCCCCGCCCGCTGACCGGCGTCCCGGCCCGCCGGACCGCGACGCCGACGTGCGGGGCGTCCGGCGGGTCGGAAGACTGGAGTCATGACGAACAAGGCAGTCCTGGAGGGCGGACCGGCCGACCTGCCCGAGCGGGTCGTCGACGCTCCCGCCCCCGGCGAGGACGTGAAGATCCAGCACCGCGGAGGGTACGAGCACTTCCGGGCCACGGCGCGGCAGCAGGACGGCCCGCAGGGCCGGCTGCCCGTGTTCGAGTGGTGGGAACGGACCGAGATCGCCGAATGACGAGGCACGCCATGACACACACCGCGGAATGGAAGGTCGGTGTCTCGCTGACCGAGGAGGGCGGCACCACCCGCGCCCGGGCCGTCCTGGACACCGGAACCTCGCAGCTCGTCGGCCGCGGCTCGGCCCGCTGCAACCCCGAGGACGTGGAGGTGCCGGCCATCGGCGACGAGCTCGCCGCCAGCCGGGCCATGCGGGATCTCGCCGGGCAGCTGATGCGGGCCGCCGACCGCGATCTGGCGTCGATGGGCGCCGTCCCGGAGCCGCCCCGCACGTCGTACGGCTGGCCGCAAGACGCCGAAGACCCGACCCGCCGCGGCCGCTGACCCCCCGTGCCCCCGAAGCCCCGGCGCCGCCGCGATCGGCCGCGCAGCCCCCGCGCCCCTGGGGTGGTTCCGCCGCTTCCTCGGCTGCGGGCCCGCCGTGGCTGATCGCGCAATTCCTCGCGCCCCTGAACGGCCCCCGCATCAGGGGCGCGAGGAACTGCGCGAGAAACCACAGCCGACCCGCACATCAGGGGCGCGGGGAACTGCGCGACCAGCCACAGCGGGCCCGCGCGTACGGAGCCGGGGGGAGGCTATGGTCTGGCGCGGGTCAGGGACAGGAGGTCCCGGGCGGGCCCGGCCGGCCGGGCCCCCGCCGGCCACACGGCCCGCAACGCCCGCCCCAGCGCCGCCTCGGAGACGGGAACCTCGACCAGCCGCCGCGCGGCCAGTTCATCCCCCACCGCCAGCTCCGACAGCACGCACGGCCCCGCCCCGCTCACCGCCGCCGCCTTGACGGCCGTGGTCGACGCGAGCTCCAGCAGCGGCTCCGCCAGCCCCCCGCTCCCGGCGAGCGCCCCGTCCAGTACCTGCCGGGTCCCCGAGCCCCGCTCCCGCAGGATCAGCGGGGTGGAGGCCAGCTCGGCCGGGGTGACCGCACCGGTGCGGCGTGCCCACGGGTGCCCGGGGGCGACGGCCACCACCAGCCGGTCCTGCGCGATCACCACCGAGTCCAGCCCTTCCGGAACGGTGAGTCCCTCCACGAAGCCCAGGTCGGCCTCGTGTGCGAGCACCCGCTGGGCCACCACCGCCGAGTTCCCGGCGTGCAGCGACACCGCCGTGCCGGGCCGCTGGCCGCGCAGGGCGATCAGCCAGCCCGGCAGGAGGTATTCGGCGATGGTCATGCTGGCGGCGACCCGCAGCCGGGAGTCCCGCTGCCCGCGCAGTGCCTGCGCGCCCGCGTCGAAGGCCTCGGCGGCCTCGACGACCCGCCGCGCCCAGTCCGTGACGAGCGCTCCTTCCGCCGTCAGTGTGGATCCGCGCGGCGAGCGGTCGACGAGCGCGACGCCGAGCCGGGTCTCCATGGCCCGGATGCGGCTGCTCGCCGCGGGCTGGGTGATGCCCATCCGCTTGGCGGCCCCGCTCAGGCTGCCGACCCGGGCGACTTCGAGCAGCAGTTCCAGCGCGCCCAGATCCGGCACCCGGTGCACCAGCGGAATCCACTCCTCATTACCCATAAAGTCAGTTTATGGCCTCATAGAAATGCGGCCCCTGCCGCCCGCACCGCCCCGCGACGACGCTGGGCCCATGGCCACCACCCTCGTGCGACCCCACGAAGACCCCTCCCGGAGCGCCGGAACGGCCCACGAGGCCGGCACCGCGCTCCCGAACACCCCCGCCCCCGTCCCCGCCCGCTTCCCGGCCCTGCGCCACCTGGGCCCCAACTGGTACGCGTCCGTCATGGGCACGGCCATCGTCACCAACGCCGGCGCGACGCTGCCGTACCAGGTGCCCGGCCAGCGCACGGCCTGCCAGCTCGTCTGGGTGCTGTCCGCCGCCGCCCTCGCCGTCCTCCTCACCGCCCGGGCCGGCCACTGGCTGTACCACCGGGACCAGGCCCGCGCCCACCTCCTCGACCCCGCCGTGGCCCCCTTCTACGGCTGCCTGTCCATGGCCCTGCTGGCCGTCGGCGCCGGCACCCTCGTCGTCGGCGAGGACCTGATCGGGGAGCCGGCCGCGGTCGCCGCGGACGCCGTGCTGTTCACCGCCGGCACCGCGGTCGGCCTGCTCGCGGCCGTGGCGGTGCCCTACCTGATGGTGGTCCGGCACGAGATCGACGCCGCCCAGGCCGGCCCCGTCTGGCTGCTGCCGCTGGTCGCCCCCATGGTCTCCGCGGCCACCGGCCCCCTGCTGGTCCCCCACCTGCCGGCCGGCCAGGCCCGCGAGGCGCTGCTGCTGGCCTGCTACGCGATGTTCGGGCTGAGCCTGCTGGCGACCCTGCTGCTGCTCCCGATGGTCTTCGGCCGGCTGCTCACCGGCGGCGCCCTGCCGCTGCTGCTGACCCCGACCCTGTTCCTCGTCCTGGGCCCCCTCGGCCAGTCCACCACCGCCGTCAACCAGCTCGCCGACGTGGCCCCGCTCGCCGCCGGAGCCCCGTACGCCGGCGCGCTCGGCGCGTTCGCGGTCGTCTACGGGGTCCCCGTGATGGGCTTCGCACTGCTGTGGCTGGCCCTGGCCGCCGCGATGCTGGTCCGGGCGGCCCGCGCCGGGATGGGCTTCGCGATGACCTGGTGGGCGCTGACCTTCCCCGTCGGCACCTGTGTCACCGGCGCCGCCGGCCTGGCCCGGCACACCGGCCTGACCGCGTTCGCCTGGCTGGCCGCCGCCCTGTACGCGGCCCTGCTCGCCGCCTGGCTGCTCGCCGCCGGGCACACCCTGCGCGGCCTGGCCACCGGCCGCCTGCTGCCCCGCCGGCCGGCCGCCGGCTGAGCGGCAGCGCCCCGAAAGGGGCGCGGGGAACGGCGCGACCGGCCCCAGCGGACCCAGACGACGGCCGACCCCTCGCGGCCCTTCCCGCGGAGCGACCCGCTCAGCGGGCCGCGGCCAGCGCCGCCGCCAGCACCTGCGGGGCCTCGGCGAGCGAGGGCCCGTACCAGGTGAGGTGGCGACCGCTGACGAGGGCGGCCGGACGGCCCGGGAACGCCTCCGGGCCGTCCTCGCGGGTGAAGGCGTACGGCTCGTCGGGCAGCACCACCAGGTCGCAGTCGGCCGCGGCCAGCTCGGCCAGGGGCACCTTCGGGTAGCGCTCGGGGTGCCCGGCGTACACGTTCTGCACGCCGAGCCGCGCCAGCAGGTCACCCGCGAAGGTGTCGCGACCCAGCACCATCCAGGGCCGCCGCCACACCGGGACGACGGCCCGCAGCCCCCGCCGCGGTTCCACCCGGGCCCAGGCGGCCTCGGCCTCGTCCAGCCACCGCGGCCGGGCCAGCCCCAGGGCGCGCACGAGCAGCCGGTCCAGCTCGGCGAAGGCCTGCGGCAGCCCGCGGACCTCGGTGACCAGCACCTCCAGCCCAGCCTCGCGGAGCGCCGCCAGGTCGGGGGCCCGGTTCTCCTCCTCGTTGGCGACGACCAGGTCGGGGCGCAGGGCGGCGATCGCCGCGACGTCGGGGTTCTTGGTGCCCCCGACGCGCACGGCGCCCTGCCGGCCGAGGTCCGCCGGGTGGGTGCACCAGTCGGTGACGCCGACGAGCAGGCCGGGTGCGGTGACGGCCACCGCCTCGGTCAGCGAGGGCACCAGGGAGACGACCCGCACGGCCGGTCAGCGCCCCGGCTCGGGCGGCTCGAACGTCGCATGGATGTGGTCGCCGACCGCGACGACCAGGATCCGGGTGTCCTCGGTGACGGCCCGCCAGCGGTGGCGCACACCGCCGGAGAGGAACAGGGCGTCGCCGCTCTCCAGCCGGTACGCCCGCCCCTCGGCCTCCACCTGGCAGGCGCCCGAGACGACGTACATCAGCTCGTCGTTGCGGTGCTGGTACTCGCGTCCGGCGTCCTGGTCGCCGGTGAACTCCAGCGCGTGCAGCTGGTGGTGCCCGCGGACGAGGGGGCGCACCCCCGGAACCGGGGTGAGCCCGGAGTCGTCCCCGGCCCGTACGAGGTCGACGGTGCGCGCGGTGTCGGACGCGGCCAGCAGCTCGACGGCGGTGGTCTCCAGCGCATCGGCGACCCGCTCCAGGGAGCGCATGCTGGGCCGGGCCCGCTCGTTCTCTATCTGGCTGAGGAAGGGCACCGAGAGTCCGCTGCGCGCCGACACGGCGGCGAGGGTCAGGTGGAGCGCCCGGCGCCGCTTGCGCACGGCCACGCCCACCCGGAGCGGTTCCTTGGCGTCCTTGTCCCGTTCCTTGTCGTCCGAGCCGTCCCTGTCGTCCATGGCGGGGCTGCCCTCCCCTTGTCAGGTCTGTCGGCGTACATCGGCGTCCGTCGCACGGGGGTGTGCTGTAAGCACCTTACGCAGCAACCGCCCCCGGTTTCGCGCCCGTGGGCGGACCGGGCTACGCCCCGGGTGAAACTCCTGTGCCATGTCCGATCGCTTCTGCGGCCACTTTGCGTCCCCCTGGCCGTAACCCTTCGCGTTCGGCCGGTGCGGCATCATCGTCGTCGTGACGACGACTCGACGGCTGATGCTGCTGGACACCGCCTCCCTCTACTTCCGCGCCTACTTCGGCGTCCCGGACTCCGTGAAGGCCCCGGACGGCACCCCGGTCAACGCCGTGCGCGGGCTGCTCGACTTCATCGCCCGCCTGGTGCAGGACCACCGCCCCGACGACCTGGTGGCGTGCATGGACGCCGACTGGCGGCCGCACTGGCGGGTGGAGCTGATCCCCTCGTACAAGGCGCACCGGGTCGCGGAGGAGACCGCGGCCGGGCTGCCGGACGTGGAGGAGGCCCCGGACACCCTCACCCCGCAGGTGCCGATCATCGAGGCGGCGCTGGACGCGTTCGGCATCGCCCGGGTGGGCGTGGCCGGATACGAGGCGGACGACGTGATCGGCACGCTGACGGCGCGGGCCGCCGGCCCGGTGGACATCGTCACCGGCGACCGGGACCTGTACCAGCTGGTCGACGACGCCCGGCAGCGGCGCGTGCTGTACCCGCTGAAGGGCGTCGGGACGCTCCAGGTCACCGACGAGGCGTGGCTGCAGGCGAAGTACGGCGTCGACGGCCCGGGCTACGCGGACCTGGCCCTGCTGCGCGGCGACCCGAGCGACGGCCTCCCCGGGGTCCCGGGGATCGGCGAGAAGACGGCGGCGAAGCTGCTGGACACGTACGGAGATCTGGCCGGAATCATCGCCGCGGTCGGTGACCCGAAGTCGAAGCTGACACCCGTTCAGCGCAAGCGGCTGGACGAGTCCCGGCCGTACCTGGCCGTGGCCCCCAAGGTGGTCCGGGTGGCCACCGACGTGCCGCTGCCCGCGTTCGACCCGGCGCTGCCGACGGCTCCGGCGCAGCCGGAACTCGTCGATGCACTTGCCCACCGGTGGGGTCTGGGCGGTGCGGTGGCGCGCCTGCGGGGCGCGCTGCTTCCCTGAGGTGCTAACTTAGGTAATCCTAAGTTTCAGGGGAGTCAGGGGAGACGCCGTGGCAGAAGGACGCGCCCGCAAGGTCGGCACCGCAGTCGTCGTGCGGACCGAGCGGCTGACGCCGCACATGGTGCGGGTGGTTCTCGGTGGCGCCGGACTGGCCCGGTTCAGTGCGGGCGAGTTCACGGACCACTACATCAAGCTGCTGTTCGCGCCGGAGGGCGTCGACTACCCCTCCCCGTGGGACCTGGACCGCATCCGCGCCCAGTACCCGCCCGCCGCGTGGCCGCGCCAGCGCGCGTACACGGTCCGCAGCTGGGACCCGGCCCACCTGGAACTGACCCTCGACTTCGTCGTCCACGGCGACGAGGGGCTGGCCGGCCCGTGGGCCCTGCGCGCCCGGCCGGGCGAGCTCGTCCGCTTCCTCGGCCCGGGCGGCGCGTACGCCCCGGCGCCGGAGGCCGACTGGCACCTCCTCGCCGGCGACGAGAGCGCGCTGCCGGCGATCGCCGCGGCGATGGAGCGGATGCCGGCCGGCGCCCGGGTCCACGCCCTGCTGGAGATCGACGGCCCCGAGGACGAACAGAAGGTCGCGACGCCGGACGGCATCGTCCCCGTGTGGCTGCACCGCGGGGGCCGCCCGGTGGGCGAGGCCCTGGTGGAGGCGGTCAGGTCCCTCGACTTCCCCTCCCGCGACGTGCACGCGTTCGTCCACGGCGAGGCGGGCTTCGTCAAGGAGCTCCGCCGCCACCTGCGCCTGGAGCGGGGCATCCCGAAGGAGCGCCTGTCGATCTCGGGCTACTGGCGCCTCGGCGAGACGGACGAGGGCTGGCGGGCGATCAAGGGCGATTGGAACGCGCGAGTCCTCGCGGAGCAGGAAGCCGCAGCCTGACGCGGACGGGCGGCGGCGGGTCGGCGGGCCCACAATGAGGCGTATGCGTACCCGCCTCGCGCTCACGGCGGCGGGAACCGCCCTGGCGCTGGCCGCCGCCGCACCGGTCGCGGCCGCCCCGAGCCCCCCGCCGCCCCCGAAACCCCAGCTGACGGACCAGGACGTCGCGACCGCGGTGAACCGCCTGCCCGGGTTCATCGCGGCAGGGATGCGCAGCACGGGCGTGCCCGGGCTGTCCGTGGCCGTCGTCCACGACGACAAGGTGGTCTACCTCAAGGGCTTCGGCGTGCGGCGCACCGGCGAGAGCGGCGCGGTCGGCCCCGACACGGTCTTCCAGATCGCCTCCCTCTCCAAGCCGGTCTCCTCCACCGTCGTCGCCGGCACCATGAAGGACCCGTCCGAGTGGGACCGGCACACCGCGCTGACCGGCTTCGCCCTCAAGGACCCGTGGGTCACCGGGCACGTCACCACCGCCGACCTCTTCTCGCACCGCAGCGGCCTGCCCGACCACGCCGGCGACCTCCTCGAAGACCTGGGCCACGACCGGGCGTACATCCTGGACCACCTGCGCCTGCTGCCCCTGTCGCCGTTCCGCGCGAGCTACGCCTACACCAACTTCGGGCTGACCGCGGCCGCCGAGGCCGTCGCCCGGGCCCACGGCACCAGCTGGCAGAAGCTCAGCGCCGACACCCTGTTCAAGCCCGCCGGCATGACCCGCACCAGCACCGAGTTCTCCGCCTTCGCCACCGCGCCCGACCACGCCGCCACCCACACGAAGAACCCCGACGGCACCTGGTCCCCCCGCCACGTCCGCGACCCGGACGCCCAGGCCCCGGCCGGCGGGGTCAGCTCCACCGCCCGCGACCTGGCCCGCTGGATGCGGCTGCAGCTCGGCGAGGGCACCCTCGACGGGAAGCGGATCGTCCCCGCGGCTCCCCTGGCCCGCACCCACCTGCCCGAGATCGTGGCGCAGGCCACCACCCCGACGGGCCGGCCCCAGTTCTACGGGCTCGGCTGGAACGTCACCTACGACGACGCGGGGCGGCTCCGCCTCAGCCACTCCGGCGCCTTCGAACTCGGCGGCGCCAACACCAACGTCACCCTGAAGCCCCTGGAACGGCTGGGCATCGTCGTCCTCACCAACGGCGCCCCGGTCGGCCTCGCCGACGCCATCGCCGAGGACTTCTTCGACACCGCCGAGCACGGCGGGCCCACCACCGACTGGCTGCCCCTGTTCGCCTCGCTCTACGCACAGCTCGACCAGGAGGACCGCTCGAAGACCGACTACGCCCACCCGCCCTCCGGTGCCGCCCCGCCCCGCGCCGACAGCACGTACACCGGCACCTACGACAACCCGTACCACGGCAGGGCGACCGTCACGGCGAACCCCGGCGGCGGCCTCACCCTCTCCCTCGGCCCCGGACCGCAGCGGTTCCCCCTCCACCCCTACGACGGCGACACCTTCAGCTACGAGACCGCCGGGGAGAACGCCGTCGGCCGCACGGGCGTGTTCTTCAAGGACGGCACGATGCGCATCGAGTACCTGGACGAGGACCGGCTGGGCACCTTCACCCGGCAGCAGCCGTAGCCCGCCGGGCCCTGCCCTAGCCTGGAGCCGATGAGAAGCAGAACCCGCATACCCCCCGCCCCGCTCCCCCAGGTCGACGGCATCGACCCGGTCCGGCTGCGGCTGCCCACCGTCCGGGACGGCAGGTGGCCCGACCTCGGCAGCTACCTCACCGAGCGCTACGCCGGCACCCGCGGCGCCGAGTCCATGGCCCGCCTGCTGCGCGACGGCCGGATCCTCGGCCCCGGCGGGC
Source organism: Streptomyces sp. NPDC090445 (assembly GCF_044769385.1). Taxonomy (NCBI): domain Bacteria; kingdom Bacillati; phylum Actinomycetota; class Actinomycetes; order Kitasatosporales; family Streptomycetaceae; genus Streptomyces; species Streptomyces sp. NPDC090445. The sequence goes on along the minus strand of NZ_JBIVXV010000005.1, from coordinate 100,790 downwards.
GGGTGCTGCGCGCCGACGACCCGTACGAGCCGGGCGCGTACCTGTGGTTCCACCGGGACATGGACCCCGAGCCGGACGTCCCGTTCCCGATCCGCGTGGTCTACCGGGACGCCCACCTGCTGGTGGTGGACAAGCCGCACTTCCTGGCGACCACCCCGCGCGGCAGCCACATCGTGCAGACCGCCCTGGCCCGGCTGCGCAGCGAGCTGGACCTGCCCGAGCTGAGCCCGGCCCACCGCCTGGACCGGCTCACCGCCGGCCTGGTGATGTTCAGCATCCGCCCCGAGGACCGCGGCGCCTACCAGGGCCTGTTCCAGGAGCGGCGGGTGGGCAAGGAGTACGAGGCCCTCGCCGTCCACGACCCGGCGGTCGAGCTGCCCCGCACCGTCCGCAGCCGGATAGAGAAGGTCCGCGGGATCATCGGCGCGAGCGAGGTCCCGGGCGGCGAACCGAACGCGGAGACCTCGCTGGAACTCCTCGACACTGCGGGCGGCCTGGGCCGCTACCGGCTGGTCCCGCACACCGGCCGCACCCACCAGCTGCGGGTCCACATGAACGGCCTCGGCCTGCCGATCCTCGGCGACCCGGTGTACCCGGAGGTCACCGACCCGGCCCCGGACGACTTCCGGCGGCCCCTGCAACTCCTCGCCCGCACCCTGGCGTTCACCGACCCGGTGACCGGCCTGGCGCACCGCTTCGAGTCCGGCCTGGAGCTGCTCGCCTGGAGGGACCGCGCCGCCTGGGAGGCCGGACCCCCGGCCGCGTAGGAGCCGCCGAGCACGATCCGGCCCGGTCGGTCACGTACCGGACCCGGCCCGGGCGGGATCGTGGCGGTGGATCACCATGACGCCCTCGATCGGCGACGCCCTCGATCGGCCCGAACACCAGGTCGTTGCGGAGCGCCAACGCGGCCCGGTCCCCGGCCGGTTCGACACCGACCGGGGTGGCACCGAGCAACACCCGGTGGACGCCCCGCAGTTCACCGCCCGTCCGGCGGAACCGGGTGAACCGGGACCCCGCCATCACACGATCGAGCCGATCCGACCTTACGGGCGCCTCTCCGGAGGAAGCCCCGGAAAGGGGCTAGCCGACCGAGCTGTACGCCACCACGCCCCGCAGGAGGGCGTCGACCGCCTTGCGGGCGTTGCGCGCCACGGTGCTCCCGCCGCTCCCGTCTGCCCCGCCGGACGGCGGCGCCGCCGCGGCGATCTGCCCGAGCACGTCGATGACCTGCTTGCACCAGCGTACGAAGTCGCCGGCCGGCATCTCGGCCTCGCGCAGCACCTCGTCCAGGCCCTTGCCGGAGGCCCACTCGTACGCGGCCCAGGCGAAGCCGAGGTCGGGCTCGCGCTGGCCCACGCCCTCCGCCTGGTTGATGCGGTGCTCCTCCTCCAGCGCGTCGAGCCGGCCCCAGATGCGGACCATCTCGCCGAGCGCCGCCTTCGCCGCACCGCCGGGCACCTTCGGCGGGACCGCGTCGTCGGACTGCCGCGCCTCGAAGACCAGCGCGGAGACGCATGCGGCCAGCTCGGCCGGGTTCAGGCCCTCCCAGACCCCGTCGCGCAGGCACTCGGAGGCCAGCAGGTCGAGCTCGCCGTAGAGCCGGGCGAGCCGCTTGCCGTGCTCGGTGACCTCGTCCTCGCGCAGGTAGTCCAGCTCGGTCAGGAGCCGGTGGATGCGGTCGAAGGTGCGGGCGATGGTGTTGGTCCGGCCCTCGATGCGCCGCTCCAGCGCCTGGGTGTCCCGCTTGAGCCGGTGGTAGCGCTCCGCCCAGCGGGCGTGGTCCTCGCGCTCGTCGCAGCCGTGGCAGGGGTGCGCCCGCAGCTCGGCGCGCAGCCGGGTGATCTGCCGGTCGTCGGCCGCGGCGGCCCGCCCGCGCCGGCTCCGCTCGGGGGTGATGTGCCCGGCCTTGGCCCGCAGTTGGGAGGCGAGGTCGCGGCGGGACTGCGGGGAGCGGGCGTTGAAGCTGCGCGGGATCCGCATCCGGTCGATGGCCTCCACCGGCACCGGGAAGTCGATCGCCGCGAGCCGCTTGACCTGCCGCTCGGCGGTGAGGACGAGCGGGCGCGGCCCCTCGGCGTACTCCTGGCCGCGGTGTCCGTTGACCCGCCCGGCGGGCACGCCCGGGTCGAGGACGAGGGCGAGCCCGGCGAACTTGCCGGTGGGCACGTGGATGATGTCGCCCGGCTTGAGCCGCTCCAGGGAGACGGCGGCCTGGGCCCGGCGCTGGGCCGCGCCCTGCTTGGCCAGGTCCGTCTCGCGGTCCTTCAGGTCGCGGCGCAGCTGCGCGTACTCCTCGAAGTTCCCCAGGTGGCAGGTCATGCCCTCGCGGTAGCCGTCGAGGCCCTCCTCGTTGCGCTGGACCTGGCGGGAGATCCCGACGACGGAGCGGTCGGCCTGGAACTGCGCGAAGGAGGTCTCCAGCAGTTCGCGCGACCGGTGCCGCCCGAACTGCTGCACCAGGTTGACCGCCATGTTGTACGAGGGCTTGAAGCTGGAGCGCAGCGGATACGTGCGCGTACCGGCGAGACCCGCGAGCGCCGCCGGGTCCATGCCGCGCTGCCACAGCACCACGGCGTGGCCCTCGACGTCGATGCCGCGGCGGCCGGCCCGGCCGGTGAGCTGGGTGTACTCGCCGGGGGTGATGTCGGCGTGCTGCTCGCCGTTCCACTTGACCAGCTTCTCCAGGATCACCGTGCGCGCGGGCATGTTGATGCCGAGCGCCAGGGTCTCGGTGGCGAAGACGGCCTTGACCAGGCCGCGGACGAAGAGCTCCTCCACGACCTCCTTGAACGTGGGCAGCATGCCGGCGTGGTGCGCGGCGATGCCCCGCTCCAGGCCTTCGAGCCACTCGTAGTAGCCGAGGACGTGCAGGTCCTCGGCCGGGATGGACGCGGTCCGCTCCTCGACGATCTCGCGGACCCGCACGCGCGCCGACTCGTCGTTCAGCCGCAGGCCCGCGTACAGGCACTGCTGGACGGCGGCCTCGCAGCCGGCCCGGCTGAAGATGAAGTTGATGGCGGGCAGCAGCCCGTCGTTGTCGAGGCGGCCGATCACCTCGGGGCGGCCCGGGGTCCAGATCCGGTTGCGGGAGCGCCGCTCGCGTTCGCGGTCGGCCTCGCGGATCATCTTGCCGCGCCGCCGGTCCTTGGGGTTGTAGGTGCGGCTGTTCTCCTCGCGGGCCATGCGCAGCAGGTCGGGGTTGACCTCGCGGCGGGCGGAGCCGCGGCCGCCGTGGTCGGTCTCCTCCTCGAAGAGGTCGTGGATCCGGCGGCCGGCCATGACGTGCTGCCACAGCGGGACGGGCCGCTCCTCCGAGACGATCACCTCGGTGTCGCCGCGGACGGTGTCGAGCCAGTCGCCGAACTCCTCGGCGTTGGACACGGTGGCCGACAGGGACACCAGCGTCACCGACTCGGGGAGGTGGATGATCACTTCCTCCCAGACGGCTCCGCGGAACCGGTCGGAGAGGTAGTGCACCTCGTCCATCACGACGTAGCCGAGGCCCAGCAGCGACTGCGAGCCCGCGTACAGCATGTTGCGGAGCACCTCGGTGGTCATGACGACCACGGGCGCCTCGGAGTTGACGCTGTTGTCGCCGGTCAGCAGGCCGACGCGGTCGGCGCCGTAGCGCTTGACGAGGTCGGCGTACTTCTGGTTCGACAGGGCCTTGATCGGCGTCGTGTAGAAGCACTTGCGCCCCTGCCGCAGGGCCAGGTGCACGGCGAACTCGCCGACGATGGTCTTGCCCGAGCCGGTCGGGGCGGCGACCAGCACGCCCTTGCCGGCCTCCAGTGCCTTGCAGGCGTCGACCTGGTACGCGTCCAGGTCGAAGTCGTACAGCTCGCGGAAGGGGGCCAGGGCGGTGGCCTCCTCGGCGGCGCGGATCCGGGCAGCGGCGTAGCGCTCGGCGGGTGAGAGTTCTTCGGTCATCTTGCTGTCGAGCCTACCCGCCGCCTCTGACAACAGTCGCGACCTTTATGACCGGTCCGGGCCGGTGCGGAGCCGGACCCCGGCCGCCGCTAGCCGAGGATCCGTACGGCGGCCGGGACGCACTCGGCGGTCACCGGCAGCGGCCCGACCCGCTCGCCGTCGGCGTAGGCGGTCAGGCCCGCGGCCTCCAGCGTGACCTTCGCGGCCCGGTGGACGGTGACCTTGGGGTGGCCGAGGTGGGTCCCCTTGTAGACCTGCGGGAACACCTTCAGGAGGGTGGCCCGGCTGCAGTCGCCGACGACGACGATGTCGAAGAGCCCGTCGTCGGGGACGGCGTCGGCGCAGATCCGCATGCCGCCCCCGTACGAGGACCCGTTCCCGACGGCGACCAGGGTGGCCTCGGTCTCGATCGCGGGGCCGTCGTCGAGGGTGATCCGGTACGGGAAGGGCCGGAAGGCGGCCAGTTCCGCGATCATCGCCAGGTCGTACTTGAAGCGGCCCGCGGGCAGCCGCATCCGGTTGCCGCGGTCGTTGACCCGCGAGTCGAAGCCGGAGCAGAGCACGGTCCCGTACCAGGTCCCGGCCACCCGCCCGAGGTCGATCTCGCGGATCCGGCTCTCCTTGAGGGCCTCGGCGGCCAGCAGGCCCGCCCGGGCGGGCTCCCGCACGGGCAGGCCGAGGGCGCGGGCGAAGTCGTTGCCGGTGCCCACCGCGACCACCCCGAGCGGGACCAGGGTCCCGGCCAGGGCCTGCAGGGCCAGGGAGACCACGCCGTCGCCGCCGACGGCGACCACCGCCCCGGTTCCCTCGCGGACGGCCGCACGCAGCCGGGCCAGGGCGTCCCCGGCGTCCGTGCCGACGACGGTGCGGACGCGGAAGCCTGCGTCCCGGAGCGCGGACGCGGCCGGCTGCGCGGCGTGCGCGCCCCTGCCGCGTCCTGCGGCGGGATTGACGAAGAGGGTGATCTCAGCGCTCACCGCACGGAATGTACCTGTCAGGTGGCGTCGTCGTAACCGTTGATCTTCCCGCGTCCGCCGTCGGTCTGCTCGGGCAGCGGCACCGGGGCCGCGACCGTCTCCACCGCGCCGACCGGGGCGGGCGTGAGGTCGACCTCGGCGGCCTCGTCGTCGGAGAGCAGCGCGTCGGGGTTGTTGCGGCGCCGCCTGCGGTCGTTGACCAGGCAGATCCCGAGGGCGATGAAGTACAGGGCGACGATCGGGGCGGCCAGCGACAGCATCGTCAGCGGGTCACCGGTGGGGGTGGCGAACGCGGCGAAGACCGTGATGCCGAGGACCATGCCGCGCCACCAGCCGGCGAGCCGCTTCGCGGTGACGACCCCGGTGAAGTTGAGCAGGATCAGCAGCAGCGGCAGCTCGAAGGCGAGGCCGAAGACGACGACCATGCGCGTGACCAGGTCGAGGTAGTCGTCGACCGGGAGCAGGTTGCGCGCGTGCTCGGGGGTGAAGTCGAGCAGGATCGTGGCGGTCTTCGGCAGCAGCCGGTAGGCGAGCACCGCGCCCGCGCCGAAGAGGGGCGCGCCGATCGCGACGAACCCCATCGCGTACTTCTTCTCGTGATTGTGCAGGCCGGGCGCGACGAAGGCCCAGATGTGGTACAGCCAGACCGGGGCGGAGAGGACCACGCCGGCGGTGAGCGAGACCTTGAGGGCGATCGAGAACGGTGCGATGAGGCCGTTCACGGTCATGTCGGCGCAGGGCCGGCCGTTGCGCTGCGAGACCACCCCGTCGGTGCAGCCGACGGAGTCCAGCATCGGCTTCAGCATGAAGTCGATGACGTCCTTGTAGTAGAAGGCCGCCACCACGGTGATCACGAGGATCGCCAGCACCGACTTCAGCAGCCGGTTCCTCAGCTCACGCAGGTGCTCGACAAGAGGCATCCGCCCTTCGGCGTCCTTCTCCTGCCGCTGGCCCTGCTTCCCCTGCTTGCGGGCAGACTTGAGCAACCCACGTTCCTTGTCTCGTTGCAGATGACCGGCGCAGCCGTGATCGCGACCACGGCGGACCGCGGTCGTGACCGGCGGCTCAGCCCTGGGCGGTGTGGTTCGGCTCGCCGACCGGCCGGGAGCTGGTCACGTCGCCGGGGGCGGCCTTGATGGTGCGCGGGGCAGCCTGCGGCTGGGCCTGGTCGGCGGTGCGCGCGGCGTCCTCCGCGGCGCCCTCGCTCTTCATGGCCTTGGCCTCGCTCTTGAGGATACGGGCCGACTTGCCGAGGGAGCGGGCCATCTCGGGGAGCTTCTTCGCACCGAACAGGAGCACGATGACCGCGATGATCAGAAGGATCTCGAGGGGCTTCAGATTGCCGATCATGTGTTCTTCCTTCTCACCGGAACGGCTGGTTGTGGTGGCAACGGCACAGGACGTGATCCTCGGACCGCTCCAAGGATCGTAACCCCCGGGGGTTAACGACCGGCAATCCCCGGGGGTACCCCGCCTTGCGCGCGGCCGGGTTCAGACGGTACGGGGCGCGCCCCGCACTTTCCATATGTCTGCCGGCGCGCCCGCCTCAACGGCCCACGGTTTCCCGGCCCGCGCGGGCCAGGTCCCCGGCCGCGCGCTCCAGGTCCCCGGAGGCGTCCGCGATGCGGCGGCTGGCGTGCGCGACCTGGCCGGACAGCCGCCGCACCTCCGCGAAGACGCGCAGTGCCAGGACGGCGAGGACGGTGAGCCCGAGGAACCCCAGGGCGATTGCGAGCATCGGCCACAGCATGGCACGAGCCTAGGCCACCGGTGCCGTCAGACGCTGCGCAGGGTGCTCACGCCGCCGCCGGTCAGCAGTTCCACGATCCGCTCGCCGGCCGGCTTGCGGACGGCCGCGGCGCACTCGGGACAGGTGAACGAGTAGAAGGTGGTGCGCCGGCTGCCGCCGATCACCAGCCGCAGGGCGGCCGCGTCCAGCTCGAAGCGGGCCCGGCAGTCGGGACAGGCGGCCTTGAAGGAGACCGGCCCCGCCGCGGCGGGCCGTCCCGGCGGCCCTGCGGCGGCCTGCCCGCCCCGCGGACCGGACATTCGCGACATCGTCGGCGCTCCCCTCAGCCGTTCGTCTTCCCTGCGGTGCGGCCCCTGCCCGCGGACCGGGCCCCCGTGCCCGCGAGCCGGGCCCCGGTGCCTACGGGCTCAGCCCTGTTCCCCGTACCCGGCCAGCGCCTCGCGGGCCGCCCGCCGTGCGCTGGCCGCCAGCTCCGGCGGCGACACGATCCGCCCGTCGCGGCCCAGCCGCAGCGCGAGACGGCGCAGCGAGCCCGGGTCCGGGCTGCGCAGCGTGATCCGCAGACCGCCGTCGGAGAGTTCCTCGGCACTGTCGTGCGGGTAGTACTCGGCCACCCAGCGGCCGGCCGGCCCCACCTCGACGACGACCTGCGGGTCCTCGGCGGCCGGCTGGACCAGCCCCACGGACAGGTCGCGCGGCTCGATGGCCGGCGGCTCGGAACGCTCGTCGAGCAGCCGGATCTCGGCCACCCGGTCGAGGCGGAAGGTGCGCCGCGCCTCGGAGAGGTGGCACCACCCCTCCATGTACGTGTGCCCCACCGCGAACAGCCGGATCGGGTCGACGGTGCGCTCGGTGAGCTCGTCGCGGGCGGGCGAGTAGTAGCGCAGCCACAGGCGGCGGCGCTCGGCGATGGCCCGGTCGACGTCGGCGAAGACCCCGCCCTCCGCCTCGAAGGTCACCGACAGCCGGGAGCTGGCCCCGGCGGCCTCCCCGGCGGCCGCCTCCAGCTTGGCGGTGGCCCGCAGCAGGGCGTCCCGGTCGCTCTCGCGCAGCCCGGGCAGGGTGGCCACGGCACGGGCCGCCACCAGCAGGGCGGTGGCCTCGTCGGCGGCCAGGCGCAGCGGCTCGGCGGTGGACTCCCCCGACGCGTCGGCGTTGTGCCACCAGATGCGCTCGCCGTCGGTGTCGATGTCGAGCAGGTCGCCGCCCCGGAAGCTGGTGCCGCACATCGGCAGCACGTCGAGGTCCGAGATCAGCTCGTCCTCGGTGATCCCGAAGGCGCGGGCGACGTCGGCGACGTGCGCCCCGGGGCGCTCGCGCAGATAGGTCACCAGGGACAGCATCCGGCGGGTCTGGTCGATGGCGTTGGCGGCCATGCTGGTAGGTCTCCCCCTCAGGGCGCAGCGTGCGTACGGGTGCGGTGTGCGGATGGTGCGGCGGACGGATCGGGTACGGGTGCGGTGTGCGGCCGGTGCGGGCGCGGATCCGGCCCGCGCCCGCGCGGCGGGCCGCCTCCCTGCGGCCCGGGCGGCCTCAGCCCGCGGCGACGGCGCGCAGCCGGTCCACCACGTCCGCCCGCAGGCCGGCGGGCTCCACCACCACGACGTCGGGACCGAACTCCACGAGCCAGGCGTCCAGCCCGTGCCCGTACGGGATCTCCAGCTCGTCCCAGCCCTCCGCGACGCCCTCGCGCGCGGCGGTGGCCTTCGCCCGCAGCGGGTAGCCGGCGCCGGCCCGCAGCCGGATCACGGCGGTGCGGTCCGCGCTCTCCCCGGCCCAGCCCGCCACGGTCTCCCGCACGGTGACCACGTCCGGGACCTCGGCGGTGTACGTGCCGGCCCGGGAGCGGACCTTGCCGGTGATCCGGGAGAGCCGGAACACGCGCTCCGCCCCGCGGTCGCGGTCGTGGCCGGCCAGGTACCAGTGGCCGCGCCAGCACTCCAGCGCCCAGGGCTCCACGTGCCGGGTCTCCGGCCGGGCCGCGGTGGACTTGCGGTAGTCGAAGACCACCGGCCGGCGGTCGCGGCAGGCCAGCATCAGCGGCTCGAACGCCGCCTCGTGGACCGGGATGCGCGGCTCGATCGCACTGTGCTGGCCCCCGTACGGGTCCTCCGCCTCCGGCATGCCGCCGGCCCGCAGCTTCTGCAGGGCGCCGCTGGCCGCCCCGGCGAGGCGGGCCTGCTGCCACACCTTGGCCGCCAGGCCCAGGGCGGCGGCCTCCTCCGCGTCCAGGGAGACGGGCGGCAGCCGGTTGCTGTCGCGGCGGGCGAGGTAGCCGGTCTCGCCCTCCAGGTTCTCCACCGTCTCGATGACGAGGCCGAGCTCCCGCAGATCGTCCTTGTCCCGCTCGAACATGCGGTTGAAGGACTCGTCGTTGCCCGCTTCCATGTACGCCTCGATGGAGCCGCGCAGCTCGCGCTTGCTCAACGGCCGGCGGGTCCCCAGCAGGCACAGCGCCAGATTCATCAGCCGCTCGGCCTTGGCAATCGCCATCGACGCCCTTCCGCCCTTCTTCCCAGTGCATGTCCGTGACCGTTGACCGTACCGCCCCGGCGCTCCCGGGCAAAAGCGAGGGCCCCCGCCGCACGGCGGGGGCCCTTCACACCCTCAGGGGCGGCCGGTTCAGCCGACGCCCATCAGGTCGCAGACGAAGATCAGCGTCTCGCCCGGCTTGATGGCCGGGGTCGGGCTGTGGTCGCCGTAGGCGAGGTGGGCGGGGATGGTCAGCTTGCGGCGGCCGCCGACCTTCATGCCCTGGACACCCTGGTCCCAGCCCTGGATGACCTGGCCGATGCCCAGGACGAAGGAGAGCGGGGCGCCGCGGTTCCAGGAGGCGTCGAACTCCTCGCCGGTGGAGAAGGCCACGCCGACGTAGTGGACGGAGACCTTCTGGCCGGCCTGGGCCACCGGGCCGTCGCCCTCCCAGAGGTCCTTGATCTCGAGGTCCTTCGGGGCCGGGCCCTCGGGGAAGTCGATCTCGGGCTTCTCGAGCCTGTCGCTCACGGAACTGCTCCTCAGAAAAAACGTACGGGTCTCCCCGACGGTGGCCGGGGGGACAACCGGGACAGTCTTACATCACCGCGAGGATGTCGAGGCTGAACACCAGCGTCGAGTTCGCCGGAATCGTGCCCCGGGCCTCGGCTCCGAAGCCCTGGTCCGGCGGGATCACCAGCAGGATGCGGCTGCCGACCTTCTTGCCGACCAGGCCCTCCTTGAGGCCCTTGACCGAAATCTGGTCGATCGGCCAGGTCACCGTCTGGTCGAGGGCGTACGTGCTCTCGAAGGTCTTGTCGTCCTTCCACGTCTTGCCGTGGAACTTCACGACGACGCTGTCGGTGTCCTTGACGGCCGGGCCGTCACCCTCCAGCACGTAGTTCGACACCAGCTTGGCCGGCGGCTCGCCGTCCTTCGGGATCGTCAGGGAGACTTCCTTGCCGTCCGTGTTGGTACCGGTCTTGGCCAGGGCCTTGTCCTCCTGCGGGACCTCCTTGCCCGTGGCGGAGGCCGGCACGCTCGTGCCCTTGACGATGTCCACGACGAAGACCAGCGTCGCATTCGGCTTGATCTTGTCGCCGGAACCCTTGTCCCCGTAGCCCAGGTCCGGCGGGATCACCAGCTCCAGGCGGCTGCCGACCTTCTTGCCCTCCAGGCCCTGGTCCCAGCCCTTGATGACCATGCCGGCACCGATCGTCACCTCGAACGGCTTGCCCTTGCCGAAGCTCTGGTCGAACGGCTCCTTGCCGTCCCAGACCTGGCCGAGATAGTTGACCTGGGCGACATCGCCCTTCTTCAGCGCCGGGCCGGAGCCCTCGCTGACGGTCTCCACCTTCAGCTCCTTCGGCGGGTCGCCCTCGCCCTTGGACAGCTTCGGGGTCTCTCCGAACTTGGCACCCCCGGTGATCGCGGGCACCCCGTTCTTCATGTCGGCGGAGTCGGAGCCGCTGTCGCCACAGGCTGCCGTGGACAGCAGCAGAGCGGGTACGACCAGCAGGCCGGCAAGTCGGCGCACGTGTTCCTCAGATCTCAGACGGCAACGGTCGTCGCCACTCTAAGGCGTGCCAGGGCCCCGTAGGAGATCCGTACGGGGCCCTGGCCACAATCAGTGCGATGTCACATGCCGGCGATCAGCTTCTCCACCCGGTCATCCACCGCACGGAACGGGTCCTTGCACAGCACCGTCCGCTGCGCCTGGTCGTTCAGCTTCAGATGCACCCAGTCGACCGTGAAGTCCCGCCGCTGCTCCTGCGCACGCCGGATGAAGTCACCCCGCAACCGCGCCCGCGTCGTCTGCGGAGGCACCGACTTCCCCTCGAAGATCTTCAGATCGTTGCAGATCCTCGCCGCCTGCCCCTTCCGCTCCAGCAGGTAGTACAACCCGCGCCGACGGTGGATGTCGTGATACGCGAGGTCTATCTGAGCCACCCGCGGATTCGACATGGTCATGCCGTGCTTTGCCCGGTACCGCTCGATCAGCTGGTACTTCATGACCCAGTCGATCTCCGTCGCGATCCGGTCCAGATCCTGCGCCTCGACCGCGTCCAGCGTCCGGCCCCACAGCTCCAGCACCTGCTCCACCGTGCCCGACCGGATCCCCCGGCGCTCGGCGAAGTCCACCGCCTTCTCGAAGTACTCCCGCTGGATCTCCAGCGCCGACGCCTCACGCCCACTCGCCAGACGCACCTTGCGCTGACCCGTCGTGTCGTGACTGACCTCGCGGATCGCCCGGATCGGGTTCTCCAGCGTCAGGTCCCGCATCACCGTCCCCGCCTCGATCATCCGCAGCACCAGGTCGGTGGCCCCGACCTTCAGCAGCATCGTCGTCTCCGACATGTTCGAGTCACCGACGATCACATGCAGCCGCCGGTACCGCTCCGCATCCGCATGCGGCTCGTCCCGCGTGTTGATGATCGGCCGCGAACGCGTCGTCGCGGAGCTGACACCCTCCCAGATGTGCTCCGCCCGCTGACTCACGCAGTACACGGCACCCCGCGGCGTCTGCAGCACCTTGCCCGCCCCGCAGATCAGCTGCCGCGTGACGAGGAACGGAATGAGGATGTCCGCCAGACGGGAGAATTCCCCGTGCCGCGCCACCAGATAGTTCTCGTGGCAGCCGTACGAGTTTCCCGCCGAGTCGGTGTTGTTCTTGAAGAGGTAGACGTCGCCCGCGATTCCCTCCTCGTGCAGGCGACGTTCGGCATCGACCAGAAGACCTTCGAGAATGCGCTCGCCGGCCTTGTCGTGGGTGACGAGCTCCGTCACGTTGTCACATTCGGGAGTTGCATATTCCGGATGCGATCCCACGTCCAGGTACAGGCGGGCCCCGTTCCGCAGGAACACATTGCTGCTGCGGCCCCATGACACGACACGGCGGAAGAGGTAGCGCGCCACTTCGTCAGGAGACAGTCGGCGCTGTCCCCTGAACGTGCACGTGACGCCGTACTCGTTCTCCAGCCCGAAAATGCGGCGGTCCATGACTGAACATTACGCCTTTGGCCCTCGTCTGAAACCGGCTTCGGGAACGCCGTTTCGATCAGTTCCCCACGAGCGGCGCCTCCGCCGCCTCCACAGCACCCGCCGCAGACCCCGTCACGGTCCGGGACCGCCCGGGAGCAGCAAGGATCCGCTGAGTGGCCGTCAGCACCACCAGAGCCGCCACACCGGCCGCACACGCCACACCGAACCCGGTCACCGCACCGCCCAGTTCCACCGCCGGACCCGCCACCGCCGTACCCGCCGCCGCACCCACACCGAAGAACGTCACCAGCCAGGAGAACGCCTCCGTCACCGTACCCACCGGAGCATGCCGGTCCACCACGATGAACGCACACGCGATCGTCGGCGCCAGGAACACCCCCGCAAGCGCCGTCAGCGCCGTCATGGCCACCGGCCCGGGCGTCAGCAGCAGCGGCAGATAGCCCACCGCCAGCAGCGCCACCAGCAGCCGCAGCCGCCGCTCCGGCGCCCCGCTCCACTGCCGCGCCCCGTACACCACACCACCGACCAGCGCACCCAGACCCAGCGCCGCCATCAACCACCCGTAGACCACCTGACCGCCATTGCGGTCGGAATACGCGATCGCCGCCACCGTGATCGAACCGAGCGCCATCCCCACGAAGAAGAACGCACCCAGCAGCGCCCGCAGCCCCGACGAACGCAGCGCACCCAGCCAGTGCGCCTCACGCGGCTCCGACCGCCAGGTACGGGAAGGCTCGGACAGCACCACGGACAGCGCACCGAGCACACCCAGGGCGTTGATCACCAGCAAGGCCCCGGCCGGGCTCCACAGCGCGACCGACACCGTCACGATCAGCGGACCGACCGTGTACATGATCTCCTGCGCCACGGCGTCCAACGCGTACGCGGCGTGCACCCGGTCCTCCCGGCCACCGAGCACACCGGGCCACAGCGCCCGCAGCCCGCCCTCCAGCGGCGGCGAGAAGAACCCCGCCACCACCATCGCGGCGTACGCCACCGCCGCCGAACCGGTACCCGCCATCGCCAGCCACACCATGCCCAGCGCGGCCACCACCGCCGACGGCAGCTGCACCCGGGGCTGGCCGTACAGGTCGACCGCACGGCCCAGCAGCGGCTGGCCCACGGCATTGGCCACGCCGTACACGGCGGCGAGCGCACCCGCGAGGCTGTAGCTGCCGCCCTCGGCCCGCACGAACAGCACGATCGCGATCGCGGCCGTGGCATTCGGCAGCCGTCCGACGAGCGTGCCCGCCAGCAGCCGCGCCGCATGCCTGGTCCTGAGCAGCTCCGCGTATCCCGCGGCCATCTCCGCCCCCTTCTGCCCGGACCTGCCGGGGTAATACGTATAACTAGGCGGGTCATACGTACCATGGCCACAGCCCGAGGGTCCAGCCGAACAACCGGCCCCACCCCTCCGACCTCGCCTTACAGGAGACCCGTGTGACGAGACCCACCAGCCGGGACGTCGCCACCGCCGCCGGGGTCTCCCAGGCCACCGTCTCCCTCGTCCTCGGCGACAAATGGCGCGGCCGCGTCTCCCAACGCACCGCCGACCTCGTCCGCACCACCGCCACCGACCTCGGCTACCGCCCCAACCTCGCCGCCCGCAACCTCCGCCTCGGCAGCACCCGCACCGCCCTCCTCGTCGTCCCCGCCCTCACCAACGAATTCTTCGCCCGCGTCTACACCGGAGCCGCCCGCGTCGCCGCCGCCCACGGCTTCGGCGTCGTCCTCTACCCCTCCCCCGACGGCACCGGCCCCGCCCGCGACCCCTTCGCCTCCGCCCGCGCCGCCCTCGACGGCGTCATCGCCTCCTCCATGGCCGCCCACACCCTCGACGCCATCGGCGGCGACGGCCTCCCCCTCGTCATGCTCGACAGCGCCCCCGGCTCCGGCCGCGCCGCAGCCCACGTCAACCTCGCCATGGCCGACGGCATGCGCCAGATCACCGAACACCTCCTCACCCTCGGCCACCGCCGCTTCCTCCACTTCGCCGCCGACGTCGACACCTGGACCTTCGCCAACCGCGCAGAGGCCCTCACCCGCCACCTCGGCCCCCACACCGAGCTGCGCACCGTACGGGCCCCCCTCGACGTCACCGAAGCCCGCACCACCATGGAAGCCGCCCTCGCCGACCCCGCCGACCGGCCCACCGCCGTCATCTGCGACGACGACATCCTCGCCGTCGGCGCCTGCAAAGCCGCCCGCCGCCTCGGCCTGCGCGTCCCCGACGACCTCTCCGTCACCGGCATCGACGACCTGGCCCTCGCCACCGCCGTCGAACCCGAACTCACCACCGTCCACCTGCCCGCCGAACGCGTCGGGGAACAGGGCATGGCCGCCCTCCTCGCCGTCCTCGACGGCACCGAATGGACCGCCCCCGACATCCCCGTCAACCTCGTCGTCCGCGCCTCCACGGCACCGCCCCCGCCGACCACCCGGCCCTGACACACCCGGCCCTGACGCACCGGGCCCGAAACGCCGAACCGCCCCGGCCGCCTCCGAAGAGGCAGACCGGGGCGGAGGACACGGGCCCACGAACCGGCGCGCAGAACCTACTCGGCGTCGTCCTCCGGAGCCTCGTCGTTCGACACCGCGTCGGCCTGAGCCGCCGCCGGAACATCCGCCTCCAGCAGCCGCGCCAGCTGCCGGCCCCGGATCCGCTTGAACTTCCGCTGCTGCGACCGCGTCCGGTCCAGCACCGCAACCTCCAGCCGCTCCGCCGGAATGGTCTTGTCCGCACCGTTCGCCTGGCTGGACAGCGCCTGCACCGCCAGCTTCAACGCCTCCGACAGGGTCATCCCCTCCCGGTGCCGCTGATCCAGGAAGCTGCTGATCTGCTCGGCGTTCCCGCCGACCGCGACCGAACCGTGCTCGTCCACGATCGACCCGTCGTGCGGCAGCCGGTAGATCTGGTCGCCCGCGGCCGTCGTGCCCACCTCGGCCACGACCAGCTCCACCTCGTACGGCTTCTCGCCGGCACTGGAGAAGATCGTGCCCAGCGTCTGCGCGTACACGTTCGCCAGCCCACGGGCCGTCACGTCATCGCGGTCATAGGTGTACCCACGCAGATCCGCGTACCGCACACCACCGATCCGCAGGTTCTCGTACTCGTTGTACTTGCCGGCGGCCGCGAAGCCGATCCGGTCGTAGATCTCGCTGAACTTGTGCAGCGCACGGGACGGGTTCTCGCCGACGAACACGATGCCGTCGGCATACTGCAGCACCACGAGGCTGCGACCGCGGGCGATGCCCTTGCGGGCGTATTCCGCCCGGTCGGCCATCGCCTGCTGCGGGGAGACGTAGAACGGAGTCGACACCGGCTGACCGTCCCTTTCTTCTGGGCTCCTGAGGGGCTGTTACGGATCAGAGCAGGGCGGCGCGCGGGCCGTCCGGCTCCTGGAGGCGGCGGTCGGTGACCTTGCGGGCGACGCCCTGGGACTCCTCCTCGGTCAGCCGCCGGAAGCCCTCGTCGGTGATGACGGTGACGATCGGATAGATGTTGCGGTAGAGGTCCGGGCCGCCCGTCGCCGAGTCGTCGTCGGCCGCGTCGTACAGCGCCTGGACGACCAGCGTGGTGGCCTGCTCCTCCGTCAGGTCCGGACGGTACAGCTTCTTCATCGACCCGCGGGCGAAGATCGAACCCGAACCCGTGGCCGCGTACCCGTGCTCCTCGGAGCGGCCGCCGGTCACGTCGTAGGAGAAGATCCGGCCCTTCTCCTTGGCCTCGTCGTAGCCCGCGAACAGCGGCACCACGGCGAGCCCCTGCATGGCCATCCCTAGATTGCTCCGGATCATGGTGGACAGGCGGTTCGCCTTGCCCTCCAGGGAGAGGGTCGTCCCCTCCACCTTCTCGAAGTGCTCCAGCTCCAGCTGGAACAGCTTGACCATCTCCACGGCCAGGCCGGCGGTGCCGGCGATGCCGACCGCGGAGTACTCGTCCGCCGGGAACACCTTCTCGATGTCCCGCTGCGCGATCATGTTGCCCATCGTCGCGCGCCGGTCACCGGCGAGGACGACCCCGCCGGGGAAGGTGGCGGCCACGATGGTCGTGCCGTGCGGCGCCTCGACGATCCCCTCCGGCAGCTTCCGGTTGCCCGGCAGCAGTTCCGGCTGGTGATCCGCCAGGAAGTCCATGAAGGACGACGACCCCGGCGTCAGGAAGGCTGCCGGTAGACGCCCTGTGCCACGAGTGTTGGGTTCCACAGGTTTCCTTCCACGTAAGCGGCTGCACGCCTCATGACGTCCGGCCGATCCTTGAACTGCCCCAGGGCTGCGTTGCAGCTGAAACACAGTACGCCTCGGACTTTACCTGTCTCATGATCGTGATCCACATGCTCCGCCGGACCTATCCGGCAGATCACGCAGACACCGCCCTGAGCAGTGATCATCTCGTCGCGTTCGGCTTCGGTGATGCCGTACTTGCGCTTGAAGTAGCTCGTCCGATTTCGCTGCGCCCGGCACTCTTTGCAGTAGCTGGCCCATCCGTCGGAGCTCGTCCGGTTCAGCTCCCACTCGGAATGGGGCTTGACCTCTCCGCAGTCAGGGCACCGCTTGTGGCCGGACGGCACAGGGATCTTGACCCGCACCGTCCGCCCCGCGGCTTCCTGACGCGCCTTGTAGTGCTCAGCCTGGCACTCTCGGCAATACGCCTGGAAGCCGTCTCTCATCGATCGGTTACTCGCGAATGCCTCGTGAGGTTGTACGCGCTTGCACCGAGAGCAGCGCTTCATGCCTTCCGGCACGTTGTTGGCCACAGCCCCCCGCACCTTCAATTCGAAGGTCAATTACCGACAGCAGCCCTCACTGACCACCCTTTTGGACGAACGACCTCACGAAATCCTCGGCGTTCTCCTCCAAGACATCATCGATTTCGTCCAGGACGGAGTCGACGTCGTCGGAGAGCTTTTCCTGCCGCTCCTTGAGGTCGGACTGCGCTTCCGCGGCCTGCTCCTCGACCTCCTCGGTCGAGCGAGTGGCCTTCTGCTGTCCGCCGCCGGTGTCCTTGGTCGCCATGTCTACCTCACCCCGCTCGGTTCGCACGCTCGTGACGAGGGACCCCGGGATCGGGATCCCTCAAGATCAGACCCTATGCCGGACCCTACAAGGAGGTCCGGGCTTTCGTCCCCGTACTTTGACAACGTCCGGGTGTTCCCATGATTCCCGGGAGAGGCGGCTTTCAGGCCCCCTCTCCGGCCCGGTTCAATTCCCGCTGAGCACCCGCACCAGGTCCTCCGCCGTCCGGCAGCGGTCCAGGAGCTCCTTGACGTGCTTGCGGGTACCCCGCAGGGGTTCCAGCGTCGGGACGCGCTGGAGGGAGTCGCGGCCCGGCAGGTCGAAGATCACCGAGTCCCAGGAGGCCGCGGCGACGTCGTCGGCGTACTGCTCCAGGCACCGGCCCCGGAAGTAGGCCCGGGTGTCCTCCGGCGGCTTCGCGGCGGCCGTCTCCACGGCCGGCTCCTCCACCAGCCGCTGCATCTTGCCGCGGGCCACCAGGCGGTTGTACAGGCCCTTGTCGGGGCGTACGTCCGCGTACTGGAGGTCGACGAGGTGGAGCCGGGCGGCGTCCCAGCCGAGCCCGTCGCGCCGCCGGTAGCCCTCCAGGATCTGCCGCTTGGCGATCCAGTCCAGCTCGCCCGCGAGGCTCATCGGGTCGCTCTCCAGCCGCCCCAGGACGTCCTCCCAGCGGGACAGCACGTCCTTGGTCTGCTCGTCCGCGTCGGCCCCGAACCGCTCTTCCACGTACTTCCGCGCCAGCTCGAAGTACTCCATCTGCAGTTGCACGGCGGTCAGGGTGCGGCCGCTGCGCAGCGTGATCAGGTGGCGCAGGTCGGGGTCGTGGGAGACCTGGTGGAGGGTGCGTACGGGCTGGTCGACGGCGAGGTCGACGGTGATGAAGCCGTCCTCGATCATGGAGAGGACGAGGGCGGTGGTGCCGAGTTTGAGGTAGGTGGAGATCTCGGAGAGGTTGGCGTCGCCGATGATCACGTGGAGGCGGCGGTATTTCTCTGCGTCCGAGTGGGGTTCGTCGCGGGTGTTGATGATGGGCCGCTTGAGGGTGGTCTCCAGGCCGACCTCGACCTCGAAGTAGTCCGCGCGCTGGCTGATCTGGAAGCCGTGTTCGCGGCCGTCCTGGCCGATGCCGACGCGGCCGGCGCCGGTGATCACCTGGCGGCAGACGAAGAAGGGGGTGAGGTGGCGCACGATCTCCGAGAAGGGGGTTTCCCGCTTCATCAGGTAGTTCTCGTGCGTGCCGTAGGAGGCGCCCTTGTTGTCGGTGTTGTTCTTGTAGAGCTGGATCGGCTGGGCGCCGGGGAGCTGGGCGGCGCGTACGGCGGCCTCGGCCATGATCCGTTCGCCGGCCTTGTCCCAGAGGACGGCGTCGAGCGGGTTGGTGACTTCCGGGGAGCTGTATTCGGGGTGGGCGTGGTCGACGTAGAGTCGTGCGCCGTTGGTCAGGATGACGTTGGCCAGGCCGATGTCCTCGTCGGTGAGCTGGCTGCTGTCGGCGGCCTCGCGGGCGAGGTCGAAGCCGCGGGCGTCCCGCAGCGGGTTCTCCTCCTCGAAGTCCCAGCGGGCGCGTCGCGCCCGGTGCATCGCCGCCGCGTAGGCGTTGACGATCTGGGACGAGGTGAGCATGGCATTGGCGTTCGGGTGACCGGGGACGGAGATCCCGTACTCCGTCTCGATCCCCATTACTCGCCGTACGGTCATGCGGCCCTCCTTGCCCGGCGGCGCCCCCGTTCGGGAGCGGCGCTCAAGTACCGCTGGTGGTCCGGTGCGTGTGCGGTGCCCGACCCCGCACTGCGGATGCGTCGGTACGGATGAGCCTAGAACCACTCCACGCCGGTGGGGAGATCGTTTCCGTCCTTGGCTGCGCCCCGTCACGGCTGAAAAGCGGTCGGTGATGCTGTCGGTAAAGCAGTCGGCTGCGGGTGCCCGGTGGGGCACCCGCAGCCGCCCTCGGGTCAGAGGTACTGGCCGGTGTTTGCCACCGTGTCGATGGAGCGTCCGGTGTCTGCGCCCTGCTTTCCGGTGACGAGGGTGCGGATGAAGACGATCCGTTCGCCCTTCTTTCCGGAGATGCGGGCCCAGTCGTCGGGGTTGGTGGTGTTGGGCAGGTCTTCGTTCTCCTTGAACTCGTCCACGCAGGCCTGGAGGAGGTGGGAGACGCGCAGGCCCTTCTGGTTGTGTTCGAGGAAGGCCTTGATGGCCATCTTCTTGGCCCGGTCGACGATGTTCTGGATCATTGCGCCGGAGTTGAAGTCCTTGAAGTAGAGGACTTCCTTGTCGCCGTTGGCGTAGGTGACCTCGAGGAAGCGGTTTTCCTCGGTTTCGGCGTACATCTGCTCGACGACGGTCTGGATCATGCTGTGGACGGCGACCTCGGGCGAGCCCTGGTGTTCGGCGAGGTCGTCGGAGTGCAGGGGCAGGGAGGCCTTGAGGTACTTGGCGAAGATGTCCCTGGCGGCTTCGGCGTCCGGGCGTTCGATCTTGATCTTCACGTCGAGGCGGCCGGGGCGCAGGATGGCCGGGTCGATCATGTCCTCGCGGTTGGAGGCGCCGATGACGATGACGTTCTCCAGGCCTTCCACGCCGTCGATCTCGGCGAGGAGCTGGGGGACGATGGTGTTCTCGACGTCCGAGCTGACTCCGGATCCGCGGGTGCGGAAGAGGGATTCCATCTCGTCGAAGAAGACGATGACGGGGGTGCCTTCGCCGGCCTTCTCGCGGGCGCGCTGGAAGACGAGGCGGATGTGGCGCTCGGTTTCGCCGACGTACTTGTTGAGGAGTTCGGGGCCCTTGATGTTGAGGAAGTAGGACTTTCCGGCGGGCTGGCCGGTGACCTCGGCGACCTTCTTGGCAAGGGAGTTGGCGACGGCCTTGGCGATGAGCGTCTTGCCGCAGCCGGGGGGGCCGTAGAGCAGGATGCCCTTGGGCGGGCGCAGTTCGTGTTCCTTGAAGAGGTCCGGGTAGAGGTAGGGGAGCTCGACGGCGTCGCGGATCAGCTCGATCTGGTCGCCCAGGCCGCCGATCTTGTCGTAGTCGATGTCCGGGACCTCTTCGAGGACGAGTTCTTCGACCTCGCTCTTGGGGACGACTTCGTAGACGTAGCCGGAGCGGGGTTCGAGCAGGAGGGCGTCGCCGGGGCGGATGGTGGCGTCCAGCAGCGGCTCGGCGAGCCTGACCACCCGTTCCTCGTCGGTGTGCCCGATGACCAGGGCGCGCTCGCCGTCCTCGAGGATTTCCTTGAGGGTGACGATGTCCCCGGCCCGCTCGAATTCCATGGCCTCGACCACGTTGAGGGCCTCGTTGAGCATGACTTCCTGGCCGCGCCGGAGGTCGTCCGGGTCGACGCTGGGGCTGACGTTCACGCGGAGCTTGCGGCCGCCGGTGAAGATGTCGACGGTGTCGTCGTCGTTCGCCTGCAGGAAGACACCGAATCCGGCCGGCGGCTGTGCGAGCCGGTCGACTTCCTCCTTGAGTGCGACGATCTGGTCGCGTGCCTCACGGAGCGTATTTGCGAGTCGTTCGTTTTGTGCGGAGACGCCGGCCAGGTTTGTCTGGAGCTCGACGATCCGTTCCTCGAGAATCCTCGTGTGTCGCGGAGAGTCGGCGAGCTTACGTCGCAGGACGGCGATTTCCTGCTCGAGATAGGCAACCTGGCCGGCGGGGTCCTCAGACCCCCGCCCCGGCCGGATGCCGCGGTTGATGTCGTCGTCGTGGGCTGCCACGGTCCTCACCTCCTCCAAGGGGAGCTGGACGCTTCCTGACCCTACCTGGGCTGGTGGTGATTGAAACCCCTAGATCACAAAGACGGTAGAGGTGTGTCCGATCTTCACCCTTGCGTACTCCCTCACGCCAGGGGAATACCCACCCTTCAACATCGGAAAGCAGCCGGTTGTAAGGTCGAGGGGTTCAACACCCGCCAGCCTGGACGCGACTTGCCGCCGGCACATGGCGGGAAACGGATCACTGAGGGCAGGAAACGGCGGGAGATATGACCGTGCAGCAGGAGGCAACCGGCGGGGGCGCCGATGGCGCGGGGCGGGCCGGGGAGCCGCTGGAGGTCTGGATCGATCAGGACCTGTGCACCGGTGACGGGATCTGTGTGCAGTACGCGCCGGAGGTGTTCGAGCTGGACATCGATGGTCTGGCGTACGTGAAGAGTCCTGAGGACGAGTTGCTGGTGGAGGTGGGGGCGACCACTCCGGTTCCGTTGCCGTTGCTTCAGGATGTGGTGGATTCGGTGAAGGACTGCCCGGGTGACTGCATCCACGTGAGGCGCGTTTCGGACGGGGTGGAGGTCTTCGGTCCGGACGCGGAGTGACGGTTCAAACACTCCGGGCTGATGTCTGCGTCAGCTCCTGGCGGAATTTTCCGCCGCTCCAGCGCCACTTGGCGAGCTGCTTGACGTCGGGGTTGTAGCGGGGGACGTCGGGTGAGGAGTAGCCGAGGAGCTGTGCGGTGATGGTGCCGTCACGGATCGTGAGGTCGGTGGCGGTCTGGCGGCGTGCGGTGTCGAGGAGGGTGGCGACGATCCGGGGCGGGGTGCCTTTGGCGGTGTCCTGGGTGAGGACGTAGAGGGCGTGGGGCGGGGTGCCGGATCCGGCGTCGCAGCGGACGGCTGCGACGGTCTCGGGGCGGCGGTCGCCGTCGAGGTCGCCCTGGGCGGTGGCGGTGACGGTCGTGGGGGCGCCTTTGCAGTCGAGGGGCCAGGTGACGGCGGCGGGGTCCGGGGCGGCTGCCTGTGGTGCGGTGGGTCGGTTGGCGGGTTCGGGGGTGGCGGGGCCGGCGGCGGTGGCCTCGGGTTGGAGAAATCCCGCCCCGGCTATGACGGCGGCCGTGGCGCAGGCGGTGGCGAGCCAGTGGAGGGGCCTGGTGCTGCTGTGGGCGGGGGTGTCCGGGGCAGCGGTGTCCGGGGCGGGGGCCGGCGTGGCGGTGCGGTGCGGCACGCGGGGTGTCTCCTGTGCGGG
Organism: Streptomyces sp. NPDC090445; assembly: GCF_044769385.1. Lineage (NCBI taxonomy): Bacteria > Bacillati > Actinomycetota > Actinomycetes > Kitasatosporales > Streptomycetaceae > Streptomyces > Streptomyces sp. NPDC090445. The sequence goes on along the minus strand of NZ_JBIVXV010000005.1, from coordinate 78,678 downwards.
CGGTGACGGCGAGCCAGCATCGTGTCACACCTCACACGGGGGTGGAACGGGTGGGTCCGTGGTCTTCGGGCGGGTACGCCCGGACAACGTGAAGGCGCTGCGGTGCAGTTCCCGCGTTTGGCGGGGGAACTGCACCGCAGCGCCTGTGTGTTGTGCGGGGGAGGGGGGCTGTGGTCAGCCGCGGTCGCCGGAGTTTCCGGTCTGGGCTCCGGGGCCTTCGTAGTCCTCGCCGTAGGCGCCCTTGGCGGGGCGGCGGCGGCGCATGGGGGGTTCGACGCCGTCCGCGAGGCGGCGGGCGGTGACGAGGAAGCCGGTGTGTCCGATCATCCGGTGGTCGGGTCGGACGGCGAGGCCTTCGACGTGCCAGTTGCGGATCATCGATTCCCAGGGCTGCGGTTCGGCGAAGCAGCCGATCTCGCGGATGGACTCGACGGTCTTGGACAGCTGGGTGGTGGTGGCCACGTAGCAGCACAGGATGCCGCCGGGGACGAGGGCCTTGGAGACGGCTTCCAGGCATTCCCAGGGGGCGAGCATGTCGAGGATGACGCGGTCGACGTCGGTGTCGGACAGGTTGTCCTGGAGGTCGCCGACGGTCAGCTGCCACGCGGGGTGCGGGCCGCCGAAGTAGCGTTCGACGTTCTCCCGGGCGATCTGGGCGAAGTCCGCGCGGCGCTCGTAGCTGTGGAGCATGCCCTGGTCGCCGATGGCGCGCAGCAGGAAACTGCTGAGGGAGCCGGAGCCCACCCCGGCTTCCACGACGCGTGCGCCGGGGAAGATGTCGGCGAAGGCCAGGATCTGGCCTGCGTCCTTGGGGTAGACCACGGCGGCGCCGCGGGGCATGGACAGGACGTAGTCGGGGAGCAGGGGGCGCAGCGCGAGGTACGCGACGTTCCCCGTGGTTCGGACAACACTGCCCTCGGGAGCGCCGATCAGCTCGTCGTGGGGGAAGGAACCCTTGTGGGTGTGGAAGTTCTTCCCGGCTTCGAGCGTGAACGTGTAGTGGCGTCCCTTGGGGTCGGTGAGCTGGACCTGGTCCCCGACCTTGAAGGGCCCGCGACGGCGGGCGGCACCGGTCGGTTCGGACATGTGACCAGTGTATTGGTTTCAGGGGCGGGGCCGTGCCATGGCTTTCACGAAGGCTTTTTCGACGTCGAGGGCGGAGAGGACGCCGTAGACGTGGCCGCCGGTGTCGAGGACGAGGTATTCGGTGGCGGGGGTGGTGCGGAGGTGGTCGAGGAGTTCTTCGCCGGTGAGGTCGGCGGAAACCTTCATGCCGTCGGTGAGGTCTTGGGCGAGGGTGCTGACGGCGACCCAGGGGCGGCGGTGTTCGGGGACGGAGGCGATGGCGCTTTCGCGGACGATGGCGGTGGGTTCGCCGTGGCCGTCGACGATGACGATGGCGCGGGCGCCGTAGGCGTTGGCGCGGCGCAGGGCTTCGGAGAGGGGGGTGGTGTTCTCGACGGGGACGGCGCGGCGGGTGAGGGTGCGCGCGCGGAGTTCGGGGAGGTGTTCGCGCAGGCGGGCCATGCGGAGGCTGTTGCCGGCGCCGGTCCAGATGATGGCGGCGAGGATGGCGGCGAGGAGGGCGTCCATGACGGTGCTCATGCCGCCGATTTCGTCGCCGGGGGTGCCGAGGAGTCCGGTGTGGGTGATCAGGGGGAGGCCGAGGAGGACGGCGATGGCGAGGCCGCGGCCGACCCAGGCGGCGGCGATGGTGCCGGTCATGGGTTTGCCGGTGATGCCCCAGATGACGGCGCGGAGCATGCGGCCGCCGTCGAGGGGGAGGCCGGGCAGGAGGTTGAAGGCGGCGACGAGGAGGTTGGAGATCATGAGGCCGGCGAGGAGGACGCCGGGGACGGTGCCGGGGTCGACGGCTTTCATGCCGAGGTAGAAGGCGCCGGCGAGGAGGAGGGAGAGGAGGGGGCCGACGAAGGCGAGGACGAATTCGCGGCCGGGGGTTTCGGTTTCCTTCTCGATCTCGGAGACGCCGCCGAAGAACTGGAGCTGGATGCGGCGTACGGGGAGGCGGAAGCGGAGGGCTGCGACGGTGTGGGCGAGTTCGTGGACGAGGACGGAGGCGTAGAAGGCGACGGCGAAGAAGAGGGAGACGAGGTAGCGGGCGGGTCCGAGGTCGGGCAGGACGCGGTCGAGCTGGTCGCCGAAGACCCAGGTGATGAGGGCGGCGACGAGGAACCAGCTGGGCGAGACGTAGACGGGTACGCCGAAGGGGCGGCCCATGAGGAGTCCGCCGCCCGGTCCGGGGCGCTTGCCCTGGCGTTCGCCGGTCTCGTCGGTGTCTGCCACTGCTGTCCTTCGTTCGGTGCTGTCCGGCGGGGGGTGCCGGTGGTGTTCCCAGTGTGGTTCACGGGCCGCTCGGCGGGTGTCGGCGGGTGCCGGCGTGGCTGGTCGGTTGCGCGGTGTGATGCTCCGATCATGCAGTGCGAGGGGGCCCGGCGTCGATGGTATGCGCGTGGCTGTCCGTGGCGGGTCGTAGGGTTTTGTGCATGACGACGAGTTCCGGTTCCTTTTCCGGCGCCTCGGATGCCGATGCGGCACCGGGTGTGGCGGTGCCCGTTTCGCTGTCGCCTTCGCGGGCGGGCGATTTCATGCAGTGTCCGCTGCTGTACCGGTTCCGGGTGATCGACCGGCTGCCGGAGAAGCCGAGTGCGGCGGCGACGCGGGGGACGCTGGTGCATGCGGTGCTGGAGCGGTTGTTCGATCATCCGGCGCAGGAGCGGACGGCGCTGCGGGCGAAGGCGCTGGTGCCGGGGCAGTGGGAGCGGCTGTTGGAGGCGAGGCCGGAGCTGTCGGAGCTGTTCCCGGCGGGGGATGAGGGGGCGGGGCTGGCGGGCTGGCTGTCGGAGGCCGAGGCGCTGGTGGAGCGGTGGTTCACGTTGGAGGACCCGACGCGGCTGGAGCCGGTGGAGCGGGAGTTCTTCGTGGAGGCGGAGCTGGAGTCGGGGCTGCGGTTGCGCGGGATCATCGACCGGGTGGACGTGGCGGCGTCGGGTGAGGTGCGGATCGTCGACTACAAGACGGGGAAGGCGCCGCGGCCGGAGTATGCCGAGGGTGCGCTGTTCCAGATGAAGTTCTATGCGCTGGTGGTGTGGCGGTTGAAGCGGGTGGTGCCGCGGCGGCTGCAGCTGGTGTATCTGGGCAGTGGGGATGTGCTGACGTACGACCCGGTGATGGCGGACCTGGAGCGGGTGGAGCGGAAGCTGCTGGCGCTGTGGGAGGCGATCAAGGAGGCGACGGCGACGGGTGACTGGCGGCCGCGGCCGACGAAGCTGTGCGGCTGGTGTGATCACCGGGCGGTGTGTCCGGAGTTCGGGGGCACTCCCCCGGTGTATCCGCTGGCGGTCGTGCCGAGGCCGGGGGGCGGGGAGGCGCGTCCGGCGGAATCCTGATCATCCGATCAGGGCAGAATGGGTGGCGTCCCGCCGAAGCGGCCTTACCGAATTCGAGGTGTCACCCGTGGCGATCCGCGTCCTCCTGGTCGATGACCAGCCGTTGCTGCGCACCGGTTTCCGGATGATTCTGGAGGCCGAACAGGATCTGGCGGTGGTCGGTGAGGCCGGGGACGGTGTGCAGGCGCTGGAGCAGGTGCGGGCGCTGCAGCCGGACGTGGTGCTGATGGACATCCGGATGCCGCGGATGGACGGGGTGGAGGCGACGCGGCAGATCACCGGGCCGGGCCGGGACGGTCCGGCGAAGGTGCTGGTGCTGACGACGTTCGATCTGGACGAGTACGTGGTGCAGGCGTTGCGTGCGGGGGCGAGCGGGTTCCTGTTGAAGGATGCGCCGGCGCATGAGCTGGTGCAGGCGATCCGGGTGGTGGCGGGTGGTGAGGCGATGCTGGCGCCGAGCATCACGCGGCGGCTGCTGGACAAGTACGCGGGTCACCTGCCGTCGGGTGAGGAGCGGGTTCCGGACACGCTGGGGACGCTGACGGAGCGTGAGGTCGAGGTGTTGAAGCTGGTGGCGCGGGGGTTGTCGAACGCGGAGATCGCGGCGGACCTGTTCGTGAGCGAGACCACGGTGAAGACGCATGTGGGGCATGTGCTGACGAAGCTGGGGCTGCGGGACCGGGTGCAGGCGGCGGTGTACGCGTACGAGAGCGGCTTGGTCCGGCCGGGCGCTGCGCAGTAGTCGGCGGGCCCGTGGTGTGCCGGGCCGGCAGCGGCCCGTGTGGCGGTCGGCAGCGGCCCGCGTGACGGCCGGCAGCGGCCCGCGTGACGGCCGGCAGCGGCCCGCGTGGCGGCCCGTGGCGGCGCGGGAGGCGGAACCCGGCCCGTGGCCTGCCCGGGAGACGGAACCGGCCCGTGCCGCCTCCGGTGGGAGGTGGCACGGGCCGGTTCGTGTCCGCGGGGCGGTCAGCCCTTGGCGATCTCCCAGAAGCGGAAGACGGTGGAGGCGTCCAGCGACCACTGCAGGCCGGTGACGTTCTGGCGGGTCACCGCGTACTGCTTGCTCTGCCACAGGGGCAGGAGCGGGATCTCGTCGGCGACGATGTCCTGGAGGCGGGTGTAGTCGGGCGTGGCCGCGGTGCGGTCGGCCTTGGAGGCGGTCGCCGGGATGATCGCCCCGGTGATCTCCTTGTTGTCGTAGTTGTTGCGCAGGACGTTGTCCGGTCCGAAGAACGGCTGCGTGAAGTTGTCGGCGTCCGGGTAGTCGGGGACCCAGCCGCGGACGTACACGCCGTACTTGCCGGCGTCGATGTCCTTCTCGTACTGCTCGTACTCGACGGACTTGACCTCGGCGTCGAAGAGGCCGCTGTCGTTGAGCTGCTTGGCGATGAGGTTCATCTCCTGGTCCGTCGCCGGACCGTAGCGGGCGGGCGTCGAGTACAGGGTGATCTTCACCTTGTCCTTGATGCCGGCGGCGCGGAGGACGGCCTCGGCCTTCTTCGGCTGCGGTGCGCCGCCGTAGCGGTCGAAGAAGGCGGTGGTGTGGGAGCCGATGCCGGCCGGGATGACCGAGTACAGCGAGGTGGCGGTGCCCTCGTAGACGTCCTTGACGAGCGCCTCGCGGTCGACGAGGTAGGCGATGGCCTTGCGGACGGGGAGCTTTCCGACGACCTCGTCCTTCATGTTGAAGACGAGGTGCTGGACCTCGGCGCCGGTGCCCTGGACGACCTCGACGTTGTTGTTGCCGGTCTTGGTGGAGGACAGGCTGGCGATGTCCTTGGCGGCGAGGCCGCGGAAGGCGAAGTCGACGTCGCCGCTCTCCAGCGTCTTCTTCAGGGCGGCCTGGTCGTGGTTGAAGAACTTCAGCGTGACGCCGGTGTTCTTCGGCTTGGCCTTGCCGGTGTAGGACTCGTTGACCGAGAAGTTGGCGCTCTTCTCGTTCATGGAGTCCAGCTTGTAGACGCCGGAGCCGATGGCCTTGTTGTCGGTGCGGAGCTTGTCGGCCGGGTACTCGCTGCTGTCGACGATGGAGCCCGCACCGGAGGCGATCTTGCTGGGGAAGGTCGCGTCGGAGTTCTTGAGGCGGAAGACGACGGTCTTGTCGTCGGGGGTGTCGATGCCGACGATCGACGACAGCATGACGGCGGGGCCGTTCGCGTCGTTGATCTTCAGCGTGCGCTCGAAGGAGAACTTGACGTCCTTCGAGGTGAGCGCGTGGCCGTTGCTGAACTTCAGGCCGGCGCGCAGGGTGCACTTGTACACCTTGCTGTCGCCGCCCTCGAAGTTGCAGGCCTGGGCGGCGTCGGGCTCCGGCGTGGTACCGCCCTTGGGGAAGCTCAGCAGCGACTGGAAGACGTTGTTGAAGAGCAGCCAGGAGCCCGGGTCGTAACCCGAGGCGGGGTCGGTGGACTTCACCTTGTCGGATATGCCCATGACCACGCCCTTGCCGCCCTCGGCGGCGGGGCCATCGGTCGAACCGCAACCGCTGAGCAGCGCGGCGGCGGTGGCTGCGCCGAGCGGGGCTGCCAACCACTGGTTACGTCTCATCGCACGAACGTCCTTCACAGTATTGCTGAATCGTTGCGCCGGCCTGCGACACCCGCTGCCGGTTGCTGCTCGTCTCAGCCGCTGACACCGCGGCCGAGTTCCCACAGCTGGAGGTCGGAGATGGCGTTGACCGACCACTCCACTCCGGTGATCCCGTCGCGTGCGGCGACGTACTGCTTGCCCTGCCACAGGGGCAGGACGGGCACGTCCTCGGCGACGATGTCCTGCATCTCCGAGATCGCGGGGCCGGCCACGTTGCGGTCGGCGGCCTTGCGGGACTCGGGGATGAGCTTGGTGCGCACCGTACTGTTGGCGTACGGCGTGCCCAGGAAGTTGTCCTGCTCCAGGAAGGGAGCGAGGAAGTTGTCGGGGTCCGCGTAGTCGGGGAACCAGCCGAGCCCGTAGGCGGCGTAGTCGCCCTTCTTCTGCGCGGGGCGGAACTCGGTCCAGTCGGAGCCCTGGACGGTGATGTCGAACAGCTGGGTGGAGTTCAGCTGGTTCTTCAGGGTCTCGAACTCGGCTGCCGTGCCGTCGCCGTAGTGGTCCTTGGTGTAGTTCAGCGTCAGCTTGACCGGGGTCTTGATGCCGGCGTCCTTGAGGAGGGCGGCTGCCTTGGCGGTGTTGGCCTCGCCGTACTTGTTGCGGAAGGAGTTGACGTGGCCGGCGACGGAGGCGGGGACCAGCGAGTACAGCGGCTGGGCGGACTTGCCGTACACCTTGGAGATGATGGCGTTGCGGTCGACGGCGGCCGCGAGGGCCTGGCGTACGGCCTTGTCCTTGACGGCCGGGGCATCGGTGTTGAAGCCGATGTAGCGGATCTCCAGGCCGGGCATCTGGGTCAGCTTGACGCCCTTGGGGGCGTTGGTGGAGAACTCGGCGATCTGGGCGGGCGACAGGGTGCGCGAGACCATGTGGATGCGGCCGTCGGTGAGGGCCTTGCCCATGGCTGCGGAGTCGGTGAAGGTGCGCAGTTCGACCTTGTCGTTCTGCAGCTTCAGGTCGCCCTTGTAGTGCGGGTTCTTGGTGAACACGGCGCGGACGAGGTGGTCGCCCTTGACCTCGGCCTTCATCGTGTAGGGGCCGGAGCCGTCGACGGCGAAGCCGCCGCGGAGCTTCTTGGCGTCGTAGGTCTTCTCGCTGACGATGCCGGCGGCGGGCGTGGCGAGCTTGTACGGGAAGGTCGCGTCCGGGGTGTTCAGGTGGAAGACGACGGTGTCGGCGCTCTTGGCCTCGACGGTGTCGATGGTGGAGAGCAGCGAGGAGGGGCCGTTCTCGGCGTTGATGGCGCGGACGCGGTCGATGGAGAACTTGACGTCCTTGGCGGTGAGCGGCTCGCCGTCGGCGAACTTCAGGCCGGGCCGCAGGGTGCAGCGGTAGCTCTCGTTGCCGGTGTCGGTGAAGCGGCAGTCGGAGGCTGCTTCGGGGACGGGCTGGCCGCCGCCGCGGGGGGTGTGCATCAGGGTCTGGACGGTCTGCCGCAGGACGTTCCAGGCGCCGGCGTCGTAGGCGTACGCCGGGTCGAACGGTGCGGGGGCGTAGTCCGCCGCCTCGTACCGGTCGGTGGTGCCGACGACGATCGCTCCGGTTCCTGCTCCTCCGCCCGTCGAGCTGCCGCAGGCGGCGAGCGCGGGGGTGAGCAGTCCGGCCGCGGCCGTCAGCACCAGGGTCTTGCGGTTCATGCTGGAAGTACTCCCTTGACCGGCACTTGTTCAAAGCGGCGTAACGGGCACTGCGCGATGGTCGCCCGTTCGGGGCGGAACGATCGGGCCGGTTTTGTGACGATCGGTCCACACAGTCCGACACAGGGGTATGCGTCCTGGACTGCTGCGGTGCGGCGGAGTGCCCGCGTCGACATTAGTGGCCTATGAAGGGATGGCTTGAACTGGCAGGACTTGGGGTGTAATCGCACGGTGATGGGAGCGGACTGCCTGTCAGTGCCGGGGGCGTCCCAGATGGGGGCAGGAACTCACCAATCCGGACACAAGGGAACCTTGCCGAGCCCTGGGACAGGTCGGTCGGGGGCGTTTCGGGTGACGAAGGTCACCCGGTCCGGGGGCCAGGGAAAGGATGGGATTCCGGCCGCCCGGCCATGGAACGGAAGATCCTTCCGTGGGCCGGTGGTGGCGGGTCCGGACCGCTCTGAACGGAGCGTGCGCGGTCAGGGGGGAGCCTGGATGACGGGCGGCTGCGGGGATCAGTTCACCGGGGTGATGAGGGCCCGCAGGAAGGGGAGGTCCACGTCCTCCAGGGAGCGGACGACGGTGCGCCCGGGGGCGGGGGTGATGAGGCCGACCGAGGGGATGGCGACGACGCGGCAGCCGGCGGCTTCGGCGGCCGCCACGCCGGTGGCGGTGTCCTCGATGACGGCGCAGCGGGCGGGGTGGGCGCCGAGGGTGCGGGCGGCCAGCAGGTAGGGGTCGGGGTGCGGCTTGGTGCGGGGCACCTCGTCGCCGGCCACGGTCATGGCGAAGCGGTCGGCCCCCAGGGAGTGCAGGATCCGGTCGATGACCCGGCGGTGGGAGGCGGAGACGAGGGCCGTGGGCACGTTGTGCCGGGCGAGCTCGGTCAGCAGCCGCTCGGCGCCCGGCATGAGCGGCACCCGGTCGGCGATGCGGGCCTCGAAGCGCTCGTTGAGCAGCACGCTCAGTTCGGCGAGGTCGATGGTGACGCCGGTGGCCTCGATGAGGAAGCCGAGGCTGCGGCTCATCGGCCCGCCGACGACGATGTCCCGCCAGGATTCCTCCAGGCGGTGGCCGAGTTCGGCGAAGACGTCCACTTCGGCGTCCCACCAGAAGCCCTCGGTGTCGACCAGCGTCCCGTCCATGTCGAGGAGCACCGCCTGCAGGGCCGAGCCGTCGGCCGGGCGGGCGATGGAGACGGGAACGGTACTGGTCATGCGCGCGCCTCTCGGAGGGGACGAGAAGGCCGGTCACCTCTTCCCGCGGGGCTGTACCCCCGGGGGAACAGGCGACCGGCCTGTGTGGGACCGACCAGTGTACGTCGATCTGCCTCAGCGTGCGTTGAAATACTTCGCTTCGGGGTGGTGGATGACGATCGCGTCGGTGGACTGCTCCGGGTGGAGCTGGAACTCCTCGGAGAGGTGGACGCCGATCCGCTCGGGCCGGAGCAGGTCGGCGATCTTGGCGCGGTCCTCCAGGTCGGGGCAGGCGCCGTAGCCGAGGGAGAAGCGGGCGCCGCGGTACTTGAGCGCGAACATGTCCTCGACGTCGGACGGGTCCTCGCCGCCGAAGCCGAGCTCGGCCCGGACCCGGGCGTGCCAGTACTCGGCGAGGGCCTCGGCGAGCTGGACGGACAGGCCGTGCAGCTCCAGGTACTCGCGGTAGGAGTCCGACTCGAACAGCCTGGCGGTGGCTTCGCCGATCTTCGAGCCGACGGTGACGACCTGGAGGCCGACGACGTCGGTTTCGCCGGACTCCTCCGGGCGGAAGAAGTCGGCGAGGCACAGGCGGCGGCCGCGGCGCTGGCGGGGGAAGGTGAAGCGGGTCCGCTCGTTGCCCTGCTCGTCGAGGATGATCAGGTCGTCGCCCTTGGAGACGCAGGGGAAGTAGCCGTGGACGACGGCCGCCTCCAGCAGGTTCTCGGTGTGGAGCTTCTCCAGCAGGCCGCGCAGGCGCGGCCGGCCCTCGGTCTCGACGAGCTCCTCGTAGGTCGGGCCGCCGGCGCGGGCCTGCTTGAGCCCCCACTGGCCCTTGAACAGGGCGCCCTCGTCGAGCCAGGAGGCGTAGTCCTTGAGCGGGATGCCCTTGACGACCCGGGTGCCCCAGAACGGCGGGGCGGGTACCGGGTTGTCGACGGCGACGTCGGAGCGGCCGCCGGGCTCCTCGGCCTCCTCCACCCGGAGGAGGGGGGTGTCCCTCTTCGCGACGCGGCGCTGCTTGAGCTCGGGCAGGGTGGCGCCGGGGACGCCGCGCTTGACGGCGATGAGGGCGTCCATGAGGCGCAGGCCCTCGAAGGCGTCGCGGGCGTAGCGGACCTCGCCGTCGTAGATCTCGTGGAGGTCCTGTTCGACGTAGGCGCGGGTGAGGGCGGCGCCGCCGAGGATGACGGGGTACTGGGCGGCGAGCCTGCGCTGGTTGAGCTCTTCCAGGTTCTCCTTCATGATCACGGTCGACTTCACGAGGAGACCGGACATGCCGATGACGTCGGCCTTGTGTTCCTGGGCGGCCTCGACGATCGCGGAGACGGGCTGCTTGATGCCGATGTTGACCACGTTGTAGCCGTTGTTCGACAGGATGATGTCGACGAGGTTCTTGCCGATGTCGTGGACGTCGCCGCGGACGGTGGCGAGGACGATGGTGCCCTTGCCCTCGGCGTCCGACTTCTCCATGTGCGGCTCCAGGTGGGCGACGGCGGTCTTCATCACCTCGGCCGACTGGAGCACGAAGGGCAGCTGCATCTGGCCGGAGCCGAACAGCTCGCCGACGACCTTCATGCCCTCCAGGAGGGTGTCGTTGACGATGTCCAGGGCGGGGCGGGTCTGCAGGGCCTCGTCGAGGTCCTGCTCCAGGCCGTTCTTCTCCCCGTCGATGATCCGGCGCTGGAGGCGCTCCTCCAGGGGCAGCGCGAGGAGCTCCTCGGCGCGGCCGGCCTTGAGGGACTTCGTGTTGACGCCCTCGAAGAGGGCCATCAGCTTCTGGAGGGGGTCGTAGCCCTCGCTGCGGCGGTCGTAGACCAGGTCGAGGGCGGTGGAGACCTGCTCCTCGTCGAACCGGGCGATCGGCAGGATCTTCGACGCGTGCACGATCGCGGAGTCGAGGCCCGCCTTGACGCATTCGTCCAGGAAGACGGAGTTCAGCAGGACGCGGGCGGCCGGGTTGAGGCCGAAGGAGATGTTCGACAGGCCGAGCGTGGTCTGCACGGCGGGGTGCCGCCTCTTCAGCTCGCGGATCGCCTCGATCGTCGCGATGCCGTCCCCGCGGGACTCCTCCTGTCCGGTGCAGATGGTGAAGGTGAGGGTGTCGATGAGGATGTCGGACTCGTTGATGCCCCAGTTGTCCGTCAGATCGGTGATCAGGCGCTCGGCGACGGCGACCTTGTGCTCGACGGTGCGGGCCTGGCCCTCCTCGTCGATGGTCAGGGCGATCAGCGCCGCGCCGTGCTCCCGGGCCAGCCGGGTGACCTTCGCGAACCGCGATTCGGGCCCGTCGCCGTCCTCGTAGTTGACGGAGTTGATGACCGCGCGGCCGCCCAGCTTCTCCAGGCCGGCCTGGATGACGTCCACCTCGGTCGAGTCCAGGACGATCGGCAGCGTGGAGGCGGTGGCGAACCGGCCGGCCAGCTCCTCCATGTCGGCGACGCCGTCCCGGCCGACGTAGTCCACGCACAGGTCGAGCATGTGCGCGCCCTCGCGGATCTGGTCGCGGGCCATCTCCACGCAGTCGTCCCAGCGGGCCTCCAGCATCGCCTCGCGGAACTTCTTCGACCCGTTGGCGTTCGTCCGCTCGCCGATCGCCATGTACGAGGTGTCCTGCCGGAAGGGCACCGTCTGGTACAGGGAGGACGCGCCGGGCTCCGGGCGGGGCTCGCGGGCGACGGGGGCGAGGCCGCGGACCCGCTCGACGACCTGGCGCAGGTGCTCCGGCGTGGTGCCGCAGCAGCCGCCGACGAGCGACAGCCCGTACTCGCGGACGAAGGTCTCCTGGGCGTCGGCCAGCTCGGAGGCGCTCAGCGGGTAGTGGGCGCCGTCCTTGGTCAGCACGGGCAGGCCGGCGTTCGGCATGCACGACAGCGGGATGCGGGCGTTGCGGGCCAGGTAGCGCAGGTGCTCGCTCATCTCGGCGGGGCCGGTGGCGCAGTTCAGGCCGATCATGTCGATGCCGAGGGGCTCCAGCGAGGTGAGTGCCGCGCCGATCTCGGATCCCAGCAGCATCGTGCCGGTGGTCTCCACGGTGACCGAGCAGATCAGCGGGACGGACAGGCCGAGGGCGTCCATGGCGCGGCGGGCGCCGATGACGGAGGCCTTGGTCTGGAGCAGGTCCTGGGTGGTCTCCACGAGGAGGGCGTCCGCGCCGCCGGAGAGCAGGCCTTCCGCGTTGACCTGGTAGGCGTCGCGGATGGTGGTGTACGGGATGTGGCCGAGGGTGGGGAGCTTGGTGCCGGGGCCCATGGAGCCGAGGACCCAGCGCTGCTGCCCGGTGGAGGCGGTGAAGGCGTCGGCGGTCTCGCGGGCGATGCGGGCGCCGGCCTCGGACAGCTCGAAGTTGCGTTCGGGGATGTCGTACTCGCCCAGTGCGCTGAAGTTCGCGCCGAAGGTGTTGGTCTCGACGCAGTCCACGCCAGCCGCGAAGTAGGCCTCGTGCACGGTGCGGACGATGTCGGGGCGGGTGACGTTGAGGACCTCGTTGCATCCTTCGAGCTGCTGGAAGTCCTCGAGAGTGGGGTCCTGCGCCTGGAGCATCGTTCCCATGGCTCCGTCGGCGACGACCACGCGGGTCGCGAGCGCCTCCCGGAGGGCGTCGGCCCGGGTCTGGGTGTCGGCGGGCAGGTGCGGCAACGAGGCCATGAGAGCTCCCTGGGATGCGACGGCTGTCGGCTTTGCACCCTTGCTGTGTCAAGGGTGCACGCGCTCAGAGTAACCGCGCGTTCGCAACCCCGGTGAGGGTGTCCCACGTGGCGGACTGCATCCTGTGCCCGAGGGGGTCGGCCGGGTGTGCCCCGGGCGGCTTCGGCTTGAACATATGGCCAACCATGCGCAAGGTCGACATGGGCCGATAGTGTTCAGCATTGTCGAACTACGTCAGCAGGAGGCTGCGCACCATGGCACGGAACATCCAGTCGCTCGAACGAGCCGCTGCGATGCTGCGGCTCCTTGCCGGCGGTGAGCGCCGCCTCGGCCTCTCGGACATCGCGAGCTCCCTGGGGCTGGCCAAGGGCACGGCGCACGGGATCCTGCGGACCCTGCAGGCCGAGGGCTTCGTCGAGCAGGACCAGGCCTCCGGCCGCTACCAGCTGGGCGCGGAGCTGCTGCGCCTGGGCAACAGCTACCTGGACGTGCACGAGCTGCGCGCCAGGGCACTGGTGTGGACCGACGACCTGGCCCGTGCGAGCGGCGAGAGCGTGTACGTGGGCGTGCTGCACCAGAGCGGGGTGCTGATCATGCACCACGTCTTCCGCCCGGACGACAGCCGTCAAGTGCTGGAGGTGGGGGCCATGCAGCCGCTGCACTCCACGGCGCTGGGCAAGGTCCTGTCGGCGTACGACCCGGTCGCCCACACGGAGGCCCTGGAGGCCGAGCGCGAGGCGTTCACGCCGCGCACGGTCACGGACGGCGCGGGCTTCGAGGAAGTGCTGGACCTGACCCGGGCGCGCGGCTGGGCCGCGGACGTCGAGGAGACCTGGGAGGGCATCGCCTCGGTGGCCGCGCCCATCCACGACCGCCGCCGGATGCCGGTGGGCGCGGTGGCGGTGGCCGGTGCGGTGGAGCGCGTCTGCGGGGAGTCCGGGGAGCCGCGCGCGGCGCTGGTGGCCTCGGTGCGCGACTGTGCGCGGGCTGTTTCCCGCGACCTCGGCGCGGGCCGGTTCTAGACCTCTGCCAGCATGTTCCCGGCCACTCCGTGGCCGTTTTCTGCTGCCTTGTTGCCATATTCCGGCCATCGCATGGCTTGTTTCGTTCGATCGCACTGCGTGGTAACGATCCGACACATTGGCCTGGCCAACCCTTGACGCGTTCTTCACCTGGGCGAAAAACTGCCGTTCATCGGTCGGCATTGTCGAACACCTACCGGCAATACGCGCTAGGGTGTGGCAAGGCCAAGGACCGGTGAACCACTCACCGAGTGCGCGGACGCGGGCCGGGACCCCGCCGCCGCGCACCCCTGGACGTAAGACAAAGGAGTCGCGGGTGTCCAGCTCCGACATCTTCCTCGGCGAGACCATCGGTACCGCCCTGCTCACCCTGCTCGGCGGTGGTGTCTGCGCCGCCGTGACCCTCAAGAGCTCCAAGGCCCGCAACGCAGGCTGGCTCTCGATCACGTTCGGCTGGGGTTTCGCCGTACTGATCGCCGCCTACGTCTCCGCCCCGCTCTCCGGTGCACACCTCAACCCGGCGGTCACCGTCGGCCTCGCAGTCAAGAACGGCGACTGGAGCGACACTCCCGTCTACTTCGCCGGCCAGCTCCTCGGCGCCATGATCGGCGCCGTCCTCATGTGGGTCACCTACTACGGCCAGTTCGCCGCCCACCTGGCGGACCCGGAACACATCCGTGACGCCAAGCTCGGCCCGGAGGACCCCCACCCGCACGACGTGGCCGGCCCCGTCCTCGGGATCTTCTCCACCGGCCCCGAGATCCGCAACGTGGTCCAGAACCTGACCACCGAGATCATCGGCACGGCCGTCCTGGTCCTGGCGATCCTCACCCAGGGCCTGCAGGACAACGGCAAGGGCCTCGGCGTCATCGGCGTCCTCATCACCTCCTTCGTCGTCGTCGGCATCGGCCTCTCCCTCGGCGGTCCGACCGGCTACGCCATCAACCCGGTCCGCGACCTCGGTCCGCGCATCGTCCACGCCCTGCTGCCGCTGCCCAACAAGGGCGGCAGCGACTGGGGTTACTCCTGGATCCCGGTGGTCGGCCCGCTCATCGGCGCCGTCATCGCCGGCGGCCTGTACAACGTCGCGTTCGCCTGATCAGCACGGCCCCGCGCTCGTAAGATCCGCACCGCCCACCTGATTCCGCACTCTTCACAGACCTGCCAGGAGCAGCCAACATGACCAGCAGCACCGGCCCGTTCATCGCCGCCATCGACCAGGGCACCACCTCCTCCCGCTGCATCGTCTTCGACCGCGACGGCCGCATCGTCGCCGTCGACCAGAAGGAGCACGAGCAGATCTTCCCGAAGCCGGGCTGGGTCGAGCACGACGCCAAGGAGATCTGGACCAACGTCCAGGAGGTCGTCGCCGGCGCCATCGCCAAGGCCGAGATCACGGCCGCCGACGTCAAGGCGATCGGCATCACCAACCAGCGCGAGACCACCGTCCTGTGGGACAGGAACACCGGCGAGCCGGTACACAACGCGCTGGTCTGGCAGGACACCCGCACCGACGCCCTGTGCAAGGAGCTCGGCCGCAACGTCGGCCAGGACCGCTTCCGCCGCGAGACGGGCCTGCCGCTCGCCTCGTACTTCGCGGGCCCGAAGGTCCGCTGGCTGCTCGACAACGTCGAGGGCCTGCGGGAGCGCGCCGAGGCCGGCGACATCCTCTTCGGCACCATGGACTCCTGGGTCATCTGGAACCTGACCGGCGGCACCGAGGGCGGCGTGCACGTCACCGACGTCACCAACGCCTCCCGCACCATGCTCATGAACCTGCACACGCTCGCCTGGGACGAGCGCATCGCGGAGTCCATGGACGTCCCGCTGAAGGTCCTCCCCGAGATCAAGTCCTCCGCCGAGGTCTACGGCCACGTCAAGGACGGCGTCCTCGCCGGCGTCCCGGTCGCCTCCGCGCTCGGCGACCAGCAGGCCGCCCTGTTCGGCCAGACCTGCTTCGCCGAGGGCGAGGCCAAGTCCACCTACGGCACCGGAACGTTCATGCTGATGAACACCGGCGACAAGGTCATCAACTCCTACAGCGGCCTGCTGACCACGGTCGGCTACCAGATCGGCGACCAGAAGCCGGTCTACGCCCTGGAGGGCTCCATCGCCGTCACCGGCTCGCTCGTCCAGTGGATGCGCGACCAGATGGGCCTGATCAAGTCCGCAGCCGAGATCGAGACCCTGGCCTCCTCCGTCGAGGACAACGGCGGCGCCTACTTCGTGCCCGCCTTCTCCGGCCTGTTCGCCCCGTACTGGCGCTCCGACGCCCGCGGTGTGATCGCCGGCCTCACCCGGTACGTCACCAAGGCGCACATCGCCCGTGCCGTCCTGGAGGCCACCGCCTGGCAGACCCGCGAGATCACCGACGCCATGACCAAGGACTCCGGCGTCGAGCTGACGGCCCTCAAGGTCGACGGCGGCATGACCTCCAACAACCTGCTGATGCAGACGCTCTCGGACTTCCTGGACGCCCCCGTGGTCCGTCCGATGGTCGCCGAGACCACCTGCCTCGGCGCCGCCTACGCCGCCGGCCTGGCCGTCGGCTTCTGGCCCGACACCGACGCCCTGCGCGCCAACTGGCGCCGCGCGGCCGAGTGGACCCCGCGGATGCCCGCCGACCAGCGGGACCGCGAGTACAAGAACTGGCTCAAGGCCGTCGAGCGGTCCATGGGCTGGATCGACGAGGAAAACGCCGGCTGACCGCACCAGCCGACGAACCGATGAGGAGCTGAAGAGATCATGAGCACCCTGCAGAGCGTCCCCGCCCTGGGAACGCACCCGACCGCCGGCTGGAACGCCAGCCGCGCCGAGACCCGCGAGCAGCTGTCGAAGGCCACGTACGACCTGCTGGTCATCGGCGGCGGAATCCTGGGCACCTCGGTGGCCTGGCACGCCGCGCAGTCGGGCCTGCGGGTGGCCATGGTGGACGCCGGCGACTTCGCCGGCGCCACCTCCTCCGCCTCCTCCAAGCTCGTCCACGGCGGCCTGCGCTACCTGCAGACCGGCGCGGTCAAGCTGGTGGCCGAGAACCACCACGAGCGGCGGGTGCTGGCCAAGGACGTGGCCCCGCACCTGGTGAACCCGCTCACCTTCTACCTGCCGGTCTACAAGGGCGGTCCGGTGGGTGCGGCCAAGCTGGGCGCGGGCGTCTTCGCCTACTCCGCCCTCTCGGCCTTCGGCGACGGCATGGGCAAGGTCATATCCCCGGCCCGTGCCGTCGCCGACAACCCCGGCCTGAAGACCGACAACCTCAAGGCCGTCGCGGTCTACTACGACCACCAGATGAACGACTCCCGCGTCGCCGTCATGACGGTCCGCGCGGCCGTCGAGTCCGGCGCGGTCGTCCTCAACCACGCCGAGGTCACCGGCCTGCGCACGACGCGCGGCCGGGTCTCCGGCGCCGAGCTCAAGGACCGCCTCGACGGCACCGAGTTCGGCGTCGACGCCCGCGTCGTGCTCAACGCCACCGGCCCGTGGGTGGACCACCTGCGGCGCATGGAGGACAAGCACGCGCTGCCGTCGATCCGCCTGTCCAAGGGCGCGCACATCGTCATGAAGCGCAAGTCGCCGTGGAAGGCCGCCATGGCCACCCCGATCGACAAGTACCGCATCACCTTCGCCCTGCCGTGGGAGGACCAGCTGCTGCTGGGCACCACCGACGAGGTGTACGAGGGCGACCCGGCGGACGTGCGCGCCACCGAGAAGGACATCCAGCAGATCCTGGACGAGGCCGCCTTCTCCGTGAAGGACGCCGACCTCGACCGCTCCCTCATGACGTACGCCTTCGCCGGCCTGCGCGTGCTGCCCGGCGGGCCCGGCGGCGTCGAGAAGGCCAAGCGCGAGACGGTCGTCACCGAGGGTGCCGCCGGCATGCTCTCCGTGGCCGGCGGCAAGTGGACCACCTACCGCCACATCGGCCGGGTGGTCATGGACAAGCTGGCCAAGCTCCCCGGCCGACCGCTCACCGACGACATGGAGCCGGTGAAGTCGCTGGTCCGCCGGGTCCCGCTGCCCGGTGTCGCCAACCCGAACGCCGTCGCCCACCGCCTCCTCGTGGACCACGAGCCCGGCGCGCGCATGGACCCGCTGACCGCCCGCCACCTGGCCTCCCACTACGGCTCGCTCGCCTTCGACATCGCCCGCCTGGCGAACGAGGACCCGGCGCTCGCCGAACGGATCCACCCGGACGGCCCGGAGATCTGGGCGCAGGTCGCCTACGCCCGCGACTTCGAGTGGGCCGAGACCGTCGACGACGTGCTCCGCCGCCGCACCACGGTGACCATCCGCGGTCTCGACGACGACGCGGTCCGCGGCCGCGTCGAGGAGATGCTGGGCCGCAAGGCATAGCGTCTCTAATCAGTTAAGCGATCCCATGCGAACCGTTGGGTTCGGTGTGGGCTCCGGACACTGGCCGGCACGGCCCGAAGGCCGGGCCGGGAGGGAACCCCGCGTCGCCTGGGCGCGGGGCGGCTGGTGCGCGGCCGGGTGGGGCCGGTCTTCGACCGGTCCGCCCGGCTGGTCTTCGGGACGGCCGTAATGACGGCCTTGGCCTCCATCGTGCCGATCACGGCGCGGATCACCATCTGCCCGCCGGCCCGGTCCACCACTGTCTTGGCCTGGTGGGCGAGTCCGCGTGCGGCGATACGGCGCCAGGCACCCTGGTCACGGTCGCCCTGCCAGCCGCACCCGGGGCTGGGGCAGACGGCCCACTTCCAGCCGGACACGGTGGGCCGGTCGGGGGCCTTGCGATGCCGCAGCGGCGTGAAGCACATGGGGCAGTGCCTGGAGGTGTTGCGCGGGGGCACCGTGACCACGGCGATGCCCGCCTCGGCGGCGAGGTGGCGCATGCGGTCGGCGATCCGCCCGCGCACGGCCTGGGAAAGGCGGGTGTTGTGGGTGCGGCCCATGCCCCCGGCTTCCATCGACCGCAGGTCTTCCGGATAGATCACGGTCGCACCGGCGGCGACAGCTTGGTCCACGGCCCGGCGGGCAGCAGTCCGGGCGACGGCGTCGTTGAGATTCGAGCGACGCTCCGAGACGCGCCGGATCTCCTCGACCAGCACCTCGTGCTGGTCGTCCAGGGCGCCGTCGTCGAGCCGGGCGTAGTGATCGGTCTTGGTGTGCAGGCGCTCCGAGATACGACGCAGCCGGTACTGCTTGGCCAGCACACCAGCGGCCCGGAACCGGGCGCCTGCACCGAGTGCGGTGATCTGTCCGTCGTCGTGCAGCCGGGCCGCACCCGCGCTGAGAAGGGTGTTCAGGCCCCAGTCCACGCCGAGCGCGACCGTGTGGCCGGTGCGCCGGGTCCTGGGCACGGGGTGGGTGTAGGCGAGGTCGGCGCGTACCGTCCCGCCCGCGGGGCACAGGGTGGGCAGGTGCAGTACCGCGTTCACCGGGACGGTCGGGGGCAGCGTGACGGGGCAGGCGACCCAGCTCCAGTCACGGTATCCCTGCGGGTCGGGCCGGGTGGGGAGCTGCAACCGAAGCAGGGCCCGCTGCCCGTCGCCGGATCGTTCGATGGTGGCCTGCTGCCCGTCGCACGCGGCAAGGAGCAGCATGCGGGCCACACGCGGTGTGGGCTCCAGCTCGAACACGCCGGCCGGGCGACGGTCGTACTTGCGCTCGAAGGAGGCGATCTGGCGGGTGCGGGAACGGATCACACCGGACGGCAGGTACTGCCCGCCCGGTATCGCGGCCCGCACGGTGTCCCACTCCTGCGGGGTGCGCTTCCTCGGGTCGGCAGGCCAGGCGGCCAGGACGCCGGCCAACAGGTCGGCGCGCCAGCCGACACGTTCCGTCAGCGTGGCCGGGGCGAGAACCTCGCCGGTCTTCTCGTCCACGCCCGACCGGACAAGGACGCGGACGCAGGCGGTCCGGGCCGTCTCGCCCTCGCCCAGCGGCAGCTTCCGACCCACCGCCACCCCTCCCTCCCGCCCGTGGTGCTGTCATCCAACCAACGACACCGCCACGAAAGGGTCACGCATCCGATCCGCGAACTCATGAACGACACCCGCACCCGCCCCCGACGCACGGCATGACACCGACGAATGACACATCACTACGGATCCCGAAGGAAACACGTGAGCCTCCGGCAAGGTGGGGAAGAGGGGCGGTTCCGAGGGGAACCGCCCCTCTGTCGTGGGCTGTGGCCGCCGCCCCCGCAAGGCTTAGGCTGGCCCACGTACACAAGGAACTTGGGAAGGAGACCTGGGTGATCGAGCTTGAGGGCGTGCCCGAGCTGATCGACCCGGTCATGGTGGCCGCGTTCGAAGGCTGGAACGACGCGGGTGACGCGGCCTCCGGTGCGGTCGCGCACCTGGACCGGGAGTGGAAGGGAGAGGTCTTCGCCGCGCTCGACGCCGAGGACTACTACGACTTCCAGGTCAACCGGCCGACGGTGTGGCTGGACAACGGGGTCCGGAAGATCACCTGGCCGACGACGCGGCTGTCCGTGGTGCGGATCGGCGGCGCCAGCCCGCGCGACCTCGTCCTCGTACGGGGCATCGAACCGTCGATGCGGTGGCGGTCGTTCTGCAACGAACTCCTCGGCTTCGCCCACGAACTGGGCGTCGAGATGGTCGTCATCCTCGGCGCACTCCTCGGCGACACCCCGCACACCCGTCCGGTACCCGTCAGCGGGGTGACCTCCGACCCCGACCTGGCGCGGACCATGCACCTGGAGGAGACCAAGTACGAGGGCCCCACCGGCATCGTCGGCATCCTGCAGGAGGCCTGCACCCACGCCGGGGTCCCCGCCGTGTCCCTGTGGGCGGCCGTCCCCCACTACGTCTCCCAGCCGCCGAACCCGAAGGCGACCCTCGCCCTCCTGAACCGGCTGGAGGACCTCCTCGACCTGCGGATCCCGCTCGGCGAACTGCCCGAGGACGCGCGGGCCTGGCAGTTGGGCGTCGACCAACTCGCCGCGGAGGACAGCGAAGTCGCGGAGTACGTCCAGACGCTGGAGGAGGCGCGGGACACCGCGGACCTGCCGGAGGCGTCCGGGGACGCCATTGCCCGGGAGTTCGAGCGGTACCTGCGGAGGCGGGATCCGGGGGCCGAGCCGGGGCCGGGCCCCGGGCCGGGGGCCGCCGCGGCCGGTGGCAGCGGAGACGGGTCGTACCTGCGGGACACCTCGTCCGGGCGGACCCGCCCGCCGCGCCGAGCCGTGGATCCGGACCCGAACTCGGACTCGGACCCGGAGCTGAATCCGGAGCCGGGGCCCGCGGCCGGGCAGGAGCCGGGGGATGACGCCGCCCCGGGCGCGCCGGAGCCGCCGCAGCCGTAACCCCGCGGGGCGGGCCCTGCCGATGCCGCCCCGGGCCGAGTTCCGGGTCTGCCGCCAGGTGCTTCGAAGCCGGGGCGGGGTGGGGAGTGCCGCTGCGCGGAGCCGTTCCCCACCCCGCCCCTTCCCGAAACTGTGGGCTCCGCCCCCGGACCCCGTTCCGGGCGCTCCGCACCCGGTGCGCTCAAACGCCGCGCGGGCTGGAATTCCCCCGACGCGGCCCACATCCCAGCCCGCCGACGTGCATTCCAGCCTCGCCGACGTTGGCGCATTCCAGCCCCGCCGGCGTTTGAGGCGCGGGGGGCCGGAGCGGCGCCGTTGCGGGGATTACAGGGCTACGCCCAGGAGGGCGTCCACCGTGCGGGTGACGAGCCCCGGGGCGGCGGTGTCGGTGCCGTCGGTGGCGTTCTGGGCGTCGGCCCAGCGGTCGACGGCCGCCAGGGCCGAAGGAGCGTCCAGGTCGTCGGCGAGGGCTTCGCGGACCTCCTCGACGAGCGCGTCGGCGGGGATGCCGTCCGGCCGGGACACGGCCGCGCGCCAGCGCGCCAGCCGGGCTTCCGCCTCCGCGAGGACGTCGTCGGTCCACTCCCAGTCCGCCCGGTAGTGGTGGGCGAGCAGCGCGAGGCGGATGGCCGCCGGGTCAACGCCGCCCCGCCGCAGGGCGGAGACGAAGACGAGGTTGCCCTTGGACTTGGACATCTTCTCGCCGTGCAGGGCGACCATGCCCGCGTGGACGTACGCCTTGGCCATCGGGAACTCGCCCGTGAGGACCTGCGCGTGCGAGGCGCCCATCTCGTGGTGCGGGAAGGCCAGGTCGGATCCGCCGCCCTGGATGTCGAAGCCCATGCCCAGGTGCTCCAGGGCGATGGCGACGCACTCGATGTGCCAGCCGGGGCGGCCCCGGCCGAGGGAGGCGCCGTCCCAGCTGGGCTCGCCGTCGCGGGCGGCCATCCACAGCATCGGGTCGAGCGGGTTCTTCTTGCCCGGGCGGTCCGGGTCCCCGCCGCGTTCCGCGGACAGCAGGCGCATGGCCTGCGCGTCGAGGTTCGACACGCCGCCGAAGTGGGTGTCGGACTCCACGGAGAAGTAGATGTCGCCGTCCAGCTCGTACGCGGCGCCCGCGTCGCGCAGCCGCTCCACCAGCGGCACGATGCCCGGTATGGCCTCGACGGCGCCGATGTAGTGCCGCGGGGGCAGCATCCGCAGGGCGGTCATGTCCTCGCGGAAGAGGGCCGTCTCGCGCTCCGCGAGCTCGGTCCAGTCGTGGCCGTCGCGCAGGGCCCGCTCCAGGAGGGGGTCGTCGACGTCCGTGACGTTCTGCACGTAGTGAACCTGCCGCTTGGTGTCGAGCCACACGCGCTGAACGAGGTCGAACGCGTTGTAGGTCGCCGCGTGACCGATGTGGGTCGCGTCGTAGGGCGTGATGCCGCAGACGTAGATGCGGGCGACGGGCCCGGGGTCGAGGGTGATCTTCCCCTGGGTCGCGGTGTCGTGGATCTGGAGGTCGCGGCCCTTGCCGGGAAGGGCGGGGACCTCAGAAGCGGGCCAGGCATGCATGTGTCGAGCCTAACCGGACGCCTGTTCCGTCAACGAACCGGACCAGCACTGTTGGCCGAATAGGCACTCTTGCGGTCCTACTCGTTCTGTGCGTGCCGCGTCCGGCCTGTTCAGACGGGGGGCCAGGGGATGGACGGCCATTGCCCGGAGGGCTGGGGGTGCACTCCGGTGTGTCGCAGACGGTCCACGCGGGCCCGTACGGCGGCCAGCTCGGCAGGGGTGATCAGTGCGGCCAGCCGGGTGGCGAGCGGCGCCCCGGCGGCGAGCTGCCGCTCCAGGCCGGCCAGCACGGAGCGCGCCTCGTCGGTCAGCGGTTCGCCGGCCCAGCCCCACAGGAGGGTGCGCAGCTTGTCCTCGACGTGGAAGGTCACGCCGTGGTCGATGCCGTAGAGGCGGCCGTCGGGTGCGGCCAGCAGGTGGCCGCCCTTGCGGTCGCCGTTGTTGATCACGGCGTCGAGGACGGCGAGGCGGCGCAGCCGCGCGTCGTCGGCGTGGACGAGGAGTGCGGTGCGGCCCTCGCCGATGTCGGCGAAGGCGACCGGTTTCCAGCCGTCCCCCGCCTCCCCGCCTTCGACGAGGGCGAGCAGCCCGTCGGCCCCGGAGGCTCCGTCCGCGGCCGCGGCCGCGTCCGTGGTCTCGTCGGAGTGGATCCACTGCTGGACCATGCCCTCGCCGTACGGGCCGTCGCGCAGCACCGTCGGCGGGACCAGGCCCCAGCCGGTGGCCTCGGAGACCAGGTAGGCGGCGACCTCCCGGCGGGCGAGGTTGCCGTCGGGGAAGTCCCACAGCGGGCGCTCGCCCTTGACCGGCTTGTACACGCAGTCGGCGCTCGCGCCCCCGTACGCGACCGTGCACAGCAGTACGGCGTTGGACGCTCCGGAGATCCGGCCGACGACCGTCAGCTCGCCCTTGGCGAGCAGTTCCTCCCGCTCCCCCGTGGTGTTCACACCTGGCGCCGGTAGCCGTTCTGCCGCGGGCATACGTGTCCCTCCGGGTCCAGCGGGAGGCTGCACAGCGGGCACGGCGGCCGGCCGGCGTTGACGACGTCCAGGGCCCGCTTGGCGAAGGCCCGGGCCTGGGCGCCGGTGAGGCGGACCCGCAGCATCGGCGGGCCGTTCTCCTCGTCCTGGAGGAGCCGCTCCTCCGCTTCGGCGAGGTCCTCCTCGGAGTCGGCCTCCAGTTCCACCAGTGCCTGGGCCTCGACGATCATCCGCTGGTGTTCGCCGTCCCAGGCGAGGGCCATGGTCCCGACGCGGAACTCCTCCTCGACGGGGACGTCCAGGGGGGCGGTGTCGGCGGCCTCGGCGGGGGCCACGGCGGGCACGGGGGCGTTGCCGCCGGTGCGCCGTACGACCTCGTCCAGCAGTTCGTCCATCCGCTCGGCGAGCGCCGCGACCTGGGTCTTCTCCAGGGAGACGCTGGTGACGCGGTGGCCGGCGGTGGCCTGCAGGAAGAACGTACGGCGTCCCGGCAGACCGACCGTGCCGGCCACGAAGCGGTCCGGCGGGTCATAGAGGAACACCTGACGGGGCACGTCCAGTCTCCAAGTCTGGGGGTCCCCCGGGACGGAGTCTGGGGGAAGCAGGGGCGGGCGCAGGGGCAGGGGCGCGGTGGCACCCATGTGTTGGCCCGTCCACCCTACTGCGCCGTTCGATCACGCCGCTCCCGCGCCGCCGCCCACGACCGCGTTCCCGTGGTCCTCGGTGGCCGCCTCGAAGGTCTCGGTGTCGGCCGCGGCCGCGTCGGGTACGCGGGCGGGGCGCGGGGCGAGCGAGCCGAAGTCGCCGGTGTCGCCGAGCCGGAGCAGGAAGGGCCGGGTAGGGGTGTAGCGGACGGCGGTGACCGAGCAGGGGTCGACGTGGAGGCGCTGGAAGAGGTCCAGGTGCATGCCGAGGGCGTCCGCCACCAGGGCTTTGATGATGTCCCCGTGGGAGCACATGAGGAAGACGGCGTCGCTGCCGTGCTCCTCCTCGATGCGGGTGTTCCACTCCCGTACGGCGTCCACGGCACGCGCCTGCATCGCGCGCAGCGATTCCCCTCCGGGGAAGGCGGCGGCGGACGGATGGTGTTGGACGATCTTCATGAGGGGCTGTTCGGCGAGTTCGGAGAGTTTGCGGTTCGACCAGTCGCCGTAGTGGCATTCGCCGATCCGCTCGTCGGTGTGCAGCGGCAGCCCGGGGCGTGCGGCGAGCAGTGGTGCGAGGGTCTCCCGGCAGCGCTGGAGCGGGCTCGTGACGGCGGCGGCGATGGGCACTGCGGCCAGCCGTTCGGGGAGTGCCGCGGCCTGCTCCGCACCGCGCTCGTCGAGGGCCACGCCGGGCGTCCATCCGGCGAGCAGCCCTGCGGTGTTGGCGGTGGACCGCCCGTGTCGTACGAGGATCAGCGTGGCCATGGCGCCAAGGGTAGGCCCTGGCGTGCGGGAACAGGACGGGGCGGCGGCGCCCGGGTGCGCGCCCGGCGCGTCCGGGGCACAATGCCCGGCGTGATTGTCGACTGCGCGCTGTACCGGAACGGCCGCCGCTCCGCTGCCCCCGAGGACTTCTCGGACGCCCTCGACATGGCCCGGGCGGCGGGGGACGCCTTCGTCTGGATCGGCATGCACGAGCCGACGGAAGAGGAATTCGAGCACGTCAGCCGTGAGTTCGGGCTGCACCGGCTGGCCGTGGAGGATGCGCTGACCGCGCACCAGCGGCCGAAGCTGGAGGTGTACGACGACTCGCTGTTCGTGGTCCTCAAGCCGGTGCTGTACGACGACGCCGCGGACACGGTGACCGCGGGCGAGCTGATGGTGTTCATCGGCGACTCGTTCGTGGTCACCGTCCGGCACGGCGAGGGGGCGGCGCTGGCCGCCGTACGGCGCCGGCTGGAGCAGGAGCCCGAGGTCCTGCGGCACGGCCCGACGGCGGTGCTGTACGCGGTGTCGGACGCGGTGGTGGACCACTACATGGAGGTGGCCGACGAGCTCCAGGCGGACCTGGAGGAGCTGGAGGCCGAGGTCTTTGCGCCGGCCGGCCGGGACACGCGGCACACCGCGGCCCGGATCTACGGTTTCAAGCGGCAGGTGCTGGAGTTCCGGCGGGCGGCGGGCCCGCTGCTGCAGCCGATGGACCGGCTCGCGTTCGGGAGCGTGCCGTTCGTGCACGGGCCGGCGCAGCCCTTCTTCCGCGATGTCGCCGACCACCTGGCGAAGGCGAACGAGCACGTGGAGGGCCTGGACCGGCTGCTGTCGGACGCGCTGGCCGCGCACTTGGCGCAGGTCGGGGTCCGGCAGAACGACGACATGCGCAGGATCTCCGCGTGGGCGGCGATGGCGGCCGTCCCGACCATGGTCGCGGGGGTCTACGGGATGAACTTCGACCGGATGCCGGAGCTGCGGCACGCGTGGGGCTATCCGGCGGTGCTCGCGGTGATGGCGGCGGCCTGCCTGGGCCTGCACCGGCTGTTCAAGAACCGGGGCTGGCTGTAGGGCCGCGGCGCGGGAGGCCGGGCTACGCGAACTCGGGTGCGGGGGTGGGTGCGCCGCCGAGGGCGTTGCGCCGTTCCGGCAGGCGGAGGCTGATCATGCGGTGCCAGCCGGCGAACCGCTCGTACGCGTACGTCCCGCGGATCCCGGCGGCGAGCGCGGCCGACTTGGGGGCGGGCCAGTGCAGCAGCCGGCCCATGTGCGCCATGACGGCGAGGCTCACGTCCCGGTAGATGGCGATCTCGGCGAGGGCGCTCTCGCGCAGCACCCGCTGGATGGTCCTGCCGTGTCCGTCGCGGGCGAGGCGCAGCAGTTCCTCGTGGCAGTAGGCGAGGTGGTTGTCCTCGTCGCGGCTGATCACGCGGATGGCCCTGCCGACGAGGGGGTGGTCGCCGAAGTGCCGGACGAGCATGTCCATCTGGTCGGCGGCGCGCTGTTCGGTGACCCGGCTGTGCGCGAGGTAGACGACGATGTCGTCCTCCGTCAGCTGTTCCTCGGCGCGCAGCTTGGCGTGTGCGAGGCCGATGCCGCGCCGCTCCAGCAGCATCGTGTAGTCGGTTTCGGGCGGTACGGGGACCTCGGGCAGGCCGCGCTTGCGCAGCAGGGCCTGGAAGATGCGGCCGTGCTTGTCCTCGTCGGCGCCGTGCCGGGTGATCTTGGGGGCGAGGCCGCGCATGCTGTCGGGCACCAGGGCCGCGATCCGGGCGTTCTCCCAGCCGCCCTGGGTCTCCCCGCTGGCGGCGATGGAGCAGAAGAGCTGGAAGGAGTCGTCGTTGTCGACGATCTCCTGGAAGAGGCTGCGGGCAGAGAGCATGCATCGAGTCAACGGCCGTTCCGGGACCCGGGCAACCGATAGGTCGCACTACTCGGCCGAATGAACGACCCGCGGGGGTGAACCGGGGGCGTAACCCGGCGGACACCGCGCGCGTTGTTGCCTGTGTCGGCCGTGGCGGGGAAGACCCCCGAGCCCCCACCACGGCCGCAGGCTTCGACCGGCCCGGGCGTCCCCCGGGCCCGTTCCGTTCCGGGCCGGAACGGTCCGGCCCGTTCCGTTTCCGGCCCGTTCCGTTTCCGGTGCGGGATCAGGCGAGGCCGGCGCGCTCCAGGGCGTCCGTGCCGGCGCGCAGGGCCGTGAGCCGCTCGTCCAGGGTGAACCCGGCCGGGGCGAGGGTGAGGGTGGTGACCCCGGCCTCGGCGTAGGCCCGCATGCCGTCCGCGATGCGGTCCACGGAGCCGAGGAGGGTGGTGGAGTCGATCAGGGAGTGCGGGACGGCCGCGGCGGCGCCCGCCTTGTCGCCCGCCAGGTACTTGTCCTGGATCTCGGCGGCTTCCTTCTCGTAGCCCATGCGCTGGGCGAGCTGGTTGTAGAAGTTCTGCTTGCGGCTGCCCATGCCGCCCACGTACAGGGCGGTGTACGGGCGGAACATGTCGGCGAGGGCGGTCACGTCGTCGCCGACGGCCAGCGGCACGGTGGGGCAGACGTCGAAGCCGTCCATGGTGAGCCCGGCCTTCTCGCGGCCCGCCCGGATGTGGGTGAGGGCGGTGGCCTCCAGGTGCTCGGCCGCGGGGAAGATCAGCAGGGCGCCGTCGGCGATCTCGCCGGTCTGCTCCAGGTTCTTCGGGCCGATGGCGGCGATGTAGAGCGGGATGCGCTCGCGCTCCGGGTGCACGGTCAGCTTGATCGGCTTGCCGGGGCCGCCCGGCAGGGGCAGGGTCCAGTGCTCGCCCTCGTAGGAGAGGCGCTCGCGGGTCATCGCCTTGCGGACGATCTCCACGTACTCGCGGGTCCGGGCGAGGGGCTTGTCGAACTTCACGCCGTACCAGCCCTCGGAGACCTGGGGGCCGGAGACGCCGAGGCCGAGCCGGAACCGCCCCTTGGTGAGGGAGTCCAGGGTGGCCGCGGTCATCGCGGTCATGGCGGGCTGGCGGGCCGGGATCTGCATGATCGCGGAACCGACGTCGATGCGCTCGGTCTGGGCCGCGACCCAGGAGAGCACGGTCGGCGCGTCGGAGCCGTAGGCCTCGGCGGCCCAGCACACGTCGTAGCCGAGGCGGTCCGCCTCCTGCGCCACGGCGAGGTTGTCCGCGTCCATGCCGGCGCCCCAGTAGCCGAGATTGATGCCGAGCCGCATATGTCGTCCCCTTACCGGTTTACCGATCAGTAACGTTGTTGTGAGCAGGGACTGTAGCGCGCCCGGCTTCGCCGCGTCAGTGCCCCAGTAGTCTCAGCGGTCATGGAGCAGAGGCATCTCGGCCGCACCGGCCTGCGCGTGTCCCGGATCGGCCTCGGCACCCTGACCTGGGGCCGGTCGGCGGACGGGCCGGACGAGGCGGGCGCCGCCGAGCAGTTGAAGACCTTCTGGGACGCGGGCGGCACCCTCGTCGACACGGCCGACGTGTACGGCGGCGGCGAGGCGGAGTACCTGCTCGGGCAGATCGTCGGCGGGCTCGTGCCGCGCCGGGAGCTGGTCATCGCGACCAAGGCGGGCGGCGTCGCGGACCCGGACCGGCGCTTCGACGGCTCGCGCGGGCACCTGCTGGCCGCCCTGGACGACTCGCTGGGCCGGCTGGGCACCGACTACGTGGACCTGTGGCAGATCCACGCCTTCGACCCGGCGACCCCGCTGGAGGAGACCCTGCAGGCGCTGGACCTGGCCGTGAGCAGCGGGCGAGCCCGCTATGCGGGGGTGGCGGAGTTCAGCGGCTGGCAGCTGGCGAAGGCGGCGACCTGGCAGCTGGCGGCGCCGGGCGGGGGCCGGACCCGGCTGGCCGGCGCCCAGATGGAGTACTCGCTGCTCCAGCGGGGCGTGGAGCGGGAGGTGCTGCCGGCGGCGCTGGACCTGGGCGTCGGCCTGCTGCCGTCGTCGCCGCTGGGACGCGGGGTGCTGACGGGCAAGTACCGGGCCGGGATCCCGGCGGACTCCCGCGGCGCGTCGCCGGCCATGGGCGCCTTCGTGGAGCCGTACCTGGACGAGGCGTCGGGCCGGATCGTGGACGCGGTGGCCACGGCCGCCCACGGCCTGGCCGTGACCCCGCTCCAGGTGGCGCTGGCGTGGGTGCGGGACCGGCCGGGGGTGGCCGCGCCGATCGTCGGCGCGCGGACCGCCGCACAGCTGGCGGAGGCGCTGTCGGTGGAGGCCCTTAGTCTTCCGGAGGAGATCCGCCGGGCGCTGGACGATGTGTCGGCCCCGGTGCACCGCTACCCCGACCAGGACTGGAGCACGCTGTGAGTACGGACCGCCACGCCGCCGAGCCGGCCTCCCCCGGCCCGCAGGGCGAGGCCCCGCAGGCCCCCGCCACCGGACCCGCCGAAGCGGCCCCGGCCGGCGCCCCGGGCCCGGCCCCCGAGAAGCCGCCGGCGGCCGGCACAGCGACCCCCGACACGGCCGCCCCGGCCGAAGCCGAGGCGCCGAAGGCCGCGGACGCAGAATCCGGCACAGGGGCGCCGTCGGCATCCGATGAGACCGGAACCGACCCCACCGAGCCCGAGACCCCCTCCGACGGGGACGACACCGCCGAAGCGGAGACAGGCCCCGGCAGCGGCGCGGAGACTCCCACGGCATCCGCCGAAGCCGGAGACGGCGCCACCGAGCCCGAGGCCCCCACCGACGGGGACGAAGGCCCCGGTGCAGCGGCATCCGGCGGAGCCGGGGACGGCGACGGCGGGGTGGCGGGCGGTGCCGGGGGGCCGGGGGCGGAGCCCACGGTTTCGGGAAGGGGCGGGGAGGGGGAGAGCCCCGCAGGGCCCCAGCCCACCGCGGAGGCGGAGGGTGACGCCGCGGCCCAGCAGCTGAGCGAGGCCCAGGCCGAGCTGGCGGCGCAGCGGGTCGAGCGCGAGCGCATCGCCCGCCGCAAGGCGGAACGCCCGAGCCCGGTCCAGGCCGGCGCCAAGCTCAGCGGCACGGCCGCCGACCTGCTGGCCGCCGTACGGGCCGTGGAGAGCGGGGAGAAGCCCTCCCCGCGCTACTTCGACGAGGCCCCGGCCGCTCCGCGACGGCCCGCCCCGGCCCCCGCGCAGGCGGCCCCGCCGCGCCCCCGCCCGGCCGCGGCGGCCGCCGCCGACCGGTCCCCCGCCGCCCCGTCCGCGGCGGCCGTCGAGGCCGTACGGGCCGTCCTGGGCCGCGGCGGCGCCCCCGAGCAGCTCGCCGCCCCGGCCGCCGCCGCCCTCGGCGAGGGCGCCGCCGACGCGCTCACCGAGAACCCCTGGCGCCTGCTGGCCGTGGCCGGGATCCGCCCGACCCAGGCGGACTCCTTCGCCCGGGCCCTGCTGGGCCAGGCCGCGGGCCCGGGCGACGAGCGCCGCGCCGCCGCGCTCGTCGGCTGGCTGCTGGAGCAGGCCGCTCTCAAGGGGCACACCGCCCTGGAGGCGCCCACCCTGGAGTCCGCCCTGGACCGGTACGGGGTTCCGCAGCCGGCCGAGGCCCTGGAGCAGGCCGTCGCCGAGGGTCTGGTCCTGGTCTTCCACGAGCCGCTGGGCGCGCCCGTCGCGGAGGGCGAGGAGCAGCCCGTGAGGGTGCTGATGGGCCTGGAGGCGTACGCGCTGGCCGAGGAGAGCCTGGCCGACGGCCTGGCCCGGCTGGCGGGCACCTTCACCGGCGCCGCGGGCTCGGCGGACGCCGCGGACGCCGCGGACGCCGCGGACTGGGAGGCGGCCGCCACCGGAACGGGCGCCGAGCTGATCCGGGCGGTCGCCGCGCACGGCCTGGTCGTCCACACCGGCGGCGAAGCGGCCCGCGCCGAGCCGCTGGCCCTGCTGGAGGCCGCCGGAAAGCTGGGCCTGCGCACCTGCCTGGCCGCGCACGCCCCCGCGCCGGGTGCCGTCACCGTGGCCGGGCTGCTGGCCGGGACCGAGGGGCCGGAGCGGGACGCGGACGGGCAGTTCGCGCTGGATCTGCTCGTGGTGCTGGACGCGCCGCAGTTGGACGTGGAGAGCGCCGCCGAGCTGGTGGAGTCGGTGCCCGACGGGGCCCGGCTGGTGCTGTCCGGGGATCCGGCGGTGCTCGGGTCGGCGGGTCCGGGCCGGGTGTTCGCGGATGTGCTCGCGGCCCGCGTCTGCCCGCAGCCGGTCTCCCGCATCCCCGATCCGGGGCCGCTCGGCGAGCTGGTCTCGGGCATCGGGATCGGCGAGCTGAACCAGGTCGAGGCCCCCGGCAAGGAGGTCGTCATCGTCCCCGTGCGCGATGCGGGCGAGGCGGTGCACCGGACCGTGCAGCTGGTGGCGGAGTCGGTGCCGCGGGCTTTCGGGATCGGCGCGGACGGCATCCAGGTGATCACCCCGGGCCACGGCGGCCCGGCGGGCACCCGGGCGCTGAACGCGGCGCTGAAGGAGCGGCTGAACCCCGGCCCGGGCCGGTTCGACGGCTTCGACCCCGGCGACCGGATCGTCCACGTGCCCTCGCCCGGGCGGGCCGTTCCGGGCCGGGTGGTCTCGGCGGACGCGGAGGGCCTCCACCTGGACACCGCGGGCGGGCCGGTCGTCGTGCCGAAGGAGCGGGTGGCGGCACAGGTGCGGCACGGCTGGGCGGTGACGGCGCATCAGGCCGTCGGCATGCGCTGGCCGGCGGTGGTGGCCGTCCTGCCCGGTGACGCGGCGCAGACGCTGTCGCGGGACTGGGTGTACACGGCGTTCGGCCGGGCCGAGCGGCACCTGTCGGTGGTGCACGGCGTCGACCAGGCGCTGCCGCGCGCGGTCGCGGAGGTGCTGCCGAAGCCGCGTACGACGCGGCTGGCGGGTCTGCTGCGGACGCAGGCCGCGGCGGCCGGGGAGCAGCCGGAGTAGCCACCGGAACCGCCGACGGAACCGCCTACGGAACGGCCGACG
Source organism: Streptomyces sp. NPDC090445 (assembly GCF_044769385.1). Lineage (NCBI taxonomy): Bacteria > Bacillati > Actinomycetota > Actinomycetes > Kitasatosporales > Streptomycetaceae > Streptomyces > Streptomyces sp. NPDC090445. Next base: position 47,050 of record NZ_JBIVXV010000005.1, on the reverse strand, counting down.
CGGCCCCTGCCCTGCCCGGGCGGGGGCCGCGTCGCCGTTTGCGGCCTCGGGCGGATCAGGCGGGGGCGAAGCCGGGCTCGGCCGCCTCGTCGTCCTCGCCCTCGTCCACCTCCTCGTCCTCGTCCTCGTCGTCGTCGTCGAAGACGGAGCTGACGTCGAACCGGTGCAGTACGTCCTGCGGATCGGTGTTCCCGAAGGGCGAGCCCAGCCACTCCCCCGGCTCCGCGGCCTCGCGCGCGGCGGCGATCCAGAGGGTCGAGTCGCCCTCCTCCAGGCCGAAGTCCTTCGCGCGGGAGGCGATTTCGTCGGGCTCGTACTCCCCGAAGAGGACGCCGAGCGCACCGGCGGTGCCGCCGTCGTGGACGAGTTCGGCCTCTCTGTCGTGCGCCGCGACCCGGTCGGCCTGGGCGATCAGCCGCGCCGGCTTGGAGACGGTGTAGTCGCGGCGGATGAGCACGCTGAACGCGGCGGGCTCGGCGGGTCCGCGGTACGGGGCTCCGTCCTCGGGCGTGGGGATCTCGAACGGCGTGACCTCGTCGTACCGGTCGTAGAGCAGTTCGTCGTACTCCTCGGCGGCGGCGGCGAGTTCGTTGAATGCGGCGTAGACGGCCGGGTCCTCGTCCCCGATCCTGCTCTCGACCGCGGCGAGGTGACGGTCGATGGCGGCCTTGACCGCCTCGGCGGCGGCGCGTACCTCGGCAACAGTGGGCAGAGCGGCATCAGACATAGTGCAGACGCTATCCGTAGCGGGGCTGTGCCCGCACAATAGATGCGATGCCGGAATACGAATTCGTCGACGTGTACGTGCCCCGCGGCGTCCCCCGCAGCGAGGCGACCCGACTGCTGACCGACCATGCCGAGTACGGGCATTGGGAGCTGGACCGGCTGACCCTGCACCGGGACGGCAGCCGGCGCGTGCGGCTGCGGCGGCGGATCATCCGTCAGGTCCGCGCCACGTGGTGACGCGGACCCCGTGGACGGGGCCCGCGTCGCCGTGAGGGCCCGTCAGGTCGTGGTGCGGGCACGCCGGTAGAGCAGAGCGCCGGCGATCAGCGTTCCGGCGGCGAGCGGAAGGCCCACGCCGAGGACGTCCCCGGCGCCGGTCGCCGCGAGTCCCGCCTGCCGGGCGGGCGCGATCCCGATGCCGGTCCCGGTGTCCGTCCCCGGGGTCACCGTTCCGGTCCCGGGCCCACCCGGGGTCCCGGGCTGGCCGGGCGTACCCGGCGTGCCGGGCTGACCGGGAGTGCTCGGCGTACCCGGCTGACCGGGAGTGCTCGGCTGGCCCGGCGTACCCGGCTGACCGGGCGTGCTCGGGGTGCCGGGCTGGCCCGGAGTGCTCGGCGTACCGGGCTGACCGGGCGTGCTCGGCGTACCGGGCTGGCCTGGAGTGCTCGGCTGGCCCGGCGTACCGGGCTGACCGGGCGTACTCGGCGTACCGGGGTTGCCCGGGTGTTCGCCCTCGTCGCACGGCTCGTCCGGCCCGCCGGGCTGGCCCGGGTACCCCGGGTTCTCCGGCTTCGGATTGTCCGGCTTCGGGTTGTCCGGCTTCGTCGGCTTGGCCGGCTTCGCCGATTCGTTGGAACAGCGGTTGCCGAAGGCCGGGTTGAGTCCCCCGATGACCGTGACCGTGTTCCCGCAGACGTTCACCGGAACGTCCACGGGCGCTTGGACGTTGTTCCCGGACAGGACGCCCGGGGAGTTCGCGGCATGGCCGGACGCGCCGGAGTCGGCGTGCGCGTATCCCCCGCCGAGCGCGAGCACACCCCCTGCCGCCGCCATGGTGATCAGGGTCTTCCTGGTGACCGCTGCCTGTCGTCGCATCTGTGTGTTTCCCCCAGCTGAAAAAACGAACGGCCGGGCCCTGAAGCCCGGCGGCCCCGGAACGCTGGGATGCGTTCCGGGGCCCAAGACTTCAGGTGCGTCAGGCGTTGACGCAGGTGTTGCCGAAGGCCGGGTTCAGCAGGCCGACGACGTTGATGGTGTTGCCGCAGACGTTCACCGGGATGTGGATCGGGACCTGAACGACGTTGCCGGACAGGACACCGGGGGAGCCGATGGCCGCACCCTGGGCACCCGCGTCGGCAACGGCCAGGCCGGCACCCGCGAGAACGAGACCACCGGTGGCGGCGGCAGCGGCCACAACCTTCTTCAGCATTGTTCCTCCTAGTAGGCAATGCGGTCCCAGCCGCGGACCGCATCACCTGTAACGAGGAGGGATCACCGGGGCTACGAGCGTATGAGCGCATTCACTCTTCCCAGTGGAATGCGCACACCTTCGCGAATCTCAGCAGTTGTCAATGAATCGGTCGAGGACGCGCGCGCCGAACTTCAGCCCCTCCACCGGCACCCGCTCGTCCACCCCGTGGAACATCCCCGCGAAGTCCAGCTCCGGCGGCAGCTGCAGCGGAGCGAAGCCGAAGCAGCGGATGCCGAGGTCGTCGAAGGACTTGGCGTCGGTGCCGCCGGACAGCATGTACGGGACGGCGCGCGCGATCGGGTCCTCGGCCTTGAGGGCGCTCTGCATGGCGTCGACGAGTCGGCCGTCGAAGTCGGTCTCCAGGGCCTTGTCGGCGTGCACGTCCTCCCGCTTCACGCGCGGGCCGAGGATCCGGTCGAGGTCGGCGAAGAACTCGTCCTCGTAGCCGGGCAGGAAGCGGCCGTCCACGTGGGCGGTGGCCTGGCCGGGGATGACGTTCACCTTGTAGCCGGCGCCCAGCATGGTCGGCGCGGCCGAGTTCCGCAGCGTGGCCCCGACCATCTTGGCGATGCCGCCGAGCTTGGCGAGGGTGGCGTCCATGTCGTCGGGGTCGAGGGGGGTGCCCAGCGCGTCCGAGAGCTCGTCCAGGAAGGACCGTACGGTCTTGGTGACGCGCACCGGCCACTGGTGGCGGCCGAGCCGCGCCACGGCCTCGCAGAGCTCCGTGATCGCGTTGTCGTTGTTCGTCATCGAGCCGTGGCCCGCCGTGCCCTCCACGGTGAGCCGCATCCAGTGCATGCCCTTCTGGGCGGTCTCCACCAGGTACAGCCGCAGGTTCTCGTTCACGGTGAACGAGAAGCCGCCGACCTCGCCGATCGCCTCGGTGACCCCCTCGAACAGCCCGGGGTGCTTGTCCACGAGGTGCCGGGCACCGTACACGCCGCCCGCCTCCTCGTCGGCGAGGAAGGCCAGCACGATGTCCCGCGGGGGCTTGCGGCCGCTGCGCAGCCGGTCGCGTACGACGGCGAGCGTCATCGCGTCCATGTCCTTCATGTCGACGGCGCCGCGGCCCCACACGCACCCGTCGGCGATCTCTCCGGAGAACGGGTCGTGCGTCCAGTCGGCGGCGTTCGCCGGCACCACGTCGGTGTGCCCGTGGATCAGCAGCGCGGGACGGGAGGGGTCCTCGCCCTCGATCCGGGCGACGGTCGAGGCACGCCCCTTGTGGGACTCGAAGATCTGCGGCTCCAGCCCGACCTCGGCGAGCTTCTCCGCGACCCACTCGGCGGCCTTGCGCTCGCCGGGGCCCGAGTGGTCCCCGTAGTTGCTGGTGTCGATCCGGATGAGGTCTCTGCAGAGGTCGACGACCTCGTCCTCGCCGGAGACGGTCCTGCCCGCGCTCGACTGGCTCACGCTGCTTCCTCCCACTGATCGGTCCGACTGCCTCCCCATCCTCCCGCTTCGGCCCGCTCCGCCCAAGGGCGTCTCCGGCCGCAGGGGGCGTGATCGAGCACCCCGGAATGTTTGGTAATGTTTTCCACGTCGGAACGGCCGAGGGCCGCGAGACAGACACCTTGTCCGGGTGGCGGAATGGCAGACGCGCTAGCTTGAGGTGCTAGTGCCCTTTATCGGGCGTGGGGGTTCAAGTCCCCCCTCGGACACCACTGAGAACCCCACATCACGTGGGGTTCTCTGCTTTTCCCGGGCCTTCCCGGGCCTTCCCGGGCCTTGCCGGTTCTCCTGGTTCTTCTCGGTGCTGCTCGGTTTCTCGTCGGCAGTTCCGCCGAAAAGGCGGGGCTACCCTGGGAGCATGCTTGAGAATCTTCCCCCTTGCCCGAAATGCTCCTGTGCGTACACCTATGAGATGAACGCGCTCGTGGTCTGCCCCGAATGCGGCCACGAATGGGTTCCCGCCGAGGAGGACGCCCCCGCCGCGGACGCGGCCGGCGAGCGCGTCATCCGGGACTCCGTCGGCAACGTCCTGCAGGACGGCGACACCGTCACCGTCGTCAAGGCGCTCAAGGTGAAGGGGAGCGCCTCGGGGATCAAGGCCGGTACCAAGGTGCGCAACATCCGCCTCGTGGACGGCGTCGACGGCCACGACATCGACTGCCGGATCGAGGGCTTCGGGGCCATGCAGCTGAAGTCCAGCGTGGTGAAGAAGGCCTGACGGGCCTGAACGGCCCGGTCCGGGCCCGCAGCGGGGCCGTGGAGCCCGCGGTACGGCGAAAGGACCCCCTGCCCATCCGGCAGGGGGTCCTTTCGTCAGTTCGGGGCGTCGGTCAGCGGCGGGCGGCGGCGATCTCCGCCACGCGGCGGCGGACCAGGTACCAGCCGCCGACGAGCAGGGCGGCGATGACCGGGACGCACAGGACCGTGGTGCGGCCCACGCCGCCGTCGAGCCACATCAGGACCAGCACCGAGAAGAGGAAGACCAGGGTGATGATCTGGGTGTACGGGGCCCAGGGCAGCCGGTAGGCGGGGCGCTCGACCAGGCCCTGCTGCGAGCGGCGCCAGAAGAACAGCGAGCAGATCATGACCATCGCCCAGGTGCCGAGGATGCCGAGCGAGGCGAAGTTCAGGACGAGCTCGAAGGCGTCCTTCGGCATGAGGTAGTTCAGGCCGACGCCGGCGAGGCCGAAGGCGGCGGTGAACAGGACGCCGCCGTAGGGGACCTTGCCCTTGTTCATGCGGGCGGTGAACTTCGGGGCGGAGCCGGACATGGCCATCGAGCGCAGGATGCGGCCGGTGGAGTACAGGCCGGAGTTCAGGCTGGAGAGGGCCGCGGTCAGCACGACGAGGTTCATGATGCCGGCGGTGCCGGGGATGCCGAGCTTGTCGAAGACGGTGACGAAGGGGCTCTGGTCGGAGGAGTACGCGGTGTACGGGAGGAGCATCGCGAGCAGGACGACGGAGCCGACGTAGAAGAGGCCGACGCGCCACATGATCGAGTTGATCGCCTTCGGCATGATCTTCTCGGGGTTCTCGGTCTCGCCGGCGGCGACGCCGCACAGCTCGACGGAGGCGTAGGCGAAGACGACGCCCTGGACCACGAGGAGCATCGGGAGGACGCCGGACGGGAAGATGCCGCCGTTGTCGGTGATGGTGGACAGGCCCGGGGTGTGGCCGCCGATGTCGTGGCTGGTGGCGACCAGGTAGATGGCGACGACCAGGAAGATCGCCAGGGCGGCGACCTTGATGAGGGAGAACCAGAACTCCATCTCGCCGAAGTACTTCACCGAGATCAGGTTCGCGGTGAGGACGATGGCGAGGGCGATCAGGGCCAGGACCCACTGCGGGACGCTGGTGAACATCGACCAGAAGTGCGCGTAGGTCGCGGCGGCCGTGATGTCGGCCACAGTGGTCGTGGACCAGTTCAGGAAGTACAGCCAGCCGGCCGTGTAGGCGCCCTTCTCACCCATGAACTCGCGCGCGTACGAGACGAACGCGCCGGAGGAGGGGCGGTACAGGACGAGCTCGCCGAGGGCCCGCACGACGAAGAAGGCGAAGATGCCGCACACCGCGTACGCGATCGCGAGGGAGGGGCCCGCGCCGGCGAGCCGGCCGCCGGCACCGAGGAACAGGCCGGTGCCTATCGCCCCGCCGATGGCGATCATGTTGATGTGGCGGGACTTGAGGTCCTTGCTGTAACCCTCGTCACCTGCGTCGACGTGGGAGGCGGTGACCTTGGCGGGGGCCTCGGTCAAGGTGCGGTCACTCATGTGGGACTTCGCCTTCGTGGGTGGGACAGGCAAGCCGGGCCGCCGCGCAGGGAAGCTGGGTGGGGTCACCTGTGCGGGGTTCCGGTGGTTTTTGTCGCCATAGGAGACCATGAGCCTCCGCCATGGCCAAAACCCGGCCCTGTGCACGAAGGCCCCCGACGACCTTCGAAACAGGTGTCGGGGGCCTCGTAAAGGGGTGAAAGCGAGGGTGGTGTGCGTCTGCAGGGCAGTCAGTCGTGCGGGGTGGCCTCCGCGGCCTGGTCGAGCCTGAACGCCTCGTTCCCCAGGCCGATCCGGGCGTGCACCTCGGGCTTGCGGCTGCGCAGCACGAGCCCGTACAGCAGGCCGCCCACGGCGGCGGCGCCGATGATGCCGGGCAGTATCCAGCTGAGCGCGGAGCCCTCGCCGGCGCCGACCAGGACGCCGAAGTCCTTCACGGTGTAGGCGGCGATGCCGAGGAGGGCGATCCCGGCGGCCCCGGCCGCGAGGAGGCGCCACAGCTGGGCGGCGGCGGTGCCGCGGCGGACGAAGAAGGCGATGACGGCGACGGAGGCGGTGGCCATGAGAAGTGTCACGCCGAGGGCGCCGACGCTGCCCATCCAGGTGAACAGGTGCAGGACGGGCGTGGTGGGGTCGCCGTTCGGCTTGTCGTCGGCGGCGGCGAAGGCGAGGACGACGACGGCGGCGACGGCCGTCTGGAGCAGGGAGCCGGTGGCGGGGGCGCCGGTACCGGGGTTGGTCCGGCCGAAGGCGGCCGGGAGGAGGCCCTCGCGGCCCATGGCGAAGGCGTAGCGGGCGACGACGTTGTGGAAGCTGAGCATCGCCGCGAACATGCCGGTCACGAACAGGACGTGCAGGACGTCGGTGAAGCCGGCGCCGAGGCGTTCCCCGGTGAGCTGGAACAGCAGTCCGGGGCCGGCCTCCCCGGCGGTCTTCACGACCTCGGCGGGGCCGGTGGCGACGGTGAGGGCCCAGGCGCTCAGCGCGAAGAAGAGGGCGGCGAAGCCGACCGCGAGGAACATCACGCGGGAGACGACGATGTGCGGCTTGCTGGTCTCCTCGGCGTACACCGGGGACTGCTCGAAGCCGACGAACGCGGCGATGCAGAAGCACAGGGCGGTGCCGAGGCCGGCGCCGCCGAGGGTGGCGGGGTTGAAGGCGTGCAGGGAGAGGCCCTGCGGTCCGGGGTCGGCGAGGGCGGCGGCGTCGAAGACGACGACGAGGGCGCACTCGATGAGGAGCAGGACGCCGAGGACCCGCGCGTTCAGGTCGATCTTGAGCCAGCCGAGCGCACCGGTGACGGCGACGGCGGCCAGGGCGGGGATCCACCAGGCGACGTCGGTCTTCAGGTAGGTGGCGAAGAGGCCGGACATCTCGAAGCCGAGGATGCCGTACACGCCGACCTGCATGGCGCTGTACGCGACGAGGGCGACGAGCGAGGCGCCCGCGCCGGCGGTCGGGCCGAGGCCGCGGGCGATGTACGCGTAGAAGGCGCCGGCGTTGTGGACGTGGCGGCTCATCTCGGCGTAGCCGACGCCGAAGAGGGCGAGCACGATGCCGAGGATCACGAACAGCAGGGGCTGTCCGACGATGCCCATCACACCGAAGGTGGTGGGCATCACACCGGCGACCACCATCAGGGGGGCGCTGGCGGCCAGTACGGAGAGCAGCAGGCCGGCGGTGCCGAGCCGGCCGGCGCGCAGGGCCCGCTCCTGGCCCTTGTACGTGCGGATCTCGGCGGGGCCGGGCGGGGTGCCGAGCGTGGTGGGTCTGCCCGTCGCCATGGGGTGTCCTTTCGGGGGAAGGAAGGTCGAGCGGTGCGGGGGTGGTGCGCCCGGGGCCGCCGTCAGGCGGTGCCGAGAGCGGCGTTGCGGGCGGCGAGGAACGCCTTGCGGGGGTCGAGGTCGGGGTAGGACCAGGGGGCCCGGGTGGCGTGGCTGCCGATGCGGTGGAAGAGGGCGGCGGCCTCGGCGGGGCGGCCCTCGCAGAGCTTGGCGTGGGCGAGGAAGTTGAGGTCGACCCGGTTGCGGGGGTGGTCCTCGCGCTCCCACTCCAGCCACCAGTCAAAGGCGGCGCGCAGCACCTGGCGGGCGCGGCGGCTCGACCAGTGGGCGGCGGCGCCCTCGGGGCCGCGGCCGTGGGCGGCGGCGAGGACCCGGTAGCGCTCGGCGTGCGCGATGACCGGGAGGACGGCGAGGGGGGAGTCGGCCGGGGACTCCTCGGCGGCCCAGGCGGCGAAGTCGTAGACCTCGTGGAGCGGGTCCTGGCCGGAGGCGGGGGCGTGCTCGGCGAGGCGGGCGACCATCAGGTGGTGGGCGTGGTGGTGCTCCCGGTGCCGAGCCCGGACCTGGTCGAAGTGGCGGCTGAACTCCTCCTGGGAGCCGAAGGCGCGGGACAGCATGAGCAGGCCGAGCCAGGGGGTGGGGTCGGCGGGCAGCAGGGCGGCGGCCCGGTGGCAGGCCTCCTCGGCCTCCTCGGGTGTGCCCTTGCGGCGCAGCGCGGTGAAGACGGCGGCGCAGGCGAGGAGGGTGGCGGCGTCGGCGCTGTCGGGTTCGGCGAGCAGCCATTCGCCGGCCCAGGCGGTCGCGGCCGGGGTTTCGGCGAGGACGACGATCCGGTGGCCGCGGCGGTCCCAGTCGTCCCCCGTGCCGGCCAGGAGGGCGCGGGCCCTGGCCCACCGGCCCTGGGTGAACCGGGTCCGGACGTCCACGAGTTCGGTGTCGCACAGGGCCGGGTCGAAGAGCTGGGCCTCCCGCTTGCGGGCGCGGCCGAGGGGCGGCGGAGGCGGGGACATCCGCGGTTTTCCCTCCAGGAACACGGGCGCGGGCGGACGGTTCGGCACGTACGACGGGAACGACGAAAACGACGGGTACGCCGGGAACGGCGACGGGTACGACGGGTACGCCGGCGCGCACGACGGGACTTCGGGCGCGACGCGGGATGATCACGCACAGCAAACCGGTAGGTACAGCTCCGAGTCAAGGTCCAGTCCACTGGGTGGCGCGTTTCAACTGGTCCTGATTGGCGCAGAGTTGAGCTCCACCTTCCGGTTCGGGGCGGGTGCCGGAGCGGGCCGTAGGGTGGGCCCATGACGACGCACGAAGACCTTCCTCCCTATCTGCTGGGCTTCCCCGGGCCGCTGCGCGACGCGCTGGTGGCGGCCGTGCTGAGCGGGGCGAAGACCTCCACGACGGGCCTGCTGCCGGAGTACGAGGCCGAGGGCGAGCCGCTGCCCGAGCCGGGCGACCGGAGCGTGCTGGTGGACTCGGACGAGCGGGCGGTGGCGGTGGTGGAGGTGACGGAGGTGCGGGTGGTGCGGCTCGCCGACGTGGACCTTCGGCATGCGCTGGACGAGGGCGAGGGGTACGCGTCCGTGGCCGAATGGCGCGCCTCGCACGAGAGCTTCTGGCACAGCGATCCGGTCCGGGCGGTGATCGGCGATCCGGACTACACGGTCGACGACGACACCCTGGTGGTCGCGGAACGGTTCCGGGTCGTCGAGCGGATCGGCTGAACCGCGCCCGAAGGGGCGCGGGGAACGGCGCGACCAGCCACAACGGACCCGCAGACGACCGCCGGCAGTACGGCAGCGCCCCGAAGGGGGCGCGGAGAACTGCGCGACCGGCCACAACGGACCCGCAGGCTACAGACGGCCCGTCACAGCACCCCGCGGAGCGCTGAAGCTCAGCCGACCGCTGCCGCCGCGGCCCGGCCCGCCGCCCGGCCCGAGAAGATGCAGCCGCCGAGGAAGGTGCCCTCCAGCGCGCGGTAGCCGTGCACCCCGCCGCCGCCGAACCCGGCCGCCTCGCCGGCGGCGTACAGGCCGGGCAGTGGGTCGCCGGACTCGGTGAGCACCCGGGAGGACAGGTCGGTCTCCAGGCCGCCGAGGGACTTGCGGGTCAGGACGGACAGCCGGACGGCGATGAGCGGTCCGGCCGCGGGGTCCAGGATGCGGTGCGGGGCGGCGGTGCGCACGAGCCGGTCGCCGAGGTACTTGCGGGCGCCGCGGATGGCGGTGACCTGGAGGTCCTTGGTGAAGGGGTTGGCGATCTCCCGGTCCCGGGCCTCGGTCTCCCGGCGGACGGTGGCCTCGTCGAGCAGGTCCTCGCCGGTGACCGCGTTCATGCCGCGGACGAGCGCGGACAGGTCGCGTTCGACGACGAAGTCCGCGCCGCGGTCCATGAAGGCCTGGACCGGTGCCGGTACCGCCTGCCGGGCGCGGTCGATGACGTCGCGCACGGACCTGCCGGTGAGGTCGGGGTTCTGCTCGGAGCCGGACAGGCCGAACTCCTTGCCGATGATGCGCCGGTTGAGCACGAACCAGGTGTGGTCGTGGCCCGTCTGCATGATGTGGTCGAGGGTGCCGAGGGTGTCGAAGCCGGGGAAGAGGGGTACGGGCAGCCGTCTGCCGGTGGCGTCCAGCCAGAGCGAGGAGGGGCCGGGCAGGATGCGGATGCCGTGGCGGGCCCAGATCGGGTTCCAGTTCTCGATGCCCTCGGTGTAGTGCCACATCCGGTCCTTGTTGATGTGGCGGGCGCCTGCGTCCTCGGCGATGCCCAGCATCAGCCCGTCCACGTGCGCCGGGACCCCGGAGAGCATCCGCTGCGGCGGGGTGCCGAGCCGGGCGGGCCACTGCTTGCGCACGAGGTCGTGGTTGCCGCCGATGCCGCCGGCGGCCACGATCACGGCCTGGGCGCGCAGCTGGAAGCCGCCGACGGGCTTGCGGCTGCTCGCAGTGCCGCGTTCGGCGGCGGACGGCTCCAGGATCTCGCCGGTCACGGTGTCCAGGGCGCCCGCGGTCCGGGAGATTCCGGTGACGCGGTGGCGGAACCTCAGCCGGACCAGGCCCCGGTCGGCCCCGGCGCGGATCCGGCGGGCGAAGGGTTCGACCAGGCCGGGGCCGGTGCCCCAGGTGATGTGGAAGCGGGGTACGGAGTTCCCGTGGCCGAGGGCGCCGTAGCCGCCCCGTTCGGCCCAGCCGACCACGGGGAAGAAGCGGACGCCCTGCGCGTGCAGCCAGGACCGCTTCTCGCCGGCGGCGAAGTCGACGTACGCCTCCGCCCAGCGGCGGGGCCAGGTGTCCTCCGGGCGGTCGAAGCCGGCGGTGCCGAGCCAGTCCTGGAGGGCGAGGGCGCGGCTGTCCTTGATCCGCATCCGGCGCTGTTCGGGCGAGTCGACGAAGAACAGGCCGCCGAAGGACCAGTGCGCCTGGCCGCCGAGGGACTGCTCGGGCTCCTGGTCGAGGAGGATCACCGTGCGGCCCGCGTCGACGAGCTCGGCGGTGGCCACCAGGCCCGCGAGCCCGGCCCCGATCACGATCACGTCTGCGTCGTACGTCATGCGAAGTCGTCCTCCGGTCGCTGGTGGGGCAGATCCTTGGCTACGGAGCGGTAACCCGTCAATGGCGGTGGTTGGATGAACCGTGTGAGTGCTGCTGATGAAGTGCTGGACGTGGTGGACCGCGAGGACCGGGTGACCGGGCAGGCGCCGCGGGGCGAGGTGTACGCGCGCGGGCTGCTCCACCGGTGTGTGTTCGTGCTGGCCAGGGATGCGGCGGGGCGGGTGTTCGTGCACCGGCGGACCGCGTCGAAGCTGGTGTTCCCCTCGCACTACGACATGTTCGTGGGCGGGGTGCTGGGCGCCGGCGAGGACTACGCCTCGGCCGCGCTGCGGGAGGCCGAGGAGGAGCTGGGGGTGTCCGGGCTGCCGCAGCCGGAGCCGCTGTTCAAGTTCCTGTACGAGGGTCCGGGCGGGGCCTGGTGGTCGTACGTGCACGAGGTGCGCTGCGAGCTGCCGGTGCGGCCGCAGGAGTCCGAGGTGGCCTGGCACGCCTGGCTGCCGGAGGAGGAGGTGGCGGCCCGGGCCGACGGCGGCGCGTGGCCGTGGGTGCCGGACGGGCTGGAGGCGTACCGGCGGCTGCGGGCCTTCCGTGCGGCCGGGAAGCAGACCGGGACGCAGGCCGGGACGTAGATTGGCCGGGTGATCGACTTCGGCAAGGACGTCCGGCTCTGGTTCGCCCCGCAGCGGCTGCGGGACGAGGGCGAGACGCCCGACTACCGGTTCTCCCTGGCCAACGAGCGGACCTTCCTGGCCTGGATCCGGACCGCCCTCGCCCTGGTGGGCGGCGGCTTCGCGGTGGACCAGTTCCTGCCGGACCTGCGCTGGGGCGTGCGCGTCGGAATGGCCCTCGCCCTGCTGGGGGTGGGCGCGGCCTGCGCGCTGCGGGCGGTCAACCACTGGGTGCGCTGCGAGCGGGCGATGCGGCGGGGCGAGGACCTGCCGCTGTCCCGGTTCCCGGTGCTGCTGAGCCTGGGGGTGGGACTGGTCGCGGCGGTGATGGTGGTGGTCGTGCTGCTCGGCTGGACGGACGGGCGGTGACGGGTCCGTCCGCGGCCATGGAGGGCCGCGACGCGGGGCTCCAGCCGGAGCGGACCCGGCTGGCGTGGCGGCGTACGACGCTGGCGTGCTCGGTGGTGGCGGTGCTGGCGCTGCGGCAGGCGCTGCGCGGCTCGGGCGGCTCGGCGGAGGTGGCCGGGGCGGCGGTGATCGCGCTGGTGTGGCTGCTGTTCCTGTGGGTGGCGCACCGGCGGATCCGGGAACTGGCCGTGGCCCGGCCGCCGGGGCTCGCGCCGCGGGCCGCGCTGGCGGCGGTGGGCTGCGCGGTGGCGCTGGCGGTGTTCGCGGTGGCGGTCATCCTCTGAGCTGCCGGCCGGCCGTCGGCTGGGCATCCGCCGAGCCGGAGGCCGGTCATCCGCCGATCCGGGAGGGCCGGTCATCCGCCGATCCGGAGAGCCGGTCATCTGCCGATCCGGAAGGCCGGTCATCCGCCGATCCGCCCATCGGATCGTACGACCTGTCCACGCCACCGGGGGCACAACCGGCAAACCGGGAGGTAGCGCACTAGCCTCTGCGCCATGACGACCCTGCACCAGGAACACACCACGCACCGGCACGCGCACGGCCCCGGCTGCGGGCACACGGAGGTCGCACACGGCGACCACCTGGACTACGCCCACGACGGCCACCTGCACCGCGAGCACGCCGGCCACTGGGACGAGTGCGAGACGACCGCCCACACCCCGCACGACGGCCACGCGCACGCACACGGCGAGGGCTGCGGGCACGACACCGTCCGCCACGGCGACCACCTGGACTACCTGCACGACGGCCACCGCCACGCCGCGCACGACGGCCACTACGACGACCACTGACGGCCCCCCTCTCCCCCGGGCCCGGCCCCGGCTGGCAGGATGCCGATCACCAGTCGCAGCGACCCGGGGAGAACGCAGATGACCGCCGAGCAGCCGTACGTCGTCCAGCCTGCGGACGGGGTGTACGCCTACGTCCAGCCGGACGGCGGCTGGTGCCTCAACAACGCCGGCTTCGTCAGCGACGGCGGCCGGACGCTGCTCGTCGACACCGCCGCCACCGAGCGGAGGGCCCTGGCCCTGCGCGAGGCGGTCGTCGCGGCCGGGGTGCCGCTGCCGCGGACGGTGGTCAACACCCACCACCACGGCGACCACACCTACGGCAACGGCGTGTTCGCCCCGGAGGCCCTGATCGTGGGGCACGACAGCGCCCGCGCCGAGCAGCTCGCCGCCGGGCACCAGCTGGAGATGATCTGGCCCGCGACCGACTTCGGCACGGTCGAGATCACCCCGCCGGACCTCACGTACAACGACCGGATGACCCTGCACCTCGGCGCCACGGAGGTGCAGGTCATCCACCCGGGCGTGGCGCACACGACCGGCGACTCGATCGTCTGGCTGCCCCGGCAGCGGGTCGTCTTCACCGGTGACCTGATCTTCTCCGGGGGCACCCCGTTCCTGGCGATGGGCTCCCTGGCCGGTTCGCTGCGCGCGCTGGAGCTGCTGCGCTCCCTGGACGCGGAGACCGTCGTACCGGGCCACGGGCCGCTGACCGACCCCTCGGCGTACGAGTCCACCGAGCGCTACCTGCGGTACGTGGCCGAGCTCGCCCGGGAGGGCGCGGCGAAGGGGATGGGCCCGCTGGAGGCGGCGCGGGCGGCGGACCTCGGGGAGTTCGCGGCCTGGCGGGAGAGCGAGCGGCTGGTGGCCAACCTGCACCGGGCGTACGCGGAGGCGGCGGGCGCGCCGGAGGGGGCGCCGCTGGACATCGTGGCGGTGCTGCGGGACATGACGGTGATGAACGGCGGGCAGCCGATCCTCTGCCACGCCTGAGCCGGGGCCTCCAGGCTTTCGGGCCTCCAGGCTGTCGGGCCTTCGGGCCCCGGGCGCGGGTCGTCGGCCCGTGTCGGGGGCCCGGCGCACTGGACGGCATACCGACTGGTCGGCATGATGGCCTCCGTCACCGTCAACTTCCGTACGGAGGTGTGCACCATGACCTCAGCGCCTGCCCCGGCCGGCGACCCCCGGGGCCTCGACCTGGAGCGGCTGCGCGGCCAAATGGACCGCGTACGCCCGGGACTCCTGGCCGGGCCGCTGCACGGCCGGCTGATCGAAGGCGGCCGGTCGAACCTCACGTACGAGATCGGCGACGGGACCGCCCGCTGGGTGGTGCGCCGCCCGCCGCTCGGGCACGTCCTGGCGACGGCGCACGACATGCGCCGCGAGCACCGGGTCATCGAGGCGCTGCACGGCACGGCCGTCCCGGTGCCCGGGCCCGTCCTGCTGTGCGAGGACGAGTCGGTGCTGGGGGCGCCGTTCTACGTCATGGAGTTCGTGGACGGGGTCCCGTACCGCACCGCCGGGATGCTGGCCGCGCTGGGGCCCGAGCGGACCCGGCGCGTGGTCCTGGGCCTGGTGGACACCCTGGTCGAGCTGCACGCGGTGGACCCGCAGGAGGTCGGCCTCGGCGACTTCGGCCGGCCCGAGGGCTTCCTGGACCGGCAGCTGCGCCGCTGGGCCAAGCAGCTGGCGGCCTCGCGGGGCCGGGACCTCGCCGGCATCGACGAGCTGCACGGGGCGCTGGGCCGCGCCCTGCCCCGCTCCCCCGCCGCCACCGTCGTGCACGGGGACTACCGGCTCGACAACGTGCTGGTCGGCGGGCCCGGGGACACCCTCCGGGCGGTGCTGGACTGGGAGATGTCCACCCTCGGCGATCCGCTGACCGACCTCGGGCTGCTGGTGATGTACAGCTCCGACCTGGGGCTCGCCGACTCGCCCGTCAGCACGACGAGCGCCGCGCCCGGGCATCCGGCGCCGGCCGAGCTGATCGAGCGGTACGCCGCCCGCTCCGGCCGGGACACCGGGGAGATCGCCTGGTACACGGCCTTCGCCTGGTTCAAGCTCGCCGTGATCCTGGAGGGCATCCACTACCGCTGGACCCTCGGGCAGACGGTGGGCGAGGGCTTCGACCGGATCGGCGAGCTGGTCCCGGTCTTCATCGAGCACGGTCTGACCACCCTCCAGGAAGGCTGAGGCACCCCGCCATGGATTTCGCATTCGACGCCCGGACCGAGGAACTCCGCGAGCGGCTCCTCGCGTTCATGGAGGAGTACGTGTACCCGGCGGAGCCCGTCGCCGCCGAGCAGCGCGCACGACTGGCCTCGCCCTGGGACACCCCGGCCGTGTTCGGAGAGCTGAAGGCCGAGGCGCGCCGCCGCGGCCTGTGGAACCTCTTCCTGCCCGACGCGCGCTACGGCGCCGGCCTGGGCAACCTGCAGTACGCCCCGCTCGCCGAGATCACCGGCCGCAGCCCGCACCTGGCCCCGACGGCGACCAACTGCGCCGCCCCGGACACCGGGAACATGGAGCTGCTCGCGCAGTTCGGCAGCGAGGAGCAGCGCAAGCAGTGGCTGGAGCCGCTGCTGGAAGGGGAGATCCGGTCCGCGTTCGCGATGACGGAGCCCGAGGTGGCCTCCTCGGACGCCACCAACATCGAGACCCGGATCGAGCGCTCCGCGAGCGGGGACGCGTACGTGGTCACCGGGCGGAAGTGGTTCATCTCCGGCGCCATGAACCCGGACTGCCGGGTGTTCATCGTCATGGGCAAGACCGATCCGGACGGAGCCGATCCGCGCCGCCAGCAGTCGATGATCCTGGTCCCGCGCGACACCCCGGGCGTCGAGGTCCGCCGGGCGATGACCGTGTACGGGTACGAGGACCACGACCACGGCGGGCACGCCGAGGTGCTCTTCGACGGGGCGCGGGTGCCGGCCGCGAACCTGATCGGCGAGGAGGGTACGGGCTTCGCGATCGCCCAGGCCCGGCTGGGCCCCGGCCGGATCCACCACTGCATGCGGCTGATCGGCATGGCGGAGCGGGCGATCGAGCTGATGTGCCGGCGCGCGGTGGGACGTACGGCCTTCGGGAAGGAGCTGGCAGCGCAGGGCGTCGTGCAGAACTGGATCGCGGACGCCCGGGTCACGGTGGAGCAGCTGCGGCTGCTGGTGCTGAAGACGGCCTGGCTGATGGACACGGTCGGCAACCGCGGGGCGCACACCGAGATCCAGGCCATCAAGATCGCCACCCCGCGGGCGGTGGTGCGCATCCTGGACGACGCGGTGCAGCTGCACGGTGCGGGCGGGGTGAGCCAGGACTTCCCGCTGGCCGAGCTGTGGGCGGCGGCGCGGACGCTGCGGCTCGCGGACGGGCCGGACGAGGTGCACCAGCGCTCGCTGGCACACCGGGAGCTGAAGCGGTACCGCTGACCGGGCCTACGGGCGGAGGGCGCGCAGCAGCAGGTCGGCGAGGTGGTCGGCGACCTGCTGCGGGGTGAGCGGGCCGTCCGCCCGGTACCAGGTGGACAGGTGGTGGACGGAGCCGAAGTGGTAGTCCACCACCAGGTCGGCGGGGGTGGCGGTGGAGAACACGCCGGTGCGCTGGCCTTCTTCGATCAGGGAGCGGAACCGCTCGTGGTAGCGGCGGCGCTCCGCCCGCACCTGCTTGTACTTCTCCGGGCTGAGCTGGTGCATCGACCGGAAGAAGATCATCGCGTCGTCGAGGTTCTCGATGGTGGTGACCACGACGTCGGCCGCGGCGGCGCGCAGCCGGTCCTCGACGGGGGCATCGGAATCGGCCACCGCATCCAGGCGCTGCTGCTGGAGGCGCAGCATCCGCGCGTACACCTCGTGCAGCAGGTCGTCCTTGGAGCCGAAGTAGTGGTAGAGGGCACCCTTGGTGACCCCGGCCGCCTCGACGATCTCCTGGACGGAGGTGCGGTCGTAGCCGCGCTCGGCGAAGAGCCGCGTGGCCACGGCCAGCAGCCGCTGCGGCACCGGGGTCTCGTGGGTGCCCTCGGGCTCCGTGGTCCTGGCTGCCATGGCGCTGGCCCTCCCTTTCTGTTCCGCGGTCGGTGCGGCCCGTGCGGCCCGTGTGACCGGTGCGGCCCGTGTTGCCGGTGCGGCCGACTGTACGGCCGTCCGACTGTTTTCAGCCACGGTCGCGCAGTTCCCGTCGCAGGATCTTGCCACTCGTCGTCTTCGGCAGGACGGGCAGGATCTCGACCTGGCGCGGGTACTTGTACGCGGCCATGCGGGCGGCACAGTGGGCGGCGAGTTCCGCCGGCCCGGCACAGGCTCCGGGGCGCAGGCTCACGTACGCCTTCACGGTCTCCCCGCGGTACGGGTCCGGGACGCCGACGACGGCGGCCTCGCGGACGGCGGGGTGGGCGTAGAGGACGTCCTCGACCTCGCGCGGCCAGACCTTGAAGCCGGAGGCGTTGATCATGTCCTTCTTGCGGTCGACGACGTAGAGCCAGCCGTCCCGGTCCATGAACCCGACGTCCCCGGTGCGCAGTTCGCCGTCCGGGAAGGCGCGGGCGGTCTGCTCCGGCAGGCCCCAGTAGCCGGAGGCGACCTGCGGGCCGCGGACGGCGATCTCCCCGGTCTCGCCGAGGGGCAGCTCGGCGCCCCGGTCGTCGAGGATCCGGACGGCGGTGTCGGCGCCGGGCAGGCCGACGGCGAGGGTGCCGGAGGCGGGGTCGACGGGGGCTTCGAGGTGCGCTGGGACGGAGGCGACTGCGGCGGTGGACTCGGTGAGGCCGTATCCGTTGCGCAGGTGGAGGCCGTAGGCGGTGCGCAGCCGGGCGACGAGGGCCGGCGGGAGCGGGGCCCCGCCGGAGGAGGTCACCCGGAACGAGGCGAAGTGGTCCGGGGTGGCGGCGGGGTGGGCGGCCAGGGCCATGAAGGCGGTGGCGGGGCCGATGGTGTAGGCGGGGCGGTGTTCGAGGAAGGCGTCGAGGACGGTGCCCGCGTCGAAGCGGTGGGCGAGGACGAGGGTGCCGGCGTTGAGGAGGCAGGCGGCGAGTTCGCAGACCATGCCGGTGATGTGGAAGAGCGGTGCGAGGGCGAAGTAGCCGGAGCCCTCGGCGATCGGGTGGCCGCTGACCTGCCGCCGGGCGTTGTGGGTGAGGGCGCCGTGCGGGTTCATGGCCCCCTTGGGGGTGCCGCTGGTGCCGGAGGTGTAGCTGATGAGCGCGGTGTCGGCGGCGGTGAGCCCGGGGTCGGGCGGGGCCGGGTGGCCCTGGCGGGCGACGGCGGCGAGGTCGGCGGCGTCGGGGGCCTGCGGCTGCCGCCCGGGCCGCAGGACGCGTACGTCGTCGCGGGTCTGGAAGTCCAGCTCGGACGCGGTCAGGGTGGTCCGTACGGCCGTCCCGGCGGCGGCCTCGCGCAGGTGCGCCGGCCAGGCCCGGTCGTCGCAGATGAGCGCGGCGGCGCCGGAGTCGCGCAGGATGTGCCGGGCCTCGGCCTCCTTGTACATGGGGTTGAGCGGGACCACGACGGCCCCGGCCTTCCAGGCGGCGAGGACGGCCAGCGCGAAGTGCGGGGTGTTCTGGAGCAGTACGGCGACCCGGTCGTCGCGGCCGATGCCGCGGGCCGCGAGGTACCCGGCGACGGAGTCGGTGAGCGCGTCCGCCTCGGCGTAGGAGATCCGGCCGTCGAAGTAGGCGAGCGCGGTCCGCCCCGGGGCGCGGGCGGCGGCGGCCCGGAAGGCGTGCAGCACGCTGGGCGGCGCGTCCACGGGAGCGAGCTGGGCCGGGCTGAGGAGTTTCAGCCACGGCCTGGCGGCGTACGGGGAGGTCGACGGGTCCGGGTCCGGGGCCGGGGCCGGGGCCGGGGCCGGGGCTGCGGGAGGCGCCTGCGGCGGGGGCGGCGCCTGGGTCACCTGCCCTCCCATTTCTGCTGGAGGTGGTTCATGCCGTTCAGCCAGCGGTCGGGGTCGTTGGCGCGCGCGATGTGGAAGTCCGCCACCTCGGGATGCGGGAGGATCAAGAACCGGCCCTTCTCCATGCCGTCGAACAGTGCGTCCGCCACCGCTTCCGGCTCGATCGCGGTCGGCGCGAGGACGAGTTCGCCCGCCGAGCCCGCGGCCGTCAGCATGTCGGTGCGGACCCCCTGCGGGCAGATGGCGTGGACCCGGATGCCGCGGTGGCGGTAGGTCAGCGAAAGCCACTCCGCGAAGGCGAGCGCACCGTGCTTGGTGACACTGTACGGGGCCGCCCCGATCATGGTGAGCAGCCCGGCGGCCGAGACGGTGGACACGAAGCGTCCGCTGCCGCGTTCGAGCCAGCGCGGCAGCAGCAGGCGGGCGGCCCGGACGTGCGCCATGACGTTGGTGTCCCAGGCCGCCTCCCACACGGCCTCGTCGGCGAAGGCATCGCCGCCCGAGGCGAGGCCCGCGTTCGCGCAGTAGACGTCGACCTCCCCGCCGAGGGCCTCGCGGGCCTGGGCCGCGACGGCGGAGGCGTCGCCGGCGAGCGCGATCGCGCGGGCGCCGATCTCGCCGGCCACGGAGGCGGCCCGGGCGGCGTCGAGGTCGTTGACGACGACGGTGGCGCCCTCGGCGGCGAAGCGGCGGGCGAGAGCGGCACCGATGCCGCCGCCCGCGCCGGTGACGACGACTCGCTGGTCCTGGTACGGACTCGCGCTCGCGCCCATGCTCGTGCTCGTGCTCGTGCTCGTGCTCGTGCTCACGGGGATCACCTTTCCTGGCGGCGGTCGGGGTGTTGGGGTGCCGGGGTGCCGGGACGCCCGGCACACTAACCGGTCGGTATGTCGGGGTGGAAGGGGGCCGGGGCCTAGCGTGGCGGGATGACGCTGAGGCTGCCGCTGTCGCGACGCGGGCTGCTGGGACTGACGGGCAAGGCGGGCGCGGCCGGTGCCCTCGGGGCTACGGGCGCCCTCGGGGCTGCCGGGGCGTTCGGGGTTGCGGAGGCTGCCGGGGCTCCCGGGACTGCCGGGGCCGCGATGGGCACGGTGGGCGCGGCGGCCGCTGTGGGTGCGGCGGATGGCGAGGGGGCGGCAGGCCGGGTGCGAACGGGTTTCGAGGTGCTGGCCGCGGGCGGGTACGCCGTACTCGACGGGCAGCGGGTCGGGGTGGTCACCAACCCCACCGGGGTCACCGCCGACGCCCGCCACCTGGTCGACGTCCTGCATGCCGACGCACGGGTCCGGCTGGTCGCGGTGTTCGGGCCGGAGCACGGGTTCCGCGGGACCGCGCAGGCGGGCGACTCGGAGGGGGCCGGCCGGGACCCGGCGACGGGGCTGCCGGTGTACGACACGTACGGCAAGAGCGGGCAGCAGCTGGCGGACGTGTTCACGGCGGCGGGAGTCGACACGGTCGTCTTCGACATCCAGGACGCGGGGGCGCGCTTCTACACCTACATCTGGACCCTCTACGACTGCATGCAGGCGGCCGCGCTGGCCGGCAAGGCCGTCGTCGTGCTGGACCGGCCCAACCCGGTGGGCGGGCTGCAGGCCGCCGGGCCCGTGCTGGAGCGGGCGTACGCGAGCTTCGTGGGCCGGGAGCCGATCGCGCTGGCACACGGGATGACGGCGGCCGAGCTGGCGCTGCTGTTCAACGGGGAGTTCCTGGCGGCGAAGCCGGTCAGGCTGCGGACGGTGTCGATGGCCGGCTGGCGGCGTGACTCCTTCTTCGACGCGACCGGGCTGCCGTGGGTGCCGCCGAGCCCGAACATGCCCACCCCGGACACGGCGCTCGCGTACGCCGGCACCTGCCTGTTCGAGGGCACCAACCTGTCCGAGGGGCGCGGGACGGCCACCCCCTTCGAGGTGCTCGGCGCGGAGGGCATCGACCGGCGGTGGGCGGAGGCGGCCGATGCGCTGGGGCTGCCGGGCGTGTGGTTCCGGGAGGCGTACTTCACGCCGACCTTCTCCAAGTTCGCGGGGAAGGTGTGCGGCGGGGTCCGGCTGATCGTGCACGACCGGGAGGCGTTCGATCCGGTCCAGGCGGGGATCGGGCTGCTGGTGACGGCGCGCCGGACGTGGAGCGGCTTCGCCTGGCGGTCGGACCACTGGATCGACCGGCTGACCGGCTCGGACCGGGTGCGGCGGCTGGTGGACGCGGGCGCGGGGGTGGAGGAGATCGCCGACGACTGGTCGGCGGGGCTGGAGCGGTTCGCGGGGGTGCGGGAGCGGTACCTGCTGTATCCGTAGGCCCCGTATCCGTGGGTGCACGGGTATGGCCGGGTGGGGGCCGCAGCAGGATGCTGTACGCCACGGCAGGGCAGGACAGGACAGGACCACAGCACGACGGGCACGGCACCAGTGGGCGCGGCGCGGAGGGGGAACCCATGGCGGCGGGAACGGGCGGGGCGGCAGGGGCGGCGGGTGCGGCCGGGATCGGGGTCGGGTTCGGGGCCGGGGTCGGGGTCGGGGTCGGTCCGTATGCGGAGCTGACCTTCGACGCCGAGGGCGACGCGGACGGGGCGTCCGTGCGGGCGGTGGCGGCGCTGGAGGCCACGGACCTGCTGGTCTTCGCGCACGGCTGGAACAGCGACCGGTCCACCTCGACCCGCCTGTACGACCGCTTCTTCGCGCCCTTCCCGGGGCTGGTGGGGCCGGGGGTGCGACTGGGGTACGCGGGCGTCGTATGGCCCTCGATCCGGTTCGCGGACGAGCCCATTCCGGACTTCGAGCCCCCTGGGGCGCTCGCCGGACCCGGCGACGGAACGGCGTTGGACCCCGCCACCCGGGAGGCACTCGGGAGGTTCTGGCCGGGAAGGGATGCGGAACTGGACCGGGTCGCCGGACTGCTGGAGGAGCAGCCCGGATCGGCGGAGGCCCTCGCCGAATTCGGCGCGCTGGTACGGGAGCTCGCGGGCGGCGGGGCGGCGGCAGGCGCAGGTGGAGGCGGGGGCCTCGGCGGCGGTGCCGGTGCCGCGGGGGCGGTTCCCGCCATCTTCGCCGAGGACGTACGCGCGGTGTGCCGGGCGCTGGCCGACGGGCTCGCCCGGGCGGGCGGAGCGGCGGCCGAGGACCCCGCCGGGCCCGGGCTCGCCGTCGGCGGGGTCCCGCGCGGGCTGTGGCGCGGGGCGAAGGAGCTGCTGCGGCAGGCCACGTACTACCGGATGAAGAAGCGGGCCGGGGTCGTCGGCGAGCGCGGCCTCGGCCCGGTCCTCGCGGAGCTGGCACGGCGGCGGCCGGGCCTGCGGGTCCATCTGATCGGCCACAGTTTCGGGGCCCGGCTGGTGTCGTTCTCGCTGTACGCGGTGCCGGACGGCGCCCGGTACGTGAAGTCCGTGACGCTGCTCCAAGGGGCCTTCTCGCACTACGCGTTCGCCGACCGGCTCCCCCACGACGCAGGGCGCGGCGGGGCGCTGCGCGGTCTGCAGCACCGGGTCGACGGGCCGGTGGTGGCCTGCCATTCCGCACACGACGCGGCGCTCAAGGTCTTCTACCCGCTGGCCTCCCGGATGGCAGGCGATTCGGCCGGTCTGCTGGGCTTCGACCACCGCTGGGGCGCGGTCGGGTACGACGGGGTGCAGGCGATGCCGGGCGTACCGCGGCTGACCTTGGACGCGGCGCTGCGCGACGGCGTCCCGGCGGCCGGTTGCGTCAGTGTGGACACGGCGTCCGTGGTGCGGCGGGGCGGCCCGCCGTCGGGGGCGCACAGCGACATCTGCCACACGGAACTGGCCCGGGTCGTGGTGTCCGCGGGGCGCATGGGGCGCTGACTTCCGGCCATGTGCCACCCGTACGCCTCGACCGCCCCCGCATGCGCCTGCACCCGACCGGGCATGTTGGGCACATCTCACGGTGTGTCGTCGTGCGACCGAGCGCGGCGGCGCGGTGTGGACTTGGGCGCGCGAGGCGGAGGTGAAGGTGTGATGGCAGGTTTCCGGAGTCTGGCCTACCAGGTGCGGGATGCGCGCAACGACCGTGCCCTGCGGCGCCATTCGCTGCGCCGCTGCCTGGAGCGGTTCGCACCGTACGGGCACCGGGCGACGTGGTGGCATCTGTGCGACCGGCACGGGATCTCCCCGGAGGACCGGGCGGCGGACCCGCAGCGGCTGGTGGCGGCGCTGGAGGAGCTGGAGGAGGCGCGGGCGGTCTGGCTGGAGTACGAGCGGCAGTTCGCGGAGCGGCGGCGGCGCGAGAAGCACGACGGGCTGCGCCGGCCGGAGTGGGCGTGGAACGGCAGCGGGGACCCGGTGGTCCGCTGCGCCGACCCGGGGGTGCGGCCGGACGGGACCCTGGCCGAGGTGCTGCGGCGGCTGGTCACGGCCCTGGAGTCCGAGCCGGGGACGGGCTGCCCGGTCTGCGGTGAGCAGGAGCTGCACTGGCCCGCGCCGGTCCCGGCGCCCAGACGGGGGCCCGGGTCGGGACGCACGGCGGGACACGGAACCGGATCGGGGCGTGCCGCGGGGTCCGGGGCCGGGCAGCAACAGCAGCGGGCGGCCGGGAGCCGGGCGGGGCACGGGTCGTGGGAGGGAGCGTGGGCCTGGGACGGCCCGGTCTGCGCGGGCTGCGGGATCGTGGTGCCCAGGCCGGCGCTCACGGACTCGGCCTGGGCGTCGCCGGCGGGCGGAATGCGGACGGCGGTATCGGTGTCGGCCTCGGCCGGGGCGGCGTGAGCCTGCGGCTCCAGGTGTCGCTGAACGGTGCGCGCGGCGCCGCCGACGGTGCCGCCGTGCCGCTGTCCCCCGGAGACCTGGCGGAGTCGGCGCTCGGGGCGGTCGCCGCCGGGGCCGCGGAGGTGCTGGTCCATCCGCGGACCCCGTGCGGCCGGGAGAGCCTGTCGCCCCGGGTGGTGGGGCCGCTACTGGAGGCGTTGCGGGGCGCGGGGGTCTTCGTACCGCTTTCGGTGTGCGCGAGCATCGCCGCCGAGCCGGATCCTGCGGGGCGGCTGGAGCGGGTCCGGTCCTGGACGGTGCTCCCGGACCGGGCCGCCGTGCACTTCGCGGAGCCGGGGGCGGCGGAGCTGGCCCGGGCGCTGCTGGCGCGGGGCGTGGCGGTGGACGCGGTGGTCGTGGTGGGGACGGCGGGCGCGGCGGCCGGGGAGGGTGCGGCGGCCTGGCTCGGGTCGCTGGCGCGGTTCCTCGCCTCGCGGAGGCCGGAGTCGGCGGGTGTCGTGCGGGTCCGGCCCGTCGTGGAGCTGGCGGCGGTGCCCGCGGCATCCGGTCCGGCCGCGGTGGCGGGGCTGGTGGCCGCGCTGCGCCGGCGGGCGGTGGGGCCCGTGCTGGTGTACGGGCGGGAGGCGGCGGCCTGGCCGGTGCTGCGGCTGGCCGTGCGCTGCGGCGCGGATGCGCGGATCGGCCTGGGCGACGTACTGCGGCTGCCCGACGGGCGGCCGGCCGGCTCGAACGCCGCGCTGGTGGCGGCGGCGCGGGAGGCGGCCGGTGCCGGGGCCGCGGGCCGGAGGGGCGATACCGGTGGGGTGGGCGTTGGGATGGGCGTCGGGACGGGCGGTGGCGGCAGGGGTGCTACAGCCGCGAGCCGGTGAGCCGTTCGCCGAAGACGTCGTCCGGGTTGGACAGGGCGCAGTTCTTCAGGGACAGGCAGCCGCAGCCGATGCAGTCCGTCAGGTGGTCGCGCAGCCGCTCCAGTTGGCTGATCCGCTGTTCGAGCTCGCTGCGCCACAGGTCCGAGAGCCGGGCCCAGTCCTCTTTGGTGGGGGTGCGCTCCTCGGGCAGCTCGGCGAGTGCGTCGCGGATCGCGGCGAGGGGGATCCCGACGCGCTGGGCGGCGCGGACGAAGGCCACCCGGCGCAGGGCGTCGCGGCTGTAGCGGCGCTGGTTGCCGGAGGTGCGGCGGCTGCTGATCAGGCCCTTGGTCTCGTAGAAGTGGAGCGCGGAGACGGCCGCGCCGCTGCGGGCGGACAGCTGGCCGACGGTGAGTTCATGGATTTTCTCGGGAATCTGCGGCACAGGGCCGAGAGTAGTCGGCCCTGCCGGAATCCGTTGACAGATACATGCAGCCCCCGCATGCTGAGCAAGCGCTTATTCGTCTGGGAGAGGGAGAGGCATGGCTGCCGAGCCGAGGGTCTTCACGTCCGCCGAGGAACTGCGCGCCGGGATCGGGCAGACGCTCGGTCCGAGCGGATGGCTGGAGGTGGACCAGAAGCGGATCGACCTGTTCGCCGACGCCACCGGGGACCACCAGTGGATCCACGTGGACCCGGAGCGGGCCGCGTCCGGCCCCTTCGGCTCCACGATCGCGCACGGCTATCTGACGCTGTCGCTGCTGCCGAGCCTCGTGCCGCAGATCATGCGGGTCGAGGGCATGCGGATGGGCATCAACTACGGCACGGACAAGGTCCGCTTCCCGGCACCGGTACCGGTCGGCTCGCGGCTGCGCGCCACCGCCGTGATCACCGACGTGACCGAGGCGGGCGGCGGCGTACAGGTCGCGGCGACGGTCACGGTCGAGCGCGAGGGCGGCGACAAGCCGGTGTGCGTGGCCCAGTCGGTGTCGCGGTACTACTTCTGAGGCGGCACTACTTCTGAGGCGGTACTACTGCGGGGCGGGCGTCGCCGCACCCACCATGCGCAGGACGAGGCCGGCGTAGAGCTCGCCGACCTCCTCCGGCGTGCGGCGGCCGACGGTGTTGAACCAGCGGGCCACGTCGATGCACAGGGACAGGACGGCGAGCGTGGTGCCGGGGATGTCCGGAACCTGGAACTCCCCCGCCGCGACGCCGTCGGTGAGGATGCGGCGCACCACCGCATCGCTCTGCCGGCGCAGTGCCACGATTTCGGAGCGGTGCTCCGGAGCGAGGGCTTCGAGCTCGTACTGGACCACGCGCGCGGTGGTGTGGTGAGCCGCGTGCCACAGCACGAAGGACCGCACGGCCGCACCGAGCCGGTCGGCCGCGGAGCCCGGGCCGGCGGCCGCGGTCTCCAGGATGTCGAGCGCCTTGTCGTGGCCGATCCGGCTGATCCGGTGGAGCAGCTCTTCCTTGGTCTTGTAGTGGATGTAGAGCGCGGCGGGGCTCATGCCGGCCCGCCCGGCGATGTCACGTGTGGTGGTGGCGTGGTACCCGCGCTCGGCGAAGGCCTCGACGGCGGCGATCAGCAGCCGCCGCGCGGCGTCGGGGGTGACCTCCGACCAGGGCCGGTAGCCGCCCGTCGTCTCCGCCGCGCTGTCCATCGCTCGCCCACCTTCTCGTCACTGTCGGAAGGAATACCTTACCGGAGGGTGAGCAAGCGCTTAGCGTGTTGCGGAAAGGCCGGCCGGGACCGGACGGCCCCGGAGGCTCAGAAGGCGGAGACTCCGGTCCGGGCGCGGCCGATCAGCAGCTTCTGGATCTGGCTGGTGCCCTCGTACAGGGTCATCACGCGGGCGCCGCGCAGCAGCTTGCCCGCCGGGTACTCATCGATGTAGCCGTAACCGCCGTGCACCTGGAGGGCGTTGCCCGCGGCGCGCACGGCCGCCTCGGAGGCGAAGAGCTTGGCGGTGGACGCCTCGGTGGCGAAGGGCTGCCCGCGGTCGATCAGGTCGGCCACCCGCCAGGTCAGCAGGCGGGCTGCGTCCACGTCCACCGAGATGTCGGCGATCAGCTCCTGGACGAGCTGGTGGTGGGCGATGGGCCGACCGAACTGCTCCCGCCCGGCCGCGTACGAGACGGCTGCGTCCAGTGCCGCCTGCGCGATGCCGACGCACCCGGCGGCGACCGACATCCGGCCCTTGGCCAAGGCGGACATGGCCACCGAGAAGCCCTTGCCCTCGGGGCCGAGCATCGCGGAGGCGGGTACGCGGACCCGGTCGAGGACCAGTTCGGCGGTGGCCTGGCCGCGCAGCCCGAGCTTGCCGTGGATCTCGCGGCGGGTGAAGCCGGGGGGGTCGGTGGGGACGAGGAAGGCGGAGATCCCGCGGTGGCCGGGCTGCCCGCCCGTGCGGGCGAAGACGAGGGCGAGATCGGCCCAGGTGCCGTTGGTGATGAACATCTTGGTGCCGGTGAGGGCGTACGCGTCCCCCTCGCGCTCGGCACGGGTGGTGAGGGCGGCGGCGTCGGAGCCGGTGCCGGGCTCGGTCAGGCCGAAGCAGCCGAGCGCGTCGCCGGAGCAGAGGCGGGGCAGCCAGGCGCGCTTCTGCTCCTCGGTCCCCCAGGCGGCGAGGGTCTTGGCGACCAAGCCGAGGGAGACGGAGACGATGCCGCGCACGGCGGAGTCGCCGCGGCCGAGCTCCTCGGTGACGAGCGCGTAGGCGAGGTGGTCCCCGCCGGAGCCGCCGTACTCCTCGGGGACGGTCAGGCCGAGGAAGCCGAGGGCGCCGAGCTTCTTCACGATGGCCCGGTCCACGCTCTCGGCGCGGTCCCACTCGGCGGCGTACGGGGCCACCTCGCGGTCGGTGAACGCACGGGCGAGGCGGCGCACCGCGGTCTGCTCCTCGCTCAGCTCAAGGTTCACCGGGCACCTCCGGGGGTGGTGGGCGGGGCAGTGGGCGGGGCGGCAGCACGGGTGCGCGACAGGCCGCCCGCACTTTAACTAGCAGCGGTAGTTTCAGCGCGGGCAGGCCCTACTATGTGGCGCATGGCCAGACCGCGCAAGCCCCTGCTCAGCCGCGAACGCATCGTCGAGGCGGCGGGCGCGCTGGTGGACGCGGAGGGGCTGGAGGCGGTCTCGACACGCCGGCTGGCGGCCGCGCTGGGCGTCAGCGGCCCCTCCTTGTACAACCACTTCCGCACCAAGGACGAGATCCTGGACGCGGTGGCGGACGCGGTGAGCGCGCGGGTCGACCTGTCGATGTTCGAGGGCCCGGCGGGGGCCGGCCCGGACTGGCGGGAGGCGCTGCGCGCGTGGGCGCACTCGTACCGGGACGCGCTGGCGGACCACCCCAACATCGTGCCGGTGCTGGCTCGCGGCCCGGGGCGGCGCCCGGCGGGGCTGCGGCTGGCGGACGCGGTGTTCGGGGCCATGACGGCGGCCGGGTGGCCGCCCGCGCAGGCGACGCGGATCGGCGCGCTGATGCGGTACTTCATCCTGGGCTCGGTGGTGGGGTCCTTCGCCCGGGGTTTCGTGGACGACGAGGCCGCGTACGACCCGGCGGACTACCCGCACCTGGGCCGGGCCCACCTCCTGGCCGAGCGGCAGCGCGAGGTGGACGAGGGTGCGTTCGAAACGGGCCTGACCGCCCTGCTGGACGGCCTGGCCCTGCAGTTCGAGGCCCTGGCCGCGCGACAGGACGACTGACGCGCGGCCGGACCGGAACGCGGCGGCGGCCGACGACGGCCTACCGCGGTCCACGACGACCTGCGGCGGCCTACCGCGGTCCACGACGGCCTACCGCGGCCTAAGGCGAGCCACGGGCAGCCGACGACGGTCTAGAAGACGACGAGGGAGCGGCCGCCCTTGCCGGCCAGCATCGCGTCGAAGGCGCCGGGGATGCCGTCGAGGGTGATCCGGTCGGTGACCATCGAGCCCAGGTCCAGACGGCCGGCGCGGACGTGCTCGGCCAGCACCGGCAGGTCGCGGGCCGGGTCGCTGTTCCCGTAGACGCAGCCGGTGAGGGTGCGGGCGAAATGGAATATCTCCAGGGCGTGGAAGGCGACCTGCTGCTCCTTGCCGCCGATGCCGACGACGGTGGTGCGGCCGCCGCGGCGGGTGGACTCCCAGGCAGCGCGGATGGACTCTGCCCGGCCGACGCACTCCACGGCGACGTCCGCGCCCTGCCCGCCGGTGAACCCGCGGATCTCCTTGGCGGTGGTGTCGGAGGCGAGGACGAACTCGGTGGCCCCGGCCGCCCGGGCCAGCTCCTCCTTGGCCGGGGAGACGTCGACGGCCACGACCGGGCCCGCCCCGGCGATCCGCGCGGCCTGCAGGACGGCGAGGCCGACCCCGCCGACACCGAAGACGGCGACGGACTCGCCGGACCGCACCCGGGCGCTGTGGTGGACGGCGCCGTATCCGGTGAGCACCGCGCAGCCGAGCAGGGCGGCCTCGGCGAGCGGGATCCCGGCGGGCGCGGGCAGCACGCAGTTGGCCGCGACGACGGTCTCCTCGGCGAACGCGGCCACGTTGAGCCCCGGGTGGAGCGGCGTGCCCGCGGCGTCCTGGGCGTAGACGGCGCCGACCCCGGTGAGGGCCTTCGCGCAGAGCCAGACCTCGCCGATCGAGCAGTGGTGGCACTCCCCGCAGGACGGGGCCCAGTTGAGCACCACGTCGTCGCCCGGGGCGACATGGGCGACCCCCTCGCCCACGGCGATGACCGTGCCCGCGCCCTCGTGGCCGAGGACGGCGGGGACGGGGACCCGCATGGTGCCGTTGGTGAGGGAGAGGTCGGAGTGGCAGACCCCTGCTGCGGCGAGCCTCACCCGGACCTGTCCCGGGCCGGGATCGGGCAGCACGATCTCCCGTATCTCCAGCGGGGCTCCGACGGCGGGGAGGATGGCGGCGCGGACCATGGTCGATTCCGTCTCTCGGGCTCGGGGGCAGGGCGGGGCGGGGTGGGGCAGGGGTGGAGCAGGGGCGGTCGGGCGGGGCTGCAGACGGGTCAGAACTGCAGGGACTTGGTCTGGAGGTACTCCGCCAGTCCGTGCGGGCCGAGCTCGCGCCCGACCCCGGACTGCTTGTAACCGCCGAACGGTGCGAGCAGGTTGAAGCGGCCGCCGTTGATGTCCACCTGGCCGGTGTCCATACGGCGGGCGAAGGCGACCGCGGTCTCCTCGTCGGCCGCCCAGACGGCGCCGCCGAGGCCGTACACGGTGCCGTTGGCGATGCGCAGGGCGTCGTCCTGGTCCTCGTACGGGAGGATCGACAGCACCGGGCCGAAGATCTCCTCCTGGGCGATGGCCATCTCTGGCGTGACGTCGGCGAACACGGTCGGGGCGATGTAGTACCCGCGCTCGTACGGCGCGTCCGGGCCGCCGGCGACGAGGCGGGCGCCCTCCTCGATGCCCTGGGTGATGTATCCGCGTACGCGGTCGCGCTGCTTGGCGTTGACCACCGGGCCGAGGCGGGTGCCCGGTTCGCGGGGGTCGCCGCAGGGGTACGCGGCGACGGCGGCGGCCGCGAGCGAGACGGCCTCCTCGTGCTGGTCGCGGTGGACGAGCATGCGCGTGAGCGCGTTGCAGCTCTGGCCGGAGTTGTTCATGACGTGGCCCACACCCGCCGCGACGGCCTTGGCCAGGTCGGCGCCGGGCAGGATGACGTTGGCCGACTTGCCGCCGAGTTCGAGGGCGACGCGCTTGACGGCGGCGCCGGCCACGGCGCCGATCTGCCTGCCGACCGCGGTGGAGCCGGTGAAGGAGACCAGGTCGACCCCTTCGTGCGCGGCCAGCGCCTGCCCGGCGACCGGGCCGGTCCCGGTCACCAGGTTGAACACTCCGGCCGGGATGCCCGCCTCGTGCACGGCTTCGGCGAAGAGCTGTGCGGTCAGCGGGGTGTCCTCGGCCGGCTTGAGGACGAGGGTGCAGCCGGCGGCGAGAGCGGGCGCCACCTTGGCAACGATCTGGTGCAGCGGGTAGTTCCAGGGCGTGATGGCCCCGACCACTCCGACCGGTTCCAGCAGCACCGTCGAGTTCCGGATCCGCTCCTCGAAGGCGTACGAGGCCCCGATTTCGGCGAAGGAGGAGGCGACCGCGATCGGCGACCCGACGTGGACCGCCGCGGAGAAGCCCACCGGGGCGCCGAGCTCGGCGGTGATGATCTCGGTGAACTCGGCCTTGCGGGCGGCCATGGCGTCGCGCAGGGCCCCGATCAGGGCCGCGCGCCCGGCCGGGGGCGTGGCCGCCCAGCCGGGGAGGGCGGCACGGGCGGCCCGTACGGCCGCGTCCACGTCATCGGCCGTGCCGGCCGGGACCCCGCCGATGATCTGCTCGTCGGCGGGGTTGACGACCTCGATCCGGTCGCGACCGGCGGCGGGCCGCCACTCACCGGCGATGTACATCCCGTCGTGGGCCTTCATGGCATTCCTCCCGAGCACGCACGAGCGCGTAGTCCTGATCTCGTGTGGACACCCTACAAACTAGCGTCGGTAGTTTTTCGGGCGCCGGGCTCGGGCCCGGTCAGATGATGCCGAAAAGCATCCCCGCGCCGAGGACCACGAGGGAGGTGAGCGCCGCCCATTTCACGGTGAAGCGGGTGTGGTCGCCGAACTCGACCCTGGCCATGCCGACGAGGACGTAGACGGCCGGAACCAGTGGGCTGGACATGTGCAGGGCCTGGCCGACGAGGGAGGCGCGGGCGATCTCCAGCGGAGACACCCCGTGGGCGGCGCCGGCCTCGGCGAGGACGGGCAGCACGCCGAAGTAGAAGCCGTCGTTGGACATGAAGTAGGTGAGCGGCAGGCTGAGCAGGCCGGTGACCAGGGCCATGTGCGGGCCCATGCCCTCGGGGACGGCGGCGACGAGCCAGTCGGCCATGTGCTTGACCATGCCGGTGCCGCTGAGGACGCCGGTGAAGACGGCGGCCGCGAAGACCATGCCGGCGACGTTCAGGACGTTGTCCGCGTGGGCGGCGATACGGGCCTTCTGGTCGGGCATGTGCGGGAAGTTGACGCTGAGGGCGAGGGCGGCGCCAAGGAGGAAGAGCACCGGGATGGGCAGCAGCTCCATGATCATCGCGGTGAGGAGGGCGATGGTCAGGCCGGCGTTGAACCAGTAGAGGCGAGGGCGGAGGGTCGGCCGGAGGGGGTCGAGCCCCTGGAAGCCGTCGTCCTGCGGCCCGTCGGCGACGGCGGCGCCGCCGGAACCGGGGGCGGAGGCAGGGGCGGCCCCGGGGGCGGAGGCGGGCCCGGAGCCCGATCCCGAGCCCGAGTCGGCACCCGAGCCCGAGTCGGCACCGGCACCGGCACCGGCACCGGCGTGGGCGTGGGTTCCGGCGTCTTCGGACCCCGTGCCGACGGCGACCAGGTCCTGCCCGGCCGCGTCGGCGTCTTCGTCGGCCGACTCGGCGTCCCCGGGGAGCGCCAGCGTGCCGACCCGGCGGCGTTCCTTCAGCCCGAGGACGTAGGCGAGGGCGAACACGAACAGCAGGCCGACCGCCAGGGCGGGGATCATCGGCACGAAGATGTCAGCGGCATCGAGCTTGAGGGCCGTGGCGGCCCGTGCCGTGGGGCCGCCCCAGGGCAGGGTGTTCATGACGCCATTGGCGGTGGCGGCGACGCCCGTCATGACGACGAGGCTGAGGCCGAGCCGCTTGTAGAGGGGGTACATGGCGGAGACGGTGATCATGAAGGTGGTCGAGCCGTCACCGTCGAGGGAGACGATCGCGGCGAGGACCGCGGTCCCGACCACGACGCGCAGGGGGTCGGCCTTGCAGAAGCGCAGGATGCCGCGCACGATCGGGTCGAACAGGCCGACGTCGATCATCAGGCCGAAGTAGACGATGGCGAACATCAGCATGGCGGCGGTCGGCGCGAGTTTGCCGACGCCTTCGATGACGTAGTCGCCGAGGTGGGCACCCTTGCCTGCGAACACACAGAAGAGCGCGGGGATGAGGACGAGCGCCGCGATGGGCGACATTTTCTTCATCATGATCAGGACCAGGAAGGTGGCGATCATGGCGAAGCCGAGGAAGGTCAGCATGCAGGGAACGTAGGGGGCGTCTCCGGAGCCCAACAAGACGTCCACGCGTGAGCAATACGAGCAAAACCCCAGCTCAGGGCAGTGGCGTGAGGTTGACGGGGAACCCGTTGAGGACGGCCGTGCCGGACAGTGGGTCGAGCAGGGTGCCGTCGAGGAGCTGGTTGACGTTGGCGCCGGGCGCGGCGGCGGCCACGGTCAGGCGGGCACCGTCGCGGTCGTGGCCCCAACCGTGCGGGAGGCTCACCACACCCGTGCGGACGGTGTCGGTCACCTCGACCGGGACGTCCAGACTGCCGCCGTCGGCGGTGATCAGGGCGCGGCCGCCGTCGGTGAGGCCGAGCCGCTCGGCGTCCAGGGGATTCACCTGGAGCGTGCAGCGGTTGGAACCTCCGCTGAGGGCCGGGACGTTGTGCAACCAGCTGTTGTTCGACCGCAGGTGGCGGCGGCCCACGAGCACCAGGGCGGCGGGGCGTTCGGCGAGCGCCGCGCGCAGCCGGGGCAGCTCGGCCGCGATCGGTTCGGGCAGCAGCTCGATCCTGCCGCTGCGCGTCCTCAGCATGCCCGGGAGCCGGGGCCGCAGCGGGCCCAGGTCGATGCCGTGCGGGTGCGCGAGCAGCCGCTCCAGGCTGAGCCCCGCAGAGCCCGGCCCTTGGCCGCCCTGCCCCTCGACGGCCGGTCCCGCAGCGGCCAATCCCTCGCCGGACGGCCCCTCGCCGGGCGGCCCCGCCGCAGCCGGTCCCGCCGCGGCCGGTCCCTCGCCGCCTTGTCTCTCGGCGGCCGGTTCGCCGCCCGGGGCAACCGGAGCCAGGGCCTCTGCCGCGGTGCCGAACAGGTCGCCGTACGGCCCGAGTCGGAGCATCAGGTCGAGCCTCCGCTCGGGGCCGCTCTCTCCGGTGAGCAGCCCGGCGAGGCGCGCCGGGTCCTGCCCGTGCAGCGGCGACTGCGGGTCGGAGGTTTCCTTGGCGAGGGCGGCCAGGATGACCGGTGCGTCGATCGCGGCAGCGGCGTCGTGGACGGCGGCGCCGTGCAGGCCTGCGACGGCGAGGACGAGGCGGGCGTGGATCTCGCACTCGTCGAGCAGTCCGGCCTCCAGTGGGACGGCGGCGCGGGTGTAGCGGGCCTGGTTGCGGATGGCGAAGCCGTTGAAGGCGAAGTCGTGGTGCGCGCTCTGCGAGGGCGGCGGGGGCGGCAGCACGACGTGGGCGTGGCGCGAGGTCTCGTTCAGGTACGGGTCGACGCTGACCATGAAGTCGAGCCCGGCCAGGGCCGCGTCGAGGCGCCGTCCGTCGGGGGCGGACAGTACCGGGTTCGCGGCGATGGCGACCACGGCACGGATCCTGCCCTCCCCCGGTGTTTCGATCTCCTCGGCCAGGGCGGCGATGGGCAGTTCGGACTTGGCCTCCGGGTGGCCGCTGACCCGGCTGCGCCAGCGGCCCGTGGCGAAGCCCTTGCCGGGTCCCGCGGGGCGGGGCCGCGGGCCGGCGGCAGGGAGCGGGAAGAGGGCGCCGCCCGGCCGGTCCAGGTTGCCGGTCAGGATGTTGAGTACGTCGACGAGCCAGCTCGCGAGGGTGCCGTACGCGACGGTGCAGCTGCCGATCCGCCCGTAGACGGCGGCGGTGGGTGCGGCCGCCAGGTCTCGGGCGAGGGTGCGGATCTCGGTGGCCGTGAGGTCGCAGGCGGGTGCAACGGCCTCGGGGGTGAAACGCGCGAGGGCGTCGGCGAGTTCCCCGAGGCCGAGGAGGCGTTCTCCGAGGGCTCCGGGGGCGGCGAGCCGCTCGGCGAGCAGCGTGTGCGCGAGGGCCGCGAGCAGCAGGGCGTCGCTGCCGGGGCGGGGTGCGAGGTGGCGGTCGGCGAGGCGGGCGGTGCGGGTGCGGCGCGGGTCGACGACGACGAGGGTGCCGCCGCGGGCCCGCAGCGCCTTGAGCCGGCCGGGGAAGTCGGGGGCGGTGCACAGGGAGCCGTTGGACTCGACGGGGTTCGCGCCGATGAGGAGCAGGAGGTCGGTGTGGTCGAGGTCGGGGACCGGGATCGCGAAGGGGTCGCCGAAGAGGAGCCCGCTGGAGACGTGCTTGGGCATCTGGTCGAGGGTGCTGGCGGTGAAGAGGTTACGGGTGCCGAGGGCCTTGAGGAGCAGTGGCGGGTAGAGGGCGCCGGCCATGGTGTGGACGTTCGGGTTGCCGAGGACGACGCCGACGGACTGGGCGCCGTGCTCCTGCACGAGGGCCGGAAGGGCGGTGGCGACGGCCTCGAAGGCATCGTCCCAGCCGGCCTCGCGGAGCCGTCCGCCGCGGCGGACGAGGGGGGTGCGCAGCCGGTCGGGGTCGGAGTCGAGCGCACCGAAGGCCGCTCCCTTGGGGCAGATGAAACCGCGGCTGAAGACGTCGTCGCGGTCGCCGCGGGCGCCGGTGACGGCAGTGCCGTCGATGGTGAGGGTGAGGCCGCAGGTGGCTTCGCAGAGGGGGCAGATGCGCAGGGCGGTGCGGGGCATGGGCCCTCCCAGGGGCGTCGGGCTGCGACACGGGCACGCGGGCGCACCGAGCATACCGACCGGTAGGCACGCCGGGGAGATCCGCGCGGGCGGAAGTCCCGGACCGCACCGGACCGGACGGATGGACGGGCGGGCAGGCAGGCGGGCGGCCTGCCTGCCTGCCTGCCTGCCTGCCTGCCTGCCTGCCTGCGGGAAGAGTCAGTCGAGGACGCGGGCGAGGTAGGCGTGCATCATCGCGCGGGTTTCCGCCACGATCGCCGCATCACCGGCCGGGTCGGTGCGGAAGGCCAGCTTGGTCAGCGCATCCGTGGCCTCGACGGCGACGAGGACCGCCCGCTCCAGGTCCGGGTCCGGGCTCAGGCCCAGGTGCCCGGCGAGGAGTTCGGTGAGGCGTACGGCGACGAGCCGGTTGGGGTCGGCGGCGGGGCCGTCCTCGGGCGGGGCAGGCACGCCGAAGTCGACGAGCGCGAAACCGGGGACGGTCCGCTTCATGGCGAGGTATTCGTCCAGCACGGCGTCGACGACCGGCCGCCAGTCGTCGGCCGGGAGGTCGGCGAGGCGCTCCGCGATGGCCTCGGCGTAGCGGTCCAGGTTGCGGTGGGCGAGGGCGATGGCCATGGCGCGCTTGTTGCCGAAGAAGCGGTAGACCGAGCCGATCGGCACGCCGGCGCGCAGGGCCACGGTCCGGGTGCTGAGGTTCTCGTACCCTGTCTCGTCCAGGAGTTCGGCGCAGGCGTCGAGGATCCGGGCGAGCCGTTCGGCGCTGCGCCGCTGGACGGGCGTACGACGCAAGGGGTGGGTGGGCGGCACGGGGTCCATCATGCCGCTCCGGGCGCGCGGTTTCAGCCGCCGTCCCGGACGCGGGTCCGCCGCGGCCTCGTTTCGGGTCGCGGGCTCGGTTCGGATCACGGCCTCAGTTCAGCAGGAGGCCGATGCCGCCCAGGGTGTACGTGATCATCAGCGCGAGCATGGGGAGCTGTCCGCTGACGGCCCGGTGCGGCGGGAAGAGCCGTACGGCCCGGTCGTGGGCGGCGACCACACCGAGGACGTGGCCGGTGACGACGGCGATGACCTGGAGGGCGGCGAGGCCGCCGGAACCCAAGGGGGACAAGGGATCGGGGCCGTTGTCAGTGCCGAGTGCCATGCTTACCGTGCGTGGTCCTTCGGTTACGAAGAGGGAGAAGTAATGGGCGATGAGATAGCCGAGCGCGATCGGCACGAATGAGTGCGCGAAGGCGGTGAGCGGTCCGGGGTGCGGGCCGCTGACCAGGCGGGTGGCCGCCGCGCACAGGCAGTACAGGGTGGCGACGAGGGCGGCGGAAGCGAGCAGTCCGAGAGTGGCCGTGGGGGTGCGGCCGAGGGGGGAGGTCTGGAGGGTGTCGATCCACGCGGGGTTGTCACTGAAGCCGTCGTAGGCCGTGGAGCCGAGCAGGACGCAGACGGTGGCGACGAGTCCGGGCCGCTCGGGCGTCGCGTCGAGTCCGTGGAAGGGGTTGCGGAGCACGAGCCGGCCGTCGTTGCGGCGGCCGAGGGGGGAGAGCCGGGCCAGGAGGGCGGAGTACGCCTCGAAGGCGTCCCCGTCGTCGAACCAGTGCTCGCCGAAACGGGCGGCGAGCACGAGGTGGGCGCCGGTGTAGGCGGCGAGGGCGATCAGGAGGGAGGTGGTGGATGCGGGATCGGGGGCGGCGAGTTCGAGCCAGGTGAAGCCGAGCAATCCGGCGGCGGCGGGCCATTGGCCGAGCCGGGCGGGAAGGGGGCCGGGCCGGCGCGGGGGCATCCGCAGGCGGTGCAGGAGACGGTGCAGCAGGCGGTGCAGGGTGCGCAGCGGGTTGAGGAGGCGCCAGACGGGGCCGAGGAGGAGGGAGGCGGGGACGAGGCCGACCCAGAAGAGGACGTAGACGGCACCGGGACCGGGGTTGCGGTCGGGGTCGTCGGGAGCGAGGAGGAGGGAGGCGAGCAGGGCCAGGAAGGCGGCGAGGCCGAGCCCGCGGAGAGCGGCGCGGGTGGCGGGCGCGTCGGCGGCCCGCTGGAGGCCGGCCGGCAGGGCGAGGCCGGACCGGTCGCCGCGGAACCGGGAGGACGACCACAGCAGGCCGAGGGCGAGGAAGGAGACGAAGAGTGCGGTGAAGGCGCCGGCGAACGCGTAGAAGGGAGAGATCGGGAGATCGTGCTGGGAGCCGATGCCGTGCGCGAGCGCGGTGAGCGGGTCCGCGGCGGCCGGGTCCAGGACCACGCCCCGGCCGTCGGGGACGGCGCCCGGCCAGGCCACCGCCTGCGCGTACGGGGGCAGGGGCACGGGCGGGGTCATCGGACGAGGAGCTGGGTCAGTACGAGACGGGACTCGTGGGTCTCGACCTCGAACAGGCCCGTGCGGTCGGCCGTCAGGACCAGGGTGGCCTCCTGGCCTGCCGGCAGGGCGAGTTCCTTGTCGTAGCCGTGGACGTGCAGGGTGTCCGCGCGGTCACTGGTGACGCGCAGGGCGACGCGCTCGCCGCGCTTGAGCTCGGTGCGGCCGGGGGCGGGGACGACCTTGCCGTCGCGGACGGTGATGGTGACCGCGCGGTCCACCTGCGCGGGAGCAGATGCGGACGGGGATGCGGACGGGGATCCGGGCGGGGGTGCCGCGTGGCTGTGGCCGCCGGGCGTGCCCGCGGCGGCCGCGGAGAGCTGGGCAGTGCCCTCGACCGGCTTTCCGGCGACCGCCCAGGCGGTGTGGTCGTCCGCGTAGAGGCGGACGGTCAGGGTGTGCGGGCCCTCGGCCACCTGCGCCGCGGGCAGGTGGTACCAGGGGCCGTAGACGCGGGCCAGCTTGCGGCCGTCGAGTTCCAGGTGGGCGTGGCCGCCGCCCGGGAGGGCGGCGCCGCCGGCGCTCTCCGGGGTGAACCGGAAGTTCTC
This sequence comes from Streptomyces sp. NPDC090445, assembly GCF_044769385.1. Taxonomy (NCBI): domain Bacteria; kingdom Bacillati; phylum Actinomycetota; class Actinomycetes; order Kitasatosporales; family Streptomycetaceae; genus Streptomyces; species Streptomyces sp. NPDC090445. The sequence goes on along the minus strand of NZ_JBIVXV010000005.1, from coordinate 9,058 downwards.
CACCGCCAGCTGGAGGTTCCAGCCGTCCTCGGAGTCGGGGTGGACGGTGACCCGCACCCGGGGCGCGCCCTCGGCGGGGACCTCGCGGAGGCGGTGGCCGGTGCCGTCGCGGGTGTCGAGCAGCGTTCCGGCGCTGCCGGTGGCCTGCTCGTGGCTGGTGCCGGGCTTGTGGTGGGTCGTGGCCCGGCCCCCGCAGCCCGCCACGGCACCGCCGACCAGCACCCCGACCGCCAGCAGCACCGCGCCCCGCCGGACCTGGCGCCGACCCCTCGCCGCCGCCCCGCCGCGACCGGCCACCGACCGCTGCCCGACATCCGCACCCCGGCCCCACGGCTCCCGGCCCGCCGGCCCGACCCGCACCACCCCGCCGCTCTCCGCTGCTGGCAGCCGCCCGGGCTCCGTGCTCCCGCCCCACGGCTCCCCACCCGACCGGCCGACCCGCGCCGACCCGCGCGCGCCCCCGTCCCGGGCAGGACCGCCGACCCGGCCGCCCCCGTGGCCGCGGCCGGCCGGAGGCCCGCCGTCCGCCGCCCGCCCGTCGCCGCCTGCCGGACAGCCCCTGCTCGTCCGACCGCCGCCGCCGGGCGGGCCTGACGGGGCCGAGGCCGAGGGGCCGCCGACCGGCCCGAGGGGTGCCTCGCGTCGGGGGCGGGCATCCCGGTCGCCCCTCGGGGAGTGCGGAGCGGTTCCGGCGTGGTTGTCGGGGCGTTCGGAGGGGGCTGCGGAGTAGGTGGTCACTGCGGTCTCCTGGGGTCGGGGCGCTCGGGCGGGTCGGCGGTCGCTGCCGCCCTGTCGGCTGGGCGCGGGGCCGGCGGGCGTCACCCCGGCGAACCCGGCGGGCGGCCTTGGGTGTGGCACGGGCGCGCCTGGGTCCGATGTGCGTACGCCCGTCTCGTCGGCTTGGCGTGGGCTCCCGGGGCTGTGAGCGGGGCCTTCTGGTGGGGGTTGGGGTGGTGGTGTTCGGCGGCGGGCCCTACGGGCAATCGGGAGTGCGGCCCGGCAGGCCCGCCTTGGCGTGCCGTTCGTGCGGCGGGCCCGCCCGCCCTGGCTGGCCGTTCCTGCGCCGGGCTCGCCTTGGCGGGCTGCGGGTGGGTGGCAGGCGTCGCGCTTGGCGGGCTGCGGGTGGATGGCGGGCCCCGCCTTGGCAGCCCCCGCCCTGGTGGGCCCCGCCCTGCTGGGCGCCGCCTTGGCGGGCCCCGCCCTGGTGGGCCCCGCCTTGGCGGCTCCCGCCTCCGGTGGCTGGGTGCGCGCCCGGGTCCGGTCCTGTACGGCGGGGGTAGGCGGTCAGGCGGGGGTGGGGGCTGGTTGGGGGTGGGTGGGGCGGCGGGTGGAGGCGGCGGCGGCCCAGAGGATCCAGACGGCGGCGGTCAGGGCGCGGGCCCAGGCGGGGCTGACCGGGGTCCAGGGGATCATCAGGACGGCCTTGTCGAAGGCGTCGAGCAGGGTCAGCCCCGCCAGGAACAGGGTGAGGCGTGCCAGCCAGGGGCGGTCGGCGCGCAGGGCGAGGCCGGCGCCCGTCCACCACAGGCCGAGCAGGAGCAGGGCGAGTGCCGGGACGGCGGTGGGGGTGAGCGGCATGGTGGAGCCGGCCACGTCGAGGGCCAGCCCGGCCAGGCCGAGCAGCGAGGCGGCCGCGCCCAGGCGGGAGTGCCGCAGGCGGCGCCACCACAGCACTCCGCCGACCAGCAGCAGCGCCAGGGCCGCGGCCAGCGCGATCTGGGTCTCCACCCGGGCCGGGCCGCGCGCCCCGTACCAGTCGCAGCCGGCCGGGAGGCGCCGGGCCTGCACGTTGTAGTCGGCGCAGACGAGCAGCTGGGCGAGTTTCACCGGTTCGCCGACCAGCCGGTGCGAGCCGCCGGACACGGTGCCCCGGCGCTCCCCGCATTCCGGGAGCGTGCCCGGGGTGGAGCCGTCGGGGCCGGGCTGCCAGCAGTTGCCGCGGCCCTGGCCGTCCCACCACACGTCCATGCCGTTGGGGCGGGCGGCGCCGGACTTGTCCCTGCCGAGGATGTTGGCGGCGTACCGGTTGTGGTGCGAGGTGTCGGTCTGCTTGGACCACTCCTCCTCGCCCCGGATGAACGCGGGCACGGCCGAGAGGAAGAAGCCGGCGCGCCTGTGCCCGTACACCCAGTTGTGCTCGTAGATGTTCCAGTTACCGCCCGCGGTGATGATGCCGGTGCCCGGCGGCATGGAGATCTGCGGGCAGACCACGCCCTGCTCGTAGCCGCGCTCGACCGGCGGTTTGGCGCAGGTGCCGTCGGCGACGTACCGGTAGTAGTCCTGGTTGTTGTCGTGGATCAGGTTCCGTTCGAACTTGGCGTGGTTCTGCGGGAGCCCGGGGTGCCCGGGGAAGGCGCTGTCCATCGAGGCGCCGCCCATGTTCTGGTCGAACTCGTTGTCGTGCACCCACACCGAGTCCCCGGCGGTGCCGGAGTAGCCGACCATGTTGTGGTGGCTGCGGCAGCCGGTGATCTCGATGGAGTAGCGGGGGACGTCGTAGCCGCGGCCGTCGTTGATGTCGGAGGCGCTGCCGGGGTAGATGCCGGAGTCGCCGTTCCCGTACGACTCGCAGTTCTTGTACAGCCCGTGGTCGCTGGCGAAGGTCAGGAAGCCGTACTCGTCGTTCCAGCGGGTCAGTACGTCGTCGATGACGAACCCGTCGGCGGCGAGGACGTACAGGGAGTTGAAGGTGGTGCGCTGGGCGGTGAAGTTGCGGAAGTAGATGCCGTCGGACTTGTCGGCGCGGATGGCGTTGAGTTTCTGGTACCTCGCGTCGACGATCACGTCCAGCCGGGTCGCGCCGGTGCCTTCGATCTGCAGGTTCTTCTTGCCGAGGATGGCGACGAGGTTCTGGTTGTGCGGGCACCGCGCCTGCTGCTCGTACGACAGGATCTGGTAGCCGAGCGCGGAGTCGGGGGCCTTCAGGGCGGCGCACTCCCCCGCCGGCTGCGGCAGTGACGGCTCCTCCTCGTAGAGGCCGGGGAGGATCGCGATGTTCATGCCGGGCCGGTCGACGGCGTCGACGGCTTCCTGCAGGTGCCGGTAGCCGGTCTTCTCGCAGCGCTCGTACAGGGTGAGGTTGCGCTGCCGCAGGTCTGCGGGGAACGCGGCGATCCGGCGTTCGAAGGCGGGCCGGTCGGTTTTGCAGACGAGCAGGTCGGGCTCGGTCGCGCGGTACTGCGGTACGGATCCGGAGCCGTCCGGGAAGGTCACGGGGCGCTCCTCGTGCGCGCGGGCTGCGGGCGCGGCCGCGAGGAGGGCCAGGAAGGCCAGGAGGAGGGCGACGACGGCGGCAGGGACGGTGGCGGGGGCGGTGGTGGGGCGGGCGGCGGCGGGGGCGGTGAGGGGCGGCGCCGGCACGGCAGGGAACCTGCGGTTCCACGGGGTCCACGACATGCGCGCGAGAGTAGAGCAATGTTCATGTTTTGTGAGCCCCCGCGGCACGCCCAATCTCCGGCGACGCCCCGACCCCCTCCCCCGCCCCCTCCTCCCCCGCCGGATCCGCACCGGACCGGTGCGGGCCGGTGCGGGCCGGTGCGGGCCGGTGCGGGCCGGTGCGGGCCGGTGCGGGCCGGTGCGGGCCGGTGCGGGCCGGTGCGGGCCGGTGCGGGCCGCCGCAGAACGCCATTGACGCGCGCGGCGCGGAATCCTACTGTCAGCCATAGGATTCCTTCGACAGAGTGGAAGCAGCCATGAGCGAGCAGGCCAGGAAGACGGCCGAGGCCCTGGAGTACCTCACCGGGTTCGGCAACGAGCACAGCTCGGAGGCCGTCCCCGGAGCCCTCCCGGCAGGCCGCAACTCGCCCCAGCGCGCCCCCCTCGGCCTCTACGCGGAGCAGCTCAGCGGCAGCGCGTTCACCGAGCCGCGCAAGCACAACCGCCGCTCGTGGCTCTACCGGATCCGCCCCTCGGCCGCGCACCCGCCGTTCACCCGGATCGACAACGGCGCCCTGCGCACCGCCCCCTTCACCGACGCCCCGGCCGACCCCAACCGCCTGCGCTGGAACCCGGCGCCCGACCCGGCCCCGGGCACCGACTTCCTCTCCGGCCTGTGGACGCTCGGCGGCAACGGCGACGCCACGCAGCGCTCCGGCATGGCGATCCACCTCTACTCCGCCAACGCCGACATGACGGACCGGGTGTTCAGCGACTCCGACGGCGAGCTGCTGATCGTCCCGGAGCGCGGCGGCCTGCTGCTGCGCACCGAGCTCGGCCTGCTCGCCGCGAAGCCGGGCGAGGTGGCCCTGATCCCGCGCGGCGTCCGCTTCCGCGTCGAGCTGCTCGACGACACCGCCCGCGGGTACGTCTGCGAGAACTACGGCACCCCCTTCGAACTGCCGGACCTCGGCCCGATCGGCGCCAACGGCCTCGCGGCCGCCCGGGACTTCCGGGCCCCGGTGGCGGCGTACGAGGACGAGGACCGCCCGACCGAGGTGGTGAACAAGTTCTGCGGCAACCTGTGGTCCGCGACGTACGACCACTCCCCGCTGGACGTGGTCGCCTGGTACGGCACGCACACCCCGTACGTCTACGACATGCGCCGCTTCAACGTCCTGGGCTCCATCAGCTACGACCACCCGGACCCGTCGATCTTCACGGTGCTGACCTCGCCCTCCGACACCCCCGGCCTGGCGGGCGTCGACTTCGTGGTCTTCGCGCCGCGCTGGCTGGTCGGCGAGGACACCTTCCGCCCGCCGTACTTCCACCGCAACGTGATGAGCGAGTACATGGGCCTGATCGAGGGCGCCTACGACGCCAAGGCCGAGGGCTTCGTCCCCGGCGGCGGCTCCCTGCACAACATGATGTCGGCGCACGGCCCGGACCGGGAGACCTTCGACAAGGCCAGCGCCGCCGAGCTGAAGCCGCAGAAGATCGACGACGGCCTGGCCTTCATGTTCGAGACCCGCTGGCCGATCGCCGTCACCGACCAGGCGGCCGGCGCCGGCCACCTCCAGCCCGCGTACGACGATGTCTGGCAGGGGCTGGAGCGCCACTTCCGCGCCTAAGATGCCCCCCGGCCCCTCCCCCGGCCCGCTGCCGCGGGGAGTGGGAGGGGCCGAACGCCCGACGCCCCGTCCATACGGAGACCGACCGTGACCGCCTTCGCTCCCGATTCCCTGGTGCTCAACCGGAAGCTGCCGCTCTGGTACCAGGTGTCACAGTCGCTGCGCGCCTCGATACTGGGCCGCACCCCGGACGCCTCGCTGCGCCTGCCCACCGAGGAGCAGCTCGCCGAGCACTACGGGGTGAGCGTGCTGACGATGCGCCAGGCACTGAAGGAGCTGGAGGGCGAGGGGCTGATCAGCCGGCACCGGCGGCGCGGCACCTTCATCGAACCGGGCGCGCGGCGCGGGGCCCCGGTGCGGCTGCTGGGCTCGGTCGACGCGATCGTGGCGCAGCAGTCCGGCGACCGTACGACGGTGCTCGGCCGCGAGCGGACCCCGGTGTCCGGGGAGCTGCTGGAGCACTTCCCGGACACGGCGGAGGTGGTCACGTACCGGCGGCTGCGGCACGACGGCGAGAGCGGCGAGCCGACGAACTGGGCGGAGAACGCCGTCCGCGCCGAGATCGCGGAGGCGGTGGACCTGGAGGACCTGGCACGCTGGCCGATGACCAAGGTGCTGCGCGATGTCGTCGGGGTGCGGATCAGCCGGATCACGGACACCGTGGAGGCACGGCTCGCCGACCCGGAGACGGCCGAGCTGCTCCAAGTACCGCTGCTGAGCCCGATCCTGCACTACACGGGCGTGACGTACGACGAGGACGGCCGGGTCGTGGACGTGGCGCGGATCCGGTACCGGGGCGACCGGTTCTCGTTCACGGTGACCGTCGACGCCCACTGAGCCGGGCGCCCGCCCGGCACCGACCCGGGTGCCCGCCGCGATCCGGCATGCCGGAGACCCCGCGATCCGGCAAGCCGCCGACCTGGGGCCGGGGCCCGGGTTTGGGGCCGGGGCCGGGGGGCTACTTCTCGTCTTCGTCCGCGGTGCGCTCGCCCTCCGCCTGTGAGGGCGTGGTGCGCATCGTGTCCGGGTGGTGGTGGGCCGCGCGCTCCTTCTCGTCCATGTCCTCGTCGAGCCGCTCGCCCTCGGCCTGCGACGGAGTCGAGTATTCGTCGTACTGACTCATGACCACTCCCCGCATCCGCAGATTCCACATATTCCGTACACAAGGAGCGTAACGCCTGGGCGGGGGCGCAGCTCCGCGTACCGTCCCCGCCCCTGCGGCGCCTCGCTACCATCTGCCGGGTGAGCGACGACGTACCGCTGCTGGACGATCTGATGCCCTGGGCCGTGAGCGGCCTGCGCCTCGGCCGCACCTGGATCGCCGCACCCGATCCGGCGGCCCTGCGGACCCGCTGGTCGGTCCTGGCCGGGGCCGAAGGGGCCGAGCGGGAGCGGCTGTTCCGCCCGACCCGGCTGCGGTCGGCCGCCGCCGGGGCGGCCGCCCTGCCCGGGCAGCGCTCCGCTTCCACCGCCGGCTTCGCCGACGCGCCCGGCCCCTGCCCGGAGCCGGTGCGGGTGCTGTACACCCCCTTCGACGAGCAGTGGCTGCTGCCCGACCAGCGGCTCATCGACGCCTCCCGGCCGCAGCTGTGGCGGGTCCTGGACGGGGACCAGCTCTTCACCGTCGAGACCCCGGCGGCGGGTACGGGCCCCGGCTCCCACGCCCGCTCCGGCGCTCCCGCCACCGGCTCCGCTCGCCCCGCCCCCGGCCCGGGCCTGCTCGTGACCCGGCACCTCCCGGCGGGCCGGCTGGGCGGGATCCGCCCGCTGCACCGGCGCCCCGGCGGCGCCGAGCCGAACCTCACGCCGGGCCTGCTGCCGCTGCTGGCCGACCGCTACGGCGGCCCGGTCGCCCCGCAGGACGTGCTGTGCTGGATCCTGGCGGCGGGCCGGCCGGGCCCGCGCGGCCACGAGGTGCCGCTCACCGCCGACCCGGAGCGCTGGCGTGCCGGGCTGGACCTCGGCCGGCGGCTGCTCGCGGTCCAGGTGCGCGGGGTGGCCGGCGGCGAGCCGCCCCGGCTGCCGGGCGGGCGCCGGCCGTACGTGCGCTCGGCGATCCGGGCCTGGCCCGACGGGCTCGACTGGGATCCGGAGACCGAGACGCTGAGCCTCGGGTCCGGGACCGTCTCCCCGGTGCCGCGGACCGCCTGGGAGTACGAGATGCCGGGCGCGCCCGCGGCGTCCGGGGGCGCGGGCGCGGGCACGCGGGTGCTCCGGGCCTGGTTCGACGCCCGCTGCGCACACCGGGACCCCGGCGCCGAGGGGCTGGACGCGCTCGGCCCGGCCGAGTGGCCGCAGGCCTGGACCTCCGAGCTGCTGGCCCTGGTGACCACCCTGGCGCTGCTGGCCGATCTGGCCCCGGAGCGGGAGGCGTTCACGCCGGGCCCGCTGCTGTCCCGCGCCGGCCTGACGGCGGCGGGGGTGCTGCCTGCGCCGGACTGGTCGCGGCGGCCGGCGTCCGTACTGGACCACCGGGAGGAGGGCCCGGGCGGACAGTTCGCCCTTCTCTGACCCGAGCCGGGGCCGGAGCCGGGGCCGGGGCCAAGGGCGGATCCGAGGCCGGCGCCGGCGGCACGGACGCGGACGCGCCGTGCCCCCTCAGTCGGTCTCCCAGCCGCCCAGCAGCCGGTTCACCGAGCGGTCGAACACCGCGTCCATGTCCGCGGCCGCCTCCGCCACCGGGTACGCGTCCGCCAGTGCGGCCCCCAGCAGCGGGTACCGGCCGGTCGCGAGCGCCGTGCCCAGCCAGGCCGCGCGCACCGCGGTCTCCTCGGCCTCGCCCCAGGGCAGCGCCCGGGCCCGCTCGGCCATGGCGAGCTCCCCCGCCACGAACGTCGCCACCGAGCCGTTGACCGACGCGACGAGCTCCAGCTTCTCGGCGCCCGGCCGCTGCAGCGGGGCCAGGCAGGCCAGGCTGTGCTCCAGGTAGCGCAGGGCGTTCGGGCTGAATCCGTAGACCGGGGTCAGCAGCCGGGGCAGCCACGGGTGGCGGTGCATGAGCTGCCGGGTCTGGCGGGCCAGCGCCAGCAGGTCGGCCCGCCAGGCGCCGGTCGGGGCGGCCAGCTCGTACTCGGCGCTGACGGCGTCGACCATCAGCTCGTACAGGTCCTCCTTGCGCGGCACGTAGTTGTACAGGGACATCGTCCCGGCGCCGATGCCCGCGGCGACGCGCCGCATGGAGACGGCGTCGATCCCCTCGGCGTCGGCGATCCGCACCGCTTCGGCGGCGATCGACTCGCGGGTGTGGGCGGGCCGGGGTCCGCGGCCGGCGCGCTGCGGGCGGGTCCAGATCACTTCGGGTTCAGCGGGGCGCCCGCTGGGTGTCATTGCTCATCACCTCGCCACCATCCTAGTTACGTACACCGCACGCAGTGTCACCAGAGCCCCGCACGGCCACAAGGCCACGGACACGGCCACGGCCACGGACACGGCCACGGCCGGCCGCCCGGCCGGACATCCCGGCGGCACGGGGGGGTGCCCCTATCTGTTTGGTCAACCCGTCAGGGTCGCTTCGTGGGGGTTAATCCTGGTTTCCGGGAACGTCCCGCGAAGCGGGACGTTCCCGGCGGATCGGGTGCGTGATGGGCAGCCCGGCTGCCGGCAGGCCGGGCCGTGGCTGTGCCGGTGGGCGGGCGTGTGGGGTCCGGGGGTGGCCGGGGGTGGGGTCGTCAGGCGGCGAGGTCGACGTCGTCGGGGGTGCGTGGTTCGTAGAGGGCACCGGTGCGGATCATCGCGTGGATGACGTTCACGCGCTGGCGGGCCAAGCGGAGGATGGCCTGGGTGTGGGTCTTGCCGCGTGCGCGCTGGCGGTCGTAGTAGGTCCGGGAGGACGGGTCGGACTTGCAGCCGATCGCGGCGAACGCGGCCTGGAACAGGGCGCGTTTGAGGAGCCGGTTGCCGCGGTGGGGTGCGTGCTCGCCGCGGATGGAGGTTCCCGAGGACTTGGTGGCGGGGGCAAGTCCGGCGTAGGAGGCGAGGTGTCCGGCGGTGGGGAAGGTGGCGCCGTCACCGATCGCGACGATCACGGCCGCTGTGGTCCTGACGCCCATGCC